>DVKD01000030.1 GCA_018716285.1 Candidatus Merdivicinus faecavium
AGTTAGCCATATTGTCCACATACAGGGAATAGCTGGTCAACCAGTTGATGGCGGGGAAATGACGCTGGTAAGCCAGCTGGGAATCCAGCCCCCAGAACACTTTCACAATCCGCAGAGTGGCCTGGGAGACCGGTTCAGAGATATCACCGCCGGGAGGGGAGACGGCCCCGATCACCGACAGGGAGCCCTCGCGGCCCTCCTTGCCCAGGGTAATCACCCGGCCAGCACGCTCGTAGAACTGAGCCAGCCGGCTGCCCAAGTAGGCGGGATAGCCCTCCTCACCAGGCATCTCCTCCAGACGCCCGGACATCTCGCGCAGCGCCTCGGCCCAGCGGGAGGTGGAATCGGCCATGATGGCGACCTTGTAACCCATATCGCGGAAATATTCGGCGATGGTGATGCCGCTGTAGATGGACGCCTCCCGCGCCGCAACCGGCATATCCGAGGTGTTGGCGATGAGGACCGTCCGCTTCATCAGCGAAAGGCCGGTACGGGGGTCGTGCAGCTCGGGGAATTCGAGCAGGACGTCGGTCATCTCGTTGCCGCGCTCGCCGCAGCCGATATAGACGATGATGTCGGCGTCCGCCCATTTGGCGAGCTGGTGCTGGACGACCGTCTTGCCCGAGCCGAAGGGCCCGGGGATGGCCGCGATGCCGCCCTTCGCGATGGGGAACAGGGTGTCGATGACCCGCTGTCCGGTGATCATCGGCTCGCTGGGCGCGATCTTGCCGGCGGTGGGACGGCCCTTCCGGACCGGCCAGCGCTGGAGCATGGGCAGCTCGATGAGCGCGCCGTTGTCCCTGCGGATCCTGGCGATCGGCTCGACGATGGTGGCTTCTCCCTCGTAGATCCACTCGACAGTGCCGGACAATTTCGGGGGCATCATAATTTTATGGAGGACGGCGGGGGTTTCCTGGACTGTGCCGAGGATGTCGCCGCCGGAGAGCTTGTCGCCCACCCTGGCCGCAGGCACAAAATTCCACTTTTTCTCCCGGTTTAATTTCGGCAGGTCGATCCCGCGGGTGATGCGGTCGCCTGCCGCCTCGTAAATCACATTGAGGGGCCGCTGGATGCCGTCAAAGATTCCCTCGATGAGGCCGGGCGCCAGCTCGACCGAGAGCGGCTCCCCGGTGCCGTAGACCGGCTCGCCGGGCCCTAAGCCCGCCGTTTCTTCATATACCTGGATGGAAGCCTCGTCTCCGCGCAGCTCGATGACCTCCCCGATGAGGCGCTGCTCGCTGACCCGGACCACATCGAACATCTGCACGCTCTCCATGCCGTCTGCCACGATCAGAGGGCCGGCCACCTTGCGGATGACGCCGCGGGCTTCCCTTTCGTTTGGACTGTTCATATTCTTCTCCTTCTGTATCTGAACTATTGCAGGTCCATTCCGACCGCTTTATAGATGTTGCGCTGGATCTCTTCCCGGCCAAAGCCGTCCGGCCCGCTGCTCCCCGGGATGGGGATGATGGCCGGGCAGGTGCGGGCCTGGTAGCGCGCGAGCTCCTCCGGAACAAGGCGGGCCAGCCGCTCAGTGAGGTAGATGATGGCGTAGCCCTCCCGCGCCAGCTTGCGGATCGCGCGGGAGACCTGCTCCGCGGTTTCGGCGGCGACTGTTTCCACGCCCAGCACCCGGAACAGCATGACCGATTCCCGGTCCCCGATGACGGCCATCCGGCCGTTTTGCTTTCCCTCACGCACAGGGAAACCCTCCTTTCCGTATCACGCCTTCCCGGCAAACAGCACCCGAAGCTCCCGGGCCTCGTTCTCCCGCCGCAAAAGGTAGCAGGCGATGGGGCCGATGCTGAAGGGATCGTCGTCGCCTTGCTGCAAAAGGTCGATCCGTTCCGCTGCAAACCGGCGTTCCGCGTCGGTCAGGCTTCCGCCCTGGGCGTAATCCGCCAGCACGCGGGCGATCGCCGCGGAGAATTCCCCCCGGCAAACTGCCGGGACGGCCTGCGTCCCCGGCGAAAGCGCCGCCGCAAGCTCCTCGTGCGGGATGGTGCCGCCGGGGAGGAGCATGGGGGAGAGCTTTTCCGCCCCCCAGCCGAGGGCCGCCGCCCGCAGCGTGCTCGTCACATTGGTAAAATCCGCCTGCGCCGCGAAATACCGCGCAAGCAGGGGATTTTTCTTCTTTTTCAGGACGATCCCGATCTGTGCAAAGACCGCCCGGTCAATCGCCGCGCTGAAAGCGAGGAGGCTTTCATATTCCTCTGCCAGCGCCTTCTGAAAGGCCGCAGGAAGCATCGAATACTCCCCCGCCTCGACCGAGATGCGGACAAGCTCGGCAGGGACGGTGCCCCCGTCGGAAAAAAGGCGGGAAACATCCTGCCCGAGCATCTTGCCCTTATAGGCCGCCTTGATGTTGTGGGCGTCCGTGGGCAGCAGAAAGAGGTCCGTCCAGGCCGGCTCGGGGGAAAGCTCGGCGATCACCCGGCGGGTTTCCTCCTCCTCAGCCCGGATCATCGCCTCGGGATCGTCCCGGGACACGCCTCCGCCGTAGCCGGTTTCGGCCAGCAGCCGGACCGCCTCTGCGCGGGGCGCTTCCCGCAGCCGCGCCCAGCGGGGGGCGTCGATGAGCTTCAGCTCCAGGGCGCGGATCCGCCCGATGGCAAAGGGATAGCTGACCATCGCCAAGGTATCCTCCCCTTTCTACTGCTTCGGATACAAAATCCGGTAAATCTCCTGCTCCGACTGCTCCCGCACAAGGCCGAGCAGCGTTTCAAACGAACAATTGACGTCATAGACCGGCCCGATCAGGCGGAAGCCGCCTTTGAGGCCGTCCGCCGCATCGGCGAGGGAGAGCTTGCCCGCCCGCCCGGATTCCCGGAGGGCAGCGTTTAAGCGTTTCAAAAAGCTCTTTTCGCCGATGAGGGGCAGATTCCCTTCCGGGACGGACTCATAGCGCGCCCGGTCGGCGGGGGGGATCTCGAGCGTCTCCCCGCCGGTTTCGGCTGCTTCCAGGACGAGCCGGGTAATCAAAGCTTCCCAGCGGTCCTCGGGCAGTTCCGAGAGCCGGCTCCCCGCCTCGGCGAAAGCCTCGTCGATCACAGCGCGGCGGGCCGCCAGAGTGTTCTTCCGGGCCTCCAGCCCGGCTGTCAGCATCTCCCTGCGCTCCATCTCTTCAATGGTGCGCAGGGCGTTCTGCAAAAGGAGATCCGCCTCAGCCTCGGCGTCCGCCCGGATCTTTTCGGCGGCCGCAGCGGCGCGCTCCTCCCCCTGCCTGCGCAGGGCGGCGGTCTCCTCCTCCGCATTCTTGCGGATCTTGTCTAAAATCGCTTCTGCACCCAAGAGAATTCCTCCTTATCCGGCCGGAATTACACCGGGATGCCGATGAAGACGAACAGGACCGAAACCAGCAGCGCCAGGATGGCGTAGGTTTCGACCAGCGCGGTCATGGTGATGCCCTTGGCAGAGGAATCAGGCTGCTTCGCGGTCATGTGGATGGCGGCGACAGCGGCCTTGCCCTGAGAAATGGCGGAAAGCAGGCCGACGATGGCCATCGGCATGCAGGCTGCGAAGAAGGCCCAGCCCTGCTGGGTGGTCAGCGCAACCGGCGAACCGGTGAGCATGCCGGTGCGGACCATGACCAGAACGGCGATCAGGAAGCCGTAGATGCCCTGGGTGCCGGGAAGCGCCTGCAAAACGAGCAGCTTACCGAAAAGCTCCGGCTTTTCCGAAACGACCCCCGCGGCCGCCTGTCCGCCGATCTGCACGCCGTAAGCGGAGCCGATGCCGGGGAGAATCGCGGCCAGCGCCGCGCCGATGATCGCCAAAATCAATCCGAGTGTCATGTTAGTTTCCTCCTTGATTTTCCCGGCTGTCGGTTATATCCACGAACCGGGGGTTAATTTGAAGCGGGCGGAACGCATAGCCGCCGCCTTCGTAAAACTTATTGAAAAACTCGATATACTGCAGCCGGCTGTCGTGCACGTAGGCGGACAGAAGGCCCATCGCCAGGTTGAAGATATGCCCCACCACATAGATGAGGAGGGAGAAGACAAACCCGACCGCCGTCCCCCCGACCATGCCGGCCAGCAGGTTCATGACCATGCCGACAACGCCGCTCGAAAGGGAGAGGGCGAGGATGCGGGAGTAGGAAAGGATGTCGCTCATATAGCTTGTAATCCCGTAAAGGCCGCCAAATCCGCCGATGATCTTGCCGAAGACGCCCTTTTTGGCGCGCCCGGCGGTAAAAAGGACGATGACAGCACCCGCAATGGCGAGCGCCGCCCCGACCGTCCGGGTCTGCGGCAGGAACAGAAGCCCAAGGCCGGCAAGCAGCATCATCCAGCTGAACTGGTCAAAAATTGCGTCCCAGAACCGCCCTGCCTTGATAGAGGCCGCCATCTGGACCGCCATGCCGGAGAACATGTGGAGCAGCCCCAGCACCGCGCAGAAGACGAGCATCCGCATCGGGTCGTCGAGCGGGACGAAGAGGATGGGATGCCAGGTCTCGCCGAAATAGCTGCCGAACAGCACGCCCCAGAGGATGGTGGTGAAGCCGGAAAAGAAGAGGACGTTGACAAGCTTGCCGAATTCCCCTCGGGGCTTTTTGAGCTTTTTGAAAAGCCCGATGCCGAGCACCATGAGCAGGCCGTAGCCCGCATCCCCCATCATCAGACCGAAGATGATCCAGTACCAGGGCGCCATGACCGGGTTGGGGTCGAGCTCGCCGTTTGCCGGGATGGAGAACATGTCGGTGATCGTCTCAAACTGGGAGACAAACCGGTTGTTTTTGGTGACAGTCGGGGGCGTTTCCCCTTCGGCCGGGTCGGAAAAGGCGAGATAGCAGCAGTCCGCCGCCTTTTCGACCGCCTTACGGAGCCGCTCGGTCCGGTCGCTGCGGACCCAGCCTTCGAGGTAGACCGTCTGCACCGTCTTGCTGTACGGGGTCTGCGCCCGCTCTCCGGCTGCATCGGACTGGTCACAGAAGAGCTCCAGCTCCTCACGGCTGCGGGCGAGCTCGCGCAGCTTTGCCTGCGCCGCCTCCCAGGATGCCTCAGCCGACCGGCGTTCCTCCGCAAGGGCGGCCAGCGCGTCTCCCGGCAGCCCGGTGCAGGGCGGAGCCGCCTGGGAGAATCCGAGGGCCGCCAGCGCCTCGAGCAGCGGACCCTCTTCGGGCCGGTAGGTGTAAATGAGGGCCGCTGTTCCCTGCGGGCCGGAGCCCAATATCGAAACGGCGCCGCCCTGCGTTTCAGCGGCCTCGCGGAGGGCGTCGGCCTTCTGCGGGTCAATATAGCCGCTGTACACGCCGGCCGACCGGGTGCCGCTCAGCGCCTCGGCCGGGATGTCCATGCCGGCCCAGGGCCGCAGCTCCTCCATCCGGGCGTCCAGCTCCCCCATCCGGGCCTTCGCCCCCTCGGCGGCGGCAGACGCCTCCTCGATCTGGGCGAGCAGCTCCCGTCCCTTTTCATCGGGGGTGAGGAGCTCCGCGGCAGTCACTGCCTTCCGCGGGGCGAACATCCCCTTCTTTTCCTGGTAGGGGCGGATGAGCCGCAGCGCCTCTGCGGCGCGGAGGGATTCTTCCGCCTGTTCCGCGCCGGGGGGAAGGTCTTCCGGCGGGATGGGCATCAGCTCGCCGCAGCGCTGCAGGGCTTCGGTCACTGCGTCCCGATCTTCCCGCAGGATGACAAGCGTCGCCTTTTTCATCGGAACAATCATTGCTGCTCAATCCTTTCTATGATCCGCGCCGCAGCCTCGCCGAGGTTTTTCCGCGCCTCCTCCGCTTCCGCCGCATCCCGCGCGGCCGCCGAAGCGAGGATTTCCTGAGTCTGCCCGGCGAGGCGTTCTTTCGCCTGCGCAATCAGCTCGTCCGCCTGCCGGCGGGCGTCGGCGAGCAGCTGCGCCGCCTTGGCGCGGGCCTCTTCCTGCGCGGAAGCGAGCTTTGCGCGGTTTTCTTCCAGAACAACCGCCTTTTTTTGCCTGGCTTTTTCCTCTTCTGCCTGAATCGTCTCCAATACAGACATCCTTTCACCACCTTTATCTGCGTCTTTCCATTAGTCTGCCCCGCTTTTCGCAAAAGCTTACTTGCCTTTCATTATATCAAAAGTGCCGTAATTTTGCAATGTTATTTTTATAAAAAAAAGTAAGTAATGACGGCCAACTTTGATAAAATATTCCTGTTTCTCATCTCCTTTCGGAATTTATTGAAAAGAGAGCGTTTCCCTCTTGACAGCGCTGTGTATTATTGATATAATACACTTGAAGGAAGGAAACAGCAAGGAGATACGGGAGGTGAGGACTTGGATATCTGGGCCGGTTTTACGCTCAATCGGAAGGAAGCGGTTTACCTGCAGCTGATGCGCCGGGTCCGGCAGCTTGTTGCCGCAGGGAAACTGGAAAACGGCGCCGCCCTCCCCTCCCGCCGGGAAACGGCCGCACAGCTCGAAATCAACCCCAACACCGTGCAGAAAGCCTATAAACTTCTGGAGGAGGAGGGCTTACTCGCCACCGAAGGCAACAGCGGGAGCATCATCCGCTGCACCGAAGAAATCCGCAGCAAAATCGGGTCGGAGCTGATGCGCGAAGCCGGCGCCGAGTTTGTGCGCAGCGCGAAGGAAATGCGCCTGTCCTACAAGCAGGTCATCGACCTGCTCAGCGAGCTGTGGGAAGAGCCGTAAAAATTTTTGCCATCTATGTACTATCTCAATCATACACAAAGGGGATGATCTTCGATGAAAAGCAAATTTCTCGCCCTGTTTTCCCGGGAATTCTCCGGCCGCCTCTGGCAGGTGTGGGTTTTCCCCCTCGCCGCCGCCCTGTTTCAGCCGCTTTTATACTGGCTGGCCGTCCGGGAAATGTACGAATCCGCCCGCTTTGAGGAGCTTTACGCCTCCTCGGCGGCGCCCATCCTGCTGGCCGTCCTGTTTGCGGCCCTGACCGGCTGGATGGTGTGGCTGACGGTGCGGGACTTCTCGAACGGGAGCATCTGCACCCTCCTGACCCTGCCCGGCAGCCGGGGGCGCATCTGGCTTTCCAAGCTGTCGGCTTTCTGCGCGGCCCTTCTGCTGCTCTGGGCGGGGGTGCTGACGGGGATCGGCCTCTGCTACCTCGTCTTCAGCGGCCGCTGCGCCGAAATCGCCCGCGTCACCGGGCAGGACTTCCGGCTGGACGCCGGGCTGTGGCTCGGGCTGACCCGCTCCTCCCTCTTCCGCATCCTCTGCCCGATGACCCTGCCGGAAATCTGCTCGAGCCTGCTGCTCTTCCTCACCCTGCCGCTTCTGGCCGCGTGGGCCGGATGGACCTTTGCGGGGCGGCACTTTGCCCGGGGCGGGCTGCTTTCGATCGCCGTTGTCGGCCTGTGGGTGCTCCTGCTGCGGGAGCGGCTGCTCTACCCGGATGAAATCCCGCTGCAGTACGCCGTTGTGCTGCTCGGAACGCTGGCTGTGGCGGCCATAGACAGCCTCCAAACGGTGCGGCGCGCCGATTTTTAAGGAGGGATCGCCATGAAACGGACCAGAATCATCGCCGGTTTCCTCTCGATCGGCGCGGCGCTTGCCGCGGCGGCCGCCTTTTTCGCGGGGGCATGGCTCCCCACCGGCGCGCCGGGATTCCGGCTCACCCTTGCCGAGGAGGGCGGCCGCGCGGCCCTTGCGGCCTTCTCCCTGAGCGGCCGCTTCGGCGACAGCAGCGAGACCATCGCCTTCACCCTGGGGGAAGCCGGCCTCTCGCAGCAGGTGCGCGTCCTTCCGCCCTCTCTGGGAGAACCGGGCTTTGTCACGATGCCGCCGGCCGAGTACGCCTGCGTCCCCGACAGCACCGAAGGGGCCGAATATACAGCAGAGCTGATCGACGGCGCGGAAACCTACCGCATCCGGGAAAGCGTCCTGTCGGAAAGCCGCCTGATGCTCACCCTGGAGGAGTGGACGGTCAGCGGCAGCGGCGCTTTTGAACGCAAGGCCCTGCGGATCGACACCGGGCTCACCTACCCGGGCCGCCGCCTCTACTGGCGGGAGACCGCCTGGTCTTCCGACCGGGAACCGGATGCAGCCGAAATCGCCGAAGCGCTGGAGTTTGAAGATCTCTCCTATGAAACGGGCAATCCCCCCTCCGCCGGGGACAGCCCGCTGCGGATGGACAGCGTCGCGAAAATCGGAGACGAAACCTACTTTGTCCCGGCCGTCGATGCGCAGTGGGAGGGGATGCGGTACATCTACCGCGCCGACAGCGCCGGGAACTGGGCGGACACGGCTTTCCGCCCCACGGAAGAGCCGGTCGGCTCGGCGACGCCGGTGATCGCGATCGACGAGGGGGAAGAAATGGACATTTACGGGCTGTACGCGACAGAGGACGGCGCCCTCGCCCTCTTTTACCGGGGCTATCGGGGGACGAACGGCCTTTCCTGCCGCCTCTATGACCCCCAAACCGGGGAGATGGAGGGGGAACTGCGGCTCATCCGTTCCCCGGATGACGCCGGCACATCCGGCTCCTTCCGGTTTTTCCCGGACGAGGGGGGCTTTTCCGCCGCCGTCTGGACCCCTGCGGGGAATTCTGTCGCCTTTTCGGTCCGGCGCGGGGCGGAGGGGTGGGAGCTTTCCCACCCGCCGCGGGAAATCCCGGGCATGGCAGCCGCCCTGGCGGAACAGGACGGGCGGCTGGCGGCTGTTTGCTACACCGACGAAGGCATCTCCTTTGCGGTCTACCCGCCGGAGGGGGAGGCGCTCTATGCGGCGGAACTGGCCGGCCCGGACGCCGGCGGCGCGGATTCCGGGCGCAGCTTCTACGACCTTGCCATCCAAACGAGGTGAGCTTCCATGAAGAAACGAAACATCGCGGCCTTCTGTTCGATTGCCGCCGCCCTGCTGGCCGCGGGGGGCATTTACGCGGCGGCATGGTCGCCGGTCCTTGCGGGGGCGCTGGACTTCGCCCTGCGGGAGGAGGGTGACCGCGCGGCGCTGGCAGGCTTCACCCTGACGGGGCGGCTGGCCGACGGCGCGGAAGAGACCTGCTTTTCGGTCGATGAGACGGGGGTGCGGCAGCAGATTGCGGTCGTCCCGCCCGGGGAGGAGGAGCCCCTCTCGCTCTCTTACATCGCCGGTTTCTCCCTCCGGCCCGGCAACATCCTCGCGCAGCACTATTCCGCCGAGCCGGAGGAAGGCGGCTACTATAACATCACCTGCCGGGCTGAGGTGACCGACATCCGCCTGCTCTGGCAGCTCTCCGTCTGGCAGCCGGGGGATCAGCGCTGGTTCCGGATGGACACCGGGCTGACCAATCCGAAAACCTACACCCTTTATGACTCCTTCTCCGCCAATTTTGAGGAGCCGCCCACTGAAACGGAGATCGCCCGCGAATTCGCGGCCTTCCCGGAACGGAATTTGCGCCTCGGCTCCGACAATCCCATTCAGCAAACCATTTTCGACAATTACGGCAGCCGCTGGTCGATGTCCTCCACCGCCCAGGTGGGAGAAACCGTCTATTTCACCCCTGCCGTCTCCCGGGAATGGGAGGGGCCGCGGCGGATCTACCGCCTCGACCGGACGGCCGATTGGGAGGGATATTCCCTCGCGGACATCCGGTCGGAGCAGAACATCGGCTCCGCCTCCCCTATCGCGGAGATCGAAGACGGCGGGCAGCTCGACATCCTGGGCCTGTACGCGACGCTGGACGGGACCCTCGTCCTCTGCGTGAACGGCGCGGACGGCTTTGCCTTCCGGTTTTACCGGGCGGAGGACGGGGCGTATGAGGGGAGCGTCCCTGTCCCGGAGCTGCTCGGGCTTTCCGGCGGGAGCTTCTGCTTCTTCCCGGATGAAAACGGCTTCTGCGCCGGGTTTTCCGACGGGGAAGGCGTCACCCTGCTGACCGCGGTGCGCAAAACCGGCGGGCAATGGCAGGCGGTCCACCCGGTGAGGGCGCTTCCCTTCCGCGTACGGGACGCGGTCTGGCGGGACGGGCAGCTGGCCGCGGCGGGGACGACCGGCTCCCCCGGCGCGCCGCAGCGGTACCGGCTGGCTGTCTACGGCGCGGGGGAAGAGCCGCTCTACCGGGCGGAAATCGAAACCCCGGCCGGTCAGGACTACCCCTATTCGGTTCAGTACAACCGCGAGATGGCGGAGCTTGCCTTTGAAAGGAGCGAGAGCGATGATTGAGGTCAAAGACCTGGAAAAAACCTATCCCGGGACCGGCCGGGTGCTCGCCGGCGTGAGCTTTACCGTGCCCGACGGGCAGATCGTGGGCATCTTAGGCCGCAACGGGGTCGGCAAGACGACCCTCCTGAAGCGGATGGCGGGCATCCTGCGGGGAAAAGGGAGCGTCCTCTACGACGGGCAGCCGCCTGAAAAATGCGCGGAGGAGATTGCCTATTTAAGCGGCGAGGGCAGCTTTTTCCCGGAGATGACGGCCTGGGAGTACGCGGATTTTCTCTGCGCCTTCTATCCCCGCTTTGACCGCGGGCGGTTTGCGAAGCTCCTCTCCTTCTTCGAGCTCGACCTCTACCGGAACCAGCGGGCGGGGACCCTCTCGCGGGGGCAGAAGACCCGGCTGGAGCTCGCGGCAGGATTTTCCAAGGGGGCGCGCTGGCTGCTGCTCGACGAGCCGTTTGCCGGCAAGGACGTCTTTTCCCGCAAGGATTTCTTAAAGCTGATGACAGCCGGGCTGCTGCACGGGGAGACCATTCTCCTTTCGACCCACGACATCGAGGAGGCGGAAAACATCTTCGACCGGGTGATCCTGCTGCGTTACGGCGGCATCCAGGCCGACCTGCCGGCGGAAGAGTGGCAGGAAAGCGGCCGTTCCCTCTCGGACATCTATGCCGAGGAGCTGGGCTACGACCCCTCCCGCTACCGCAAATTTTTCTAGCGCGTGACCGCGCTGCCGATGCCGCCGCGGGCGCGGTGTCCGCGCTGCCAATGCCGCCGCGGCAGCCAGCCCCGCGTCAGATTTTAAGCCCTCGCGACAGGCGCGAGGGGATCGAAGCAGGCTCCCCGCGCGCGTGACCGCGCGGGACCGCGCAGGACAATGACGCCGCGGCTGTCAGCCCCGCGTCAGATTTTAAGCCCTCGCGGCAGGCGCGAGGGGATCGAAGCAGGCTCCCCGCACGCGTGACCGCGCGGATACAAAAATGCCCGGGAGGGACACAAAGCCCCCTCCCGGGCATTTTCTGCATCTTACGGAAGGCTATCTCCCGTCAAAATAGCTGCCGCACTGCCCCCAAAGGAGGCGGCCGAGCTTTTTCTCGTCCAGCGTTTCCTCCCGGCGGAGGACCGGCTGCCCCCGGATGCAGGCCCCGGCAAAATAGACCGCGCCGCAGCTCCGGCACCGCAGGTAGTGGCAGACGGTGAAATGCCGCTCCGCGCGCAGCACCGCATCGACCTCCCCAAGCGGGCAGTCCCCCGCGAGCAGCTCCAGGGCGCCGCTTTCCGTAAGCTCCGACGCGGCCCGGATGACCGCGTCATATTGGCTGTACGGCCTGTCGTACAGCCCCTCCATCAGCCGGGCGAGCGGCGCGCAGGCAAAGCAGCGCGCCTGTCCGTTTCTTTCTATTCTCTCATCCATCGGTTATTTCGCGCCGAAGGCGGCCTGATTCTGGTTGGGGCTGCTGCGCACCCCGACATTTGGGGCGCGGCGTTCCAGGGCGGCGAGGGAGATCTCGACGTCCTCGGCGGCCTCCCGTTCGTTGAAGCAGCCGACCGTCACCATGTCGCAGTCGCGGATGGTCGCCCAGGAGAAATTGAGGCCGACAAAGGGGGTGCAGCGGCCCGCAGCCATCGGCTTGATGGTCATGACCGGCTTTTTGGCCGCGCGGATGATCTGGTTGACCGTCTCGATCTCCACCTGCATCAAGAAGCCCATGCAGTTGTAGATCTGGATGTAGGTCTCGACGTCATAGCCCTGCTCGTCGCTGTAAACCACGAGCTCCGGCATGTGGGCGGACAGCCCGGGGATGAGGCCGGCGTCCCGGATCATTTTGGTGTAATCGTCCAGACGGGTGATCTCATGCTTATTTTTGTTGACCAGCTGCTCGGCGCTCGAGTGGTGGAGGAGGCAGAACTGCGCGCCCATCTCCCGGCTGCGGCGAATAGCGGCTTCCGCCTCGCGGCGGGCGTTCGGGTTGTCGTCGACGTTGATCATGGGGGTGTCGATGAGGATCATCCCGCGGCCGTGCTTCTGCTCAGCGCGGCGGACGGCCTCCAAAATGGCGGGCGTCTGGCCGAAGGGGGCCATCATGGTGTCGACGCCGTGGGAGAGGAAGACGTCGAGCATCGGCTCAATGCTTTCGGGAGCGGCGTGGCGCTCCTTGATCATCGCATCCGCGGAGGGGGTGCGGTGGCTCCAGCCGGCGAGCCAGTTGGTGCCGATAATCATGCGGGAAAGGGAGAGGCCTCCTACAACGGTTCTGGGAAACTGGGAATTCATGGTACAAACCTCCTTTACGGAAATGACAGAAAGGATAGGAGCAGACCGCTCCTATCCTTCTTGAATTGATATGGGGGTTACAGGGCCGCGCCCTCCTCGAGGACGCCGTGAATGGGGCCGCGCTTCAGAGCGGGCTTGCGGTCATAGTGGGTCTCCATCCGGTAAGCCGCGTGGGAATCATTGCTCTTTTCGAAGGAAGTGAGGACCTCAAGGACATGGTAGGTCTGCTCCCAGGAGGCGCGGAAGGGGCTGCCGGTGCGCAGGGCGCAGGCCATGTCGGCGAGACCGATGCCGCGGCTGTTCTCGCGGTAATCAAAGGTGAGGGGCATTTCCTTCCACTCGCCGTCCTCGGGGCGGAGGACCATGATCGGGCCGTCGAAGCAGTTGGGATCGGGGACCATCATGGTGCCCTCGGTGCCGTAGACCTCAAACCGGGCCTGGCTCTTATAATGGACGTCAAAGGTGGTGAAGATGGTGCCGACCGCGCCGGAATCAAACTCCAGGATGCCGGTCAGATGGGTCGGGGACTCGACGTCGATGATCTCGCCGCAGTGCGGCTCGCTGGTGATGACCCGCTTCGGGAAGAAGCTGCGGGTGACGCCGGAGACCGACTGGATGCCGCCGAGCAGGTTGACTAAGGCGGTGACGTAGTAGGGGCCCATATCCATCATGGGGCCGCCGCCGCGCTTGTAGTAGAATTCGGGATCGGGGTGCCAGGTCTCGTGGCCGTGGCAGATCATAAAGCAGGCCGCGCCGATGGGCTTGCCGATGACGCCGCGGTCGATGAGCTCGCGGCAGCTCTGGATGCCCGCGCCGAGGAAGGTGTCGGGCGCGCCGCCGAGCATGAGGCCCTTCTCTTTGGCAAGGGCGACGAGGGCTTTGCCCTCCTCAAAGTCCGCGCCGAGCGGCTTTTCGGAATAGACATGCTTGCCTGCCTCGAGGGCGGCTTTGGAGACGTCGAAGTGCTGGTAGGGGCGGGTGAGGTTCAGGACCACCTCGACCTCCGGGTCGGCAAAGGCGTCGTACATCGTCTCATAGAGCTTGGGGACGTTGTAGGCGGCCTGCGCCTTTTCCGCCCGCTCGCGGATGAGGTCGCAGACGCCGACCAGCTCGAGTTCCTTGAAAACGTTGGTGATATTCTGCAGATAGATGCCGCTGATCGAGCCGCAGCCGATCATGGCGACCTTGACAGGTTTGAACATGGGGCATTCCTCCTACTGTTTCATTGTGAAAGAGGGGAAGAAAGGCTAGTTCCGGGTGTGGGTATAGATGATCCAGCAGATGACAGCCGTCAAAACGACGATGCCGATGAGCACCCAGATTTCCCAGGGAAGCTCCCGCAGCAAATCCAGGCTGACCTTCACATTCCGCAGATTCCGCACCGGGCGCCCTCCTTCCCGGGATTTTAGTACATTTTCGCCTGGTTTTCAAACCGCGTGGTGGTCAGGCCGTGCTCTTCGGCGTAAGCCTTGCCCTCGGCGGCCCAGAGCATGCCGCGCTCCATCAGGATCTCGGCGTTCGGGGATTTGTCGAAGACGTCGTCATGATGCCCGAGCGAGGTGTAGAAGACCCGCCCGTTGCCCCAGAACTTGGTCCAGGCGACCGGCATGTCCACGGGCTTATTGGAGATGTGGTAGTATGAGACGATGGGGAACCGGGTGGTGGCCAGCACCTCGACGGCAGGGTCGATGTGGAGGTAGTAATGCTCGCTGCAGACCGGGAAGTCCTCCAGGCCCTCTACGATGGGGCTGGAGCCGTGGCAGATGTTGACCATGTATTCGATGCCGTCTCCGCCCGGATGGGAGACCCACTGGCCGCCGGTCATGAACTGCCACTCGGTATCCTGCCGGAAGGCGTCGCACATGCCGCCGTGGCAGCCTGCAAGCCCGACGCCTGCGCCGACCGCTTTGGCGATATTCTGGACGTACTCATGCGGAATATCGCCCATCGTCCAGCAGGCGACGATGAGGTCGAGCCCCATCAGCTTGTCGAGGTCCCCGAGCGGCTCCTGGGTGTCGGTGATCTCGACGGTGTAGCCGTGTTTCTCCATCAGGCGGGCGAAACGCTTGCTGGTGAGCTTGGGCTCGTGGCCGTCCCAGCCGCCTTCGAAAATCAATACCTTCTTTTCAGACATGGAAAACCCTCCTTAAACATGCTGTCCAATATGAGATTGTCAGATACGGCAGGCAAAGCCGGTGCCTTCCTCTTCCGATTTGAAGAGCAGGTCGATGACCTTCATGACACGCAGCGCCTGTTCCGGCTTGACGATGAGCTCCGCTTCGCCGTCCAGCACCGCCAGGATATTCTTGTAGTAATCGGTCCAGTCGGTCTGCACCTCCGGCAGAGGCAGCTCTTTGAGGGAGGTCTTGGGCCGGGGCGCCATCGTGCGGGTCGGGCCGGCCTCGGTGTAGACGATTTCGTCGTCCCAGGCCATCTCGGCGTCGGTGTTCAGCTGCACCATCTTGCCCTTGCAGCTCCAGTCCTCTACCACAGCGGTGCCGTCAAGGCAGGAGACCCGCCAGCGGGGCAGCTCATAGAAGCAGTTGGTCACCATTTCGCAGGTGGCGGAGACGCCGTTTTCAAACCGCAGGAACACCTTGATGTTGTCGTCCACATCGCTGCCGAACACCTTTTGCAGATGCGCGCAGACGGAGACGACGGGGGAGTCGATCATGTTCATCATCTGGTCGATGAGGTGGACGCCCCAGTCTAAGAGCATCCCGCCGCCGTTGACTTTGTGGTTGCGCCAGCCGAACATGGAGCCGCGGGAGCCCTGCACCCGGCTTTCAATGAAGTAGGGCTTGCCGATGACGCCGCTGTCCAGGATTTCCTTGACGATGCGGTAGTCCTTGTCCCACCGGCGGTTCTGATGGATGGAAAAGAGCTTGCCCGTCTCCCTGGCAACCGCCATGATCTCCTCCAGCTCCGCCGCGTTCATGGTGACCGGCTTTTCGCAGATGACGTTTTTGCCGGCCCGCAGGCACTGGATGGAGAGGTCCTTGTGGAAGTTGTTGGGAACGGCGATGGTGACAAGGTCGACCTCTTTATCCGCCAGCAGCTCTTCCAGAGTGGAATAGGCGTAAAGCCCCTTCTCCTCAGCCGCCTTGCGCGCCTCGGGGCGGATATCGTAAGCGCCTTTGGTGCGGATTTCAGGCAGTCGGTCTTTGATATTCTGGTAGTGCCAGCCGCCCATGCCGCCGAATCCGATCAAAGCCCATGTATGCTCCACACATGTATGTTTCATAAAAAAGCCTCCTGAGGGTCTGATTTTACTGTCATTATAGCATGCCGGCACAAAAATTCCAAGACATTTCCGCAAAAAAATCAGACAATTTTTGCGTCTCCTCCCCTTGTCCCGGCAATATCCAAAAATCCTCAAAAAAAATCGAAATTTTGTGATAGCGGCGGACGGAAATACAAGGGTATAATGGAGGATGCAGGCGGGAACCGTCCCGGATTTCCGCACTTTTTCGCAGCCATTCCGCAGATACAGATATTACAGGAGGATCCAATATATGAAACTCGTTTTGGGAATCGACACCGGCGGCACCTACACCGACGCCGTTTTGCTCGACGCCGGAACCGGCGCCGTCGTCGCCTCGGGCAAGGCCCGGACCACCAGGGACGACCTTTCCCGCGGCATCAGCGACGTCATGGACAGCCTGCCCGCCGGCCTGCTGCCGCAGGTCGGGTCGCTCGCCCTCTCCACCACTTTGGCGACCAACGCCTGCGTCGAGGACAAGGGCGGCCGCGCAAAGCTCATCCTCATCGGGGCGGAGCAGGACGCCGTCGCCGAAAGCGGCCCGAAGTACGGCCTCCCGCCCGCCGATGAAATCTTCTTTGTCGACGCCGCCATCAGCTTTGACGGCACCGTCACCCGGGAGCCGGACTGGGACCGCTTTCTCGAGGAAATCCCGCCTTTCTTAGAGGGGGCGGACTCCCTCGCCGTCGTCTCCTTCCAGGGGATCCGCAATCCGACCCTCGAGCAGAAGGCGAAATCCCTGCTGATGGAGAAGTTCGGCCTCTTCACCGTCTGCGGCCATGAGCTTTTCTGGAGCTTAAACTACATCAAGCGCGGAGCGAGCACCCTCTTAAATGCGCGGCTCGTCCCGGTCATCACCGATTTTCTCGCGGCTGTCCGCCGCAATATGGCGGCGCGCGGCATGAACGCCCCCATCGTCATCGTCCGCAGCGACGGCACCCTCATGTCGGAGGAGTTCGCCCTCGAGCGCCCGGTTGAGACCATCCTCTGCGGACCGGCGGCCAGCGTGATGGGCGGGATGACCCTGTCCGGGGAGAAAAACTGCGTCGTCGCCGACATGGGCGGCACCACAACCGACATCGCGCTGGTCCGGGACGGCGTCCCGGTCCGGGGGGACGGCGGCGTCGCCATCGGCCGGTGGGACACCTTCGTCGACTCGGTCTACATCCACACCATCGGCCTGGGCGGCGACAGCTGGGTGCGGCTCGCAAAGCCCGGCGAGACGCCGGACGGAATCACCGTCGGCCCGCAGCGGGTCCTTCCCCTCTGCGCGGCGGCGACCCAGTGGCCCTCCGTCCGGGAGGAGCTGGCGGCCCTCGCCGCCGAAATGCCGGAAACAACCCATCCGCTGCACGAATTCTTCTGCCTGGTCAAGGATATTGCGGAAGACCCGCTCTACTCGGAGCAGGAACGCGCAATCTGCCGCGCCCTCCGGGGCGGCGCGCTGCGGATCGACCGGCTCGCGGCGGCCGCCGGAGCGGACCTCTACACCCTGAACACCAGGCGGCTGGAAAGCGAGGGGCTCATCCTCCGGTGCAGCTTCACCCCGACCGACGCGATGCACATCCGCGGGGATTTTGAGCGCTTCGACGCCGGGGCGTCCCGCTATGCCGCCCAGTTCCTCGCAAACCGCCTGAGCATTTCGCCGGAGGAATTCTGCGGCCGTGTCTTCAACCGGGTCAAAAAGGAGCTCTACATCCACATTGTCAAGGCGCTGCTTGAAAACGCCGACCCCCTCTTCCGCAAGGAAGGCGGCCCGGCCCTCGAGCGGCTCATCGAGGCGGGCTGGGACAACCGGAACCGCCCGAATCCGCTCATTCATTTCGCCGGCAAGACCCAGCTTACCTTAGTCGGCATCGGCGCGTCCACCCATCTCTTCCTCGGCGAGGTCGCCGAGGCGCTCGGCGCAAAATGCGTCATCCCGGAGAACGCCGCCGTCGCCAACGCCCTGGGGGCCGTTTCCGGGCGGGTGTCTGCGACCGTCTCGGCAGAGGTCATCATGGCCGGGCAGAACGAGGACGACGGCTACTTTGTCTGCACGCCGCGCCAGCGCATCTTCTCCTCCGGCTATGAGGAGGCGATCGAAACTGCCCTCCGCGCCGTCCGGGAGGAAGCGCGGGAGGAGGCCGTCCGCCGCGGCGCGCGCGGCGAGATCCTGGTGACCGCTGAAGCAGTCCCGATTACCGCCACTGTCGGCCAGGAGGCCATCAATTCCCATGAACTCTGCCTTTCGACCCGCGTCACCGCAACGGCGAGCGGCAGCGCCGGATTTTAGGAGGAGATATAATGCTGCTGAAAGTCATGACCTACAACATCCAGTCCGGCAGAAATCTCGCCGGGGACCGTTCCGTCGGCCACGCCCTCTCCGCCATCCGGGCGGAGATGCCGGATATCCTGACCTTAAACGAGGTCCAGCACTGCACCGAGGCATCGGAGGGCCGCTGCCAGGCAGCCGGCATCGCCGCGGCGCTCGGGTACGGGCACCGCTTTGCCCGGGCAATCGATTTGTGGGGCGGGGAGTACGGCATTGCGCTGCTCAGCCGCTTCCCCATCCTGTCGGCGGAGGTCTTTCCGGTACCGGAGCTCGAACCCGCCCTCCGCGACGGCTGGTATGAGCCGCGGGTCCATCTGCGGTGCAGGCTTGAGATCGAAGGGCGCGCCCTGACCGTTTTAAGCACCCACTACGGCCTCTCGGACGGGGAGATCCGGCTGGCCGTCGCCGAGAGCTGCCGCCTGGCTGAGGGGAACGAGCCGCTTCTGCTGATGGGCGACCTGAACGCCGAGCCGGACAGCCCGCTCCTCGCCCCGCTGATGGAGGCCTTTGCGGACACCGCCCCGGCGGACGGCGCGCTGCTCCTCACCTACCCCTCCGACACACCGGAAAAGAAGATCGACTACATCTTCACCCGCGGGGATTTCGCGGTGCGGCGCGTGTGGGTCCCCGCGACCACCGATTCCGACCACCGGCCCTACTGCGCAGAGCTGGAGTTTTAAAGCCGCACTCCTCAACAGATCAAAACGGACGGCCCAGAGCCGTCCGTTTTTTTGCGTCAGCCGCGCGCCGTCAGCCGCGCGAAGGCCTCCTCGTAGCGCTCTCCGAATGCCCGCAGGCTCTTCGCGTCGAAGTGCAGCGCGTCCGGGTTGGCGGTCAGGCCGTCCGCAGGGACGAAGACGGCCTGCGGCTCGCTCTCCGCGACCGCCCGCAGCGCCGCGTTGACTTTCTGATAGTTTGCGAGGGCCGGGTCGCCGGTATTTCCGGCGAGATAATCCCCCAGCCCGCCGATCACGACCGGCGCCTCCCCCAGCGCGGCGCGGAAAGCCCGCAGCATCTCCCGCAGCCGCCCCTCGTAAAACGGCCAGCGGTCGGGGGCGCAGTCCGCTTCGCCCTGGTGCCAGAGGATGCCGCGCAGCGAGGAGGTGCGCGCCGCGAGCCGCGCCTGCATCACCGCATGGTCAAAAAGCAGACTGCCCGGCTCCCACTCGGAGATGGAGCTTCCGCCCTCGGCGCAGGGGATGAGCCCTGTTTCCGCCCCTGTCCGCTCGGAATAGCGCAGGGCGAAGCTCTCGGCGAGGCTGACGCCAGAAAACGGGCGGTCGCAGTTGACCGGGGTGTACATCGGCTGCCACCGGCCGTTGCGGAGGACGAAAAGCCGCGGAGAGCGGATGGGTTCCACCTCTTCCGGGAAGCCGCGGCCCGCCATATTCGACTGGCCGATCATCAAAAAGGAATGAATCATAACTATGCGCATCCTTTCGGGAGATTTTTGAAAATTCACCTGGAATCGTGGACAAACTGCCCGATCTCTGGTAAAATAGTATTCAGCAAGGAGGTCTGCACGTTGATTTACATTACAGGAGATACCCACCGGGATATGGACCGCTTCCGCCAGCCCGCCGTAAAAAAGCTCAAAAAGGACGACGTCCTCATCGTCTGCGGGGATTTCGGCTTTGTCTGGGACGGCGGCAGGGAGGAACAGAAGCTGCTCAAAAAGATCGGCGCAAACCGCTTCGACACCCTGTTTGTCGAGGGCTGCCACGATAATTACGACCTGCTCCGGGAATACCCGTCCGTCGCCTACCGCGGCGGCACGGCGCGCAAGATCAGCGGCAACCTCTACCAGCTCCTGCGGGGGGAAACTTATGAGATCTGCGGCAAAACCGTCTTCGCCTTCGGCGGCGGGGACAGCGAGGCGGAGAGCCTCGACGGCAGCCGCTGGTGGCCGGAGGAACAGCCCTCCGAGGAGGAGCAGCAGCACGGGGTGGATTCCCTCCGGCAGCGCCGCGGCAAGGTCGACCTCATCGTCACCCACGACGCCCCCGAGGTGATCCGCCGCTTCATCCGGATGGAGGACACCGAATCGAGCTGCATCCACCGCTATCTCGACTACATCGCCAAGCAGGCGGACTTCAAATTCTGGTATTTCGGGCGCTACCACATGGACCGGGTCATCCCGCCGCGCTACTGCGCCGTCTTCCGCGAGCTGAAAAAGGTCGACTGGTGAGCCTTACTTCCCCTCGTACGGCGTGACCGCCCATTTGAGGCAGCCGTCCAGCTTTTCCCCGAAGACGCGGTAGCCCTCCTCGATCCGGTCGAGCGGCCCGCGGTGGGTGATGAGGAAGTCGGTCCGCAGCCGGCCGCTCTCGAGCAGCCGCATCAGCTCGTCGGAGCGCGCCGCGTCGACGCCTCCGGTCTTGAAGATGAGGTTTTTCCCGTACATCGACGGAAGCGGCAGCACCTGGTCGCGCTCGTACATCGCAACGAGGGCGACGACGGCGTTGGGGCGGGCGATCTTCCACGCCATCTCAAAGGTGCCGTCGCCGCCTGCCGCCTCGATGACCCCATCCGCCCCGCGGCCGCAGGAGGCTTCCCGGACGGCGGATTCGATCTCCGCCTTCTGCGGGTTCAGGCAGAGGTCGGCAAGCCCCTCCCGCCTGGCGACGGCGAGCCGGCTCTCGTCAATGTCGATGGCGACGACCTTCGCCGCCCCGAAGAGCCGCGCCGCCTGCATGGCGCACAGCCCCACCGGCCCCGCCCCGATGACTGCGGCGGTATCCCCCGGACGCAGGGCGCAGAGCTCGGCCCCGAAATACCCCGAAGCGAGGATATCCCCCAAAAACAGGGCGCTCTCGTCGCGCACCCCGTCGGGGATGGGGGTGATCCCCATATCGGCGAAGGGGACCCGCACATACTCCGCCTGGCAGCCGTCGATGCGGCAGCCGAGTTCCCAGCCGCCCTTTTCACAGTTGTTGACATACCCGCGGCGGCAGAACCAGCACTCCCCGCAGAAGGTGATGCAGTTGGCGGCGACCCGCTGCCCTACGGACAGACTGCGGACACCCTCCCCCAGCGCGGTGATCTCCCCCACAAACTCGTGCCCGAGCGCCGTCCCCGGCACCGCCCGCGGCACGGCCCCGTGGAGGATGTGGAGGTCGCTTGTGCAGATGGTCGAGAGCCGCACCCGGACGATGGCATCCCGCGGCTCCAGAATTTCAGGCATCGGGCGGTCGGCCAGCCGGGCCGTCCCGTCCGCGTTCCAGATATACGCTTTCATCGAGATCTTCCTTTCCCCGCCGAATACGCGGGCGTTTTCCTCCATTGTACCACATTCCCGCCGAAAATGCACGAAAAAACCGGCTGCCTTCGGACAAATGTCTTCCGGCAGCCGGTTTTTTGCGGCTGTGGGGCGCGTTCAGGCGCCCTGCTTTTCCTGTCCTGGGTCCGATGCGGCCCCCGCGGCGGAACGGACGACGCCCTCCACATTTTCATACGGGATCCCCAGCACGCAGGAGAGCTCCCCGTAGATGAGCTCCTGGGCCTGCCTGCGGGAATTGGTGTCGATCATCCCGAGCTTTTTGCCCTTGTCCGCCAGCATCTTTTCCTTGATCGTGATCGATTTGATGAGCCGGAGCAGCTCCTCCCCCGACTGGGACTGCAAGGATGCGTTGTAGCACTCCTGCAGCACCCGGCGGTCGCGGCTCCTGCATACCTCCGCCTTGAGGGAGGGAAGGCTGTGAAGCAGCGCATCCGCCTCCGGGCGGCTCATCACCAGCCGCATCCGTCCCTTGGAGTCGACCGGCACATAGATCACCCCGTCCCCGCGCAGGGGCCGGAGGGTATAGTATTCCACATTCCGGTCCATGGCAATGCCTTCCGGGCGGCCGATCTTTTCAACACGGCAGACGCCCAAGTTGCGGTAAACAATGTAACTTCCCTGCGCAAACATGCGGGTTCCCCTTTCTCTTTTGTACTATATATAGTATAACATAAAAGGGAAACCGTTTTCAAAGGGCATTTTAAACAAAGTTGAAAGCTTATGCCCTTGCCGCAGCGGCGCGAGATGACCATTCTGTCATAATAATCATCAGCAGGAACAGCGCGCCGATATAAACCGGCATCAGCCCGATGCTGATATGGTTCGCGATGAGGCCGAAAACGGGCGGCATGAGGGTGGAGCCGACATAGGCGCTCGCCATCTGGATGCCGATGATGGCCTGGGAATTCTCCGCGCCGAAGCTCGCCGGCGTCGAATGGATGATGGAGGGGTAGATCGGCGCGCAGCCCAGCCCGAGCAGCAGCAGCGCCGTGAGGGCGGCGCCTTCCCCGGGGATGGGCAGCAGAAGGCAGAGAACCCCCGCTGCAATGATGCCCGTCCCGGTGCGGATGAGCAGCCGGTCGCCCCACTTATCCGCAATCAGGCCGGATAAAAACCGCCCCGCCGTGATGCCGATAAAGAAGAGGGATGCAAAGGCCGCCGCCCGCGTCTCGGTGCTTTGACGGGTGCGGACCAGGTAGCTGCTCGCCCAGAGCATAACCGTCGATTCGGCCGCGCAGTAGCCGAAAAAGCCGAGCAGAAGCTGCGGCACCCCGCGGATTCTCAGCGCGTTTGCAAGGCCGAGCGGTTTTCCCTGCCGCTCCTCTTTGGCGTCCTGCCGCCGCCCTTTCCAAAGGGGGCGCGAGAAGAGGAGGACAAGCCCGATGACGAGCTGGATGGCCGAAACGGCCCGGTAACCGCTCTGCCAGCCGGTTGTGGCAAGCGCGCGGCTCATGATATAGGGGCTCGCGATGGTGCCGACCCCCCAGAAGCAGTGCAGCCAGCTCATGTGCCGCGAGGTGTAGTGGAGGGCGACGTAATTGTTGAGCGCCGCGTCGACCGCCCCCGCCCCGAGCCCGTAGGGAATCGCCCAGAGACAGAGCATCCAGAAAGCGTTCGCCGTCGAGAATCCGAAGAGGGCGGCGGCCGTCATCAGGACGCTCGCCGCCGTCACCGTATGCGCCCCCAGCCGCTTGGTCAGCCGGTCGGAGAGGAGGCTCGAGCAGACGGTCCCGGCCGAAATGATCATGGTGACGATGCCGGCATAGGAGATCGGGACCGCGAGCTCCTGCTGCATCACCGGCCATCCGGAACCGAGCAGCGAGTCCGGCAGCCCCAGGCTGATGAATGCGAGATAAATGATTGCCAAGAGTAAGGTGTACATGTGCGTCTGTGTTCCTTCCTGTCTTTGTGTTTCGCGTTATTTCTGCAGCCAGAATTCCAGGAACCGGCCCCAGTCGTACCGGCTTAGGGAATGGGTGCCGGCGCGCAGATGGTAGCCGATGCTGCCCGCATGGAAGGTGTCGCCCACCTGCGGCAGCCGGTCCGGGGCAATCAGCCCCTGCCCGCCCAGCAGCTCCCATGCGCGGGAAGCCGCGGCGCAGCCCAGAAATTCCGAAGCCGGGTCGGCCCACCCGTCCTCCGCGGCGCTGGCCACATAGAGCAGGCGGGGGGCCATGAGGGCGAGGAGGGCGTGCTGGTCAAAGGGCAGCGCCTCCTCCCGCCCGGCAAAGCCCGCAAAATCCGGGCAGAACCAGAAGGGGAACACCTCGGTGATCCTGGCGACGCTCTCCCCAACCTTTCCGCGGCTGAGCGCCGCGCCGCCGCAGCCGGAGTTGTTGGAATAGGCCGCGCAGAACCGCTCGTCCATCGCCCCGGCGAACAGGGCGGTCTTGCCGAGCCGCGAATGCCCTGCCACCGCGATCCGCATGGGGTCGATCTCCGGCCTTGCGCGCAGCCAGTCGAGCACCCGCATCGCCGCCCAGGCCCAGAAAGCGATCTTGCCGGGATCCCCTGCGGCCCGCTCCCGGCCCTGGTACCAGACGCCGGCCAGCCCGCTTCCGAAATCGCCGTTGTCGGCGGTCACATCCTCATAGTAAAACGAGGCGACCGCCGCCCCGCTGTCGCAGATCTCCTCGGTGGGCAGGTATTCGTCCGGCACATCGGGGCGGAAATTCACAAAGACCACCGCCGGGACCGGCTTTTCCGCCCGGGGCAGCACATAGGTGAACGGGAAGGAAAATTCCCGCCCGCAGAGAGAGACGGTCAGCCGCACCCGGCGCAGGATCGCCTTTCCGGCGCAGTAATCGGCGCGTTCCTCAAAAATTTCCGCCGAGAGGGCGTCCGGAGGCGTTGGCAGCGCGCCGTACTCGTACCGGCAGAGCAGCTCTTTGAGTTCCGCCCGGCAGCTTTCCCACTCCTCCGGCGAAAGCCGCCCCTCCCCGCGCATCGCCGCGGGATACGGCAGGTTCCGTTTGGCAAGTTCTTCTCTGATCATCAGTGATTCCCCGCTTTCAAGCAGATTTTACCTCCATTATCCCACAAAATGCGCCGGAATGCAACGATGTTTTTTGAAAAGAACATAAAAATGCAGCTGCACGGATTTCTCCATGCAGCCGCGCCCCTGATGATATTTTTTGCTCAGAGGATGATGCAGACCAGTCCGCTGCATCCCTCGTTGATGATCCGCTCGATGGTCTCCTGGAGTTTCAGACGCGCGTCGGACGGCATGCGGTAGAGCTTATTGTGCAGTCCTTCGTTGACCAGCTCGTGCAGCGACTTGCCGAAGATGTTCGATTCCCAGATCTTCTTGGGGTTCTCCTCGAACTCGTCGAGCAGGAATTTGACCAGCTCCTCCGACTGCTTCTCCGACCCGACGATGGGGCTCACCTCGGTCTGGATGTCGGCCCGCATCATGTGGATGCTCGGGGCACTCGCGCGGAGCTTGACGCCGTACTTGCCGCCCTGCTTGACGATCTGCGGCTCCTCGAGGGTCAGCTCCTCCATCGTCGGCATGACGATGCCGTATCCGGTCGCGGCCACCTCGTCCAAAGCCCCCTTGAGCTTCAGGTACTCCCGCTGGCAGGCCGCGAGTTCCTTCATGCAGGGCATGAGGTCGGCCTCGTCGGTGATGGTGAGCCCCGTCGCTTCCCCGAGGATCTGGTAGAAGAGGGCGGGCTTTAAGGTGATGCAGACCCGCGCCTGGCCGGTGCCGAGGTCGATGCGCGGCACTGTGGCGGAGAGGATGTGCTCGCAGCCGCCCAGAAGCTCGCCGATTCTGCGGGTATCCCGCAGGAGCCGCATCCCCTGCGCCGCTTCGCGGATGGCGTCGAAAATGGCGCTCCGGAGCCAGTGGCCCTTTTCCAGCGAGATGATCCAGCGGGGCAGCTCGACCGCGATCTCCCGGACCGGGAATTCAAGCAGCAGCTGGGACAGAAGGCCCTTGATGTCTTCCTCGGTCAGCTCCAGGCAGTTGACCGCCGCGACCGGCCGGCCGTATTTCTCCTCCATCTCCTGCTTTAAGCTCCGCGCCGCGGCGGAGGAGGGGCTCTGGCTGTTTAAGAGGATGAGGAAGGGCTTCTGCAGCTCGGAGAGCTCGCGGATGACCCGTTCCTCGGCCTCCTCGTACTCCTCCCGCGGGATGTCGGTAAAGCTGCCGTCGGTCGTGATGACCAGCCCCAGGGTGGAATGGTCGGTGATGACCTTGCGGGTGCCGACCTCGGCGGCCATGTTGAAGGGCACCTCGTCCTCGAACCAGGGGGTGCGCACCATCCGGGGCGCCTCGTCCTCAAAATAGCCGAGCGAGCTCGGGACGATGTAGCCGACGCAGTCGATGAGCCGCACCTGGGCGGAGGCGTTCTCGTCCAGCTCGACCGTCACGGCGTCCTCGGGGATGAATTTCGGCTCGGTGGTCATGATGGTCCGCCCGGCCGCCGACTGGGGCAGCTCGTCGGTGGCGCGCTCCCGCACAAACTCGCTTTTGATGTGCGGGATGACCAGGGCTTCCATGAATTTCTTGATGAAGGTGCTTTTGCCCGTCCGCACCGGCCCCACGACCCCGATGTAGATATCCCCGCCGGTGCGCAGGGCGATATCCCGGTAAATATTCTTCTGTTCCATTCCGGCACCTCCCAATCAACCGTCAATGAGGGGGATGAGGAGCATGGTCCGCGCGTCCAGCCTCTCCGCCTCCAGGCTATTCTCCTCTAAGACGGCCGCCATAGAGGTGGAATAGGATTTCGCGATGTCCCACACGCTGTCCCCCGCCTCGGCGTAGCAGATGCGCAGGGCGCAGAGGGCGTCCCGCGCGCGTGGGGCCTCCTCGTTGACCGCGATGTCGAGGATGGCGGGGAACCGGCATTTTTCGTAGACCGGCCCGCTCACCCGCAGCTCCGCCCGGACCTCCAGGCTGTTTTCCGAGAGGATGGCGTAGCCGCAGGAGAGGATCTCGACGGCGGGGAGGAAGGAAAGCTCCTCCGCCTCCACCCCGGTCAGCAGCCGCAGCTCGACCGGGATGGTCTTGTCAAAGACAAAGGGGCTGCCGTCGGTCCCGATGCAGAAGGCGGTGATCTCGAGGTTGCCGCTTAGGGAGAGCACGCCCTCCTCCAGCCGGGTGGAGTATTCCCCGAAAGAGGCCCAGACGTCGCAGACAGCGGAAATAGGCGCGGGAGTGTCGACCGTGCTGCGGGTGGTGACGGTGAGGTCGGCGTCCTGCAAAAGCCGCTCAGCCGCCACGGGGCGGGAGGTGATGGAGGTCTCAAAGAGGGTGGAATAGGCGTCGTCGGCGAGGATGACGTCCTCATTTTTGTCGGCGGTGCAGGTCAGGGTCAGGGTGATTTCCGCGTTTAAGACCCGGCTCTCCCCTGTCTCATCGGCGCGCGGCTCGATGGTCAGGCCGGTGACGCAGAACCGGGCCGCGCAGGAAGCGTCCTCCTCGACGCCGGGGAGGTCCGCAATCTGGCTGATGGGGATGGAGTACTCCATCGTTTCGGGGCGGGCGTTTTCCCCCTCGGGGAGGTAAAAGAGGTGGATGGAAAGCTCCGCCTTGCAGATGGCCTTGTTGGCGATGAGCTTCACCTCGGTCGGGACGGCGTTTGCCGCATAGCCTAAGAGGGAGGCAAAGGGCGGTTTGGTCCCGCCGAGATCCAGGTCCTCGCTCACGACAAAGCTTTTCTGCCCGTTTTTGCGGATGGAACAGGCGGAAAGCCGCCGCTGCCGGAACTGCATTCCCCCGCCGCTGCCGCCGGTGACGACCTGCTGTTCCCGCTGGTCGCAGACCCGCACCTTGCAGCTGATGCCGCCGCGGATGTCGAGCCGCCGCTGGTTGACCGCCCGGCCGCTTACAAAATAGCAGCGCGGGAGGATCTGCACGGTCGGATTCTGGCACTCTGCGGGGAGCTCCACGGTTTTGGAAAAGGGGATGTTCTGGGTGACGCAGCAGATCTGCCCGGTATCCTCGGCGAGATAGAGGACCCGGACAGCCGCGCTGCCGTCGAGGGCGAGCTGGTTTCCGCCGATCTTCTGGGACTGGATGACGGGGGTGACCGAGGTTTTGAGGAGCTTAAAGATGTTCGGAAAGTAATCCGGGAGAAAGTAGTCGAGCTCCACCGACTGCTCGACGGTGCTGTCGAGGATCATTTCGGCGACACAGATGCTGTCCCGGACGAGTTCTGGCTGAGACATGGTATCATCCTTTCCTTCAGGCTGTTATCCCATGCTTATGCGCCGGCCGGACAAAATATGCCGCCCCGGCGCGCAGGCATATTGGGGAAAATCCGGGGCAGACTAGAACGTGCTGGAAAACCCGGCCGGAAAAGCCCCGTTTCCGCTTTTCCGGCCGCCGGTTTGACGGCTTTTAAACACGTGTCAAGGGCAAACCCGCATTGGCGGAATGAAAGGAGCATGTCATGAACCAGTTTATGCAAAACCTCCCGCAGAATCCCCGGTTCCAGAGCCTGCCCGCCTGGCTAAAGGAGAGCATCATGCAGTCCGGGGTCGAATTTTCCTCCGACGAGGAGCTTCGTTCCTTCGCCTCCGGCATCCAGGACGGCAAAAACAGCAGGGCATAGTCAAAACCGGCAGGAGGGGAAAATCCCGTTCCTGCCGGTTTTGGTTTTCTCAAAGGGAGACGCCGAGCATCGCGCCAAGCGCGGGGAGGTCTTCCGCGACTGCGGCGGCACCGGCGGCTTCGAGCTCCTCTCTTCCGCCGTAGCCCCACAGCACCCCGATGCAGGGGATGGAGAAGCGCGCCGCCCCCTCGGCGTCGTAGCGCCGGTCGCCGATCATGACCGCCCCGCGGGGATCGATCCCCTCCCGCGCAAGCAAATCGCCGATCACATCCTCCTTGCGGGGGCGCGCGCCGTCCAGCCCGCTGCCGGCGA
Source organism: Candidatus Merdivicinus faecavium (assembly GCA_018716285.1). Lineage (GTDB taxonomy): Bacteria > Bacillota > Clostridia > Oscillospirales > Ruminococcaceae > Merdivicinus > Merdivicinus faecavium. The sequence goes on from DVKD01000030.1 coordinate 28,092, forward strand.
CCGCATCAAAGTACCCGCGCAGCGAAAAATGCGCGAGGATCTCCTCGCAGAGCGGCTCCGGCTTGGAGCTGGCAAGATAAAGCCGCTTCCCCGCCGACTTCAGCGCCGCGAGCAGCCGGTCGATGCCGGGATAGGGCGTGTTTTCGAACTTCCCGTCCCGGCAGAAATATTCGCGGTATACCGTGATCGCCTCCCGGCACTGCTCGGGCGAAAAGCCGAACCGTTCCGCGAAGGAATCGGCGAGCGGCGGCCCGATGAAGGAGAGAAGCTCCTCCCTCCCCGCCCGCAGCCCGAAATGCCGCAGCGCGTGCTGCACCGAATGGACGATGCCGTCGGCCGGGTCGGTCAGCGTCCCGTCCAGGTCCCAGAGCAGGACCGTTTTCTGCGTAAAATCCATACAGGCCTCCTTTCCCCATCCGCGCGGGGCTTCAATCGGTTTTGGCGGGCGGCAGGAACAGCTCCATTTCATTTTCCCTGTCCGAGAAGCCGGCCCTGCGGTAGAGCGGCCTGCCCATATCGCTGGCGGAGAGCCACAGCCGCCCGATGCCGTTTTTTCCCGCAAAGCGGATCATTTCCTCCAGGATCCGGGAGGCGCACCCCTTCCCGCGGAACTCCGGGCGGGTGTAGACGTTGAGGAGATACCCTTCCCTCCCCGCCGGGTTGCCGGGATAGGGCAGCCGCTCGAAGAGGCAGAGCGAGCCGCAGGCGGCGAGCCCGTCCTCCGCCGGGATCCCCCAGCAGAAGAGATCCCGCCCGATGTGGGACAGAAAGTAAACCCGGCTCGCCTCCTCAAACGTTTGCGCCTCGCCCCCGCCGGGCAGCTCCCCCAGCTCGGAAAGCAATGCGCTCCTGAGGGCCCAGAATTCCTCGATATGGGAGCTGGTCAGTGCGATCGGACGCACGGCGTCATCCCCTTTCTTTCATACTATCAGGGCAAAACGGGCGGGAAATCTCCCGCCCGCTGCGCGTGATCGCGTTATTGAACCTTGATCAGCTCGTACTCGCTGCTGCCGAGGCCGATCTTGACGGCGTGGTCGATGCCGGAGCGCCAGTTTGTCACCGGGAAGGTGTTGGTGAAGTGGTCGTGGTGGCAGTCGCCGTGGGCGGCCAGCTCCTCGGCGAGCTTGCTGCCGGCCTGGACCGGCATGGCGTTGCAGGCGTCGGCACAGGCGACGTCGAGGGCGACGGGGTCGAAGGAGGCGAACATCCCGACGTCGGGGATGATGGGCAGGTCGTTCTCCGCGTGGCAGTCGCAGTAAGGGGAGACATCCATCACAATGCTGATGTGGAACTGCGGGCGGCCGTCGACGACCGCCTTGGCGTACTCGGCGATCTTGCAGTTCAATTCGTCGTTGGCGCTGTCGTTGCCGTTGTAGATGGCGTCAAAGTTGCAGGCGCCGAGGCAGCGGCCGCAGCCGACGCATTTCTCATGGTCGATGGAGGCTTTGCGGTCCTCCCCGTAGGAGATCGCGCCGTGGGCGCAGTTTTTGGAGCAGACCCGGCAGCCGACGCATTTTTCCCGGTCGACGTCCGGCTTGCCGGAGCAGTGCTGCTCCATCTTGCCGGCGCGGGAGCCGCAGCCCATGCCGAGGTTTTTGAGCGCGCCGCCGAAGCCGGTCGCCTCGTGGCCCTTGAAGTGGTTTAGCGAGATGATGACGTCGGCGTCCATGATCGCGCGGCCGATTTTGGCCTCCTTGACATACTCGCCGCCCGCGACCGGGACAATGGCCTCGTCGGTGCCCTTGAGGCCGTCGCCGATGATGACCGGGCAGCCGCAGGCATAGGGGGTGAAGCCGTTCTCCCACGCTGCCTCGAGATGGTCGAGGGCGTTCTTGCGCCGCCCGACGTAGAGGGTGTTGCAGTCGGTGAGGAAGGGCCGGCCGCCCAGCTCCTTGACCAAATCGGCAACGGCCTTTGCAAAGTTCGGGCGGAGGTAGGAGAGGTTGCCGGGCTCGCCGAAGTGGATTTTGATGGCGGCGAATTTCTCCTTCATATCGATCTGCCCGATGCCGGCCGCCTTGGCGAGCCTTTGCAGCTTGCGCAGGAGGTTGTCGCCGGGCTTTGCCCGCATATCGCAGAAGTAGACTTTGGATTTTTCCATAAAAACTGTCCTTTCTATTCCCAAGATCATTCACAGACGCCGGCCACCGTCTCCCGGATGAGGGAGAGAAGGGCGGGGTCCGCTCCGTCGAAGAGGACCGGCGCAGTTTCGGGCAGGCGGCCGGTCAGGACCGTGTACCAGAGCATCCCCGCGGCATAGCGGCCGTAATCCTCCGAGAGGTGGAAGCCGTCCCGGCAGAGGGAACGCCCGCCCTTCCGGATATCAAAGGCGGCGTTTTCCCGCAGCCTGCGGATGAGCAGGCCGGTTGGAATCACCGGGAGGTCATATTCCGCGGAGATGCGGGCGGTTGTTTCCGCAATAGCGTCCGCCATTTTTTCCTGGTCGCAGCCGTAGTTTGCAAATCCCGGGTGATCGGAGGTCCACTCATAGGCCCAGGTGGAATGGAAAAAGATCTTCGCGCGGGGGCACAGCCGGCGCACCTCGGCCAGCACCTCGCCCAGGAAGGGGGCGTAGGTCTCATAAAGGCCGGCGAGGTGGCTCACCTGCTGGACGGTGACGATGTCCCAGTCCTCCGCCCGCAGGCCGTCCTGGATGGAACAGGCGGGGCCGGAGGAGGCGTCCTCCTGATATTCGTAATCGGCGGATCCGCTGCGCACATTGCCGGCGTGCCGCTCTAAACTGCACCCGCCGATCATGAGGTTGCGGGCGAAAAGAGGATGGCCGTCCGCCGCGGCGATCTGCTGAAGGTAGCGGGTGGCGTCCTGGGAGAAACTGTTGCCGATGGAGAGAATTTTTGTCATATCATCCACATCCTTACCATGCTGCTTAGAACGTGATTGACCGAAAAATGCCTGCTATAAAGGAAGAAGGTGCTGTAACAGGCGTATTTTTCACCAAGCAGTCGGGTTTTCAAACACGCTCTAGCAAAAAACTCCGTTATCATGATAGCAGATGGCGCCGCACTGTGGCAATCGGCAAAACAGCAGATTTTTCCCGCGCGCTTTGTGGAGAACGACGGTTTTCCGCCCTTCATTTCCTGCCGGAAGGGCGGCTATTTTGCGGACATCCCGCATACAGATAGAGGGAAGCGAAATATCCGGGAAAGGATGATCTGAGTGAAGTTTTTTGACTATCTGGAAAAAGACCCGGCCGGCGAAGAGAGCATCGCGGCGCCCTACACCGGGCTTTCCCAGCGCGAAGCGGAGCAAAGGCTTGCGCAGTACGGGAAAAACACCCTGCAGAACGGGAAGAAGGTGAAGCCTTTCGCCATCTTTATCTGCCAGTTCAAGGATTTCCTCACAATGGTGCTGCTCGCCTGCACGGCCGTCACCCTCTTTCTGGGGGACTATACCGAAGCGATGACCATCGGGGTGATCGTCCTCCTAAACGGGCTGATGGGGTTTTTCCAGGAGTACCGCACCGAGCGCACCCTCGAAGCGCTGCGCAGAATGGCCGCTCCCAAAGCGAAGGTCTACCGGGACGGCGCGCTGCGGGAGGTTCCCGGCGAGGAGGTCGTACCGGGCGATCTGATCGCGCTGGAAGCCGGGGACCGGGTCCCGGCCGACGCCTGCCTGCTCGAAACCACTGCCCTCTCGGCTGACGAATCCATCCTGACCGGTGAATCGGCCGCAGTCGGCAAACAGGCCGCCGGGCCGGATTTCGCGGGGGACAACAGCCTCCACCAGCCGGGGCTCGTCTACATGGGCACCATCATCACCACGGGGCGCGGAGTGGGGCGGGTGCTGGCGACCGGCATGGAGAGCCAGATGGGCAGGATTGCCGGGATGATCGGGGAAATCGAGGAGGAACCGACCCCGCTGCAGAAAAAGCTCGACCAGCTCGGGCGGTACATCGCCTTCGGATGCCTGGGGGTCTGCGCCATTGTCGCCGGGGCGGGGCTTCTGCGTGGCGAGCCGCTGCTCGACATGCTGCTGACCGGGGTGAGCCTGGCCGTCGCGGCGGTGCCGGAGGGGCTCCCCGCCATCGTCACCATCTCCCTCGCCCTCGCGGTGGGGCGGATGGTCAAGCAGCGCTCCCTCATCCGCAGGCTGCACGCGGTCGAGACTTTGGGCTGCACCGACGTCATCTGTTCGGACAAAACCGGCACCCTCACCGAAAACAAAATGACCGTCCAGCAGATCTGGGCGGGCGGCGAGCGGCTGGAGGTGAGCGGCAGCGGCTATCAGAAGGCCGGGGAATTCCGGCTGGAGGACGGCCGCCTCGCCGACCCCAACCGTTTCCCGCCGGCGCTGCGGCTGCTCCAGACCGGCGTTTTGTGCAGCAACGCGGCCATCAGCGCGGAAAAAGGGTCCCGCTCCCGGGCGGGCAGCCGGGAGGCCGGGGAATATGCCGCGATCGGCGACCCGACCGAGATCGCCCTCCTGGTCGCGGCGGCGAAAGCGTCGGTCACAGCCTCTTCGCTGGCAGTGGAATACCGCCGCCTGCTCGAAATCCCCTTTGACAGCAAAAGCAAGTCCATGTCGGTAGTGGTCGAGGGGAAAAACGGGCAGCGCCTGCTGCTTGTCAAGGGCGGCTACGACGTCCTCCTTTCCCGCTGCACCGCCTTTCAGACCGCAGACGGGGCCGTCCCGCTGACGGGGGCCCTGCGCCGGCGGATCGAGGAGGAAAACCGCCGGATGGCCGGGCGGGCCCTGCGGGTGCTGGGGTTTGCCTGGAAAATACTGCCCGCCGGACCCCTATCGGAGGAAACCGCCGCCGGGGAGCGCGGTCTCACCTTCGCCGGGCTGGCCGGGATGATGGATCCGCCGCGGAAGGAAGCGGCCGAGGCCGTCAAGCTGAGCCGCCGCGCGGGCATCCGCACCGTCATGATCACCGGCGACCACAGGGATACGGCCTGCGCGGTGGCGCGGGAGCTCGGCATCTGGCATGAGGGGGACCGGGTCCTTACAGGGGCGGAAATCTCCGCCATGAGCGACGAAGCGCTCGACGCGGTCATCGAGCAGACGGCTGTCTTTGCCAGGGTCAGCCCGAGCGACAAGCTCAAAATCGTCCGCGCCTTCCGCAGGAGGGGGCACATCACCGCCATGACCGGCGACGGGGTCAACGACGCGCCGGCGGTCCGGGAGGCGGACATCGGGGTCTCGATGGGCATATCCGGCACCGACGTCACCAGGGAAGCCTCCGACCTCATCCTCCTCGACGACAATTTCGCGACCCTCGTCGCGGCCGTCCGGGAGGGGCGGGTCATCTACCAGAACATCCGCAAGTTCATCCGCTACCTCCTGTCCTGCAACATCGGGGAGGTGCTCACCATGTTTCTGGGGATGCTGATGGGGATCCCGGTCGTATTGCTGCCCATCCACATCCTGCTCATAAACCTTGTGACCGACGGGCTGCCGGCCATCGCGCTGGGACTCGAGCCGCCCGAAAAGGATGTGATGAAGCGGCCGCCGCGCCGCGCCTCCGACGGCGTCTTTTCCGACGGGCTGCTCACCACCATTCTCTTCCGCGGGGCGCTCATCGGGCTGACCACCCTCGCCGTTTTCCTCCACTTCTGGAAAACCGGGGATCTCTCCCTCGCCCGGACGGGGGCGCTGCTCGCCCTTGTTTTCGCCCAGCTCATCCATGTGTTTGAGTGCAAGAGCGAGGAGAAGACGATCTTCGGCATCAACCCTCTGAACAACTGGAAGCTGCTGCTCGCCGTCCTTTTCTCATCGGCGGTGGCGCTGGCGGCAGTCTATTTCCCGCCCGCGCGGACGGTCTTTCAAACCGTACCGATGGACGCCTCCCAGCTGCTCGCCGTCGCGGGCTGCCTGGCCGCGGCGCCGGTCCTGTCGGCGGTTTTGCAGAAGTTCTTTCGCAATCGGAATAAGTAAAGAAACTGCCGGCGCATCTTTGCGGTGTGCCGGCAGCCTTCATCAGAATCGATTTTCTATTTCCCTGCCGGAGAGAACGGTTCTTCGCCGAGCCAGCGAACAGTTGCCCAGATCGGCACTCCGTCATTTTTTTGCGGCTTGCCGGGGGTGCTCCGGCCTTCTCGCACATACCGGGCCAGCAGCGCCGCCATCTCCCGGACAATTTCCGGCTTCGCTTCCGCCAGGTTCCGGCGTTCCCCCACATCGGCCTCTAAATCATAAAGCTGGAAGGGGTAAAGCCCTTCGCTTTCCGGGGTATTGGGCCTTGGGTAGCTCCAGCCGCCGGAACCGGGGCACATTTCCAGCTTATAGCGTCCCACCCGGATGGACAGGGAACCGTCGTCGCTTTGATGGACGGTGGCTTCCCGCACGGGATGGTCCAATTCTTTTCCCTGCCACAGGGGCAGGAGGCTCACGCTGTCCTCCCCCATATTGTCCGGCAGGGGTACGCCTAAAATCTCCGCCATGGTGGCCATCATGTCGCACAGGCAGACGGTTTCCCCGCATGTCTGCCCGGCCCGGATGCCTGCGGGCCAGCGGACTAAAAACGGGACCCGGTGTCCGCCCTCGTAAATGTCCGCCTTGTGCCCCCGGAAGTGGTAGGACGGGTTGTGGCCCTTTTCCGCCAGCGCCGCGAAATCCGCGTGAGGGGCGCAGCCGTTGTCGGAAGCGTACGCCACAATGGTGTTCTCCGCAATCCCTTCCTCCTCCAATTTCCGGAGGATCTGCCCCACCGCGTCGTCGCACATCAGGCAAAAATCCCCGTAAACGTTAGTCCCCGATTTCCCCAGGAATTCCGGGGAAGGCAGGATGGGGGTATGGGGGGCCGGCAGGGCGAAGTACAGGAAGAAGGGCCGGTCTTTATATTCGCTGATTTTTTCCAGGGCTTTTTCCGTCAAATGGGGCAGAACATCCTCATGGCGGAAATCCGGGGCGCAGGGGCCGGGCCGGGATAGGGCGGGGACAGGCTTGCCGGAGCCGTCCGGCATAACGCCCGGATACTCATGGTCCGGGGCGTAGGTGGGCCGGTCGTTTTCAATGTACACATAGGGCGGCATATCCAGGGATGCGCTGATGCCGTAAAAGTAATCAAATCCTCTGGTTACAGGGGAACCGGCAATGGCGGCAGAATAGTCCACATCCGGACAGCGGTTGAATTCGTTCCAGTCCCCCAAAAGGCTCCCGTCTTTTCGCCGCCATCCCATTCCCAGATGCCATTTGCCCACACAGGCAGTGGTATAGCCGTTTTCCTGAAGAAGGTTCCCCAGGGTTTTGCGGCCTTCCTCAATCAGCGGGGCGGAATACCCCACCAGCACCCCGGATTTTAGGGCGCTGCGCCAATTGTAGCGGCCGGTCAGAATCCCGTAGCGGGACGGGGTGCACAGGGCGGAGGTGGCGTGGGCGTCGGTAAAGATCATGCCTTCCCGCCCCAGCCGGTCAAAATTCGGAGTCCGGAAGGCGGATTCCGGGTTTAGGCAGGAGACGTCTCCATATCCCATATCATCCGCTAAAATATAAATGAGGTTTGGTTTTTTCATATCGTTCATCCTTTCTGACTAAAAATACATTTATTGAACTGCCCGCCGACTTCAACATACTCTGACGGGCAATCGGTCTCCTGCTTCCAAAACGGGCTTCGCTGCCTGTGCATATTGACGCTTATCTTCACCATATATACTGTGATTCAGTCACTGAATACTGGGATGGAATCGAGTATAATTAAAGACAAATCCAAAAAAGAAAGGAACAGGAACGATGTCCGTAACGATTGTCAATAAAAATAATTTTGAGCAGATCAAAAACAGCGAGAAGCCGGTTCTTCTCGATTTCTACGCAGATTGGTGCGGTCCCTGCCGCATGGTCTCCCCCCTGGTAGACCAGATCGCAGACGAAAACCCGCAGTACCTGGTGGGCAAAGTCAATGTGGACCAGGAGCCCGAGCTGGCGCAGGCCTTCGGCGTTGCAAGCATCCCGACGCTGGTTGTGATGAAGGGCGGCAGAATCGCAAACCGTTCGGTCGGGGCAAGGCCCAAACAGCAGATCCTCGCCATGCTAGAGGGCTAAATCCCGGAGCCGCTGTTTGTCCAGGATCTTAACCCCTTTCCGGGAAACCTCGACGATTCCTTCCCCCGCAAAGTATTTGAGCATGCGGGTCACCACCTCGCGGGCAGATCCCATGTATTTGGCGATCTGCTCGTGGGTGAGCGGTATGACGTCGGAGCCGATGCGTTTCGATTCGTCGGACAGGAAGATGGCGAGCCTCTGGTCCATGCTCATAAAGAGGATCTGCTGCATGACCCACATCACGTCGGAAAACCGGCTGATCGCGGTTTCCAGCGAGAATATTTTGATTTTGGGATGGCTTTCGCTGACGGACGCAAAGGCCGGGCCGTTTATGACGTAGCACTCGCTGTCCTCCTCCGCGTCGATCATGACGTCAAAGGTGACGGCCTGCAGGACGCAGGAGGCGGAAAGCATGCACATATCGCCGGAATACAGCCGATAAAGCGTAATGTCCTTCCCCTTCTCAGACATAATGTACACCCGCAGGCACCCGGAACGAATAAAGAATACGCCGGAGCATTCCGAACCATCGTGAATGGTTGTGCCTTTCAAATAGGTCATCGCAACGGAATGCCGGCAGATCGTTTCCTGTGCATCGGCGGAAATTTCCTCCCAAAACGGAAAAATTTTTTTGTACACCGATTCAAACATTGCTCGTGACATCACTGATGCACTCCTTTCAGAAAAGAGGGAAAAAAGGTTGAAACAAAGTAATTTAAGTATCTTTCCGAAAAAGGGTACACAAAACCACGCTCCCCTAAAAGCGAGCGAAAAATGAAGTTATGCTAAAAGTCTAAGTAGTCGGTAGAGAAGTTACCAGATAA
>DVKD01000031.1 GCA_018716285.1 Candidatus Merdivicinus faecavium
TCTGCTAACCTACATTGACGGCTTTTACAACCCCATTCGTCCCCATTCTCACAACCATGGCCTCTCTCCCGTTCAAGCTGAAAACTTCTTCTTTCAACTTTTTACTTGTCCTAATTCTTGACTATAGTCCAAAGTAAAGAATACCTCAAATATGATTCAGCAAGGCTGCCCGCCACTTCTGATGGGCGGCCTTATTTTTGAGTAAACGGGATGCATGCAGCGAAACGACCGGGTATTCCTTCTCTTATTTTGATTGCGGAAATCCAATACTTCATGGCGTTTTCCAGAGCGACCTTTTGAAACGGTTGATTTTTTCACAAAAACCCTGTATAATAAAGACAAAGAGGAAGGTGGGATGCCAATGGCTATGCGGATTACCGATGAAACCTTAATGGGGACATTCGAGCAGAAACGAGAGCTGGTACGCAGCTTCACCATGTTTGACGACGACTTTTTTGCCGTAGTCATGGAAGACAAGGCCGCGGCCCAGGAAGTCCTGCGGGTGCTGACGGAGATTCCGGACCTGACGGTAAAGGAGATCAAAACCCAGTATTCCATCCGCAACCTGGGAACCCATTCAGTAATTCTGGACGCTTTGGCGGAGGATTCTCAGCATAAGTTATATAACCTGGAATTGCAGGTGGCAGATCAGGACTCTCACCAAAAACGGGTGCGGTATTACCAATCGAACATTGACATTTCCTACCTGGACAAAGGGCGGAAATATGAGGATCTGCCGGAACTGTACCTGATTTATATGACCAAATTTGACCTGTTCCATCTGGGACAGGCGAAATATACCATCAGCCGCAGTATCACAGGTACCGATGTCGTGTTGGATAACGGCGTCCATGAGCTGTACATCAATGCCGCCAATGACGACGGAACGGAAATTGCGGAGTTGATGGAGTTTTTCACCGAAACCGGAACTCGGAAACCGCAGTTCCCAGATTAATCTCAGGCAACAATACTTGAATGTGTGTATAATTTCTCTTACTCATGACAATACCCCCTGATGTAGTACTTACATTTTCCTACATCAGGGGTATTTTGTCACTGTCTGTTTTTACTGGTCCGGTTCACAGGACTGCGGATAACAAGAGATACGGAATCCCAGTGGAGGCCGTGTAATATCGCTCCTGCATTTTGCCGGCAATATAGACCCCAACGACAAAGCCTATGATAGCCATTATGACACGTACCAAGGTCAGGCTGGGGATCAGTGTGTCCGCTATGTTCTCCCAAACCTCCAGGGCGGAAGGAGCCATATAAATTCCAAAGCCCGTGCCAATGGCCATGCTGACCAGGAACAGGGGCTTGGCGCTTCTTTTGCGGTTCAGCCTCTGCCCCGCGCCTTTCACGCTGCCGGAAGTTTTCTTCACTGCCGCCTGCCCGTCCTGCCCCTGTTCCGTTTCTTTGGAGGATGCGAACAGGCGGGCAATCTCCCAAACCAGCAAAACAAGGGAGAGTATCAGGAATACGAGCGTGTCGATTGGCATAGACCTTCCCCCCTTTACTCAGAAAGCTTCATCCATACAATATAGATGATAACCAACAAGAAAAAAAGCGCCATAATAGATGCGGACAAAATCGTAGCGACAATCCAATAGAAAACATACCCCAGTGAGAAACAAATGAGCTCCAAAAAGAAGAAGGCGTACACCTTTTTCGCACTGTATATGTTGAGCGCACTGACAATGACAACCAGTATGATCTCCAGCACATTTGCGATCGGAAGCAGGGAATCAAAATGAAAAAGGTAGTCCGCCATATTGGCTATAACCTGTATTGCCGCATCGATTCCCATCAGTATGCAGCTCAGAAGCATCCGATTGTTCTCCCGTACGCCGTTCTGCCTTATGACACACAGCTCCAATAGAGCGGAAAAAGACAGGAGCAGGAAAAAGATATGCGCCATAATGGTACCAGAGGTCGAAAACCGGCATAGCAAGGCATAAAACTTTTCATACATTCTCCCACTCCCCTTCATCATACGGTCAGTTTTCTATGAATTGGCCGGATGATTTCTTTGTGCTGCCGTCAGGAAACCCTTGTCAATGTCGCGCCCGTACACTGCCGAATCTTACCTTGCCACCCCGGCCCTTCCTTCACGACTTCAAAATGCAGCTCAACTGAATCAGAATCGTTGAATATGAGTGTCCCTTCATAGATGCTTCCAGTAAGATCTTCTAATGTAAAAGCAATTTCGCTATCCGACCATGCAGCTACAGCAGGTTTTGTAGAAAGCAAATAAGTACCTCCATCTTCCGAAACTTCAGCATAGAAAAGGGTGAGGGAATTATTTTCTGCTTCCAATACTGTGATTTGCTGACGGCCTGTTGCAATTTCGTTCAAAGAAGTCCGCACACTAAAATCGCCTTCATATGTGCCTACTAAGCTTGAAATATCACTGTCCGTACTGCCGCTATCTGCACTGCTGCTTACATCAATTGGAATGCCTGCTTGACTTTTTGCATCCGCCAGATCAATGAGTCCCCACAGGCCGTCCTGCTTGGCCCAAAGCTGGTTATTCCAGGAAGGCGCCATCGCTTCCAGTTCGCCGAACTCAATCAGTGTGGTCCCATCCCGGTACAGCAGACCGTACTCCCCATCCTTTCGGACAACGATGGTATACTCGTTGACCGAAACGTCGTAACCAGTGATGTTAGAGATATTATCTAAGGACAGATAGACTTCATCATTGATTACTTTCACAGGATAATACCGTTTGGTATCATCAGGGTAACGAATGGATATATACTGTGTTGGAGAGACTTCTTTTTCTGTCGCTGTAACCGGAAAGGAGGAAGTGAGCAACAGCGTCAAACATAATAACAATGAAAATAAAGCGCGAAGGGATCTCATGATGCTCCTCCTTCCGTAGTAAACAGAGACGAAACAAACTCACTGATTCCACCTAGCAAGGCGTTAGAAAATGTACGAGTCATAGAAATTTTATCCTCTTCTCCAAAACGATATACAGTGGCTTCGCACGAGTAAATTTTTCTATAATCTGTATTCCGGGCAGACTCAATCGTGAAATTTATTATATCTTCCACCACAATTTCTTCCCGGTCTTCAGAAAGCAATTGGGTAAAAGCCTTCTCAAAATCCACATTCTCAATTTCAAGATATACAGTAACAGAATCTCGATTCATTTTACTACCCGTTATGGCGTATGTAATCGTTTGGGACAAAGCGGATTGTGCATGTGAGAATTCTTGCGGATTAGATGGATTGTGGATGAGTAATTCAGCGCACCTTTTTGCATCCTGCTGAATATAAGAATCCATAAACTGGCTTACGCACTCTTCAGCACCTTTTTTTCTGTCTTGTATGTTCCATAAAAGCAGTAATGCCAGAATAACAAACGATATCGTCAAAAGCGTCAACTCCAAAATTATTGCTTGTTTACGTTGTTTCTTCATAGACAAGACACTCTCCTTTGCCTCTGAGATGCCAATTCGGCAGATACAACTGCTACCACAGTAACAGCTAAAATTGTTAAAACTCCATCTTTTTCAAATTCTGCTCTTGCCTAAGCTTATTGATTGCTGCTTCCTCGTACTGTATGTATGCGGCTGAAATGCACCGGCGATATTCCAAGAAAAGATGCAATATATTTTTGCGTGATTCGATCAATCACTCCCGGATATGCCGACAAAAACCACTGGTAGCGGTCTGCGGCGCTTTTCTGACTTACGACGCTCTTGATTTCCCAGTGAGAGCGCAGTGACTCGACAAGAAGCCGGTTATACACGCGGATTAAATCCGGGTGCTCTTCTAAAAGATCCTTCACAACTGCAACCGGCAAGCAAAAAATATCGGTATCCGTCAGGGCCTCAATATTCATCGTCGCGGTTGCATCGTCCCCAAACGCAAAGCACGACATCGCCGGTGTTCCGCATTTCACAAGCAGGCAGTCGGTAATGTCCTTTCCCCCTATGTCAAAATAGAAGCCGCGCAGAATGCCATTGCGCAGAAAATAGAGATCCTTTTGTACGGCTCCGACTCCAATCAGCAGTTCACCTTTTGTAAGGTGACGGATATCCGTTGCATCACAGAGCAGCCGCAGCAGTTTTTCATCCGAAATTTCCAAAATATCCTGATAAAATGTTTTGATCAGCATCTGTCGTATCTTCCCGATTTTTGTATTTTTACTATAGCACAGATTAGAAATAATTGCATTAACAAATGTTAAGATATGCAGCGTTTTTTATAATATTTGAAATGCATTGTGGCCGGAATTTATAAATAGCGTACCTGTCAGCACCGTTTTTTTCTTTAATTTGTAAAAATTTATTGACGATTTCATGATTTTAATGACCTCCCCTGGATTTGGTTCAGTCCCAGGAAATAGAAATGCAACCAGTTGGACCTGCGCTATAAAGAATGACGTTATTCTCATTTGAAAAGTACCGGCTATCTGAAACGATGGGCAGCTATATTTTTGAAGGAGGCGTTGTTATGAATAAGCCATCTGAAAATACTTCAGAAAAAATGAACATCACCGTGAATGGTCATGAAGTCACGCTTGCTAATTCATAAATGCCATTTCTCCCGGCATTTGTGAATTGGCAAATGTATACCATGAACCATTGGGAATCATATTGAAATGGCATATTGTAATTTTATTAGCGGCAATTTATAATAAAAGTAGAATTATTTTCCATTTTGTAAGCTGCATACCGAAGGCGTAAGAGCCGTTGATGTCCGATGCATGCGAGCCGGAGACCCTCCCGGCCGGCACTCCCGCGTTGATGGCTTCAAGAACTGCTGAAAAAATATCCGCAATAGAAAGGAAGGGTACCCATGAAAAAACTGTGCTGTTTCCTGATCGGAATTCTGCTCCTTTGCTGTAGCTGCGCCCAATCGGGCGACACGGCCGGGTATGCGCCCGACCGGCATCAATACGATGAAGAAACGCGGCTCGAGCAAAATGAAAACACAGAAAATACAGAAAGCACAAATTCGAGTATCTTCATGACTGTGCCGGAGGATGAACAGTTTGAATTTATGACGCTTGTTTCAGACGTGATCCTGACCGGCACCGTCGCAGATGACGGAGTCACAACACGGGAACCGCTTCTTGGAGACATTCCCAACGGACCTGAAGCCGATGTCACGGCCTATCAGGTCAACGTCCGTGAAGTCTGGCAGGGTGAGTGTGACGAAGAACAGATCACCTTGAAGTTCTACTGGCCCCACCAGACCCGCCCATTCAAAAACGACGAGTTGATTCTCTTTCTGCGCTGGCAGTGGACTGACTTTTACACGCCTATAACTGCTGACAATGACAGCGTGTTTGTTATCAATCCTCCCGAAAACAAGCTGTTCCCCTTGTCCACGCAGCAGGATATTATCGCATATGACAATCAAAGTGTTGAGACCCTGAAGTCTGACGTCGCGGAAACCGTGGAGGAATTCCGAGCTGCGACAGAATATGATTATCTGGTAGGAGCTGTAGGCCTGCTGGCCTTGACCGAGGACGACCCACTCTATGACAAGTATTGGGAGATCTACCATGACAATCCATTCAGCATTCAATACGCCGAAATTTTCGAGTAGGATTTTCCCTGCACCCGCGGGCAGGGGCTCTCCGGGCTGATGCTCCTTCCCCTATTGTTATCGGATAAATGACTGGCAACGCCCCCGGCTTTCATTTTTGCTGAAGCCGGGGGCGGTGGGAAATAAGCGGATGAAAGAAACAATAAGAGCAACAGCCCATATTGTAATTGCGGCTATGAAAGAATCCCCAGCGCACATACGTACAGGGTCAAATCCTCCGTCATATAGACTCCCATCGCCGCCGTATCAAAAAGGCTTCCGTCGTCGCGCACAGGGGCGAAAACCTCCGCGATGACTTCGGCCTCAAATTCGTCGATATTGTCCTGGTCGTATTTCTGAAGCCAGATGTAGCCGTTGGACCAGTCCACATACTCCTCGCTTAAGGCGGTGGTCCAGCTTTCGCCGTCCGGGCGGGTGGTCCCGAAGGTATCGGCCTGCTCTTTCGCGAGGGTCCAGGCGGCGCGCGTCAGTTCATAGGAGGTCGCTGACATCCGTTCCAGCCCGCTTTCTTCCCGCAATTCGTTGACGGCTGCGACCAGCTCGTTGGTAAATTCCAGACTGAAATACAGGGCGTTGAAGTAGTCGGCGTCTTCGTAATCGACAAGGTAGGGTTCGCCGTCCTGTTCCTTGTAAAAGCTTACATAGATTTCGCTCATAATGCCGCTCATGGAGGGCGCAAAACCGCAGTCAAAGGGGATCACGAGCATTTCCAGGGTGCCGCGGTTGTAGGCGATCGCGTTGCGGCTGATGTAGGTCACCGGCAGCCCTCCCATCGAGGGCTGCAGCGCCGTGCTGTCCAGACCGCGCGGGATGTCCCAAAGGACACAGCGGTCCCGGTCGGTCCCGACGTAGACCATCCCGCCGCGATAATCGTTGATATAAATCGTCTCCGCCAATCCATCGCCGGTGTCTTCCCCGCGCCGTACAACGGCAATGCCGTCGGGAATCTGGTCCTCGTGAGGGGAATCCTCCATCAGCATGACCGCCCGCAGGTTCGGGTTTCCGTCGAAAAATCCCTCCGGAAGGGAGCCGATCTGCGCGCCATAGAGCGATCCGTAAAGGCGGATCCATGCGGAATCATTCTGATTGAGGGAAACCGGCATCAGCATGCCGTCCCGGTATTCATACTGAATATTCCCATCGTTCAGTTCCGTCTGGGTGGCGTTGGTCAGGAAGGCGTAGGACACATAGTCCTCCTCTTCGCTGTACGGCCCGCAGCCTGCGCTGAGGCCGATGCGCTCGTTCAGAAGGGCCGCCTCCGGGTCTGTTTCATGTGTCAGGATGGAGGCGAGCAGCTCCTCGTACATTTCCTCCACGCTGGCGCCGTGCCAGTGGTAGTGCTGGGCAAAGTGATATTCCACCCCTGCCTCCGCCAGGGCGGTCTTGCCGTCGGAAGAATCCGGGCGGGCAGAGGAGTAACTCTCCCCCAGTTCCTCCATGCGCACCCGGGCGGCCCGGATGATATCCATATCCGGCTCAATGCGCAGGTCGATGCCTGCCGCGGCCCGCTGCTCGTTGATCCGGTTGGCGGCATCCACCGTCAAAATGTAATCGGCCAGCAGGCTGTCCTCCGGATAGGTGAGCTCCGGGATTGCCTGGAGGGCGGGGAACATCTCCGGCGGGAAGCTGATATTCTCGTGGAGGACCAGCGTTTCCAGGTCTGCCGCCTCGTCCAGCGCGGCGGCGTCCATGCGGGTGACCAGCGAAACGCCCACCGCTTCCGGCACCTCATAGGAGGATACGCCGGCCGGAACCGACAGCAGGACCGCTTCGCTCCCCTCGTCCAGCAGGCCGAACAGCGCGCCGCTTTCATCCGCATGGATGCCGGTCAGGACGCTTTCCCCATACGCCTCCCCGCTGCGCAGCACCCGGCAGCCCTCCGGCAAGCCGGCGACCTCCAGCCCCGCAGGAAGCAGCGCATAGCGGAGGGTCGTGCATTCCGACAGCGCGCCTTCGCTCACCTCCACCCCGTCCGGCAGCGTCAGGGCGACGACCCCGTCCGGAATGGCGCCGTCCTCAATTCCGGTCACCAGGCAGGCGTCCATCCCGAAGGGGATATTCAGATTGACGCCATCCAATTCGCAGCCGGTGATAACGGCCTCCGCCCCGTTGACGACGCGGTAGCGGAAAGCGCCGTCCTCCGAAGTGCGTTCCTGTGCGCCGCAGCCGGCCAGCAGGCAGACAAGGGCGAGACAGGCGGCAGCGGCGCAGAGGGCCAGCCTCCGGTATGGAAAATTCTGCAGCTTCAGCATTGGGTTTCCTCCTTTTTTCACGTTGTGTTGCCCACATTTTCCATTCAGAACGGTTCGGCATCCCGCCCTGTTTTATTAATATTATACCAGATCCTGCGGGTTTTGGCAATCAATTGTCGGAATCGAGGCTGGTACGCCGTCAAAATGTCCGCGCTCTGCTTCACATGATTCCGGCCGCTTTCATCTATTTGTGCTGGAATGCCGCGGCCAAAGGAATAAACGCCGAATATGACCTGCATGATGGAAAAGCTTTAATTTCCGACGGCGCCCAAATGACGGAAGAATACCCGCTGAGGGCGGGATCTTTTGATCCACGGCTTGCCGGCGTCTGGAAGAAAAATACATGTTCTGCAATGATTCCCCCAACTGACAACCCGAAAGGAGAGAACTGCCTTGGAAAGCAAAACAATCCAGACAGAAACCTATTCCGCGTATCAGAAGCGGATCCAGGAGCTCGTATGCTGCCGCGCCTGCTTCCCGCCGGAGACCGAATGGCTTGCAACATCTCCCGGACTGCAGCAGAAATTTGACGCCGGCGGCGCCTTCCGGAATTTTTACGGAGACACCGTTGTATTCCCGCTCCCGGAGGACGGCAGGCAGTTTCTGCAGGAAATCCAGACGGCCCTGTATCATTTGTCCGGAGAAATGCTGTCGGAACCCCTCCCGGCAGATACCATGCACATCACCCTTCATGACCTCTGCGCCTCCCCTTCCCATCAGGAAATGAAAGCAGCGGCGGCATCGCATTCGGCGCAAATATGGGAAAAGCTGTCTGCCGCAAAAAGCATGGGGCCGGTCTGTTTGTCCGCGCGGGGCATGGTAAGTATGGTGTCCAGCTCCATCGTCATGCTGTTTGCGCCGGCGTCGGAAGCCGATTATGATACGGTGCAGGATATGTACGCGCGCTTCGACGAAATATGCCCTCTCCCCTATCCGCTGACGCTGCACTGCACCCTGGCCTATTATAAGCCGGGGTCTTACCCTCCCGAAAGATGGAACGGGCTGTATCGGTTTATCAGGCAATGGAACGAGCAGCATCTGGACGAAGCCCGGTTTACGCTGGACAGCGGCAGGATCGAGTATCAGTTTTTCAGTTCCATGCGCCACTACAAAAGCGTTTTTGGCGGGTCAGATGCTTTTGGCCGCCGGTAAGCGGCTTTACGGGTGCGGATGCCGTGCCGCAGGAGAAGCGGGGGCATGCTGAACGCGGAAAAAACAATAACGGCAGAACAAACGCCTGGCGGCATCTGTTTTGCCGTTATTTGCTTGTGACAGGGAGGCTGCCCTGCCTTCCCGGCAGGCGCTTTGGACGGTTTCAGGGCATCGCCTCAAACTGCCGCTTTAACGCGCAGCCGATCTGATAGAGCAAAGACAGCGCGGCGTCCTGGCAGCTGAGCGGAAGGCGCCGCACGAGCGTATGTGCCTCGAAGGTGAGCTCGCCCGCGTAGGAAATGTCGCGGAGGCCCTGCAAAACATTTCCCCATTCGATCGTTCCATAAAAAGGCGCAGTATGCTGATCCGTACACCCATCGTTGTCCTGGATGTGGAGCACTTTCAGGCGGTCCCCTATTTTGCGAAGCTCCGCGCGCTGATCGACTCCCTGGATATGCGCATGCCCGGTATCCCAGCAGATCCCCACCCGGCTGCTGTGAAAGCTGTCCGCCAGATCAATCAGGTCGTCCGTATTGGCGCAATATCTGCCGCCCTGGCCCAGGCCAAACCGGTCGCTCATATTTTCCAGGGCGATGCCAACCCCGAGCTTTTCAGCCGCTTCGACCAGCGGGTCAAAAAAGCGGCGGTTCGCCTCTTTTAAAGCATGGACATGCGATTTGGATTGGAAATCCCCCGCAAAGCTCCCCGCATGGTAAACCACCCACGGGATCGACAGCGCGGCGGCAGCTTCGAGCGAGGGGATGCACATACCGCGCAGATGGTCGCCGCGGGGCCCTTCTTCAAAAATGTTGAAGAGCGGGCCATGCGCCTGATTCAGGGTGACGCCGAACTTTCCGGCGAAATCCCCGATTTCCTGCACCCAATTCTGCCATTCCTGCGGGGAGGCAGGGAAGAGCCCGTTTCCGGAGGGCATATCGACCCAGTCGGAAATGTTGATATCCATATGGCGGAAGCCCGCGTCATAAACGCGCTTCATCTGCGCGCTCACCGGACCCTGTCCGAAGAAAACGTTAATGGAAGTGGAAACATTCATGCCGATTCCTCCTTTCGTTTGGCATGACATTGCGTTTGTAAATGCGGCAGCCTGGAAGGATGCGGCGCAGGTCCTTAAGCGCCTTTTGGGGAAAAAAGGCCGCCTGAAAAAAGATCCGTACGCGCCCGTCTACCTAGTAATGGTTCCGTCCAGATCCCAAAGGTCCTGCCAGCCCGCGGCGCCGGGCCACAGGAACACCTGGCCCTTAATCAGGCGGCAGTTTTTGTCAACGGATTTTAAAACCGCCATCTCTTCTTCTGTCAGCGGGTCCTCCACGGTGCAGCGGAGGTTGCTGACAAAATGATCCTCGTGAACCGAAAATGGGATGGGGATCTGGCCGCGCTGGACCGCCCATTTGAGGCAGACGACAGCGGGGTGGACGTTGTGGACCCTGGCAATCTCCACCAGCTCCGGGACCTGAAGATCCGCAATATCGTCCTCCGTTTTATCCCGGTCGGGACGATTGGGGGAACCGATGGGGCAGAAGCCGACCGGCTGGATCCCCCGCTCCGCGCAGTAGTCATAAAGCTCCGGCTGCTGGAAACAGGGGTGCAGCTCCATTTCGATCAGGGCGGGCTTCACCCGGCAGAGGGGCAGCACCGCTTCCAGCTTCGGGATTGTCATGTTGGACATCCCGATATTCCGCGCCAGGCCCATATCGTGGATGCGCTCCAGCTGGCGCCAGGTTGCCATAAATTCCGCAACGGAGAAGGGCTTGGAGTCCGGGTTGCGGGAGTCGCCGTCACATCCCGGCACATGGTAGTTGGGGAAGGGCCAGTGGAGGAAATAGGTGTCGACATAGTCCAGCTGCAGATCCTTTAAGGTTTTGGCCAGGGAAAGCAGGACGTCCCCTTTCCCGTGCATATCGTTCCAGACCTTGGAGGTGATATGCAGCTCTTCCCGCCTGACAACGCCTTCCGCAAACGCCTGTGCAAACACCCGTCCGATCTGTTCTTCATTTCCATAAACGGAAGCACAGTCAAACAGCCGGTACCCGCAGCGGATGGCGCCTGCCACCGCGCTGGAAACCTGGTCCGGCGCAAACCGGTCCGAGCCAAAGGTCCCCATGCCAATGCAGGGGATCTCCTCGCCGGTATAGAGTTTCCGCTTGGGGACGCGCCTGGGGTCGATAAAGTTTTCCATAACAACGCTCCTTTACTTGATTCTGCGCACAAATGCCCGCACGCGGTATGCAGGGCGGCTGCCGCAGTTATTCTGCCTTCTCCGGATTGACCAGCATGATCTTCCCCTTCACTTCGCCCGGGATTTTATAGAGGGCGAAGGCCTTGTCCGCTTCGGACATGGGGAAGGTTTTATAAATCAGGGCCGGGTCAAATTTCAGCTGGCCGGTGGCAAAATAATGGGCGGTCAAATCCCACTCGCGGCCCGGAAAGGGCGCGGAATAGCTCATCCAGGAGCCGGTGAGCAGGAACTCCTTCCGGTTCATGTTTTCCCACATCTTGGGGGTAAAGGTCATATCCACATGGGGGGTGCCGATAAAGCAGACATGCGCCTTGTTGGCCGCCAGTTCAAACCCCATCTGCATGGTGGCAGGATTCCCGGCGGTTTCAAACACATAGCCAAAGCCTTTCCCGCCGGTAATCGCCATCGCTTTTTCCAGAAAACCTTCTTCCCTGGTATTGATTACCTCCGGGATTCCCAGACGTCTGGCCAGTTCCAGCCGGGAATCCACAATATCGAATACCACGACCTTTTTGGCCCCGAAAATATTGGCCCACTGGGCGGTGAACATCCCGATGGTGCCGCCGCCCAAAACAGCCACATACTCCCCGCCTTTGTAATCGTTGCAGAACAGGCCGTGCAGGGCCACAGTGGACGGTTCAAACATGGCCGCCTGCTCGTACGGAATGGACGGGTCATATTTCACCGCATTCTGTTCCGGGATCACCACATAATCCGCAAAGCTGCCCTGCTCCCGGGAACCGATAAAGCTGTAGTGCCTGCATAGGGAGAAATTCCCCTTCTGGCAGTCGCTGCATTTCATACAGGGCAGCAGCGGCGCGCCGGAAACCGTATCCCCCACCTTTACCCTGGTGACGCCTTCCCCGATTTCCACCACGTCGCCGGAAAATTCGTGCCCCAGCACTACCGGGTAAAAATGCGCGCCGTTGTGGAGGACGCGGGGGATGTCGGAACCGCAGATGCCTGTTGCCCGGACCCGGACCTTCACCATGCCGGGGCCGGCTGCCGGGGTTTGATAGTCGTCGTATCGGATGTCTTCATTTCCATAAAGGACTGCTGCTTTCATCGCTCTGACTCCTTTTTGCCCGCAGCCATAACCGGCTTCAGCTGCCGGTACAGCTCCAGGTAGATTTCATAATTTTTCTGATAAACGGGCGCAAGCTCCGGGTTGGGCAGGTACTCCCGCTTTACGGAGACTGTCCGCTCCACGGCTTCTTCAAAGGAACGGTACAGGCCGACACCCACCCCCGCCAGGATTGCCGCCCCCAGAGTGGTGGCGGTATCCGACGACGGGACCGCAATCTTTTTGCCGGTGACGTCCGCCTTCATCTGGGTCCAGAGCCGGCTGTTGGCGGCTCCCCCTATGGAGCGCAGCACGCTGACGGACGCCCCCGCCCTTTCCGCGATATCCAGATTGTGCCGCAGGGAAAACGCAACCCCTTCCAACCCGGCCCGGAGCATGTGCTCCCGGGATTTGGAGAAGTCCAGGCCGTAAAAGACCCCTTTGGCGTTTTCATCCCAGATGGGAGAGCGTTCTCCCGCCATATAGGGCAGGAAAACCACCCCCCCGGAACCGGCCGGAACCTTTTCCGCCGAACGGTCCAGTTCCTGAAAAGAGCTGGTGCCGTTTTTCCGGGCGGCTTCCCGCTCCGGCGCGCATAACTCCTCCTCCATCCAGCGGCAGACGCCGCCTCCCCCGACGGTCCCTCCCTGCAGAAGCCAGCGCCCCGGGACCACGTGGCTGCTGAGAATCAGGCTGGGGTCCGCCCGGTACCGGCTGATGCAGATGCTCATGCCGCCGGCCTGGCCGCCCTGTTCCTGGGTTTCCCCATCGTGCAGGACGCCGGCGCCCAGCGTCCCGCAGGCTGCGTCCAGCCCTCCCGCAGCAACCGGAGTCCCTTCCGGCAGGCCGCATTCCCGCGCAGCTTTTCCGGTAACGGTCCCCACCACCTGGTGGCAGTCGTAAATGGGCGGGAGGAGGGCGGGATTGATCCCCATTTTCCGGCACATTCCCTCATCCCAGCAGCCTTTGCGCATATCATAGCAGTGCAGGCCGTAGCCCTGGGATCTATCCTGGCTCAAAACGCCGGTGAGCCGGTAAACGAGAAAGCTGTTCGATTGTAAAAAGCAAGCGGTTTTGGCGTAAATTTCCGGCTGTTCCCGCTGAAACCAGAGGATCTTGGGGAGCGTATAGCTGGGCTTTAACGGGTTCCCGCAGAGCGCAAAAATATTGTCCTCCCCAATTTCTCGCGACAGTTCCCGGCAGATTTCTAAAGCCCTGGTGTCAAACCAGATAGGGGTGCGGGCCAGCACCTTCCCATCCTCATCGACCGGGACGGCCGACCAGCTTTGGCCGCCAATGCCGACCCCGGCGATCCGGGCCGGGTCAATCCCGGAGCCCGACAGCATCCGGCGCACCGCCCTGCAGACAGCCTGCCACCATTCTTCCGGCTCCTGCTCCGCCCAGCCGGGATGCGGGTAGTAAACGGGGTAGGATTCATTTTGCTGCGCCAGCACACGGCCGCCCAGGTCGAACAGCGCGGTTTTGCATGCGGACGTCCCCAGGTCGATCCCCAACAAAAGATTCCGCAATCAAAGCACCTCCAGAACGTAACGTTTCGCTTTTTGCGGCAAGGCCGCCCGGCCCTACAGCTTTTTCACCGACTCCCCTTCCAGCAGCCGGGCCTTCAAAAGAACCGTTTCCGGCGCTTCTTCCGGGTTGTTCAGGCGGCACAGCAGCCTTCTTGCCGCGTGCTCCGCAATTTCCTGCAAAGGCTGCGCCACCAGCGTCAGCCGGGGCCGCACGATCTGGGACAGCTGCAGATTATCAAACCCGATGAGGGAAAGCTCCTCCGGCACCCGGATCCCCGCTTCATTGACAGCCAGGATGGTTCCCAGGGTCATTTCATAATTGGTCACAAACAGGGCGCTCATATCAGGGTTGCGCCGGAAAAGCTCCCTGGCGCTCCGATACCCTCCCTCGACGGTATAGTCCGAAAACTCCACCAGACCCCTGTCCGGGAAGGCCTCCTGCTGGATCAGGGCCTGATTGTATCCCAGCAGCCGCTGTTTGGAGGTGTAGACCTCCTGCGGTCCCACGATGATTCCAATCTGCCGGTGCCCGCTGCGCAGCAGGTGCCGGGTGCTTTCCAGCGCGGCCTGGAAATTGTCGATCAGCACCATATCCACCCTTCCTTCCGCGTCCTCCAGGCTGCGGTCGATGAGCACCACCGGGATATTCCGCTCCAGCGCCGGCTGTAAAAAGGCGGCGCTGCGGGAAACAGGCATGGCAATAATGCCGTCCACCATTTTGTCCAAAAGGAACTGCAGGGCTTCCTGTTCCCGCTGCGCATGGCTGCGGCTGTCGCAGACCAGAACGCCGTAGCCATGCTGCCGCAGAATATCCTCCATAGCGGCAATGACCGTGGTGATGAAAAGATTGTTCAGCTCCGGGATGACTACGCCAATGGTATTGGAGCGGCGGGTTTTCAGCCCTCGGGCGAAGGCATTGACCGTAAAATCCAGCTCCCGGATCGCCTGTTCAATGGCCTGCCGGTTTTTTTCCCGGACGTTTCCCCCATTCAGGTATTTGGAAATGGTCGCCAGAGCGAGACCGGTCCGCTCGGCAATATCCTTCATCGTCGCTGCCAAACCGCCGCCTCCATCCTTTCGAATCTGTCATTCTGCCTTTCCGCAGCACCCGCAGACTGCGATTCTGTTTTTTACCAGTTCTTTCACGCGCTCCCGTCCGGCCTTTCCATAAACCTTGGGGTCAAAGACGTCCGGATTTTCCGCGAGGACGGCCTTTACGCCGCCGCTGTATGCGATCCGCAGCTCTGTTGCAAAGTTCACCTTGCAGATCCCTTCCCGGATGCATTCCTGCACGCTTTCGTCCGAAAGCCCGGACGCCCCATGCAGCACCAGCGGGATTTCCACCAGCTTCCGGATCTCTTTGAGTCTTTCCACATCCAGCTTGGGCGTCCCCTTATAGACCCCGTGGGCAGTTCCGATGGCTACAGCCAGGGAGGAGACCCCTGTGCGGCGCACAAATTCCGCCGCTTCTTCCGGGACCGTGTATCCGCCGCTTCCCCCGTCCAGATCGTCCTCTTTTCCGCCGACCTTGCCCAGTTCCGCCTCCACCGGGAGGCCGTTGGGGGCGGCCGCTTCCACGACCCGCCGGGTCAGGGCGATGTTTTCCTCAAAAACCCGGTGCGACCCGTCGATCATGATGGAGGTATATCCCGCCCGGATGGCCTGCATGGCCAGTTCAAAGCTGCTGCCGTGGTCCAGGTGCAGTGCAACCGGGACCGGCGCTTTTTTTGCCAGCGCCGCCACATTGGCGTAATACAGGTCCAAGCCCGCGTATTTTACTGTGGATGGCGTCGTCTGTATCATGACCGGCGCGCGCATTTCCACGGCGGCCTGGATTACCGCCTGCGCCATCTCCATATTTTCCACATTGAAGGCGCCGACGGCGTAGCCGTCCGCCTGCGCTTTTTTTAACATTTCTTCCGTTGTCGCCAGCGGCATAATTCATTCTCCCTTTCCAATACAGATCAGTCGATGGTCAGCTTGATGCAGACGGGGGTCCTGGAGGAAATCCCATCCGCCATAACGGTCAGGTAATCGCCGCAGAGAATATGTTTGACCTCCCCGCCGAAGCCGAGGATCTCCGCCTTGCGGATGACGCCGTTGAATTTGCGGTTGTCCCGGCCCAGGGTGCGGATCCGCACCACCCCGTCCTCCGGCCATTTCATGGCAAAGACGTAGAGCGCGCCGGGTTTGCAGGTAAACCGGAAATCCTCGGGGGTAAAGGACTTGCGGAGGGTGTCGGTGAAGTGCCCTTCGGGGGTGAGGGTGGGGCCTTCGCCGTACTTCTTCCAGTGGCTGGTCCCGTAAATGCCCTCCCCGTTGACCGAAAGCCATTTGCCGATCTCCAGCAGGATATGCCGGTCCTCATCCGGGATAGTCCCGTCGGATTTCGGGCCGATGTTCAGCAGGAGGGAGCCGTTCTTGCTGACCACGTCCACCAGGTCGGCGATGACCTCGTCGGGGTCCTTGTAGTCGTTGCCCTCGGTGTAGCCCCAGGAGTTTTTGGCGACAGAGGTGTCGTTCTGCCAGAAATCCGGCGAGACGTCCGCGAGCTGTCCGCGCTCGATGTCCCGGGTCGCGACGCCGTAGGCAAAGGCGTCGTTTTTGTAGTTGATGGTGACCTCCTCGCCCCATTCGGCGGCGCGGTTGTAGTAATAGGCCGCGAATTTCCGCAGGTAGGGCTTCATGGGCTCCACCTGGATCCACCAGTCAAAGTACATAATCTTCGGGCGGTATTTGTCCACGATCTCGCAGGTGCGGGCGAGCCAGTCGTCCATGTACGCCGGGTCCACATCAAAGCCGCGCACAGCCTCCGTCCCCAGCGGAAGGCCGGCAAAGGGGGATTTGACCGAGGGCCAGTACAGGTCGCCGTAGGGGATCTCTTCCGGCATGTCGCTCTCAAATTCCCTGCCGCCGTTCATGAACCAGTAGTGCTCGATGCGGTGGGAGGAGGTGGTCAGCACAATGTCCCGCTTGGCCAGCTCCTGCCCCAGCAGCCCGACGATGTCCTTTTTGGGCCCCATTTTGGAGGCGCACCAGTCGGAGAGGCCGCTGTCGTACATCTGGAAGCCGTCGTGATGCTCGGCCACAGGCATGACAAACTTCGCCCCGGCCTTCTGGAACAGGTCCGCCCACTCGGCGGCGTCGAATTTTTCCGCCTTGAAGAGGGGGATGAAGTCCTTGTAGCCGAAGTCCTTGTGGGGGCCGTAGGTCTTGAGATGGTGCTCGTATTCCGGGCTGCCCTGCTGGTACATGCTTCTGGGGTACCACTCGTTGCCGAAAGCCGGCACAGAGTAGACGCCCCAGTGGATGAAGATGCCGAACTTGGCGTCATGGTACCACCTGGGAAGGGCGTGGGCGCTTAAGGATTCCCAGGTATCGGTGTAAGGACCCCTGGCAATGACCTCGTCGATCGTCTTCAGATACTGCTTGACTTTTTCCATGCTGATCCTCCTCTAAAAAACGAAACGTTTCGCTTTTTTCTTCATTCTATCATGGGAGCCGCCCCCTGTCAATCGTACAGAATTTCCAAAACAACGTGTGATAATTTGTGCGTTCATTGCAGAACCAGCCCGCTCGCAAAACGTTACGCCGCCCGGCCGGAGATAACGTTCCGCAGCCGGCCGGTAAGGAACGCCCCCGATTGCATGGGAGCGTCCCTTTTCGCGATTTCACCTTCCATAAGCGGCAGATCACCCCTCCGCCAGGATATGCGCCGAAGGCGGCGTTCCCATCTGCCGTTTGTAGAGCCTCGAAAAATAGCTGAGGTTGCGGAATCCGCTTTGCTCCGCGCACTCGCTGACATTGTATTTCCCGGTGCGGAGAAGGCTGCGGGCGTTGTGGCACCGGACATAGTTGATGTACTCCACCAGGCTCTGCCCCGTGACCTGCTTAAAGGTATGGCAGACGTAGGAGCGGCTGAAGGAAACCTCCCTGCACAGCTCTTCTACGGTCAGGGTGCGGGAAAAGTTCCGGCGGATGTAGGAGATGACCGCCTTGACCATCTCCAGCTGTTTCCCGGCGCTGCTGCCTTTCCCGCCGTTCTCCTCCGGAAAGCTGCGGCAGAGATACACCCACAGGCGCGCCAGCCTCGCCCGGGTCTCCGTCTGGTAAAACGGCTTCTGCTCCTCCATCTCCCGGACGATCCCCAGCAGCTGCCGCCCCGCCTCCGGGTCGGAGATAAAGGGGCGGGAGCGGGCCTCGGGGAGGTCCCAGATGGAGGGGGACGCCAGCAGGCAGTAATAGCGGCAGAAGCAGTCGGAATAGAAGGTGTGGAGCCGGTTGGGGTTGATCACAGCCATTTCGCCCTGCTTCAGAGGGATGTGGAGGGTGTCCGACACCGCCGTGCCGGAGCCTTCCAGGCAGTACAGGAATTCCACCGCCTCATGCCAGTGGAGATACCGGCAGTCCGGGTCCCCGCCGATTTCGCAGAGACCTACATGGAGGGGACATTGGGGGTCCGGATATACATCCGCGTCATATTCGTAAAAATCCATGAGGAGCCTCCTTGTGCACATTTGGT
Source organism: Candidatus Merdivicinus faecavium (assembly GCA_018716285.1). Lineage (GTDB taxonomy): Bacteria > Bacillota > Clostridia > Oscillospirales > Ruminococcaceae > Merdivicinus > Merdivicinus faecavium. Next base: position 18,344 of record DVKD01000031.1, read on the forward strand.
CAAACTTTCGGCATGTTTCTTGCTTTACCATCTCTATTTTTGCATTTATAATAAAATTAACAGCAGAAAGGAGTGAAAATCGTGTATCATTTTTCAATCGGCGTATTGCTGGATTCCTTCCGCACCGACGTGCCTGCGGCTATGAGGCAGGCGGCCTCCCTGGGGCTGGACGGCATCCAGGTCTATGCCACAGAGGGGGATATGGCCCCGGAAAACATGGACGCCGCGCGGCGGCGGGAGTTCCGGAAGATGGCGGACTCCTACGGTCTGGCCATCTCGGCCCTCTGCGGGGATTTGGGGTACGGGTTCCATGACCCGGCGCGCAACCCGGAAGCGATCGAGTATTCCAAGCGCATCCTGGAGCTCGCCCGGGACCTGGGGACCGGCGTCGTGACGACCCACATCGGCGTCGTGCCGGAAAATCCGGCGCATCCGCGCTACGCGGTTTTGCAGGACGCCTGCGGAAAGCTGGCGGAATTCGCCGACTCTATGGGCGCGCATTTCGCCATCGAAACGGGGCCGGAGCGTCCGGAGGTGCTCCGCGCTTTTCTGGACGGGCTTCACTCCACAGGGGTGGCCGTCAACCTGGACCCCGCCAACCTCTTTATGACGCTGGAAACCGACGCCGCCCAGGCGGTCCGCATCCTGGACAAATATATTGTCCACACCCATGCCAAGGACGGCCTCTGCTTCAAAAAATGCGACCCGGAAATCATGTACGGCCTCCGGGAGCCGGACGGCCCCTTCGACGAGAACGATTACTGCGCCGAGGTCCCGCTGGGACAGGGCGGCGTCAACTGGCCGGAATACCTGGCCGCGCTGGATGAAATCGGCTACCGGGGCTTTCTCACCATCGAGCGGGAGGTCGGGCAGGATCCGGCTGCTGATATCCGGCTGGCGGTGGAATTCCTGCATCAGTATGTCAAATGAACCAAAGGAGGAAGGCATTCATGAAAAAGATCAAGATCGGCATCATCGGCGTGGGCAACATCGCCCAGGAACACATTTACGCGTACAAGCAGAACCCTAATGTAGAGCTTTACGCTTTCTGCGACATCGATCCTGTCCGGCTGAAGGAAATGGGGGAGCTCCACGGCATTACGCGCTGCTACCAAAGCGAGCGTGAAATGCTCGACGCGCTGCCCGAGCTCGACGCGGTCAGCGTCTGCGTCTGGAACAACCAGCACGCGCCCTGCACCATCATGGCCCTGGAAGCCGGCAAACATGTCCTCTGCGAAAAGCCGATGGCGACCTCTGTCGCCGAAGCGGAAAGAATGCTGGAAACGGCCCGCCGCTGCAACCGGCTGCTGATGATCGGCTTTGTCTGCCGCTTCGGCAAGGACTGCGCCCTCATGGAGGACTTCATCCGCTCGGACTTCTTCGGCGAACTCTACTATGCCAAAGCCACCTACCTGCGCCGCTGCGGGAACCCGGGCGGGTGGTTCAGCGACAAGTCCCGCTCCGCCGGCGGGCCGCTGATCGACCTGGGGGTCCATGTCATCGACCTGACCCGCTTCCTGATGGGGAACCCCAGGCCGGTGTCCGTTTACGGCGCCACCTTCCAGAAGCTCTTTGACCGCCCCGGCGTCAAGGGCAAATTCGACTACGGCGCCAGCAAGGGTTCCGCTGAAAATATCTGCGATGTGGAGGACCTGGCCGTCGCCCTGGTCCGGTATGAAAACGGCGCGGTGCTGGAGGTGGAGACCTCCTACAGCCTGAACCTGAAGGAAGACCGGTATTCCCAGGAATACTTCGGCACCAAGGGCGGGGTCAAAATCGACCCGAAGCTGGAGTTTTACACCGAGGTCAACGGGTATATGGCCAATGTGACCCTGGCAAACGAGGAGCAGTTTACGGACGATTCCAACCTTTTCGTCGATGAGATCGCCCACTATATCGACTGCATCCAAAACGGCGTCCCCTGCCGGGCCCCCGCCGAGGACGGGCTTGCCATCATGAAGATCCTGGAGGCCATCTATGAGTCGGCGCGCACCGGCCATGAGATCGTTTTGTAAGGAGGGATTCCCTTGCGGATTGCACTGAGCACCTACAGCATGGACAGGCGGATGGGAGAGGGGACCCTCAACCAGCTGACCTGCATCGCAAAAGCAAAAGAGCTGGGATTCGACGCGATCGAGTTTGTGGAAATTTTCCCGCACGACGGCTCGACGCCGGAGGATTACGCCAAAAAGCTCCGGGAGGAGTGCGAACGGGTCGGGATGCCCGTCTCCTCCCTCATGGTCGGGGCGGATTTTCTCCGCTGCGCGGACCTTCCCGCCGAAATCGCCCGGGTCCAGCATCTGGCGGAGATCGCCGCCATCCTCGGGGCGCCGAAAATGCGGCATGACGCCACAGCAGGCTTCCCGGACGGGGAACGGGCCAACCGCGGCTTCGACGACTGCCTGCCGCTGCTGGCCGACGCCTGCCTCCAGGTGACTCGGTTCGCCAAAGATCTGGGCGTCCGGACTATGGTGGAGAACCACGGCTGGTTCTGCCAGGACAGCGCGCGGCTGGAAAAGCTCGCGAACGCGGTCCGGGACGAAAACTTCGGCCTCCTCTGCGATATGGGCAACTTTATGGACGCGGACGAGGATCCCATCGAGGCCTGCAGCCGGGTGGCGCCCTACACGATCCACGCCCACGCCAAGGATTTCCACTGGAAATCCGGCGAAGCCACCGACCCGGGCTGGGGCTACTGGCCGACGCGGGGCGGGAATTTCCTCCGCGGCGCCATCGTCGGGCACGGGGACGTCCCGGTGAAGCAATGCCTGTCCATCCTGAAGGGCGCGGGCTTTGACGGGGATATCAGCATCGAGTTTGAAGGGCTGGAGGAGCCTGAGCTCGCCCTGACCGTCGGCTTGCAGAACCTGAAGCGGTATCTGGAGGAGCTGGACCGGCCCCGCTGCTGTGAGTGATTACTTTCGGAGAATGAGGCGGCATTTCGCAGGAAATGCCGCTTTTTGTGATGTTTTTGGGGAAAATGCTTGCCACATTTCCGAATAAAATGTATAATAAGCAGAGAGGTGTTTTCTTATTCGGCCAGATCTTCGAATTCCTCCGGGAACACGTCGTCCAGCGAGTACCAGGACGGCGCGTCGTATCCCCGGGTGAGCCAATCGCCGTTTGTGAAGTCCGGAACCGCCACCGGCATCCCGCCCAGGGCGATGGACTGCTCGCTCAGGCATCCCACTGCCATCCAGACGGCGGTGTCGTATACGTCGATGGGCGGCCGGCCGTTTTTCTGGATCACTTCCACGAAGGCGCGGAGGGTCAGGTAGTCCAGCCCGCCGTGGCCGCCGTGCATCCCGAATTTTTCATAGGCCTTCCACAGCGGGTGGCGGTATTTCTCGAACAGTTCCTTGTCGGAATCCCACCTGTCCCACTCTTCCTCCGTTATGCCGGAGTACCCTTCGATAAAAATATTGTGCCCCGCTTCCCGCCAGACGCCCTTGGTCCCCTGCACCCGGAAATCCTGGGAAAAAGGCCGGGGAAGGGTGCAGTCGTGGGTGAGCTGGATGAGCTCCCCGTTGGCGCAGCGCAGGAGCACGCCCACCACGTCGCCCTGGGTCACCTTCCAGGCGCCAAGGTCGGGGCGGTCGGGCCGGTGCTGCAAAAACCACTCGTGCAGCCCCGCCGCCTTGGAGGACATGGCGGTCAGGGAGACGATCCGGTTGCCCCGGTTGATTTTCAGCAGCTTGGAGATGGGCCCCAGCTCGTGGGTGGGATAGATCTCCCCGTTGCGGTGCAGGAAATGGTGCTGGCGGTAATGGCGGTCCAGATCGCCGTTTCCGATCTCCCAGCGCAGGTCGTGCTGATAGCCGCCGGCGCAGTAAACCAGCTCCCCGAACACCCCCCGCCGGACCATGTTGAGCAGGGTGACCTGCTGGTCCTCATAACAGCCGTTCTCCAGCATCATGCAGGGCAGCCCGGTGTCCTCCGAGGTGTGGACCAGGCTCCAGCATTCATCCAGGGAGGAGGCCGGCCCCACCTCCATAGCCACCGCCTTGCCGCAGCGCATGGCGTCGATCGCGATGCGGGCGTGGAGCTCCCAGTCGGTCATGATGACCACGGCGTCGAGGCCCTCCATGCGGTTTATCTGGCGGTAGTCGGTGGTGCCGAAGCAGCCCGTCCCCCGGCGGCGCTTTACCAGCTCCACCCCGGCGTCGGTCCGGTCCTGGTATTTGTCGCAGACGGCGGCGATCTCCACATCCGGCATGTCCAGAAGGGTCTCGGTCTGGCCGTAGCCGCGGCCGCCCAGCCCGATGATGCCCAAGCGAATGGTGCGGTTGACATCTGTAAATTTCATGAGCGTTCTCCTTTCCCGGTGTGTCAAATATGGATCCAGGCGTCAAGGCCGTCCGGCGCGTCCGGATCCGAACCAGTTTCCAGCGATTTGTAATAAGCCGTCAGCTGGCAGAGGTTCAGAAACGCGATCGCCCCCGCCTCCGCCCCGACCTCTGTCCCGAGGCTGACGGTGCGGACGCCGGGAAGCTCCGCCGGGAGGTTCGTATAAACCAGCAGGCGCGCGCCCTTCTGCTGAAGGTCCCGGAGGAGCTTTACCTGCTGCGGGCGCCCTTCCGGGAACAGGTAGGCGAGCACCAGCGTCTTCTCCCCGATCAGGACCATCGGTCCGTGGCGGACGTCCAGAACATGGTGCCGGCACGCCGGGATCTGCGCAATCTCCTGGAAGGCCAGGGCCCCTTCGTTTGCCAGGCCGGCGCAGGAGCCGTCGGCCAGAACCACCGCCCGGTCCCAGCCCTCCGCCGCCAGCTTCTCCATTTCGGGCTCCGCCCGCTCCAAATAGGCAGGCCCCGCCGCGGCCAGCTTTTCCAGCCCGTCCAGAAGCTCCCCCGCTCCGGCGAACCCGGCGATGAGGCAGAGCCCCGCGGCGTAAAGGCAGGTCACGCTGCGGGTCTGGCAGACGCTTTCGTCAAAGGCCCAGGGCATCTCAAAACGGATGGCGGCCTGCTCCCCGAGGGGGGTGTTTTCCGCCTCCGCCAGGGAGCAGAGACAGAAGTCCACGCCCTCCCGGCGCAGCGCTTCCGCCGCGTACAAAATCTCGCTGGTGCGGCCCGACCGGGAAACCGCCACCACCATCGCCCCCGACAGCTGCCGCCGGTAGCGGGCGCAGTTGAGCCACAAATCCCCCGCCGGGATCGCATAGGCCGGCACGTCCAGCAGGGATGCGGCCGTGTCCCGCAGCGAGCAGGCCACCATGTAGCTGGAGCCGCACCCGATAAAGGCCAGGCTGCGCGGGGCCCGCTCCAGCCACTGCCTGCGCAGGGCGGGGAGCTCTCCCCGGAACAGGGAGAGCGTTTGGGAGAGGGCCGCATACTGGCCCCGAATCTCCTGAATCGTCTTTTTCATCAAGCAAAAAGCCTCCTTCCAAGCGGCGCGGAACAGCGCCCGCGCCCTGCCAACGGCAAAATATTTAGAAATTTTTCGTTTTGCCTGTAATTTTAGTCTATCATAGAATCCCGTCTTTGGATTCTTTTTTCGTATTGTGATACTTTTCCAATATTTTTTAAAAGGAGCCCGATATGACCGCTTACAGTTGGGAACAGATCCAGCAGACCGGACTGGCTGAAATGCCTGAGATCGGAAAAATACAGATTCGAGACGCCCTGCGCCCCATGAATATGGAGGTCCACCCGGATATGATCGAGTTTCTGCTCCTCTATTCCGGCTGCAAGCGGATGTGGGTGGAGCAGACCCGCTACGACATGCTGGGCGGCGACCTCCTCATCATCTACCCCGGGGAAGCTCACGGCGCCGAGGACGTCATCCAGAACCGCTCCGTCCTGTGCTATTTCCTGATGACCGTTCCCACTGCGCCGGGGCCGTTCTGTATGCTGGACCCTTCCGAAAGGGAGATCCTCTGGCAGCGGCTCCGGGAGCTCCCCAGCCGCATGCTCAAGGTCCCCGCCTCCGTCCAGCGGGAAATGGACCGCCTTTACAGCAGCGTCGGGACCGGCGCGCCCCTGGGCGCGGCAAGGACAAGGCTGCGGCTGATGGACTTCCTCTTCCAGGTGCTGGATGCAAACGTCTCCGCCTCCCCGCTGCCGGAGGATATCTCCGCAGTCATCCGCTGCATCCGGGAGAACCGCGGGGAGATGCTCGATATTTCCCGGATGGCCGCTTCCGTCAGCCTTTCAGAATCCCGCTTCAAGCAGAAGTTCAAACAGGCCACCGGCATCCCGCCGGTAGAATTCATGATCCGGGAAAAAATTGAGGAATCCAAAATCCTCCTGCAGGACGCGGGCCGCACCGTGACCTCGGTGGCGATGGAGCTCGGGTTTACCTCCAGCCAGCATTTTTCCGTCCTCTTTAAAAAATATGTGGGAGAATCCCCCGCGCAGTTCCGCAAAAGGAATGGATTTGTATGATAGTACCCAAACGGTAGAAAACGCCCGGCCATTATGGTAAAATATAATAAAATCGTATGCGTATTCTGAAAAAAATACGTCATGCCGTTACCGCTTTTATCACGCAAGGGGACGGGATCATGATGCATTCTTTCAAGCGGCCATTTCTGACCCTGCTGTTCTCTATGGCCCTGGCGGCTTTTCTGCCGCTTTTGCTCAACAACCTTTTCTATATCCGGTTCCGGGACACGATCCTGCTCCAGCAGAAGGCCCTGACCGAAGAGGCCCTGCGGCTCAGCGTCCAGCAGATCGACGGGACCCTCCTGGAGCTGACCACCCTGTCCATGCGGCTGGACGATGAGCTGCAGGATGTCTCGATTCCGGACCAAAGCGGCCTGGATTCCTCCAGGCGGATGGAGCTCTTTGACCTCTCCTCCCGCCTGCGGCAGGAACTGGGAAACGGCTCGGAATACCTTTCGGCCATCTACCTGTATTCCGCCTTGTCCGAAACGGCGGTGGGGAGCGGGGGAGTTTATACTTCCAGTTATCTGTACCGGAATTTCTACCAGGAGGAGGGCGTCTCCCGGCAGGATATGGAGGAGCTGCACGCCACCCGCGCCTATGCGCAGCTTGTGGCGCTCAGCGGCGGCTGCATGGCCTTCATCCGGACCATCCGGCAGGATTCCTCCGGGGCGCCGGAGCTTCAGCTCGTTTTTCTGCTCAAAAGCAGCTTTTACACGACCCTCATCGACAAGGGCAATGTGGAAAACGCCCTCTTCCTCCTGGTCCGCGGGGACCAGATCCTGGCCGTCAGCAATAAAACGGGGGTTGAGCTGTCCGAGGAGCAGACCGCCGCCATCGCCGCCTCCGGCGACGATGGGGACCTCCAGCTTGGGGAGGAAACCGCGCTGCTCTACACCCTCCGCTCTTCGATCGGCGGCTATCAGGTGAAGGCGGCCGTGCCCTACACCCATCTGCTGGAGACGAGCCGGGAGCTGCAGACCAGCTACCTGCTCCTGCTGGCGGCCTCCGTCGGGCTGGGGGCGGTGCTGTCGGTCTTCCTGAGCCGCCGCAACGTGATGCCCCTAAACGAGCTCATCCGCTATATCCGCAAAAATTACGGCCAGGACGGCTCCGGCTCCCAGGGGCTGGAACAGATCAAGGAGGCGGTGGATTCCCTGCTCGACCAGCGCCGCACCGCCCAGCTGCGGCTCCAGGAGTACGAGACCGAAATCGGCCGCAGCCGCCTGCTGGAAACGCTGCGCGGCAACCGCCAGGAGGGCGGGCCGCCGCCGATCCCGCCGGAATGCCGCTATGCCGTCGCGTATTTTTCCTCCCAGGATCCCCCCGACGCGCTCTGCCGCCGCATCGTCCGCTCCAGGAAGGCCCTGCCGCCGGAATGCTTTTTCCGCTGCGTCGTTCTGGACGGCGCCGTGATCGAGATCGTCGGGATGGTCTCCCCGGATTTCACCGAAAAAAGGATGGAGGCCTTCCTCACCGCCCAGATCGAGCTGCTGGACCGGGAGGACGGCCCGGCCGTCACCGCGGCGTTCAGCGCCGTCCACCAGGGGGCGGACGAGCTGGAGCGCGCCTGCTGCGAATCCAGCATGACCGCCGCCTTCTCCCAGACCCGGCCGGACGCCGTCCTGACCGCCTTTTCCGGCTGCGAGTTCAAGGCGTCCTGCTTCCTGCGCGACTGGCATCATCTGGACAAGCAGCTGCTGTTTGCCAAGCTGATCGCGGAAGGCCGGCTTTCGGAGGCCGCCCAGCTGCTGAACGCCCTCTTCCCCGCTGAATTTTTGGAGGAGTACTTCCCGGAATCCGACATCACCTTCCTCCACCTCTCCTCGCTCAAGTACCAGTTCCTTCACGATCTGGACAACCTCGACGCGCTCGACAACGAAGCCTGGGGGCGGATGATGCAGGATATCCTCTACTGCAAGACACACCGCCAGCTTTACCAGCTGATGGAGCGGCTGCTGGCCGAGCTGTCCCAAAGCCAGGCGCCGGCCGCCGACCGCCTGGAGGCCGGCCGCGTCGACCAGATCCGCCAGTACATCGACCTCCACTACGCCGACCCGCTCCTGAGCGTCTCTTCCGTCGCCGAGGCTTTCGGCATGTCGGCCAACAGCCTTTCCCAGCTCTTCTGCCGCAAGGCGGAGGGCGGCGTGCTCGATTACATCCACCAGGTCCGGATGGAAAAGGCCGTCGAAATGCTGCAAAACAGTCAGAATCTGAGCATACAGGAAATCGCCTCCCGGACCGGCTACACCAGCATCCTCACCTTCAACCGGAAATTCAAAGCGGCTTACGGCCGGACCCCCAGCGAATACCGCAAAGGTTTCGCGGAGCCTTCCCGGACGGCGAGCCATTCCTGACCTCCTTCCAAGAGCAGCAGCAAAGCTGCTCTTCTTTTTTATTCGGAAATTACTTAAAAATGTCCACTTCCCATCATATTTTTGTCATATTTTGAAGCGTCGCGGCTGTCAGAAACTGCGGATTGAAAAAAATCCCCCGAAAGTTATAATGAAATCAGAAGGGCCTGCCGGTTACGTTTCGTACCGCCGGCCGATGGACGCTTATGAACCATACCTGACAAAAAAGGAGGATCTCAACATGAAAAACAGAAGGCTCGCAAGATTTCTGGCCATCGCCCTTTGCGCGGCAATGTCTGTCCCCGCCTTCGGCGGCTGCAGCTCCGGCGGGGAGGAGAGCAGCTCCGCCGGCAGCACCGGGCAAAGCTCCGCCGTCTCGTCCGGCTCTGGAAGCGGGGAGAAGGGCGACCTCTACATCGAGGGCAGCGAGGGCGTGACCCTCACCTACTGGATCCCTATGGACAGCGTGCAGACCCAGAATTTCTCCACCCTGGCCGAGCACCCCTACTTCCAGTGGCTCCAGGAGCAGACCGGCGTGACCATCGAATTCATCCACCCGTCCTATGAGCAGATGGACCAGCAGTTAAACCTCATGATCGCCTCCGGCGAATACTACGACATGCTCCATCTCCCCAACTACCCCGGCGGCCCCCAGGCGGCCATCGACGAAAACTGCTTTATCGACCTAAACGACTATCTGGACGAATACATGCCCGACTACAAGGAGGCGCTGTACTGCAGCGACGGATCCTTCAGCGCCTGGGAGTGGGGCGCGGAAAAGGAGCTCTACAACCCCCAGCCGCAGCCCTCCTTCCTGGACACCTGCACCACCTTTGACGGCTCCCTGTGGTGCGTCACCCAGATCTGGACCGACGCCTACCTGCCGGAATCCGGCCCGGTCATCCGCAAGGACTGGCTCGACGAGGCGGGGCTGGACGTCCCGCAGACCCTCGATGAGCTCGAGGTCGTGCTGGAGGCCTTCAAGGCCCGGGGCGAGGACGTCGTCCCCATGAACCTGGGGACCTACGGCACCAACGGCGGCGACGGCTCCATCATCTCCGCCTTCGGCCTCTACGCCGACTACTTCACGATGGATAAGGAGGGCACCACCGTTTACCCGCACGCCTACACCGAGGACGCCTTCCTCGATTACCTGACCCTCATGAACGACTGGTACGCCAAGGGCTACATCGACCCCGACTTCATGAACCGGGACGACGCCTCGCTGGAGGCCATGTTCCTGGACGACCGGCTGGGCATCTACTTTAACCAGTGGACCACCCCGGACACCTGGGAGAGCCGCTACACCGGCGACCAGGATTTTGAGGTCGTCGCCATGCCGCTTCCCCGGATGGATACCGACCAGCAGCTCACCTGGGTCAACGGCTACAACTCCGAACCCACCAACTACACCGTCATCACCTCCTCCTGCGAGCACCCGGAGATCGCCGCGGCCTGGCTCAACGTCGGCTTTATCAAGGAAGCCATCCTCCGCCACACCTACGGCATCGAGGGCGAGCACTACGAGCTGATAGACGGCGTGCCCTACTACACCGACGTGGTCTTTAACGGCGACCAGGACTACATCTTCTCCTGCGAGCTGTTCCCAAACAGTGCCGCCTACAACAGCTACCGTTCCGGCCTGCTCCGCTCCTCCGCCGATTCGGCCGAGGTCCTCTCCCCCAGGGCCGAAGCGCTCACCACCTGGGCGCAGAACGCCTCCCGCGACACGGTCTGGAAGTATGTCGTCTTTGCTGACGACGGCTGGGGCGAGTTTGACTCCGCCTTAAACGACGCCTTGACCTATGCCCAGCCGATGGTCCTCCGCTTCATCATCGGCGAGGAAAGCCTGGACAACTTCGACACCTTCCGGGAGACCGCCAAATCGATGGGCCTCGACAAAGCGCAGCAGGCTGCGCAGGCCGCTCTGGATGTGATGAACCAGAGCGCCGGCGAGTAAACGCGCCGGGCGAGTAAACAAAGAAGGAGAGATGCACCGTGCTGCGACGCCTCAAGCTGGACCTCCAGCGCAATTACCAAGCTTACCTGATGGCTTTGCCGTCCATCATCCTGATCTTTATCTTCTGCTACATTCCCATGTACGGCATCCTCATCGCGTTCGAAGACTACCGCCCGCAGCAGGGGGTTTTGGGCAGCGAGTGGGTGGGGCTGCAGAATTTCGCCGACTTTTTCCAGTCCCCGCACGCGCTGAAGGTTGTCCGCAACACCGTGTTCATCAGCCTTTACGGACTGCTTGTAAATTTCCCGTGCCCCATTATCCTGGCCCTGATGCTCAATGAGGTCCGCTCCCGGGCGTTCAAGCGCACGGTGCAGACGATCTCCTACATGCCCTATTTCATCTCCAACGTGGTCATCTGCGGTATGCTGAAATCCTTTCTCGCCTACGACGGGGCGTTCAACGCGCTCATCGGCCTGTTCGGCATAGAGCCGCAGAGCTTTCTCAGCAGCCCCGCCCTGTTCCCGAGCGTCATCGTCTTTTCCGACCTCTGGCAGGCCATCGGCTGGAACTCCATCATCTACATCGCGGCGCTGACCGGCATCGATCCGAATCTTTACGAGGCCGCCCGCATCGACGGGTGCGGGCGGCTCCGGCAGATCTGGCACATCACCCTGCCGGGGATCGTCCCCACCATGACCGTGCTGCTCATCTTAAGCGTCGGCGGGCTGCTGTCGGCAAACTCGGACAAGATCCTGCTTCTCTATTCCCCGCTGACCTATGAAACCGGCGACGTAATCGGCACCTTCATCTACCGGCAGGGCCTGCAGGGAGGGGATTACAGCTACTCCACGGCGGTGGGCCTGTTCCAGACGGTCATCAACTTTTTCCTGGTGGTGTTCGCCAACTGGTTCAGCAGCAAAACAACTGAGACCAGCCTGTGGTAAGGAGGGATTTCCTGTGAAAAAGCACCATTTAAAACGCTCAGCCGGGGATATTGCCCTCGACGCCGTCATCTATGTCCTCCTGTTCCTGCTGTCAATCGTATGCCTGTACCCCCTTTATCAGGTGCTGGTCGCCTCCATCAGCGACCCCAATATCGTCATGCGGGAGAACGGGCTGCTGCTCATCCCCCAGGGGATCCAGTTTGACGCCTACCAGATCGTTTTTTCCAACAAAAACATCGCCACCGGCTTTCAAAACACCATTTTCTACATCGTCGTGGGCACCGGCCTGCAGTTTTTGACGACCGTGACGGCCGGCTACGCCCTCGCCAAAAAGAATGTGATGCTCAAAAAGCCGATCATGATCTATTTTACCATCACCATGTATTTCGGCGGGGGCCTCATCCCGTCCTTCCTGCTGATCAACCGCATGGGCCTGATGAATACCCCGTGGGCGATCCTGCTCCCCGGCGCATGCAGCGTCTGGAACATCATCATCATGCGGACCCAGTTTGTGAGCATCCCGGACGGGCTCAAGGAGGTGGCCATGATCGACGGCGCCAGCGACTTTACCATCCTGTTCCGCATCCTCATCCCGCTCAGCGGGTCGGTCATCGCGGTGCTCATCCTGTTCAGCGCGGTAGGCTACTGGAACATGTGGTATGAACCCATGATCTACCTCACCGAGCGGTCCAAGTACCCGATCCAGTCGGTGCTGCGGGAAATCCTCATCGACAGCAACAGCCAGATGATGGCCGGCGCCGGAAACGCCCAGACAAAGTTCAACGTCCAGAACGACGCCGCGGCCCAGACCCTCGTAAAATACGCAAACATCATTGTCTGTACGGTGCCGATCCTGCTCATTTACCCCTTCCTGCAAAAATATTTTGTCAAGGGCGTCATGATCGGCTCTTTGAAAGGATGATTATTTTGAACTGCCTGATCGGCGCAGAGCGCCTGCTGACCCCGGGCGGCTGGGAGGAAGGCCGTGTAATAGAGATCCGGGACGGCCGCATTGCCCGCATCGCCGCCGGGACGGCCGCAGATTTCCATGCGGCGGTCCTCTCCCCCGGACTGATCGACCCCCATATCCACGGGGGGGACGGCTTTGACGTCATGCACCCGACGGAGGAGGGGATGGCCGCCTGGCTTGCCGGCCTGGCGGAGGCGGGGGTCGCCGCAGTGGCGGCCTCCCCTTATACTGCTCCCCCGGAAGTGATCCGGGATTCGCTGGAGGTCATTTCCAGGGTGATGGAGCGCCAGAAAAAAGAGGGGCTGCCCGGCGCCCGGCTGCTGGGCGCCCACCTGGAGGGCCCGTTTATCAGCAAAAACCGGCTGGGCGCTATGGAGGAACGGTACGTCCTCCCGCCGGGCGCGGAAAACTGCCGCCGCCTCATCGAGGGATATGAGTCCATCCTCCTGGAAATGACCCTGGCCCCGGAGGAGCCGGGGGCGGACGAGGTGATCCGCCTGCTGGACAGTCTCGGCGTCCGCGTGCAGGCAGGCCACTGCGACGCCTCCTATGAGGAGGGGGAAGCCGCCTTTGAGAAAGGCGTCGGCTCCGTCTGCCATTTTTTTAACGCCGCGCGGCCCATCCGCCATCGGGACCCGGGCTTCCTCACGGCGGCCCTGAACCGCCCGGAGATCTACTGCGAAATGATCGCCGACCTGGTCCACCTCCACCCCGGCACGGTCCGCTTCCTCTGGAACTGCAAGGGGTTTAATCGGATCATCCTCATCTCCGACGCGGTCTCCACGACCAACCTCCCGGACGGGGAATACCTGGACAACGGCCTGACGATTGTCGTGCAAAACGGAACCTCTACTGTCAAGGGCGGCGGGCTCAACGGCGGCGGGACCTACCTGCCGGGCGCTGTCCGCAACCTAGTATCCCTCGGCGTCCCCGCGGGGGAAGCGCTGGCTGCGGCCTCGGAAAGCGCCGCCCGCTGGCTGCGGCTGGAATCGGGGATCCGGGTGGGGGCGGAAGCTTCCCTGACCGGATGGGATTCGGAAATGAACCCTTTGTTCACCTTTGTGGGGAATCATCTGCATCGAAAAGGGGAAATTTTATGAACGCGATTGGCATTGACATCGGCGGGACGGCGGTAAAGTTCGCCCTGCTGGACGGCGGAGGCTCCGTCCTCGTCCGCGCCCAGGCCCCCACCCTGCGGGAGCGCCCGGAAGCCCTGGCGGACCGGACGGCGGAGCTTATCCGGGAGCACGGCGGGGATTGGATGAATCTCCCGATCGGGGTGGCCTGCGCCGGGGACGTCGACCCGGAGAGCGGACTGGTCACCGCCGACAACCTGGGCTGGGAGGAGGTGCCGCTAAGGCCGCTGCTGGAAAGCCGGCTCGGGCGCCCCGTCCGCCTGGAGCAGGACACCCACGCCGCGATGATGGCCGAATGGGAAAACGGCTCGCTGAAGGGCGAAAAAAACGCCCTCTACCTGACCCTCGGCACCGGGGTCGGCGGCGGGGCGATTCTGGACGGGAGGCCCTACCGGGAAATCAAGCGGCTCGGTTCGGAGTTCGGCCACATGATCACCCACGCGGGCGGCGAACCCTGCCCCTGCGGAGAGCGGGGCTGCTATGAGCGCTACGCCTCCTCGGCGGCGCTGGTCCGGCGGGCGGAGGGCTACTCCTCTGCGAAAGAAATCATAGCCGCTGTCCAGAAGGGAAACCGGGAAATTCTGCCGGTTTGGGAAGAATATATTGAAGAAATCTGTATCGGCCTTATCAGCCTGATGGCGATTTTCGTCCCGGACGCTGTCTCCATCGGCGGCGGCATCAGCGAAGCGGGAGACTTTCTCCTCTCGGCGATCAAACGGGGGCTGGAAGGGCATGCCGCTTACCGGCGCTACTACCACACGGCGGACATCCGCCTGGCCAGATTCGGCAACGACGCAGGCGTACTGGGGGCCGCTGCGGCCGCCCGGCGCACTTGGGAAAAGGAGGGAAAGGCATGAATACGCTGAGTGTCGCCGATATGCAGAACCTCCAGCAGGAGCTCCACGACGCTTACCTGGACGACTGGGGGCCGCTCGAGCCGGAGACGGCTCCCGCCTGCCTGCTGTGGACGGTGGGGGAGCTCGGCGAGGTCATCGACATCATTAAAAAAGAGGGGGTAGACGCCGTCCTAAGCGACCCGGAGACCCACGCCCGCTTTGCGGAAGAGGTGAGCGACGTGCTGATGCACCTGACCGACGCGCTGCTCTGCCTCAAGGTAACCCCCGACGAAATCAGCGAAAGCTTCCGCGCAAAGCAAAAGCGGAACCTGGAGCGCTGGAAGTGACGTTTTGGGAAAAGAAGGGACTGAAATCGATGGACAAAACAAACTTTTTCTGCGGCTGGCAGCACGAAAGCTACCGGCTGGTTTGGGGACAGGAGCCGTCCTTTGAGAGAAAGAAAATGGAGATGCGCTGCTGCCGGAACGATTTCGCCGCGGCCTCGCTGGTGATCCGGCACGAAGAGCGCATTGTCGTCCAGCTGGAGAACCATGCGGAATTCTACCCGCAATGGAATTACCCCTGGGGGGACTTCCTGGTGATCCGCACGGAAGCGGACTGCCCGGGGCTCCCCGGCGCCTCCCTGTCGCGGGTGCAGATGCACCCGGACGACGACCTGGTGCACAAGGGCGACGCCCTATTCGACTGGGGCAGCGAAATCGTAAGCCCCTGGACGCCTATCCAGCTGTTCCTTTGCCTGAATGTCGGCGGGGACGCCGCTCCGGGGCGCTATGACGGGGCCGTCCGCCTGTACGCCCACCGCATGTTCGAGGACGAGGAGCTTCTGGAGACGCTCCCCTTCACGGTCGAGGTGGCGGACGTCGCGCTGCCCTCCGGCAAAGCGCGGAAATTCCATCTGGTGATTTGGCAGCACCTCTCCAATATTGCCCGCCATCATCAGGTCCCCCTCTTTTCCGACCGGCACTTCAGACTGCTGGAGGACTATACCCGCGCCCTCAGCGAGATGGGGAACGTCGCGGCGACGGTGGCCGTGGGGGATATCCCCTGGGCCGGGCAGGCCTGCTGCCGGAAGCAGGACCCGCCCTCCGACCTGTTCGAATACAACATTGTCCGCATTACGCGGGATAGGGAGGGCGTCTTCCGCTATGACTACTCCGCCCTGCGGCGCTATCTGGAGCTCTGCCAACGGTATGACATGGCCCGGGAGATCCACCTCTTCGGCCTGGTCCACAACTGGACCACCGCGGAATACGGGAACATCACCGAGGACTACCCCGACCCCATCCGTCTGCGCTATCTCGACGAGGCGGACGGCTGCGCCAAATTCATGCGGAAGGCCGCGGATATCAAGGATTACATCTCCTCTCTGTACAGCTGGCTCAAGGAGGAAGGGTGGCTTCCCCGCTGCTACGTTGCCCCTGACGAGCCCACGGATATGGAGGCCCTGGAAAAATCCATGCGCGTTCTCCGTGAGGCGGCTCCGGATTTCAGGATCCAGGCGGATTACGACCCGTTCTTTATCCAAAGCCACCCGGAGATGAGGGTCACGAGCTACGTCCCCGAAATCCTGACGATCGCGGAAAACGAAGCGAAGGAGCCCGGCATCATCCGCCGGGTCATGGAGCGGTGCGAGGGGAAAAAGCTCTGGTACACCTGCTGCTGGCCCATGACGCCGAACACCTTCCTGGGGTCCCCGCTTCTGGAGGGGCGGCTGATCGCGCTTGTGACGGAATGGCTCGGGCTTGACGGGTTTCTCCGCTGGGCTTACACCTGCTGGCCGGTGGACCCGGTGAAGGACGGCAAGGCGATGGGATGGCCTGTCGGGGATGCGTTTTTCGTCTATCCCGGCCGGGGCGGGCAGCCGGTTCTGTCGCTGCGCTGTTTTGCCCTGAAGCGCGGGATCGGGGATTATGAGCTGATGCAGATGGTCAAGGCGGAATGCCCCGGCGGGGAGCAGATCGTCCGGGAGGCCCTGCAGCCGCTGTTCCGGCAGCCGGATATCACGCGCTGGGACTGGAGCGCCGGCAGCAGCCAGTTCAGCTACGACGTTGCCGATTATGAGGGCCTCCGGGCCAGGATGGTAAACGCCCTGCTGGCCGCCCGAAGCGGCAAACCGAAAAGCATGGAAAGGGAGGAAGCCTATGCAGAATAAAATGGAACTTCTTTGCGGCTGGCAGCACGAAAGCTACCGGCTGGTTTGGGGACAGGAGCCGTCCTTTGAGAGAAAGAAAATGGAGATGCGCTGCTGCCGGAACGATTTCGCCGCGGCCTCGCTGGTGATCCGTTCGGCGGAGCGCTTTGTGCTGCTGGTAGAAAACCGGGCGGATTTTTCGCCGCGCGGAAAATTCCCGACCGTCCGGGCGGAGGTCCTCTGCCCGGGGCTCCCCGGCGCCGCCCTTTACCGGGCCCAGATGCACCTGGACGACGACAGGGCTTACAAGGCCGACGCCCTGCTGGGCTATGGCAGCGAGGTCGTCGAGCCTTGGCTGCCGGCGCAGCTCTTTCTGCACATCCCCGTCCCCGCCGGGACCGCGCCGGGAGAGTATGAAGGGGCCGTGCGGCTGTACTGCCGCACCATGTTCGAGGACGAGGAGCTCGTGGAGTCGCTGCCCTTTACGGTGACAGTCGACGACGTCGCCCTGCCCTCCGGCGCAGAACGCAAGTTCCATCTGGTGATTTGGCAGCATCCCGCCAACATCGCCCGCCATCACGGGGCGGCCCTCTTTTCCGACGAGCATTTCCGCCTTTTGGAAGAATATACCCGCACCCTCAGCGAGCTGGGGAACGTCGCGGCCACCGTTACGGTGGGGGACGTCCCCTGGGCCGGACAGTTCTGCAATTGGAAGCAGGACCCGCCCTCCGACCTGTTCGAGTACAACATGGTCCGCATCACCCGGGACGCGGAAGGCGCGTTCCACTACGACTACTCCGTCCTGCAGCGCTATCTGGAGCTCTGCCGCCGGTACGGCATGACCCGGGAGATCTACCTGTTCGGGCTGATCCGCAACTGGGTGACCAACCCGGCCTTCGGCACGTCGGTGGTCTTTGACAACATCACCGACGACTATCCCGACCCCATCCGTCTGCGTTATATCGACGAGGCGGACGGCTGCGGGAAATTCATGCGGAAGGCCGCGGACATCAAGGCCTACATCGCGGCGCTGTTTGACTGGCTGCGGAAGGAGGGCTGGCTGGAATCCTGCCTGGTTTCCGCCGACGAGCCGCCGGATATGGACGCCTACAACCGGGCCCTGGCCGCCCTCCGCGAGGCCGCGCCGGACTTCCGCACCCAGCTGGACATCAGCCCCTCCCTCATCGACAAGCGCCCGGAACTCGAGTTTGACAGCTACACCCCCGTCATCTCGGACATCGCCCTCAGCGAGGCCGAGGAGCCGGGGCTGACCCGCCGGGCCGCCGCCCGCTGCAAAGGGACGGTGCTCTGGTCCACCTGCTGCTGGCCCCTGACGCCCAACACCTTCCTGCGGTCGCCGCTTCTGGAGGGGCGGCTCCACGGGCCGGTGGCGGAATGGCTCAAGATGGACGGCTTCCTCCGCTGGGCCTACACCTGCTGGCCGGAGGACCCGATGAAGGACGGGAAAACAATGGATTGGCCTACGGGGGACGCCTTCCTGGTCTACCCCGGGACGGGCGGCCGCACGGTTTACTCCCTCCGGTATTTCGCCTTAAAGCGCGGCATCGGGGATTACGA
Organism: Candidatus Merdivicinus faecavium; assembly: GCA_018716285.1. Taxonomy (GTDB): domain Bacteria; phylum Bacillota; class Clostridia; order Oscillospirales; family Ruminococcaceae; genus Merdivicinus; species Merdivicinus faecavium. Next base: position 36,660 of record DVKD01000031.1, read on the forward strand.
GCTGATGCAGATGGTCAAGGCGGAACGCCCCGACGGCGAACAGATTGTGGACGAAGCCCTGAAGCTTCTGTTCCGGCAGCCCGATATTACAAAATGGAATTTTTACCAGGCGGATGACACCCAGTACAGCTTTGACCCCGCCGATTACGAGGAGGTCCGGGCCAGGATGGTCCGGGCGCTGCTGGAAGCGCGGGGAAAAGCCTGAAAGGAGAAGATGCGCATGAAACCTGAAGAAATCCTCCGCAGAGTGGACCACACCCTCCTGTCTCCCCAGGCGGGGTGGGAGGAGATCGCCGCCCTGTGCGATGAAGCAATCCGATACCGCACCGCTTCCGTCTGCATCCCGCCCAGCTATGTCGCGCGGGTCCGGGAAGCGTACCCCGCCCTTACCGTCTGCACGGTCATCGGTTTCCCAAACGGCTACAGCACGGCCGCCGTCAAAGCCTTTGAGGCGGAGGACGCCGTCCGCTGCGGCGCGGATGAAATCGACATGGTGGTGAATCTCGGATGGGTAAAGGACGGCCTTTACGACCGGGTGCTGCAGGAGATCCGCGAGGTGCGGCGTGCCTGCGCGGGGCGGGTCCTCAAGGTCATCATCGAGACCTGCCTCCTGACCGAGGAGGAAAAGATCCGCATGTGCGGCGTCGTCAGCGAATCCGGCGCGGACTTTATCAAAACCTCCACCGGCTTCTCCACGGGCGGGGCCACGGCCGACGATATCCGGCTGATGCGGGCGCACTGCGCCCCCGGCCTTCAAATCAAGGCCGCCGGCGGGATCCGGAGCTTTGCGGACGCCGAAGAGTTCCTCGCCCTGGGCGCTTCCCGGCTGGGGACAAGCCGCCTGGTCCGGCTGATGCGGGAAATGGAAGGGAGGGAGCAGGATGCTGCCCAATGAGATCCAATACCACATCCAGCTCCGGGCCGGGGACGCGGGCCGCTACGTCCTGCTTCCCGGCGACCCCGGCCGTTGCGAGCAGATCGCTTCCTATCTGGACGACGCCCGGCTGGTAGCCTCCAACCGCGAATACCGGACCTATACCGGCTCCCTCCTGGGGGAAAAGGTGAGCGTCACCTCCACCGGGATCGGCGGGCCCTCTGCGGCCATCGCCCTGGAGGAGCTGGTCCGGGTCGGGGCGGACACCTTCCTGCGGGTCGGCACCTGCGGAGGGATGAACCGGGACGTCCTTCCCGGCGAGCTGGTGATCGCGAGCGGGGCGATCCGGGCGGAGGGGACCAGCCGGGAATACCTGCCCATCGAATTCCCCGCCGTTTCCGATTACCGGGTGCTGCGGGCGCTGGAGGAGGCCGCCTGCGCGCTGGGGCTTGCGCACCATGTGGGGGTCGTCCAGTGCAAGGATTCCTTTTACGGCCAGCATGCGCCGGATTCGCAGCCGGTTTCCGACGACTTGAGCCGCCGCTGGCGGGCCTGGATCCGGGGCGGATGCCTCGCGTCGGAGATGGAGTCCGCCGCGCTGTTTATCGCAGCAGCCGCCCGCGGGGTCCGGGCGGGCACCGTGCTGCTGGTCTGCGCCAACCAGGAGCGCGCCCGGCTGGGGTTCCGGGACCCCTCCTTCCACGACACAGCCCCCGCGATCCGGACCGCCGTGGAAGCGGTCAAGGCCCTGATCCTCGCGGACCGGAAAGGGGCCTAGCATGGAGGCGGGCGAGAAAAAACAGGCGCTCCCGCCGGCGGCCCGCGGCGTTTTCCTGGCGGCCGGCATTGTCTTCATGGCGCTGGCGGGAGCGCTGTTCTCCTGCTCCGGGATCGGCATGGACCCTCTTTCCGTCCTGTACGGCGGGATCGCGTCGGTCCTGCGCATCCGGCTGGGCACCTCCGCCCTGCTGACCGGCGCGGTGGTCCTCGCACTGCTGATTTTCCGGGACCGGAAAAGGATCGGGGCGGGCACGGTGGCGGTGGCGCTGGCGATCGGGCCGCTTTTGAACCTTTTCCTGGACCTTCTCCCCCTGCGGCCGGCGGGATGGCCCGCCCAGGCG
>DVKD01000032.1 GCA_018716285.1 Candidatus Merdivicinus faecavium
TCTGTTTGAATCATTGCGGTTCCTCCTGCATGTGGTCAGCGTATGTGGACCAGTTTGTCGCGCTTTGGTATGCGGCAAGGGCTCCCTGCGGGACGTAGATCACACAGTCGTCCGGAATATTATTAAATGCATTGCTCGAGGAAAGCGTCGGCGGCTCAGCCGCGAGAAGATGATATTCGGCCATGCCGTAGCAGGAGCTGAACGCATCGCCTCCAATGCTTGTCACGCCCTCCGGAATGGTCACCGATGCGAGTGAGCAGCAGAAGCTGAACGCATAGTTTCCAATGCTTGTCACGCTCTCCGGAATGGTCACTGATGCAAGTGAGTAGCAGTAGTTGAACGCATATCTTCCGATACTGGTCACGCTCTCCGGAATGGTCACCGATGCGAGTGAGTAGCAGGAGTAGAACGCATATATTCCGATACTGGTCACGCTCTCCGGAATGGTCACCGACGCGAGTGAGTAGCAGTTGTAGAACGCATTGTCTCCAATGCTTGTCACGCTCTCCGGAATGGTCACCGATGCGAGGGAGTAGCAGGAGCTGAACGCATGGTTTCCGATACTTGTCACGCCCTCCGGAATGGTCACCGACGCGAGTGAGTAGCAGTTGTAGAACGCACTGCTTCCAATGCTTGTCACGCCCTCCGGAATGGTCACCGACGCGAGTGAGTAGCAGTAGTTGAACGCATATCTTCCGATACTGGTCACGCTCTCCGGAATGGTCACCGATGCGAGTGAGCAGCAGAAGCTAAACGCATTGCTTCCGATACTGGCTACACCGCTTCCAATCTCCACTTTTTGCAGCATGTTGTAGTATACTCTTCCGTTATTCCCAGTGCCCCCCATCACACAGGCGCTTGAACTGTTTGCGCCTAAGCCAAGTTCGCACCCGGATGCCGGAGATAATGTGATGCGATAACTCCCGATATCCGCGTAATGGTGTACCGTATGGACATTCCCTGTCCCCGGAAGCGTTTCAGCCGCAGACCCGTCGCCCCAGTCAATCGTCACGCCATTCGCAATGCTCTGCGAAATGTACAGCGGGACATCCTGCCTCCCCGGCGCGGCAATGGTGATGTACAGCCGGGTTTTGCCGTCGTCTGTTATGTACATTTGCCCCACGTTCATAGGGCGGTTGGCGGCCTTCAGGTTTTCCAGCGTCCAGTTCCATCCCTGTGCTGTCAGACCCGGGTGGGAGGGGTTGTCCGGCAGCGCGGTTTTCCCTGCGATTTCTTCCAGCGTCCACGCCGCGACAAGCATTCCGTCATAATCATAGAAGTTGATATCCGCAGCCGAAACGGCAGTTCCGCCGCCTCCGCCTGTCTGGATGGATGCAATTTTTTCCGGCATTTCCAGCGGCGTCATCTGCCCGGATTCCCCGGTTTTCGCCCGGATGGCGTCCGCAATTCCGGTCAGCGTTTCCCCCTGAATCAGATATTCCGGCATTAAAAATCAGCCTCCTCCGCGTCAGGTACCGCAGCAGCCGCCCATGCGCCGTCCACTACCCGCGCAAATTTCCCGTTATCCGCCACGGTTACGTCCGGGAGGCCGTTCCCCGCCGGGCCTTGCGGACCGGGAACCAGCACAAAATCAAAGACAGCGGCATTTTCCGTGCCGGAATTGGTGACACTGGGCGCGCTCCCGCTGGTCACAGTGCCGATCTGGATGGTAGCCGCTGATCCGGCCACGCCGTCGGCTCCGGGCTCGCCTTGCGGACCCTGTTTTCCGGGAGGCCCCGCATCCCCCTTGGGGCCCTGCGGGCCGGTCAGCTCTGCAAGCTGTTCCGGGGTAAAATCCTCATACCGGAATGGCTCTCCCCTGGGTCCCTGGGGGCCGGGGCTTCCTTCCGCCCGGACGCCGGTATCCTCGTCTCCGATATACCAGTTTTTGTTCTCCCCGATATACGGGACGTCACCGCCCGCGTATACCTCGGTATCCCTGCCGCCAATCCACCAGTTTCCGTTTTCCCCAATATAGGGGGTTTCCCCGTCAAATTTCCCCGCGTCGGCGTCGTCCCGCACGCTCTGGGCAGTTTGTTCCGCCCGGTTTGCCGCCGCGAGAATCTGGCCGTAGACGTCCGGCGTCGGCGGCTGGGCCTCCTCGCCTGGGGAGCAGCCCTCCCGGATGGTCCCGAGGCTCGCCCAGACGGTCGGCAGCACCAGCTCCCCGCCCCTTGTCCCGTAGACCCCGGCCCGCAGCTCCCGCCGCGGGGATTGCAGCGCCTCCCAGGGGATCACGCAGGTGTTGGAGCTGTCCAGCACCACCGAGACCTGTTCCTCCCCGGCCGCGAAGACCGCCGTCCGGTCGAGCCCCTCCCAGTCCGCGCTGAACTTAAACTGCACCTCGTAGGCGTTTACCGACCCGCTCGTCACTGTCTCCCGCGCTTCGACGTTCAGGCACACCTTGTTCGCCGATAAAATGAACACGGCTCCCGCCCCCTCACTCCGCCCCGGTCATCGCCGCGAGCTGGGCTTCGAGGGCTGCGAGCCGCTGGTCGGTCTCTGATTTCGGGAACTCCGCCAGCACCGGCTCTTTTGTCCCGGTGTCGACCGACACGGCGTAGTACCCAGCCGGAATTTCCGCCTCGATGTATGGCAGACCGTCCGGGAGGGCGTAGTATCCCGTCTGCTGGTAGTAGATCGTTCCTGCATTGTCATAGATCAGTAACGTTTTCATTGCATTTCCTCCTATTGCCCGACAACAGCATAAGTTACAGGATCGCCAGCAGCCACATACGAACCAGTTATTGATTTCACGGTAAAACTCGTGTCTGTGACGGAAATATATTCGCCTAAATATCCCGCATATGTTGGATGCGAACTATATATATCTACGTTCATCATAATCATTCCCGTGAAATAATTCGGGTTTGACGTTGAGGAATTATAGGCCCATCCGACAATGCTGTTGACACTGCTCGATAGTGATTTTTGTGAGTAAAACGCGATCATACTAGGGCGAAAGCCGACTTCTACAGTTACGGTAAAGCCTGAGCTTTGATGAGTCCACGTCGCCGTCCCCGTCGCGTACTTGTACGGCACGAGCGTCCCGGTCTTGAGCGCCTTGTTCCCCGCGTAGAAGGTCTTGCCTTCCGCAACATCGGCGGCGGTGGCGTTGGCGAGGGCCAGCTTGCTGTTCGACAGGCCCCCGCCGGACTTAAAATTTATGGTTCTGGAGCTGGTATCCACCACGCAGGTAACAATGGCATTCGCCGCGAACAGGTCGCTGTCCGGCGTCTCCCCGTTCTGCAGCTTCGGCGTGTAGGTCACCCCGTCGATGCTGAAGTTCGGGGAGGAGGTCGTGTACGGGTTCACCGCCTTGAACTGGCAGGAGAGGATCCCCGTCGCCCCGTTCAGCCCCGTAAGCCTCTGCGCTCCGCTCTGGATGCCCTGGTGGGTGAGGGTGTATACGCCGTTTTTCGCCTCATCCGCGACGCCCGCATAGGGCGCCTTCGCATCCGGCGCAAATTTGGAGGTCGTGACCGACAAATCCGGGATCACGCCCGAGACCTCGTCCGCAATGATGCCTTCGATCTGCTCCTTCAGCGCCGTCCATTCCTCCCAGATGCCCAGCGTCTCGACATAGGGGATGGAACGCATCAGCCCGGAAACCGGCTTTCCGTCGGTCGGGTGGGCGGTTGTGTTCAGCCGCTGGTCGGTGATCATGGACAGATCGGTCTGGATGCTCCCGACCGGCACGTCCACCGTCGCCACCGCGATCTCGTAGACCAGGCTCTCATGGGAGAGGTTCTGTGCCAGCGAGACACCGCTCGCCCGCTGCTTTGCCTGCAAAGTAACGGTGGGCTTTTCGGACTGCAGATCCATCCGCAGCACCACATCGGTCACCACCCCGGCCGCCACCGTCACGGTCACCGGAAGGGTTGCCAGGTACAGGCGGCCCTTGATATTCGCAGCGCCCGGGGAAACCACAACGCTCAGCCCCTCCCCCGCGCTGCACCGGAGGCTCGAGCCGATATATTCCTCCGGGTTGTCCTCCGGGCTGCTCACCGCCATCGCCGGGCAGATCCCGGTCGTGTACATGCACTCATAGACGCTCGCCAGATCCTGCGCCGCGTATTCATAGTATGCTGCCTCCTCCGGCGTGAGCTCTCCCGCCGGCTTGTCCCAGAAAAAGGACTTTTCTCCCAGTGCCATCATTTTCCTCCTGTCCTGATCTGCCGCTCGAGTATCTGCAGGTTGCTCTTGCGCGGCTTTCCGAAGGTCCCGGTCAGCCGGTACCCCAGCCCTGTCCAGCTGTGGGTCGCCGAAACCAGCTGTACGTCCTCCTGCCGCCCCAGGACCCTGTCCCGGATCGTCACAAAATCCCCCAGAAAGAAATCCTTCCCGTAGGCGTACGCGCCGTTCAGCTCCACAGTAAAGGCGTCGTCCCGCTCGAAGTTTGTGGCCTCCTTGCGGGCCAGGTTTTCCATCTCGCCGGCGATATCCTCCGCATCGTCGTCCACATCCACCTCGATCTGGGTCTCAAACCGCTCCCCGCCCTCCGGCTCCGCGTCGTTTTCCCGGAAGAAGAGGAGGGTCGTCGCCTCCGCCTCGATGGCCGCCCCGCTTTTGGTGGTGTAAAAGGCGTTGCGGTAGTTTTCGCTGTCGCTCACAAACCGGCTGGAAGCCGCCGTGTTCAGGTCGGCGTCCAGAATGATCCGCGGGCGCTCCGACTGCCCTGCCGTCCGGTCCGCCCCCGCGATCACGTCCATCACCATCCCGCCTGCGGCAAGGTCCATCTCCACTTTCCAGCCCATCTCCTGCGCCGCCGAAACATCCTGCAAGAGGTCGCTTAAGCGCTGAAAGCGCGCCATGTACCGGTCGTCCGGGATGCCGCGCTGCTGGTCCGGCGCAACCGACAGGCCCGGGATCTTCCGTTTGGGGTCTGCGGGGGAGACCGCGTTGTTCTGCACATAGTGCTTGAGCACCGTCTCCGTGCTCCCCTGCGCCGTGTCGTAGCCCTCGAGGTCGGAGGCACTTCCGTAAAGGCAGATCCGCTGCTTTAAGTACCCTTTCAGATCGTCCCCGCTGTAGGAAAACGGCGCCGACGCCGCTTCCCGTCTCTCATCCGCGCCGCGGAGGATCCCCCAGAGGGAGAGCCCGTCCGCCCGGAACCAGATGAGCCTGCCCTGCCGGATGACCTCCGTGTATGGCTCCCGCCCGGATATGGAAAAGGAAAAGCTCCCCGGCTCGGTCAGGTTCTCCGTAAAGGATACCGACTCCGGCCGGATTTTCCCGAGCTGGTTTTCTTCCAGCGTCCCCGCGCCCGTCAGGGGGGAAAAGATCCGCACGTCCATTTACACCCCTCCAAACTGCTTGCTCCAGAATAAATAGCCGAGCGGCCGGGAAGTCTGCCCGCCGCCGTCCAGATGGATGACGTTGCGCCCCCGCTGCAGGTACCAGTAGTCGGAGTCGAGGGTCAGGTAGTGGCTCGCGTTTTCCACAAAAGCGCCGGTCATGGCGGACCGGACCACCGCCGTCCCCTTGCCGGTGTCGATCTCCAGCTGCTGCCCGTCTGAGATCGGCCGGTTGAACTTCATAAACTGCCCGCTCGTCTCGTTGGCGACGGTGACGCTCTCCGCCGTCCCCATCACAACCACCCGCACCGGCAGCGCGTCGTAGGTGTCGTTTATGATGGTGAATTCGGTGGTGTAGGTCCCGAAGGAAAATTTGGGGTCGATGACAAGCGGGAAGCTGATCCCGCCCCTGACCGCCCCCATCTGGGAGACCCGTTCGTCCCGCTCCCTCCACTTGGGGCTCTCGGTCGACTGGAAGGATAGGGAAAACCGCTCCCCGCTGCCCAGCAGCCCGTTCCCCGCCGGGATCTCCAGAAAGCGCCCCCGCAGCTGATAGGCCCCCGTATCATTTTCGTAGACGAGCGTCCCCTGATACCGCAGGTCCAGCACGGCCGCCATCCTCTGCCGCAGCGTTTGCAGGTTCGCGAGGTCGTACCACCCGTTTCTCTCCCCGCCCCAGACCGAGACCTCCATCGGGACGGTCCGCCGGCTGTAATCGCTCAGGTAGGTGGCATATCCCCCGCCCGCCGTCATTCCCTCGTCCTCGATGCTCCCCACCCCCATCGCGTCGATGCTTTCCAGCAGATAGGGCGGCATATCGCCGAAGGTGATGAACAGCCCGTTGTCGGAGATGTAGGTCACTTTTTCCATGGAACGCCTCCTTTCTGAAAATAAAAATCCAGTTAACCGGAATACAGATCATTGCAAAATACTCACAGTTATGTTATGATAAAATTAAAGGGGGAATTTTCATGCCGGAATTATGCAGATTCTATAACATTATTATCAAAATGCTGTTTTCTGACACGGATAAGCACCACAAGCCGCATTTTCACGTCTATTACGCAGAATACGAGGCTTCCGTCGGTGTAGACGGGGAACTGCTGGCGGGAAGCCTGCCGGTCAAGCAGTTGAAGCTGGTCCAGGCTTGGGCCGCTATTCATGAAGAAGAATTGTACGCCGCTTGGAACAACGCTGTGCGGAACCTTCCGCTTGGTAAAATTGAGCCGCTTCGCTAAGGAGGGAATTTAGATGTACATTGTCGACGGCATCGCCTATGCCGGGGACCCCGCTCCCATGATGAAGGTCTGCGGGGTGCGTCCGCTTTCCGGATACCGGCTCTGGCTGCGTTTTAACAATGAAGAGGTCAAAATCTACGACTGCACACCGCTGCTGAACAAGTCCGTTTTCCGCCCGCTTGCAGACGAATCCGTTTTCCGTTCCGTTTACCTCGATTACGGCGTTCCAGTCTGGAACGGCGGGGAAATTGACATCGCGCCGGAAGAACTGTATGAAAAGGGAATCCCCGCTGAATCTGAATAACTCCCGCCCCTCCCCTTCCGGAGGGGCTTTTTGCTACCTTCTTCCGTACAATACCCGCTCCACCTGCCGGCTCATGATGGCGTCCACCTGCCCGGCGGTGAGGCCGTTGTAGTTGTGGTTTACGATGTTTGCGCTCCGGTTATCGGAGGAGTTGTAGACGGCGCGGCTTTCGCCCGCGTAGCTGCCCGCCTCGGCGACGGCCGCCTCCATATCGGCGACGGCCCGGCGCACCTGCGCGAGCATGGAGTCGATCACCGCCTGCGCGTTCTGCGCCACTGTCTGAAAGCCCGCGTCGAGGGTCTGGGTGGTGGCGTCCGCAAACCGCCTGCCGATTTCCAGCGTCTCCTCGTTGATATATCCATAGGTATCGTACAGCTGCCGCTCAAACACCTCGAAGGTGGTTTCCAGGGTTTTCAGGGTCTCGTCTCTCGCGGCCTCCAACGCTTCCAGCTCCTCCTGCCGCTTCTGCTCGATGTAGGCGCTCTCGGCCTCGTACTCCTCCTCAAGCTTGGAAAGCCGGTCCTCATGCGCCTGCCGCTGGGCCTCCAGCTCCCGGATCTCCTTTTCGGTGGTCAGGTCTTTGAGCTCCTCCTGCTGGCGCTTGAGTTCCTTTTCCAGTTCGGCGCGCTCTTCCGGGGTGCGGGCGTAGGCGATGCGGGTTTGCAGGTTCTGCACCTGCCGCTGCGCAAGGCTGAGCTCGTCTGCGAGCTTTTCCTCCTCGCGGGCGTTCTGGCGGGCCTTGATCTCCCGGTCGATCTGCGCGATAACGCCGTCGACCCGCTCCTTTTCCGCCTCATATTCCGCCCTGGCGGCCTCCGCCATCGCGTCGTAGCGGCCGTTTGCAGCCTCGACGGCCGCGTCATATTCGTCGGAAATCTGCTGCCTGCGCTCGTTTAAGTAGTCCTGCGCGATTTCCAGCTGCCTGTCAAAGCTCTCCCGCACTGCCTTTTCGACCTCCTCCTGCTGCTTTTGCAGGTCTTCCGCCAGCTCCTGCCGGAGGCGGTAGATTTCCCGGTCGTATTTGCGGTAGGCGTCCAGATCGCTCTCCCGGCAGCTGTCCCGGATTTTGGTCAGCCCGTCCAGGTACTCCTGTTCGCTGATCTGGTCCGTGTCCCGGAGGTACTGCAGCTCGTCGTAGTATTCCTCCTGCCAGCTTTTGGCCGCGTCCGCCGCCTGCTTTCTGGAGGAAGACGCGCCGGAGGAGCCGGGCAGGTCCAAAAGGCCGGAGGCATTTTGGAAATCCACCCCGAAGGAAAGGTTTTCCAGCTCCTGCAGGGGGCTTAAAGCGGAGATCATCCGCCTTAAATTTTCGACCTGCTCTTTGACGACGGGGTCGATCGCTGTATGGGGCTCAAGCTGCCGCAGCTGCGCTTCCATCGCTTCCACGGTTTTGGACGCGCTGCCGCCAACATTTTTGTAGTACTCGTCCCACCCGGCGGACAGGGCGGAGATCAGCTGCGTTTCGATTTCGGCCTTGGCTTCCGCCAGGCTCTGGAAATTTTTGAGATCGATCCCGTAGTTTTCCCGGAAGTGGTCGCAGACTTCCGCGCTCGCCAGCACCTCGGCCTGATAGTAGCTTTCGCTCAGAAGCGCTTTCGCCCGCAGGGATTCCTGCCGGGCCTGCTCGTCCCGGGCGTAGAGCGCCGGGAACTGCGCGAGGAGCTCCTGCGCGTCGATGAGTCCCAGAAGGTAATCGTCGAGATACGGTTCCAGCTCCGCGTAATGCTCCGCCAGCTCCGACAGGGTCTCGGCGCTGAGCCTGCCGGATTCCGCGTATTCCTCCTCGGCCTGCGCGAGGATTTCCCGGTTTTTCTGCGCCTCCTGCACGACCCCCAGATATTCGGCGGCGGTCTGCGCGGCCTGCGTAAGGACCGGGACCCCCTCCTCGATCTGGCTGAACGCCTCCCCGTAAGCGTCCCCCCACTGTCTGATCTGCTCGTCGTACCCGGAGATGAGATCGCCGTTTTCTTTCAGCAGCCGGTTATATTCCTCCACCTCGTAGTTTAACTGGTTCCACCGGTTCTGGAAGGTCGCCTGCGTCTCGGCCATGCTCATATCGTTGAGCGCGCCATTTTCCTTTGCCTCCTCAAACTGCCGCTCCAGCGCTTCCCGTTCCGCCAGCGCCTGGTTGAGCCTGTTCTGATACTCGATCTCCTGCGCGGTCGCCTCGATGCGCTTTTCCTGCAGCTCCTTGACCTTTTCAAAAACCGCCTCCGCTTCCGCGAGGCGGACGAGCGCGTCAATGTTCGCCTCCAGCTGCTCATTGTTGTAGCTGACCCTGCCGGAAAGCTCGTCGAATTGAATCGCCTCTTCCCCGAGGGCCTCGTTTACCTGGGAAATATATTCCTTTAAGAGCGCCGTCTGTCCGGCTGTTTTGTCTGTGACCGATTCCAGCTCTTTGATCTGCGGGATCACGGAATCCTTCAGATAGACTGCCTCCGCAAGGCTGCCGCTGACGGATTTGAAATCCATGCTCTGATAGGCTTCCAGTTCTTTTTTCGCTTCTTTGAGCCGCTCGCTCTGCTCCTCGATTTCCCGGTTCGCCTCTTCTGTGGCGGTCGTAAAGGTGACAATCAGCCCCACCACCGCTGCCAGCCCGCCCGCCAGCAAAGCGTAGGGGTTCGCCGCCGCGACGGCGTTGAAGGCCGCCTGCGCCGTTGTCCCGGCCTGCACGGCGGTGCGGTAGGCGGTCATCATGGCGGAAACCTGCTGGATAATTTTGAGCGCCCCGTAAGCCGCAGCCAGCGCGCCGACCGCTTCTTTGTTCTTGATCATCGCGGTCACGGTCCCCATCGCAAGCTCGGTGAGCTTCCCGAATACCGCGCCCCACCGCTGCGCCATCTGAGAAAGCTCCCCGCTTTCCCGCATCCGGGTCAGTTCGTCCGACACCTCCGAGAGGGAGTTTTTGAGGGTATCGAAGGATTCCTCCCCGATGGCCCGGGCCGTCTGCCCGATCTCGTCCTTTAAGGAAGCCCACTGCCCCGCAAGGGTCTGGGACTGCGCCTCCATCATCCCCGCGAATTTGCCGCTCCCGGTGGTCAGGGACCCGATCGCCGCGTTCAGCTCGCCGATGCCGACAACGCCCCCGCTCACCATATCCTGCAATTCGGCGGTGGAAACCTGGAGATTGTCCGCCAGCTCCTGCATGACCGGCGCGCCCGCTTCGGTCAGCTGCAAAAGCTCCTCGTTTGTCACTTTTCCCTTTGCCAGCATCTGGCCGTAGGCGAGGGAAATCCGGTCGAGCTTCTCCGCCTGCCCCTGGGACAGGTCCCCGAGCCGGGTCATGGTCTCGATGAGGTCCTCCGCCGCGACCCCGTAGTTTAGGAGGAGCTGCGCGTCCGGGACGATCTCCTCCATCTCAAAAGGCGTCCTGGCCGCGAAATCCTGCAGATCTTCGATCATGGCCTTTGCCCTGTCCAGGTCCCCCAGCATGACGGCAAAGGAGGTTTCGTACTGCTCGAACTGGGCGAGGCTCCCGATGGTGGCCTCCAAAAAGCTCTTGCCCGCCTGGGCGGTTAAAAGCCCCGTCATCAGCCTGCTCATGCCGGACAGGTTGTCCGACACGCCGGAAATCCCCTCCTCCGCCTCTTTTGCGGCGGAGGAGGTTTCGTTTAGCGACTCGCTCTGCCGGGTGAGCGCCCGGTTTACGCTGGAAAGCTGGGAGCCGAGCCCCTGCTCCCGGTTCTGCAGCTCTTTGAGCCGGGCCGACAGCTTCTTCGCCTGGTCGGAATTCTCCCCGTATCGGGAGACGGCCTTTTCTAAGCTCGCAGCGGTTTTTTCCTGCTGCTGGCGGTTTTTGTCCAGGTCCTCCGTGAGCTTTTTCTGCTGGGCCTGGAACGCTTTGGTCTTTGCGATGGCCGCGTCGATGCTCCGGTTGTAGGAATCGGTGCTGCCGGCAATCTCCACCCCATAGCGGTCGATGACTTCATTTGCCAAAAAATCCCCTCCCCTGCGCATCCGCGTGCGGGAAATCCCGCTGCAAATCGGCAAGCGTCTCATACCGGACGTACTTTTTGCCGCCTATGGTCATCTCTTTCCCGCCCCGCCGCTTTTTCCGCCCGGTTTTCAGGGCGAGATAGGCGTCGATCCGCATCAGGATTTCCCTTGGGGTGCTGCTCCAAAAATCCGGAAGGCTTCTTCCAAGTTCCGCCGTCCACAGAACCTCGAGAGCGCTCCAATCGCCTCCAGCGCCACCCGGGTCATGGGTTCCCCCAGGCGATGCTCACCCTCCGGCGGCTCCATGCTCTCAAGGGCGATCTGTAAAAGCTCTGCCGTCACCGCCCCGATGGTCTCCGGATCGAACCACTCCCCGATCTGCCAGAGGGAGGGCTTGAGGGCGTCCAGCTCCCCCGCCTCCAGCGCCGCCGCGTTTTCCGGGTAGTTGCAGAGGAGGAAGGCCCGCACCAGCTGCTTCTGGGTTTTGATATCCGCGGAGGGGCCGATTGCCTTCAGCCCCCCGCAGCTGCGCTCCAGATAGTCGAGCGCGTTTAAGTCGCACCGCAGCCGCATCGGCTTCCCCTCGATGGTGATGGTGTAGGCGGGCTTGCGCAGCGTTTTGAGCTCCATTGCGCCCTCCTGTTATGCAGAGGGGGGCACGATGCCGGCGGTGCCTGCGGTGAACCACTCGGCCGCCAGCGTCTCGTACTCCTCGTCCTCGCTGTCTACGCTGAACAGAAAGCCGCCGTTTGCCTTGCCCGCGGTGAAGGTGACCTCGTAGTTCAAGGGCACGACCGTCCCCACCAGCTCCGCTGTCTGGAAGTTGATCGACTCGTTTTCCGTCTCGGCGTTTTCGGTCGGGGTGGCAAAGACCACCTTGGCGATTTTTTCCATCACATAGATGGAATCGGTCAGCTTGATCCTGTGGGCGCAGATGTATTCCGGGGAAACGTCGTTAGACCCCTGCACCACCGCGCCCGCGGTGTTCCGCTTGGCGCCCAGCACCTTCTCTTTTAAGGTGGGGCGGATGGAGGGGATGACGTAGGTGACGGTGCCGCCCTTGTTGGAGCTCACCGCCTTCTGCTTTTTGTTGGAGGAGTAGAAGGAGCCCTCCGCCACCTCCGGCGCATAGGCTTTGGAGACGACGCACTCCGAAAGGTCGATGAGGTTTTCGTCGTCGGTGGTCAGCGTATCCCGGGTGTCGCTGGTGACAGGAAAGAGGACAAGCCCCTCCACGCCCAGCATCGGGGTCACTTTTTCTGCTTCTGCCATAAATTTCAGCCTCCTAACTTGACTGTAAAAAGGAATGTGATCCGCTTGACATAGCGTTCCGCGTCAAACGCGTCGTCATATTGGGTGCGCCGCGCCTCGTAAAGCTCTCCCAGCGCCCCGCAGAGGGCTTTGGCGGCGGTTTCCAGCGGCTCGGGGTCCAGTGCCCGGACCTCGAAATAGTAGGAAAACCGCACGGCCCGCGGCTTGTTTGCAAAATAATCGGCGGGGGCGGCCGACAGCAGGTAATAAACTGCCGCGGGCAGGGGGATGCCGGCCGGGAACCAGCCCGGGACCAGCCGCACCCCCGCCTTCCGGGCCGCCTCCGCAATCGCGGGGCGGATATCCGCGTCATACGGGCTCATCGAAACACCTTCTTTACTTCATCCGCAAATACTTTCTGAATATTGCCGCTGTCCCGGTTGAACTCCAAAGCGGGCCGCAGGAAGGGGTGCGGCGGCATTCCCGCCCAGTGAAGCTTGTGGGGGACCGACGGGTCCCCCCGTTCCCCGGTCCCGTATTCGACGAAAGGGGCGTACTCCACATTGGTGCTCACAAAGGCCTTCGCCCCCTCCGCCGTGTCCTCCGCTTCAGTGGAGATGGAGCTTCTCAGCCGCCCCGTATCCACCGGGCAGAGGCGTTTCGCGTCCCCCTCGACCAGCAGCCCGGCCTTCCGCGCGCCGTTGCGGGCGGCGATCTGCATCAGGGTTTTGGAACCTTCCAGCCTATTTATCAGCTTTGCAAGGTCATCCATCGCTCTCCCCGTCCTTTCTGCCGGTGTAGACGGCGATGATCTGCACCGGGTCGCCCTCCGAGATGGAGACAGGCCGGAAAACCTTCCCGCCTATGACAAACAGATCCTCCATGCCGGGCAGATTCCCGGACAGCTGGATGGTGAGCGCCTCCTCCCGCAAAAGCCCGAAAGCCTGCCGGGAAACCGGGTCTGTCCCGGAATAGACCTCCGCATAAACCGGGACGTCCTCCCGCTCCTGGGCCGGGTTCCCGTTCCCGTCCGGGCTGTCCCAGTCCGTTTTTACCTTCCGCCAGAGGATCCGCCGGCTATATCTGGGATTCGGCCGCCACATCCGCTTTTTTCCTCCCTCCGATTGACGCGAGGGGGAGCGGAAGAAGATGCTTCACCGCCTGGGGCAGCTCGCCGTAAGTAACGGTCACGCCGCCCGCGCCGTGCGAGAGCTCCCCTTCCCGCCCCATCCGGTTGTATAAGAGCACCGCCACCGCCCGCACGCCCGGCTCATAGCCGCTCACGTCCGAAAGCCGCGTCATGACCTTGACCGAGGCTTCCGCGTCCTCCAAAAGCACCGCGAGCAGCTCCTCCGGCGCGTCCGGCAGCGCGGCCTTTAATTTTCCCAGGCTGTCCGTCATGCGCCTTCACCGCCCCCGCCGCTGTCAGGGGCCGCGGGCTGGGTCTCGGCGACCACCAGCTTGACCGCCCGGCTCTCATCCCGCAGGTAGACGGCGTAGTGCTCGTCCGCGGTGATGAGGGTGGTCTTGTTTTTGGTGTTGCGCTCGGTCTCCACGGTGGCCTCCCGCTTTAAGTAGATGGCAAGCGCCCCCGGCTTCACGATGAAGTTTGTGAATTTCCCGGAGCCCGCCTTGATCTTGTTGGAGAGGACCAGCTGGCAGCCCCAGCACTCGCCGACCGTGCCGCTCATGATGGCCTGCTGGGTCATTTCAGACGGCTTTAAGTAGTCGGGATCCTTGCGGATCTGGGCAAGCTGGGCGGGGGCCAGAAAGAGCACCTTTTCCCCGTCCAGATCCTCGCCGAACTTGACCAGCGCGTCGGCCACCGTGCCGGAGGAGATGGCGTCTGTCGCGCTCACATCCAGCGTCATGGCGCTCTTGATGCCGTTTAAGGCGGTCATGCAGTCGGCGTCCACCTTGGCCGAGATGGCGGTCAAAAGCTGGCGGTTTGTCTCCCCGACCGGGTCGCCGTGCCCGCTCAGGATCGCCTCGTCGGTCAGCCGCACGCCCTTGGCCGCCTTTTTGACCTTGACGGTCGCCGAGGTGGCCGAGAGCAGGCTTTCCTCGATATCCGCGCCCTCCGCCACATCGGTCGCGTCGCCGATGTAGGCGTATTTGGGGAGGGTGACGGTGTCGCCGGGACGGCCTTCCAGCGTCCGGTCGATCTGCGCCAGCGGCGAAAACTTGATGGCGTCGGTCAGCTTTTCGTCCAGCATGTCCGCCATGACTTCGGGGTCGATGAGATTTGCGATTTTGGTGACAACATCTGCCATATCAATTCCTTCTTTCTCCCTGTCTCAGGGTTTCGTAGAGCTGCGGATCCCGCTGCTTCAAGGCGAGCCGCTGGGCGTAGTCCATCTTCCGGACCTCCTCCTCTGTGACTCCCTGCCCGCCTTCGGGCCCGCCCTTCGGCGTGCCGGCCCCCGCGAGGCTTTTCGCCACCTGCGCGGCGACCGCCCCGTCGAACGCGGCCTTCATGCCGGAAAGCTTCCGGGAGACCTCCTCGGCAGTGACGCTCCCGAACGGGATGAGCTCGGCAAGCTCCGCGGGGAGCCCCTGCTCGGCGGCCAGCTTAAGCGCTTCGGCGCGCAGGCTGTTCGCCGCTTTCTCCGCCTCATAGTCCGCCAGCTGCCTTTTGAGCTTCTCGAGCTCGTAGGCGGTCTTCTCCTCCTTGGTCATCCGGGCGAGCTTTTCCGCCTCGCTTACCTTCTCGTCCGCAAGCAGCCGCTCCTTTTCGAGCGCCTTCTGCACGGCGGTCTGGGTCGCGGCGTTCACCCGCCTGTCCAGCCAGGACTGCAGCCCCTTGTCTGTCTTCAAAAGCTCGTCGTAGTTTGGCGCGGCGTCTTCCGCTCCGGCCGGTGCGCTGCCCGGCTGTTCGGACTGGGCCGCAGTACTCATGCTTTCTTCTGCCATATCATCTTCTCCTTTCCGATAACCGCCCCGTTCTCCGCCGGGGGATGAACCGGCTTTTTCCAAAAGTGATGCAAAAAAAGCGCGGACAGCCTGCAGGAAAATCCTGCAGACTGCCCACGCTCGGGCCTTCCGGCGGAACGCTTACCGCCGGGGGGTTGGTATTTTCACTTCTTTGCGCTCGATCCGGATGATTTTTACCCCGTCCTTCACGGGAATGAGCTCCACCCGGTCGCCTTTCGCGAGGATGGAGAGGATGAGCGCGACGGTTTTTTCGTCCATTGGCGTCCCTCCGTTTTGGGCGTCATGCTTCCTCCCCGTCCGGGTCCAGCTCCCCGTCCAGCGCCATTTGGGCGAGGGTGGCCCAAATACGTTTCATTTTCTCCGGGTTCTCGTCCCCGTCAAAACCAAGCTCTTCCATTTCTTCCTTCGTCAGATGCTCCGCGCTGTCAGCTATCTTTTGAAGCCTTTCCCTTGTTTTCTCGGTAGATGACACCATACTGTTCACCGCCCTTATTCTGTTTGTGCAAGCCCGTACTTCTTTTTCAGCGCAAGCAGCTTGCGGTTGTAGGTCTGCGTAGCTTCACGCAGTTTGACTGAACCAGGGCCGTCCCGCCCCAAAAATTCCTGATCAAGTTGAAAGGCTTCCTTGCTCTGCCTTCGAAACTCATTTTTAATTTCTTCAAACTCACTTTCGAAGCTCATCAAAAATCACCTTCTAATATTCTGGGAATAGGTAATTTTTAATCTCCATACACAAGCGTGCCGGGCACCTTGATTCCGGTCGGCATTTCTTTGGTAATCCGGATACGGGAAAGATGAAACGCATGGTGGCAGTTGTCGCACCATATATCGCCAAAGCCCATGTCTCCCTGCACTTTGGTAAAAGCAGCTTCCAGTTTTTCACTGCCGCAAACAGGGCATTCCCCAAGCGGCTTCCCCGCCGCAAAATTTTCCAGTTGTGCAAGCCATTTCATTTTTTCACCTTCTTCAAAATTTGATACCATATGCTTTCATACCGATAAGCCTGTTTTTCCAGCTGAAAACATTCATATTTTTTCCAATTCATCTTCTGCACAGTCAAACAGTTTCCAGCTATCGTCAGAACCATATCCGCCTGGGACACCTTTTTCATCGCTTTCCACGACGAAAATTCTTCGTCCCTTGACCTCTGATATATCAACAACTGTACCTGTGATCCCCGAGCCTTTTATGCGCACACGATCAAATTCTTCAATCATTTTTTGTTCCCTCCCTATGGGCTGTGATAATTCTTGGGGCGCTGTCTGGCGTATCCTTTTGCCAGACCGTTCGGAATGTTCGGCTCTTGGTTACTCCCAAATCCATAAATATGCTGAATTTTTCCTGACCATTAGGATTTTTGGAAAATTCCACTGCTTTTCCCACATCAAATTGCTTTGCCATATCATATCTCAATTGCACAGGGTCGTCTGAAGTGTACCCGACATCAAAAAATTCGTCTGCGTGTTTTGCGCCTGGCTTCAAAAAGTATCCCGTAAACTTTTTAGGAGTGGTTACGCAGTCTGCGTTTTCCAAAAAAACAAGCTGTCTTTTTTGTTTCTTGAGCTTTTCCCACTTCTCAGGTTCATTATACTTCAAATTCTGGAAATCGTCAAACCGTGACGGGATTTTTCCGCCCAAGATTTTTCTATATTCCTGATACTGCTGCCTGTCAGCGGAACGATTTTTTCCTTTTCGGATCAATGTATCCCAAATATCCGGATTTCCCGATTTCTGCCACTCTTTCCATTCCTCATAGCTCATGTCACCTATCTGAACGCTTTTCCCCGTCTCCGCATCCCGGGCCGCCCGCTTTTCCATGCGTTTCAGGCCCGGCGTGTCAATAATCGGGATCACCGTGCTGCGGCAGTAGGGGTGCATCGGCGGGCAGTTTTTGCCGGGCTGCGCTTTGGCAAGCGGGAACTTCTTCCCGTCGAGCTCCCGGCAGGCCGCCGAGGTCCGCAGGTCGAGGGTCGCAAGGAATTCGTATTCCTCGATTTCCGCTTCCCGGTATCCTTCCAGCGCCCCCTGGTTGCAGAAGTAGTTGACCTCTGTTCGAATGAGCCGCGCAGCGTTTGAGACCGAATGGGTGTAGGTCTGCTCCATCAGCTCTTTGCTCATCCGCCGGATACTCTGTCCGGCGAGGATGCCGCTTTCCAGGACAGACGCCGCGGCCTCTGCCACCAGCCCCCGGTTCCGCCAGACGGATGCCGAATAATTCCGCCCGTACCAGCGTGCGCTTTCCATCCGGCCAATGGTTTTCTCCGGCAGCATCGCCGCCGAAAAGCCGATTCCCACTCCCTTTTGGATGTCAAACAGGGTGCGCAAATACCCTTCCTTTGCCGTTTCCCGGTAAAGCTCCGACGACGCCCGCTTTTCATAGTCCGCCCCCTCTGAGAGCCTTGCGAGGATGAGCTGCCTGATGTACTGCATCCGGGTGATCCGGTAGCGGTAACTTTGCGCATTGAGGCGCATCGTCAGTTCCTTGCGGTACCGCTCATCCTGTATCCCGGGGAGGATCTCTTTGAGGCGGTCATATTCCGCCATGGGAATTTCCTCCCGGAGAAAGGCACTGGCTTCTTCTGCCGTAAAGTCCTGGCGGTACGTGTCGAAAACCCTTTGGATGTCCCCTTCAATGGCTTGAGCGGCCTTCCGGTACCGGGCGGCGATTTTCCGCAGATATGGGGCGGAAGCGCGCTCCGCTTCGGTCACCCGCTGGCCGGCGCGCTCTTTCCAGTATCCCGCGCCCTTCACGCGCCTTCACCGAAGGGCTGCCCTCCGCTAAACAGGGCGTTCTGCCGCGCGACGCTCTGTTCTTCCTCCGCGCTTACCTGGTCCATCTCCTCGTCCACATCGGCGACGTTGAAGGGTCCGGCCAGGTTTGCGATCATGGTCCGGCGGCTCAGGGCGGTCTGCGCGTAGGGGAAAAGCGCCTCCCGGTTGACGGGCAGGGCGCTGTCGAAGACGACGTCCACCCCTGTCCAGTCAAAGCCCCTTCCCAGCGGCTCCATATAGGCGTTCATGATCTGCAGCCGCCGGTCGAGCCCCTTTTTGAACATCCGCCGCTTCATGTTCCCGAGCCACTTGAGCCCCAGCGTCTTATACTCCATCGCAACCCCCGAGGACACCCCGGCAAAGCTCTCGTCGGTCAGCTCCGGCACCATCGAGAATTTGGCGATATCCTGCCGCAGGGCCGTCCGCAGCGTCTCCACCCCCTGCTCGTCGAGGGCGTTTTTGAGGTACTCGGCCCGCGCCTCCTGCGGCATGTTGTCGAGGATCCGGTACTCCTTGAGGGTCTGCATCACCCCGGGCAGCTCCTCCTCGTCCTCGGACAGCCGCGCCCCGTAAATGGCGAGGATCGCGTCGATAAACTGGTCCTTGTCGTCGATGCGGTCGCTCATCAGCCGGTCGTAGGCGTCGATGAGGGTCAGCACCCGTTCGAAGTCCCCGATCCCCTCGTCGTTGTTTTTGTACTCCACAATGGGCACCTGCCCCGCGTAGTGGGGCCGCTCCCCCTCCTCCGGCCGGAAGCTTGTCAGGCCGCTGTCCGCCCGGTACACCGTCAGGCCGGTCCTGTCATAGACGTTCAGCCGCCAGCCCTCCCGCCTGCCGTCCGCGCCGGCGACCGGGAAGTAATAGACGGCGAACATCGGCTCCGGGTCGATCTCGGAGGAATAGACGACAAAGGCGCCTTCCGGCGGCAGGTTTTGGAGCTTCACGTGCGGGGAGGGCTCCCCGCTCATGTAAACCAGCTCGTATCCCCGCCCGTAAATGCTCAGGTTTTCCCCCAGCTCCGCGTCATGGCTCTCGGATTTCGCCAGCTTCAGCTCCGCCAGCAGATTGTCGATATTGTCCCCCCTGTAGATCAGCGGGTTTGCAAAGGTGAAGCCGTTTGCCACCGTCGTGATATAGAAGGCGTTGGGCGCGGCGACGATGTTGTTGCGCGCCAGGGGGTTGTCCCGCGTTTTCCGGAAAATATCCGGCTCCCCCGCATAATACCGCTTGAGCTTTTTCAGGCGCTCCGCCCCCCGCCGGTGCTCGCGGATACACCCCGCCAGCACGCCCGGGTCGGGGCGCGTCCCCGCCGGCCTGAACATTGCGCATCATCCTCCTAACCGTATGGGCGCGGCCCTCGCCGTCCGCCGCCCGATGACCGGCTCCAAAGCGTACCGGCACTGATCGATAAAGTGATTGTTTTTGTCCGGGTAGGCGGAAATGAACTTCCCCTCCCGGTCGCACTCGTATTCGTAAAGGGTGAATTCCCTGTAGGCGTTGGGCGTGCGCCCCCTGTCGATGACGATCTCCGAAAGGCTCTGCAGCCAGCGGATGCCGTACGCGACGCTGTCCGGCCCTTTCCTGGCCCCCCGGACGGAGAGCCCGTGATCCCCCCGCAGGCTGTCGATGCTCCGGGGCTCCGCGCTGTCGGCGGTGATGGAAAGCCGCCCCCAGCCCTTTTCCCGGATCTTCTCGGAAAGCCGCGCAAGCGAAAGGCGGGGCTCGTAGATCTCGTCCAGGATGTAGAGCCGCCTGTGCGCGCGGTCGTAGGCCTGCACCCCGAAGGCCGTCGGGTCGACCGCAAAGCCGAAATCCAGCCCGCCGTAGAAATTCCCGAGCGTCTCGATCTCCGCGCCGGAGATGGGCCGGGAGACGACGTTTTCAAAAACGTTCCCGCCCCTCCCGACCGGGACGCCCAGGTATTCGTGCTCGTATGCCCGCGGGTTTGTCCGCCTGAGCTGCCCGGCTTCGGCGAGGAACTGCTCCCCCAGCCATTCCGGCGGGGCTTCCAGATAGGTGGACTTGTGGGTCATCCGGTCAGGGCGTTCTTCCAGGCTGTCGAGGTTCGCCCAGTTGTCCCGGCTGATGGGCGGGTTGTAGCTCTCAAAATTCCAGTAGACCGGCCCGCCCCGCATGGTCGACTGGAGGATGCTGCGGATCTCCGCCCGGCCCGCGAACTGGTCCTTCTCCTCAAAGTGGGTGACGGCGATGTAGCCGAACGGGACCTTGATGGATTTGAGCTTCATGGGGTCGTCCGCCCCCCGGAAGAGGATCTTCTGCCCGGTTTTTTTGTAAACAAGCTCCGGCGGGGAGGTTTTGGCCGTCCAGCAGGCCGCCATTCCCATCCGGTCGATGGCCCAGACGTATTGCGCAAAAACAGAATCCCGGATGGTATTCGCCACTTTGCGCAGAACGAGGGCATGGGCGTCGGGGTTCCTTATCAGCAGCAGCGGGACCAGAATCGACACGCAGGAGGATTTCAAAGACCCCCGTCCGCCGGACAGGTCGTAGTGGGTGTGCCCGTGCCGGAAGACATCGTGCGCCAGCGGATAAAAGGCCGGCCCCAACAGCCGCGAAAGCCTGATTTCAGACATCGATGATCACCGTCACTCCTTCCGCCTCCCCGCCGGCTCCCTTTTCCTCTCCCAGCAGATCGATCAGCACCTTTGCGGCTCTGGCGTCCCCGGAAGCAGCCGCGTCCGCCAGCCCGATGATGATGGCCATCTGGTTGTCCACGTCCTCCGGGCCGACGCCTCTCCGGGCGATCCGGTTCCATTTGCGCTGGTCGGACACCGGCAGGGAGAGGTATAAGTCTGCCGCTTCTTTCAGGCTGCGTTTCCGCCGGCGGGATACGCCGGAAGCGATGCCGCCCGCAGACCGGATTTCTCTCTGTTCGGTCTCTGTTCGCCGGTCAAACGGGATCAGATTCTTTTCATTCGCCACATCACCACCTCTCCATGATTTTTTCTGTCTTCCGCCCCCGCCTCATGCAGCTGCGGGGCAGCACATACCCGGGTGTGCCGGGTATCCTGCGGGTTTTTTTCAGGCTGTCCGCGGGCCTGTTTGCCGGGGATGTGGAGGACGTCCGCCGGCGGAAAGCGAAGAAGCGCTCTGCCGCCCTGCCCTCGTGCAGACCCGGGCGGCGTGTAAACAAAAAGAGCCTACCACCCAGCGTGATGCTGGGCAATAGGCTCGTGCGATTACTCGCGGCTCTCAATATTTACCAGGAAACGCCTGCCGCACTTCCGGCAAAGGCAGATCCAGTTTTTGATGACGGTGGTCTTCCCGACGGGAAAGAGCTTCTTCCCGCAGTGCGGGCAATACACCCATCCATTCTTGACCATCTGTCTTTGCCTCCATTCTAGCACAGTTCCCCCCAAATGTCAAGCAGTTTTGGAAGATTTCCCGTTTCCAACATTGTGTTTGACCCGTTCCCGCTCCTCCGCGCGCTTGGCGTTGCCCCACCGGTCGAGCGAGCCGACGAGGTAGCCGGTGATGCGGCGGATGTGGTGGAAGGGGACGCCGCGGCCGATTTCAGTTTGATTGTTCATGATGCACCTCCTTTTCCATCGAATCGATAAACTTCTGCGCCATCGCCGCGGCCTGTATGGCCTCTGCGGCGAGATCCAGCGCGTGCTCCCGGACGCGCCCGGCGAATTCCAGCGCGCGGCCGGCGTTGTTGTCCCGGACGTGCGCCCACAGCATGGAGAGGCTTCCCTCCGCCAGATTCAGCGCCTCCCGCGCTTCCTCGGCTTCCTCCAGCAGGACGGCGTATCCCTCGTGCAGGGAGTGAAACAGCGGGAATTTCCGGTTCGCGTCCCGCTTTTCCATCTCTGCCAGCTTCTCAATGGCCGGGCGGATTCTGGTGCTCATTGGCCCTGCTCCTTTCCATCCATTCTCGCGCCGCAGTTGGGACAGTAATCAGGCTCAAAATACCCATAGCCATAAAACCATGGCTGTCCGGCCTTGCACACCGAACAATAGTTTTCTCCGTCACCCGGTACAGGTTTGATCCACCGCCCATGCCGCACCGGCACGACGTCTGCGGCGGGGAAATCAGCGATTGTTTCCGTCATGCGGCAATTGTGGCAGGTCCCGTTGTATGATCTTTCGCAGTTGTCGCGGCAAATCTCGTCAAGCAAAGCCTTTTTGTCGATATACTCGCTCATTCCTGTTCACCATCCATTCTCGCGCCGCAGTTGGGGCAGAACTCAAACTTGCTCGGCTCTATTCCCCAGTTGTTGTTTTCGTCTTGGTGAAATAAGGAAATTCCACAGTTAGTGCAACATACACCCGCTCCATAATCATCCCATTTTCCATGCCGTACTGGCGCAACATCTGCGGCAGGCTCGTTTTCCAGCTTTTCCCGGATATAATCGCAGGCGTCGTTCCAGCCTTCGTTGTATTCGCTGGAATTTTCCCAGCTTCCCATTTTTTCGTATGGATGCTCGTCCGCCGCGTAGTCGGAAATAGCGACAGCGGCAGCGCGGTCGATGTAATCATTCCCCATATAACGTTTTTCTCCCCCATTCATACAGCCCTGGAAATTCGTGCGGATTAAAATTGAACCCGTATTTTAGGTAAAAATCATCGTTGCTCATCCGAAACCATTCCAGGCACAGATTTTTCTTGCTGTACAATCTTCCATCGATGAAAATCCCGTCAGACCCCGGAATCGTGAATGTTTTCATTCCTTCTCCCTCTCTTTCAGCGCGGCTTCGGCACGAACAAGTTTTTCGGCAACTGCGTCCGCAATAAATCTGGTCACCGGATTGTTGTGATAATAGCAGGTGTTCATGGCAGACTTGAGGGCGTTTTCGCCGTCTTGATCGCTGAAACCACCAGCAGGCAGCACCACGCACCGCCCGTCCCTGTCCGCCTGGGCAAGTTCGCGAAGGCGGTCGTAATCGCCTAATTCCTGATACTTTTTCAGTTCCTGATTTTCTTCGGCCAATGCTTGGATCGTTTCTCTGGATTCCCTTTCTTCGTTATCCAAGCAATTTCGCAACATGATTTCTGTTTCATCAAGTCCGGAATATCGGCAAATCTCCTGATTTTCAGTTACCGGGCAAAAATCCGAACAGAATGGGCAATCTCCGTTTGTACAAGTTTCAAAGTTGTTGTCATAGTACTGGCAATTCATGCTCATTCTCCTTCCTTCATTCTCCGGTAAGCCTCAAACAGCTCTTTGACCGGCACATACTCCCCGCATCCAAAACAGCCGATTTGCAGACCATTTTTTCCAGCAGCCAGACACAGCCCGTCCCCGCATACGGGGCAGAAAACGTCGGTTTTCCCGCATATCGCATCGGCGAGCAGCCGCACCGATTGCGGCTCCAAGCCGGTGTCCTCGTAGGCGGCGAGGCGAGCCGCGAGTTCTTTCACACAGTCGATAAATTCATCGACCCGATCTTCCTCTACAGGCGGAAATTTCTTGTGTACCCAAAATTCTCCGTCAAAAATAGTCAACCGTTCCATGCTCATTCCTCCTTCTGGCCGCGCCACTTGAAATTAGCGCAATAATATCCATCGCTGCCCTCTTTGTAGCATCCGTGGCCATTGTGGGCACAATAGCTTTCACACAAGCCCGCAAAAGCATCATCAGCATCTGCATTATCCACGCCGTATCCTCTCCGGATTTCCTCAACATCCCCAATTATTGCGCACACGTCTGCCACCGCCGCATCCCTCTCGGCTTTCACCTTTTCAAGCTCGGCTTGCAGGGCGGTAAGGGCTTCGGCGGCATCTCTGCATTCTTCCTGCTTAAATCCGTAGGTTCCACATTCTTTGAGGTGCTCGATCAGCTTTTCAACGTCCATCGTCAATCCTCCTTACGGCTCATAAACCAGTTCGAACACCTGGAATTGTTCCGGCAAAACATTGATTTCGTAGTGATAGGGAGAAACATCCGAGCCGCTCAAATCCTCAACAACGTACATCGTGTATTCGTTAAGATATACATAGTGCTTTTTGTAAATCCCGTTCTCCAATTCCACCGTAATGACCAGTTCGTTTTCGGAGTTGTTCGACAGCGAGAAATTCCCGATCAACTCAAAAAGCGGGGTATCCGTCCGGGCGTTGATGACCTCCAACCGGCGGGTTACGTTGAAATTATCCGCCGCCTGATTGATGTTGTAGTTCACCTGGCTGGCTTCTGTGCAGGACGTCAGCCCTGCCAGCAAAAGCGAAAGCGCCGTAGCAATTATGATTTTGCGAGTTCTTTTCATGTCAATCCTCCTCCGCTGGCTGTTGGAGCCATTTTCTCGCCGCTTGTTTGCACCCGTCCGCAAGCACTCCGCCCGGGTGCGCCTCATAGTACCGGCATATCCCTACCTTGTCGCAGTACTCACGACCCTCGCAAAAGTCGGCGGAGATCAATAGCTCTGCCAGCTCCTCATCGCTCATGGCCCGAATTCGTTCGGCGTTGGTGTATGGCACTGTTGTCGCATAAGGGCAGGTATCTACGCATAGACATTTTTTCACGTCATATGGATACTGCATGGGGCAATTTATTCCGCTGCATTTCATATCGCTTCCTCCTCTCCCTCCGGCAAGCACTTATGCCACACCTCACCAAACTTTTTGGACACAATCGCTGGCCGCAGCCATTCCCGCTGGAATTTTGCCCACTCCCTATCTACCTGCCCTTTTTCGTCACGGTACAGCATTGCGTAAGGCATAAACCCCGCCTGTATTGTTTGTTCAAGACGTTTCTGCGCCTTGTCAAAGGTATCGCCCCGGTATCCGATCAGGTTATAGCACCCCATCACATGGGATTGCGGCGTAAATCCCGCCTCCATCAGCATTCGTCCAGCCTCTACAAGTGGCTCGTAGTCGTCCGGCGTGTCGTAGGCAAAATACATCCGCTCCGGTCTGGATTCTTTTAGCAGCTCGCAGTGCCAGGGTTTCAACTCTTTGGCTTCTAGACCGCCGGTAAATTTGGGGCGGTGCGGCTGACGCTTGAGCATCTCAAACACCGCCCGGATGTGCTCTTCGGAGCATTGCAGCAGGTTGTTGTCCAGAATATCCCATCCGTCCTTGATCTCCAGCTCCCGGAGGCACCCCTCCCGCTGGCTGGCCATACAAAACCAGCAATGATTATTACATCCGCGGGAAGTGATGGTATATCCATGCTTGAGGTACAAACCCGGCGTAAACTCACCGGCGGGATCATTATAGGCCGGTCCTCCTACTTTGACCGGGACACCCACCATTTCCCACTGGTAAGCCAGCGCCTCGGCCTTGGGCCTGTCATAAGTAAACGTGACACTGACATGCACCTCATCGATTTCCGGCAGCGCCAGCATAAGCGGCGGGCCGAAAAAGGCCAACGGATCGTCCGGCGTCGCGGCGGTTTTCCGCGGGGATACGCGTGCGACCTTCATACTTCTCCCTCCGGCGGGCCGTCATGCCTAGTCGCAAAATCTCCGGCCTCGTACAGCTCGCAGCGCTTATCCTCGGGCCTGCGGATTTTCGGCGCGCGGTGACCGAGGTCCATGGCGCAATCCATAACATGGTAAAACGCCGACCGCTCCACATGGCAGCAGTAGCCGGACCCTACTCCGGTCTTTTTGTACTCATCCAAATATTTGCAGCCATGGCAGTTCATCGCGCGATTCCTCCCTCCGGCGGGCGGCGGTAGGCGAGCCACAAGTCTCCATATGTCTTGGCAGAGATCGGTGTAGCCGTCATTCCCTCAGAAGTTCCAGCGCGGCTAAAGTATGTGTACGACTTATTGACGCCGTGCCAATTCAGTATGCACCAACCGTCCCCATAGTTTTTCGTTGTTACATAAATAGGCTGCCCGTCCATCTCCCGCAGCTCATCCAGCGTCAAAGGCTCGTTCGGCGGGGTGAGGGTGGGAATTGCGTCTGGATTCCGTATGGCCGACCGGGCAATATTTAGCCCCTTATTCACGCCCTTTGAAAATGCCCCGGTTTCCTTCACAATCTGTTCCGTCAGGAATCGGAACGCCACCTCGCTGTCAATCGCCCTTGCCATCTTTCAGCGCCTCCAATCTCATTTGCCCGTCTAACTGGGTTGTATCGTCACGGTAAATGCCAATCCTTGCGAACGTTCGCTTTGCCGTGTCGGAAATCATTTGATAGGACACTGGCTTACTGTAAAGCCCGCACGCCTCCCACCTCATTGCCCAATCGGCCTTGTTGCTGTGAAAACCTCCATAAGCGGCGCACTTGCGGAATCTCTTGTCGTTGTACTGTACTATCCGTAAGTTGCAACACGTGCCGCATGTGTTCCCGTCTGATACTCCGAAAGAGTAGTGCATCAGCTCAATCGGCTTTTGCTTCGCCATACATTGCCTCCAATCGTCTCATCACCATCTGCACTGCCTCGTCCGTCATGGGAGCGCCACAGTGAGGGCAGAAATCAGAACTCCAAAATCTAATTCCAGGGCAATATCCGCACTTCGAACATACAGTGTCGTATACCCCCATGCTTGGTACGCCTACCCACTCACCCCTCCACACCTTCTCCACCTGCTCCCGGCTGACGGGGCGGAGGGCGGTGAGGGCCAGTAAGAACACCTCTTTCTGTTCGTCAAGCTCCTTTTGAAGTGCTTCCGAACACGATTCCCAATATGTATCAGTGTCCTGTATGGTTTCTTCCAACCACTTAATCGCTTCTTCCCGCGTCATGCTCATGGCTGGGCCTCCTTCCAATGTTTTTCAATCCTGGCGCACACCTCTTCGGCGGTAAGGTACCCAAGCACGTTGTCGCGCTTTTTCTCTTCCGGGGTAAGCAGCCCCATGATTTCAAGCAAATCCTGCTCTGCTCCGTAGCTGCCGTAATGCTCAATCGCGTCCATTACGCGCTTTTTTCCGTCTTCCGGGTAAATGATCTGCCAGCCGTCGCTCATCTTCTCGCAGGTATGTGGGATTTTCTTCTCGGTGAGCATGGCGTCCAGCCGCAGGATTTCCCGGTATTTGTCGTTTGTGATGTAATTCCCGCTGCCGTCGATCAGCGGCATAAAAAAATCAAGTCCAAACATCGCTATTGCTCCTCCTTTGTGACGGTCCTCCCTGCAAGCTCATCCATCGGCACCTCAAAAGCGTCAGCCAGGGCGATAAAGCTCATCAGGCTGGGATGCGTCGCACCTCTTTCATACATGGATATCATGCAGTCTCTAAGCCCGGCCCTCCTGGCCAGCTCGATGGTCGTCCAGCCTCTGGCCTTGCGAAAATCCCGGATCATCTCTCCGATGCGCTTCACACGGATCCCTCCCTCGGCCTGAAAACGACCACCATCGACGGGAACGGCGCGCTGTTTTTTGCTCCGCCAAATTTTAATCTTCCGCGCAAAAACCGGACTTCCGCCTTGCCATATATGTATTCATGAAACCACCGCGTATCCGTGCGCGCCGGAAGCAGCATGACGACCAGCGCGCCATTTTCTGCGCTTCCGGCTGCTTTTTGAACCCACTTCCCGATCTCCCGGCCATACGGCGGATTGCACCAGCATCGTCCATGCCAGGGTCTCGAAAGCCCGTCCATTTCCGGCGTGTAATACGCTGCGCATTTGGCGTTCTCCGGCAGAGCGCACACATCCAGGTTAAAATGGAATTCTGCATCCAATGCGTTGAAAAACTCCTGCGGCGTTTCCCACAAGTCGCTTGCGCTGGAAAACATAGCATCGGTGTTCACGCTATCCCTCCATCCCAAAATTCACTTCGCAGATCCCGATGATCTCCTCCGCGAGCTTCTTCGCCTCCTGCGGGGTGAGGAGGACGGCCGGGTAGCCGTCTTTCAGCCTGTGCCACCGGTTTTTCGGCGGGGACAGCAGCAGCTCTTCGGCTCCAGGGTCCAGGATGTACACCCATCCCCTCAGATCGCTGTCAATCGACAGGAACTCCTGCCTTTCGGCGTCGGTCAGCAGGGCATAACGGCTTTTCATCGCATCTCCTCCTTTGAGATTTCCTCAATCTCCACCCCAATGCACTTTTTGTCCCAGAACCGGTGCTCCACCGCCCGGACGTACCGCCGCGAATCGTCGGCGAGGAGGCAGCCCTTGAGCGCGTCTACGGTGCATTTGGCCGCGATGGCATGGTTGTCGATATCCAGCCGGTCGTCCCACCAGAACGTGATCCTGACTGGCTTCTGGAAAACCCGCGGGCGGATATTCTGCTCTTTCAGCGCCGCCCGCACCCGCCAGTGCCAGGCGTCGGCCCGTTTCTTGCGGACAGACCAGTGCAGCCCCGCGTAGTAGGCGTTCAGGCCGTACTCCTTCGCAAACGCTTTGGGGTAGTCGATGGTAAACCGGATCATCCCTGCCCCTCCTTCCCGTCAAAATCGGGCACCACAAGCCCCTGCGCCTCCAGCTGGGCGAGGTCGTAGGACGGCGGGTAGCCCTGCGCCGCGCCCTTGTGCGCGGATGCGTCCTTGCGCGCCCAGCTGCGGATGGTCGCCAGATGGCTCCGGTATTTTTTGCCGGATGACGCGATGTACTCGGACAGCCGCTCAATCCGCGCCGCCCAGTCGGATGGGAACTCGGATTTGAGCTTGTCGAGCTCCCCGTCGCTCAGCAGGACGTTCTGGTATTCGCCGTATTTGCGGGCGGAAGGGGGGACACAGGGGGAATCCTCCCGTTTATGTTTTAGTTTCTGTTTATTTAATTCCTTATTATATAAGGGGCCTGTATTGTGTCCGGACAATGCAAGGTTTTGCGTCCGGACAATGTCAGGCATTGTGTCCAGTACTGTGTCCGAAATGTTACCATCAAATGAGATCATCCGGTACTTCCCGGGGCGGTTCCCCCGGCCCGGCAGATAGTCGATGAGCCCGCGCTGTTTGAGCCCGTTGCGGGCGTAATCCAGCCCGCTTTTGGACAGGGCTGTCAGCTGCTGCAATATCGAGTTATTCACCGCAAATTCGTCCAGCCATCCGAGCCTGTTGTTTATGGCCATCAGCGTATACCATAAAGCAACCTCGCCCGTTGACACGCCGTTGTACAGCGAATAGTCGTAAAAGCTCCGCAGCTCCTTCAGATAGTTTACAGCCACTCTCTCACCGTCCTAACCCTAAAACGGCAGGTCGCCCGAATAGGGGTCGTCCTCTGCGAAATCCACATCCAGCGTCCCCCGGTAATGCACATCTCCCGGCAGCCCGTATTGTGCAGTCTGCACGTAAGCCGCAGCCGGGTCTCCGGCCGGGACGGGAGGCGGCGCAGCCGGAGGGGCCGCAGGCGGCGTTTCCTGCGCCGGAGCGGCCGGCCTGCTGTCGGCAAAATACGCCTGATCGACAATGACCTCATAAGCCGTGCGCTTCTGGCCGTTCTTGTCCTCATAATTCCGGCTTTGGAGGCTGCCCTCCACCGCGATCATCCGGCCTTTGGTGAAATATTTGCCGATAAACTCCGCCGTCTGCCGCCAGGCCACGCAGGGGATGAAGTCAGCCTGCTTCTCGGCAGCGCCCTTCGGCTGATAATTGCGCTCGACCGCGAGGCGGAAGGCCGCGACGGAGGTCCCGTTCTGGGTGGTTTTGAGCTCCGGGTCGGCGACGAGGCGGCCCATCAAGGTGACGCTATTGAGCATCGGCGCTCACCTCCGCTTCCGCCGGCACTTCCTCCGCCTGAGCGGGGATGTAGTCCGGCGCGCCGTCCCCGGCGATCATCTGGTCGGCGGCCTCCACATTGTCGGCCTGGAACGCCTGCTCCATCTCGGTCGACATGACGCCCCAGTGGGAGAGCAGGTACCGCAGCACCGTCTTGATCGCCATCTCCTCAAAATTGTCCTTCCAGATTTTGCTGCCGGATTTGTAGCTGTCGCTGTACCGCTTGACGTGCTGGAGCAGCCTGTCCGTGCTCCAATACAGGCACTTGCGGAATCCGTTCAAGGTCTCCATATAGGCGAAATACCCGATGACCGGCGCGTTCTCGCCCGCCGGCTCGCCCGAAAGGTCGACCTCGCCGGACAGCTTGTCCACCCTTTTGAGCTCGCCCTCGTAGACGGGGCCCGCGTTGATGTACCGGTACGCGCCGGTGCGCATGCACAGCTGGATGTACCCCTTGTACCCCAGCTGGAAGGTGGGCTTCCAAACGCCGTGGTCCCGGCGCGGGATGATGTACGCAAACCCCAGCTGCTTGTTGATGGGGAGCTTTAAGGACACCGCCTTGAGTGCCTCGGCGAAGACCGCCTGCGGGGCGCAATTCTGGAGGTAGGTGTCGCTTGCGTACAGGTCGATGATGGATGCGGTAAACGCGCCTGCGTTTTCCTTGAGGCTGTTTTTGAGGAGCGCCTGGGACGCCTCTACATTGACGACGCTCTGCATCAGCTGGGCGGGGGTTTTGGGCTTGGTTTTCGGCTTCGCCGCCTGCTGGGAGATGATGCCGCTTACATTGGTGGGTGTATTTTCCATGATGATCCTCCTAATCTGCTTTTTTGTAGCGGAACACGCGGGAGACGCTCTCGATGAGGCAGTCCGCGTAAGCCTGCGGGAATTCGGCTTTGAGTTTTTTGCTGTCCACCCGGCGGGAGGCCTGCGGTTTCCAACTGGCCGTCCATCCGTTTAAGGCGCTGGCGAGGGCCGCGTCCCCCATATCCTGCATGATGGCCTGTTTCAGGGTGTCCCGCTCAGAGGTCAGCTCCCTGATCTGGGCGTCAAGCTCCTGCATCCGCTCAAAATCCGGCGCTCTGTCTGCCAAAAAGACCTCCCCGCCGTCCGAATCCGGGAAGCGCTCCCGGATAAAGGCCCCGTCCTCCTCGCTTCCGTCCGGGCCGGGGACGCTGTCCCCCTCGACGTATGTTTCCCACCAGCCCTTCTCCTGCTCCATCAGGGCGGCGATCTCGGCGTCGTCCCGCTCGATGACAAAGTGGTAAAAGGCGCGGCTCAGGACCAGCACCGCGAGGTACATCCGGTCGTATCCCATGACCGCCATATAGTGCTGGCATTGGACGTAGTAGGCGGGCGGGATTTCGCCGTTTTCGAAGTCGGATTTGTTGTAGACCGAGGTGGTTTTGCATTCCAGCCCGGCGTTTTCCCCGACCACCTCCCGGTCGACGTCGGCGATGGCGAAGGGGTAGTCGGTGTTGCGGAACATGTAATTGCGGCGGCGGACCTTCTTGCCGGTGGCTTCCGCCCAGCGGCGGGCGACGTACTCCTCGAAATCCGTGCCCTGCCGCATGACCTCAGTCTCTTGCGCCTCCCCTCCAAGGCCGTGCTTGTCCGCCCAGAGGCGGAGCGGGGAGCCGAAGCGGCTTAACCCGACGATGACCGCCGCGTCGCTGCCGCCGATGCCCTGCCGGCGGCAGGAGAGCCATTCCGCGCGGGTGGCGGCGTCGGTTTTCATCAGTTTTTCAAGCACGGCGCGCCTCCTCTGGAATCCGCAGGACGGTGATCTGCGCCCCGCAGATGCAGCGGCGCTCCTCGTAGGAGAAATCCCCGCGCGACCAGTTGTATTCCAGGGTGTTGTCCCACCGCCCGCATTTGGCGCAGGCAAACCGGCCGCCTTTCATCGTCACGCCGGTGTAATACTCCCGCTCTTTCATCTTGACATCCCTTTCTCTTTCTGGTATGATGTAGTTGTGTAATTTTTTGTGTGCCGCTCCGGTTTCCGGGCGGCTTTTTTCTTTATGTGGGCTCTGATCTCCTCAAAATTGAGGACAACCGCCCCCGCTCCCAGCAGCGCCACTCCCGCGATCGCAGCGGGAATCTGCCCGGCGCAGAGGAGCGCCATCCCGGGGAGGATCAGGGCGGCGGCGGCTTTTTCACGCGGGGTCAGTCCTTTGCTTTTCCTGTTTTTCACGTTTTTTGAACCTCCCTACCAGCTCGATCTCGTCGAGGATCGTCGGATCGCTGGGTATTACATCAAATCCTGCGTCTTTGAGGGCGTTGTAGGCGTACAGTGCGTCCTTCTGCCGCATCCGCGCCCGGAAGCAGGCCATCTCCTCCGGCGTCAGCTCGGAAAGCGCCGCCGAGGGCGCCCCGAATCCCCGTTCGCCGTAAAGCAGCACCCTGCTTTCCACCTTGAACTCCTTTGTTCTTCCCATGATGATCCCTCCTTGCTGTCATATTCCAGTTTATGCCGTTTTCAGCTTGTTCGATAACGGGGACGGCCTCAGTAGGACGCCGCGATGCTCGCGTATTCCCGGATGAGCACCTCCTGGAACTCTTCGTCCAGGTCTTCCTCCCATTCTTCCCGGCCCCATCCGTATTTTCGGATTAACCAGTTGAAAAAGCGGTCGTTCATGGGGTTGCTCCTTTCTTGTCCTGCTCCTCCACCTTGCCCCCTCTGCTGTTTCATGATATAATCAAAACGGAAGGGAGGTGATTTGATGTACCATACAGATGAATTTGCACTTAACGCTGCAAAAGAGGTCACTTTGGAAGCACTTAAGCAAAGCCCTGTATCAATGGACAAAGGTGGGGCTGAGCTTGTTGGGGAATTCTTTCAAACAGTTTTCGAAAAAATTCACGAAGTGTCTCAAAAGTACGAATCAGGCAGGCGTTAATGCAACTTAATAAGTGATTTTAGCACTCGAGCGACTTCCGGAAGAACCGCAATTTCTTCCGGGGCCGCTCCTTTTGATGCTGCCCGCTTCACAAAGTCGTACAGAACCTTTTCCAGGTCATCCAATGTGATCTTTTCCATTCCCTCACCCCCTCTCCTTTTCCTGCTCCTTCACCCCTTGTTGCCCACTGCTTTTTAAGGAAAATATGCCTTATATTATGACCTTGTACACTGATGAAGGGCCTATCCGTAAAAAGATGTATTTTACCTCCTACTCCAGCGAAGAACTATTGTCACAATGCCGAGAACCAAACTGATTATGGCCAGCACGTTACAGACTGCTGTCATCCCCTCACCCCCCTCTCCTTGTCCACAACCATTTCCCTGTCCAACACGCCGCGGATGTATCCGGCGACATACATTGCCGATTCCGGGGGAATGGATTTCAGATCTTTGTACACCTCTCGCAGGTCCGCGACCTTGTGCGGGTCCAGTGGCGGACCATAAATCTTATTGCATTTCATATTATCGCCTCCTTAAGCTGCTTATAGTATATCATAAGTTACGTATGATGTCAAGAGCTTTTTTATAAGTCACTTATTTTTTTGCTTGACTTTTTTTGCGGTTTGTGATTTAATAGAATCAAAGGGGGTGTATATGTGGAACCAATTAGTGAGAGAATCAAGGCAATAATTTCTTCAGTGGGAATTACCAAAACAGCATTTGCTGAGAAAATCAATGTATCACAAGCGTTTGTTTCCCAACTATGTTCTGGTGCAGCTCAGCCCAGCGAAAGGACAATATCTGACATCTGCCGGGTATTCGGTGTATCTCGGATATGGATCCGTGATGGGGAAGGCGAAATGTTTGACAAAGCCGACCCGGACGAAGAGTTTGCCCGGATCATGGCTGAAATCCAGGCTGATGATGATAAAATTGTTATTGCTGTGCTCAAAGCGTACTGGGGCCTGAACGACGAACAGAAACGAGGCGTCCGCGAGCTGATCCATAAAATCATAGAGGAAACGCAAAAACTTGGGGAAGCCGGGACTTCCGGAGAATGAAAAAGAGCGGCCTTTCGGCCGCCCTATTTCGGACATCAATAATTGTTTTGACGCTCAATCAAGCAAACGATATAGTAATATATCATTCTTAATACGCGAGGGTTTTCTATTTCATCGATCATCTTAATAATAGCGTTAACAAGTTCCTTCCGTTCCATTCAATACGCCTCCGATTCGTCAAACAATACAAAAAATTGTTTTTGTGATGTGCTTTTATTATAGAACGGATGTTCGAGAAAGTCAAGGCATTTTTGGAATTTTATGGTAAAAAATTCCGTTCATAATTTGTAGAGTTTTGTCCCATACCGCCGGAGGGCGGAATACATATATTTATAGGAGTTGTCAGCTATGAAATGCCCAAAGTGTGGAACCGAATTTGAAAGTAAGTGTTGTCCAGAGTGCGGATTCAATCCGAATGCCGCCGGGCAGCCAACGAACCAGGCCCCCACATGGAACAGCGCCCCTGCGCCCGCGCCTAAAAAGAAAAAGAACGGCTGCTTAGTCGCGGTTATCATTGCTGCAGCTGTTATCGTTGTGATTGGCGTATTGGTCGGATTGTTTGGAGAGGAAACTCCGGATGACAGTTCTACCCCCGCCTCTTCTGCATCCGAAAGCAGCATGGCGGCGGAATCTTCCGAAGAAAGCCCGGCTGCAGAAGAATCCACGGCAGAAGCAGACACCATTATCCCCCTGGGTGAATCCGGTACGTATGAAGGCGAAACCATTACGGTGACAGGCGTCGAAAAATCTTCCGGGGATCAATTCGATACCCCTAAAGACGGCATGGAGTATGTCATCGTTTCCCTCAAAATCCAAAACACAGGGGAAGAAAATATTTCCTATAATCCTTTTGATTATAAATCCATGAACAGCAAAAAGCAGATCATTGATAAGAGCATTTCCATTGTCGATTCCGACACTGCCCTTTCCAGCGGCGAACTGGCTAGCGGTGGAGAAGTAGAGGGGACACTGGTCTTTGAGCATCCAAAAGGAGACACTGACCTTACCCTTCTGTTTTATGGCAACATGTTCGATTCTGATCCGACCCTGACCTTTGCTTTGCAGTAAAATAACAATCCCGCCCCTGCTGCCGCATGGGCGGGAAAATACTACCGGGAGGGCCTATGGAAGAACTCAAAACCGCCGCCTGCTACATCCGCGTCTCCACCGACGACCAGACGGAATACAGCCCCGACAGCCAGCTGAAGCTGCTGCGGGATTACGCAAAGGGGCACAGCCTGATCCTGCCCGATGAATTTATTTTCATGGAAAAAGAGGGCGTCAGCGGCCGCAAGGCCGACAAACGCCCCGAGTTCCAGCGGATGATCGGCATCGCCAAAAGCAAGGACCACCCCTTCGACACCATCCTGGTCTGGAAATTCTCCCGCTTTGCCCGCAACCAGGAGGAAAGCATCGTCTATAAGTCCATGCTCCACCGCGAGTGCGGCGTGAGCGTCGTCAGCATCTCCGAGCCGCTGGCCGACGGCCCCTTCGGCGGCCTGATCGAGCGCATCATCGAGTGGATGGACGAATATTACAGCATCCGCCTCTCGGGCGAGGTCCACCGCGGCATGGAGGAGGCGGTCAGCCGCGGCAACCCGGTCAACGGCGCCCCCTTCGGCTTTATCCGCAAGGACCGCCAGCTCCTCCCCGACCCCGACCGCATCGCGTATGTGCAGAAGATCTTCCGCTGGTACCTGGACGGGCTGGGCTGCCGCCAAATTGCCCTGCGGCTCAACGACCTGGGCATCCGCTCCAAGTACGGCAACCCGATGGAGAACCGCACCATCGAGTACATTCTCCGCAACCCCGTCTATATCGGCAAGCTCCGCTGGGGAAAGGACGGCTGGTTCCGCCGCGATTTTGACAACCCAAACATCCTTGTTTTTGAAGGAAAACACGAGCCGATCATCGACCTGGACACCTGGGAAGCCGTCCAGCGCAAGCTCCGCGAGAGCAAGGAGCGCTACGGCCCCCGGCAGCGCCAGACCTCCCCGAAGGAGTATTTTCTGCGCGGGATGCTCCGGTGCAGCAACTGCGGCGGCACCCTCACCTACAGCAATTCCGGCGGGGTCCAGTGCGCCAACTACAACCGTTCCTCCTGCAAGGTCTCCCACTTCGTCAGCATCAAAAAGGCGCAGGAGGCCGTCCTGCAGGCCCTCTGCGACGACCTGCTCTGCGAGAGCCCGACGGTCGACTTCGAGACCCGCTCCCTCCCGCACGCATCTGCGCAGGAGCAGGATCCGACCGGGCAGCTTGTCCGCCAGGAACAGCGCAAGCTCGACCGCGTCCGGGAAGCCTACGAAAACGGCGTCGACACCCTCGCAGAATACCGTGAGAACAAGCGGAAGATCCAGGCCCGCATTGCCGCCCTGGAGGCGAGCCGCCCCGTTTCCGTCCCGCCGGAGGCACTCCGGCAGGCGTTCGCCGAAAAGGCGCACTCCGTCATGAAGGTTGTCCTCGATCCGGCGTCCACCGACGCCGAGAGGAACGATTCCCTCCGCTCCATCGTCGACCACATCACCTTCCACCGCCAAACCGCAACCTTCACCCTTTTTTATTACCTATAGATTATAGTTTTTGGGAGTGCGGTCCGCCGAGCTGCGACATGATGACCACCGCCGCCGCGGGGTCGGGGCGCTGCACCTTGACAGGGCGGATCAATCGTTTCTCATATTGCCACATCGCTCATCCCTCCATCTGCCAGGGCCAGGGCTCGTCGACCCACGCCCATCGCTTTTTGTCCCCGTCGGCCGCGGCGATCTTGCCGTACTTCTCCTCATACTCGGCCAGGTGCTCCTGCAGGTGCCGCCTGGCGTTCTGGAAATACTGGATCGCCTCCTGGTCGTCGGGATGGGTGTCGAGGTACAGATTGGCCTCGATCACCGCAAATTCGTACTGCTGCACCAGCCGGAGCAGCCTTTTTTTATTTTCGTCCATTCGGCACAGCCTCCTCCCCGATGAACGGCAGGTCGAGCTGCGGGAAGATGGTCCCCCGCTCCAGCCCGACCGCCGGCGCGTACTGGTCCCCCCACTTCTGCATGGGGACATAGGCCATCGCCAGCGGCAGATCGTCCAGGCACTGGCAGGCCGTCTCTTTCTTTTCCATGAACACACCTCTTTCCTTGGGAATACTCCATGCTATGCGCCCCCTCCCCCGGCTGCGCCCGCCCCGGAATCCGCGGCCGTTTTGCGCAAAAAAACCGCCGGACCGGCGAAAAACAGCCGGTTCGGCGCTAGGGGCGGGAAATGACCCGTACAGTTTGAGATGTAATATTGATTTTGTGGGGACAATGGGACAATGCTGCGAAAAACGGACATGCACCATTTTCTGCGGCGCGCCGGTTAACCCGCGGGCGAACACAGGATTCAGCCGCCAAAGGCGGATGAATGCCCCTGCAATCTGGGACGCAGCCTTGAAAAACGACCAGCCCGGCGGCAATATTCAGGTGGTCTCCTCCTCCTGCGCCCGCAGCGCCGCGGCGGCCTGCTGGATGCGTTTGAGGCGGTGGTTGACCCCGGAGCGGCTGATCGGCTGGGAGAGCATCCCGGCCAGCTCCCGGAGCGAGCATTCCGGGTTCTCCAGCCGCAGCCGCGCCACCTCCCGCAGCTCCTCGTCGAGGTAGGAGAGCCCGCAGCGCTCCGCGATGTAGGCGATGTCCGCCACCTGCCCGCGGGAGGCCCCGACCGTCTTGTCGAGGTTCGCCGTCTCGCAGTTGGTGGCGCGGTTGACCTTGTTGCGCATCCCCTTGAGGATCTTGACGTCCATCAGCTTGAGGGTCGCTTTGGTCGCGCCGATGAGGGTCAGAAAATCCTCGATCTGCTCGCTCTCCTTGAGGTAAAGGATGGGGCTGCCCTTGCGTTTGGAGAGCTTCCACTGGATCCCCCGCCCCTTCCCGAGCAGCGCCGCCTCCTCGGCCAGGAATTCGCCGGGCGCCGCCAGCTCGAGGTGGTACTCCCGCTCCGGGTTGACAATCGAGCCGTAGAGCAGGAAGATCCCCCGGAAAAAGGCCGCGATGCAGCAGTCCTTCTCCAGAAAATGCGGGTCGAGCCCCGGCATCCCCAGCCCGAAGCGCTCGGAGAGCAGCGCGCGCTGCCCCGCGTCCTCCACCAGGACGGCGTACCGCCCCTGCTCGCCCGCGCGGCGGGGGTCCGCCTTGACGGTGAGGAAGGCGCCGGTCAGCCCGGCCGCCAGCTGGGCAAAATATTCGGCGACCCGCTGGCTTTCGGTCGCAAACACCTGCTTTTCGGCCGGGAAACTGCGGCTGAACCGCACCATCCCGTAGAGCTGCGCCCACGCGCAGCACTCCCGCCTGGTTTCAAGGCGGCAGAGCTCCCGCTTGACCTCCTGGCTGAACGTCATACCATCCCGGCCTTTCTACTTGGAGATGTCCCGGTGCAGCACCCGCACGTTGTGGTTCTGCTCGGACAGAAACTGGTACATGAGCTCGGCAAAGGTGACGCTCCGGTGCTTGCCGCCGGTGCAGCCCATCCCGATCATGAGCTGGCTCTTGCCCTCCTTCTGGTAGAGGGGGATGAGGAAGCTGACGAGGTCCCGCAGCTTGTCTAGGAGCTCCCCGGATTCGGGGGCCTGCATCACATACTGCCGCACCTCCTCGTCGAGCCCGGTCTTGGGCCGGAGGCTGTCGACGTAAAAGGGGTTGGGCA
This sequence comes from Candidatus Merdivicinus faecavium, assembly GCA_018716285.1. Taxonomy (GTDB): domain Bacteria; phylum Bacillota; class Clostridia; order Oscillospirales; family Ruminococcaceae; genus Merdivicinus; species Merdivicinus faecavium. The sequence goes on from DVKD01000032.1 coordinate 37,928, forward strand.
GGCAGCGGACGTCGAAGACGAGGTCGACCTCCGGCGGGACGCCGTATTTAAAGCCGAAGCTCATCACGTTGATGAGCATGCTGTTGCGGATGTTGTCGAGGAAGATGTTGTTCATCCGCTGCTTTAGTTCGTTGGCCGAGAGATGGGTGGTGTCAATGACAAAATCCGCCCGCTCCCTGGCCGGGCGGAGCAGCACCCGCTCGTTGCGGATGGCCTCCGCGATGCCGCCGCGGCTCAGGTCAAGCAGCGGATGGCGGCGGCGGGTCTCCTTGTACCGCCGGATGAGCTCGCTGTCGGCCGCGTCGATGAAGAGCAGCTTGTAGGCGAGCCCCTTGTCCCGCATCTGGTCGAGCTCCTCAAAGAGGCCGTAAAACAGGTCGCCGCCCCGCATATCGGTCACGACCGCGATCCGGTTGATCCGGCTGTTGCCGGCCAGGCAGATCTCCGCCACCTTGGAGATGAGCTGCGGCGGCACGTTGTCCACGCAGTAAAAGCCGATATCCTCCAGCGCATCCACCGCCCGCGACTTGCCGGCGCCCGACATTCCCGTTACGATCAAAAAATCCATACCTGTATCCCTTCCCGGCTGTCAGCGGAAGAGCTCAACCTCCCGCTCCAGCTCGTATCCTGTCTGCTCCCGCACCACACGCTTCACCTGCTCAATGAGGGCGAGGACGTCGGCGCAGGTCGCCTGGCCCGCGTTGACGATGAACCCGCTGTGCTTTTCGCTCACCATCGCGTCCCCGACCCGGGCGCCCTTGAGGCCGCACTGCTCGATGAGGGCGGCGGCATAGGCCCCTTCGGGCCGTTTGAAGGTGCTGCCCGCGCTCGGGAATTCGAGCGGCTGCTTGCTGCGCCGCCTCTCCATCAGTTCGTCCATCCGCGCCCTGATCGCCGCGGGGTCGCCCCTGTGCAGGCCGAAGGCGACCCGGGTGATGACGTACCCCTTCCCGCTGTAGGCGCTGTGGCGGTAGCGGTAATCGAGCTCTTCCCCGGAAAAACGCCCGGGATTGCCGTCCTCGTCGATGTGCTCGCACCAGAGGACGGCGTCCTTGTATTCCCCGCCGTAGGCCCCGGCGTTCATATACGCGCCGCCTCCGACGCTGCCGGGGATGCCGTAGGAGAATTCGAGGCCGCTTAAGCCGTGCGCGAGGGCCGCGCGGCAGGCTTCCGCCATCGTCGCCCCGGCCTCGCAGAGCATCGTCTCGCCCTCCACCTCGATTTTCGAAAACTGCCTGCCCAGATGGAGGACGGCAAAGGAAAGCGCCCCGTCGGCGGCCAGCATGTTGGAGCCCCGCCCGAGCACGACCAGCCGGATCTTCCCCCTGAGGGCGCGCACCGCCTCCTCCGCCTGCTTCGCCGTTGCGGGGAAGAGCATAAAAGGCGCGGGGCCGCCGATGCGGAAGGTGGTGTAATCCCGCAGCGGGACGTCCTCCCGGAATTCACAGCCCAGGGACGCGCAGATCGCGCGGATTTCGTTTCGGTTGTTCATACTGCCTCCATCTTCCGGAAACTGCCGCCCAAAGCGCTCCGGATTTCCCGGCGGCCTTGGGCGGCATCCGTCCTTATTTTCAGAAATGCTGCGCCGTCACAGCAGGATGGTCAGGGTATTGCCGTCCGGCGGCTTATTCGCCCGGCGATTTATTCGCCGTAGATCTGCCAGAGGAAGGCCGCGCCGATGGTGCCGGCGTCGTTGCCCAGGGCGCAGGTCTTCAGAGTGGTCGACTTGACGCCGCTGATGCCGTAGGTCTCCTTGGCGAGGATCTCGCGCAGCGGGGCGAGCAGGTTTTCGCCCTCCTTGCTGATGCCGCCGCCGATGAGCAGGACTTCCGGCTGGAAGGTGTTGACAAAGTTCGAGAGCCCGCAGCCGAGGTACTCGATATACTCGTTGACGATCATCTTGCCGGCCTCGTCGCCCAGCCGCATGGCGTCAAAGGCGGTCTTGCCGTTGACGGCGTCGAGGCTCCCCACGACCTCCCAGAGCTTGGAGGAGGGATTTTCTTCCATCACTTCTCGGGTCCGGCGGATCAGCGCGGTGGCCGAGCAGTAAGCCTCGAGGCATCCGTTGCGCCCGCAGGTGCAGTGGCGGCCGTTATAGACGATGACGGTGTGGCCGAGCTCGCCGCCGAAATTGTTGAAGCCCGAGTAGATCCGGCCGTCGATGATGATGCCGCCGCCGACGCCGGTGCCCAGGGTGATGACGATCGCGTCGTCGACGCCCTTCGCAGCGCCCGCCAGCACCTCGCCGTAAGCGGCGACGTTGGCGTCGTTTTCCACGAAGATCTGCTTGCCGGTGCGGGCTTCCAGATACTGGCGGATGGGGGTGTTGAGGAAGCTCAGATTGTTCGCGTAGATGATGACCCCGCTTTCCGGGTCAACCGAACCGGGCGCGCCGATGCCGATGTTTTCAATGTCGTTCATGGTCAGCTTCGCCGCGGCGAGGGCCTGGTTTGCCGCTTCCACCATACGGTCGGCGATGCGCTCCGGTTCCCCGACGACGTCGCTCGAATCGACAGTCGCCTTGGTGACAATCTGGAAATTCTCGTCCACCACGCCTGCCTTGACGAAGGTTCCGCCCAAATCAATCCCGATGTAATACTTCATAGCTGTACCCATTCCTTTATATAATATTTTTATGAAACCCGGAAAATGCCTGATTTCCCGGACTTTTCACCTAAAAGTCGAATTCGTTGACAATGTCGCGGGAGGAGCTCGCCGGCATCCCGAGCTTTTCCATCAGCTCCTGCGCGGCGTTGTATCCCATCTTTTTCTGGCGGTTGTTCATGGCCGCGACCTCGAGGATGATGGCGAGGTTGCGCCCCGGCTTGACCGGGATGGTGAGGGACGGCACCTTGTTGCCGAGGATCTGCGCGTACTGGTTGTCGATCCCCATCCGGTCGTAGACCTTGCTTTGGTCCCAGTGCTCGAGGTTTACCACCATATCGATCTTCTCGGTCAGCTTGACCGCGCCCATGCCGAAGAGCCGCCTTGCGTTGATGATGCCGATGCCGCGCAGCTCGACAAAGTGCCGGATATTCTCCGGCGAGCTGCCGACCAGGCTCTTGCTCGAGACCCGCCGGATCTCGACGGCGTCGTCGGCGATGAGGCGGTGGCCGCGCTTGACCAGCTCAATGGCCGTCTCGCTCTTGCCGACGCCGCTGTCCCCGACGATGAGCATCCCCTCGCCGTAGACCTCAACGAGGACGCCGTGCCGGGTGATGCGGGGCGCCAGCTCGACGCTCAAAAAGCCGATCAGGGTGGCCATAAAGCTCGAGGTCGGGTCCTGGGTGCGCAGCACCGGAATCCGGTGGGCGCGGGCCGCCTCGACCATCTCCGGGAAGACCTCAAGCCCCCGCGTCACGATAATGGCCGGCACATTTAGGGAGCACAATTTGTCCATCCGCTCGGCGAGGACGTCCTTTTCGAGGTCGCTTAAGTAAGCGGTCTCCATCCGGCCGATGATCTGGATGCGGTCGGGGTCAAAGTAGTCGTAAAACCCGGTGATGAAAAGCCCCGGACGGTTGACATCCCCAGAAGAAATATGAATGGACGCCGGGTCGTCGGGCACGTAAATTTCCTCAAAGGAAAATTCCTTGATCAGACGCTCCAGCGTGACGGTAAATTTGGATGCCATTCCTGAACTCCTCCTTGCGCGGCGGGACAAATCCTCAAAATCCCCACAAAACAACCGCTTCTTTCTTTATATTATAAACAAATTCCTCGCGCTTGGCAAGGGGGCTGTGCAAAAAAACAGGGATTTTCACAAACAAAACCTTCCCCGCTTTGCTATCCTGCCAAAGAGCGCGCTCATTTTCCCCGTGTAAGCCTCCGAAAACGGGCGGCATTCGCCTTCCTTCTGGCCTCGGCCGCCCGGCTGTCGATCCGCAAACGGCCCTCTTCGCAGGTTAAGCAGTCCCCCTCGCGGGCCTGCGCGGGCAGTTCGGAGCGCGGGATGCGGCGCATCTGCCGCCCCTCGTCCTCGCAGAGGGCGAATTCTCCCTCAAACCGGTCGATGATGAGCATAGTCCCCTCCTATTTCCCGGTCGAAGCCGACCAGGCGGCCCCGTCGGTCCGGATGACGATATTGCCGTCCAGGTCGGTGCGGTAGATCGTGCAGCCATAGCCCTCCACCCGCTCCATCGTCTCGGCATGGGGGTGGTTGTAGGAGTTGCCCTCCCCCACCTCGATGACGCAGACAGCGGGGTCGACCGCCCGGAGGAAGTCCTCCCCGGTCGAGGTGCTGCTCCCGTGGTGGCCGAGCTTTAGGATGTCGGCCGAGAGGTCTGCGCCGGAGGCCAGCAGGTCGGCTTCGGCGGTCGTCTCCATATCCCCGGTCAGCAGGAAGGAAATCTCCCCGTAGGAAAACCGGCAGACGACCGAATAGTCGTTTAAGTCGTCGTAATCCGCGACCGGCCCGAGGATCTCGAGGGTCCCGTCCCCGAATTCATATTCCGTGCCCGGCACGGCCTCCTCCAGCGAGAGGTTCTCTTCCTCGATCACCGCGAGCAGGTCCTCGAAGGTCCGGGTCGTCGGGACCATGTCGTCCGGCAGCGCGGGCATGACGACCGTCCCGGCCGGGTGCTCGGAGAGGACGACGTCCAGCCCGCCGATGTGGTCGGAGTGCGGGTGGGTGCCGATGGCGAGGGCGAGCTCCTCCACCCCGAGCGAGTCGAGGTAGGCGTTGACCGTCTCGCCCATGTTATTTTCACCGGCGTCGATGAGAATATCCGCGCCGCCGCAGCGGATGAGGATGCTGTCCCCCTGCCCGACGTCGATGAAATGGACCTCCGCCCCGTCCCCGGAGACCGGGGCCGCGCCCGCCGCGGAGGAATCCGCGCGGCTTTGCTCCTCCGGCGGGGTCGTGAGGGCCTCCCAGAGGGTGGAAAACGCGCCCTTGACCTCCTCCGCCCCCGGGATTTCCTTCAGAAAATCCCCGCCGAGGGTCAGGTATGCGAGGAAGAAGGCGCTGATGAGGACCGCCGCCGAGACGATGAGCGGCCAGTTGAGCGGCTGCTTTTTCCGCCGCCGGGTGTGACTTTTCCGCTTCGCCAACGGTCATCGGCCCCCTTCCTTCTTCTTTTTCTTCGGGTGGATGTTGCGCAGCGGGCTGCGTTTGCCGCCCTTCTGCGCGGGCCGGCCCTGTTTTGCCCCAGCGGACTTTGCGCCCACCGGCGCGGATCTCGTCCCCGCTCCGGCAGGCGCGGATCTCGTCCCCGCTGGCGCGGGGACGAGGCATTCCGGGCCGGAGCCGATGAGGTCCTCCCGTCCCGCCTTGTGCAGCGCCTTGAGGACCAGCTCCCGGTTTTTGGGGAGGAAATACTGGAGCAGCGCCCGCTGCATCGCCTTTTCCTCGGGGGTGCGCGGGACAAAGACCGGCTTGAGGGTATAAGGGTCCATCCCGGTGTAGAACATGCAGGTCGAGACGGTGCCGGGGGTCGGGTAGAAGTCCTGCACCTGCTCGGGGTGGATGTGGTTTTCCTTGAGGAAGAGGGCGAGCTCGACCGCCTCCTTCAGGGTGCTCCCCGGGTGGGAGGACATGAGGTAAGGGACGAGGTACTGCTTCTTCCCGAGCTTTTTGGTGATGCGGTAGAATTTGTCGGCAAAGGCGCGGTAGGTCTCGATGTGGGGCTTGCCCATCGCGTCGAGGACGGCGTTTGCGCAGTGCTCGGGCGCTACCTTGAGCTGCCCGGAGACGTGGTGGGCGACCAGCTCCTCGAAAAAGCTGTCGTCCGGGTCGGCCATCAGGTAGTCAAACCGGATGCCCGAGCGGATGAAGACCTTCTTGACCCCGGGGATGGCCCGGATCTTGCGCAGCATGTCCAGATACTCGCTGTGGTCGGCCTCCAGGGCGGGACAGGGTGTCGGGGCGAGGCACTTCTTCCCGCCCTTGCAGAGCCCGTGCTCGAGCTGCTTCTGGCAGGAAGGCCGCCGGAAGTTGGCGGTCGGGCCGCCGACGTCGTGGATGTACCCCTTGAAATTCGGCAGCGAGGCGAGCAGCCGCGCTTCGGCAAGGACCGACTCCTCGCTACGCACCGCGATTTTCCGCCCCTGGTGGAAGGCGATGGCGCAGAAGTTGCAGCCCCCGAAGCAGCCGCGGTTGTGAGCGATGGAGAATTCCACCTCCTCAATCCCCGGCACGCCGCCCAGCGCGTCGTAGCTCGGGTGCCATCTGCGCATATAGGGCAGGGCGTAGACCCGGTCGAGCTCCTCGGTCGTGAGGGAGCGCATCGGCGGGTTCTGGACGAGCATCTTGTCCCCGTGCCGCTGGAGGACGATTTTCCCGGTGACCTCGTCCTGCTGGTCCATCTGGATGCGGGTCGCCTTGCAGTAGGCGGCCTTGTCGGCGCAGACCTGGGCAAAATCCGGGCACTGCACCCCGCCGAACGGCGTTTCGGCCGGCGGGCAGAGGTAGCAGGTCCCGCGGATGTCCCGCAGGGCGGAAATCTCCTCCCCCGCCGCCAGGCGGTTTACGATCTCGGCGGTCTGCAATTCCCCCATCCCGTAGCTTAAAAGGTCCGCCCCCGCGTCGAGGAGGATGGAGGGATGCACCGCGTCGTCCCAGTAGTCGTAGTGGGCGAACCGCCGCAGCGAGGCCTCGATCCCGCCGATGATGATGGGGACTTCCCCGTAGATTTCCCGCAGCCGGTGGCTGTAGACGGTGACGGCGCGGTCGGGGCGCTTCCCCGCGGCGCCGCCGGGGGTGTAGGCGTCCTCGGAGCGGCGCTTTTTGGCGGCGGTATAGTGGGCGACCATCGAGTCGATGTTGCCCGCGTTGACGAAAAAGGCGTATTTCGGCCGCCCCAGCCGGGTGAAATCCCGGTCGGAGCGCCAGTCCGGCTGGGCGATGACGCCCACCGTGTACCCTTCGGCCTCAATTACCCGGGAAATGATCGCCGTCCCGAAACTCGGGTGGTCGACATAGGCGTCGCCGGTGATGATGATGTAATCGAGCTGTTCAATGCCCCGGGCGGCCATATCCTCCCGGGAAACAGGCAGAAATCCGTTCATGGTAACCCCCATCTAGTCTAATTTCCGGCAGAACCCGGTCTTGAGGTCGTCCCGGTATCCGGCCTTTTGGTAAAAACGCAGCGTGCTCTCCCGCTTTGAGCCGGTGAGCAGCATGATCTTGTAACAGTTTTCCCGCCGCGCAGCCGCTGCGGCCGCGTCCAGGACAGCTGTCCCGTACCCCCTGCCCCGGAAATCGGGGTGGGTGACGACGTTCTCCACCAGCGCGTAGGGCCGCTGCCCGTGGGTGAGGTTCGGGACGATGAGCAGGGTGCAGGAGGAGACGAGCCTCCCCCCTTCCTCGATCACGAGGATGCGGTAATCGGGGTTTTGCAGGATCCTTTCCCAGAGCGGCAGGACCGCCGCCATGTCCGCCGGGAGGGGGTTCTCCCCCAAAAAGGTGTAAAGGGCGAGCAGCCCGCCCAGCTCTTCCCGCCGGACCGGCCGCACCGGAAATGTCGGTTTCTCCACTGTGCCCTCCTCAATCCATATGATTGCGCATCTGGAACTCGGCCCACTGCGCCTTGGTGATGAGCACCTCCCGCGGCTTGGAGCCGTCGGGCGGGCCGACAATGCCGCGCTCCTCGAGCTCGTCGACCAGCCGCGCCGCGCGGGCGTAGCCCATCTTGAGCCGCCGCTGGAGGTAGGAGGTCGAGCACTGCCCGGCTTCGAGGATGCACTGGACGGCGTCCTCGAACATCTCGTCGGTCTCCTCCCCGGCGTCGGACGAGCCACCCTTCTTCTTGCCGTCGGAGGCGGCCTGGCGCTCGATCTCGTCGAGGATGCCGGCGTCATAGACGACCGGCTCCCCGCCGTTCTTGATGAAGTCGACGACCGCCTCGATCTCGGCGTCGCTCACAAAGCAGCCCTGCACCCGCACGGGCTTGGGGAAGCCCATCGGCGCGTAGAGCATGTCGCCCCGGCCGAGCAGCTTCTCCGCCCCGCCGGTGTCGAGGATGGTCCGCGAGTCGACCTGCGAGGAGACCGACAGCGCGATGCGGGAGGGGATGTTCGCCTTGATGAGGCCGGTCACGACGTCGACCGACGGCCGCTGGGTCGCGATGATGAGGTGCATCCCGGCCGCGCGGGCCATCTGGGCCAGGCGGCAGATCGCGTCCTCGACCTCATTGGGGGCGGCCATCATCAGGTCGGCCAGCTCGTCGATGACGATGACGACCTGCGGCATGTGCTGCAGCTCCTCCGACTGCTCGGCGAGCCGGTTGTAGCCCTTGATGTCGCGGACCGAATGCTCCGCAAAGGCCGCGTACCGCTTGAGCATCTCGGTGACCGCCCAGTTTAACGCCCCCGCCGCCTTCTTCGGGTCGGTGACGACCGGGATGAGCAGGTGCGGGATGCCGTTGTAGATGCCGAGCTCGACGACCTTCGGGTCGATGAGGATGAGCCGGACGTCCTTGGGCGAGAATTTGTAAAGGAAGGAGATGAGCATCGAGTTGATGCAGACCGACTTGCCGCTCCCCGTCGTGCCTGCGACGAGGAGGTGGGGCATCGTCGCGACGTCCCCGATGGCGATGTTGCCCGCGATATCCTTGCCGAGGGCGATGGGCAGCGCGCCCTTGGCGCTGCGGAACTCGTCCGAGTCGATGATCTCCCGGATGCTGACCGAGTCGGTCTTTTTGTTGGGCACCTCGATGCCGACCGCCGGCTTGTTGGGGATGGGGGCCTCGATGCGGACGCCGGCCGTGGCGAGGTTTAAGGCGATATCGTCGGCAAGGCCGGTGATTTTGGAGATTTTCACCCCCGCAAGCGGCTGGAGCTCATACCGGGTGACGGTCGGCCCCCGGCTGTAGGCGATGACCCGCGTCTGGACGCCGAAGCTCTTGAGGGTCTCGACCAGCTTGACGGCGTTGGCGTTGAGCTCCTCGCTGACGTCGGCGCTGCCGTCGCTCCTGGGCATTTTGAGCAGGGTGACCGGCGGGAGCTGGTAGGGCGCCTCCGTCTGGACCTTTTCGGCCAGACCCTGCCCACCGGCAGGAGGCTGCTGCCCGCCCTCCCCGATGGCGCGGATGGCCTCATCGAGGCGGCGGTCTTCGTCGAGCGGGCGGTCCTCCCCGCTTTCCCCGGCGGCCTCGCCGAGGGTGGGGGGATTTGCACCGAAGGCGTCGTCGCTCTGGGCAGCGCCCTCGAGGACCGAGCCTTTCAGCTTGTCAAAGGCCGCGGTATCGACGTGGGATTCCTCGTCGTCCGGGTCAAAGGGCAGGTCGTCCGGATCCTTCTCCGCATCCAGCGCCCGCATCTGGGAGGGCGAGAGCGGCGCGCCCCAGAGGGAGTCGGGGTTGACCGGCTTTACAGGGCGGCCGCCCGTCCCGGCGGGGTTTTCCTGCTGTAAAGCTGGTTCACTTGACAGGGAAAACACCGGCTTTCCGCCTGCTTTCTCCTCCGCTTCGGGGAAGAAATCGCCGACCGCACGGCCCGCGGAACCGGCATCGGCCAAAACATCCGGAGTTTCCTCATATGCCGCCGGCTGCGCGTCCGGCGCGGCTGCCGGCGCGCCCCAGAGGGCGCGGGAATCGAGGTGCCTGTCCGGCCGGAAGGGTTCCCGCTCCGGCTCGGCCGGGGTCTCTTTCTGGGGGGCGGGAGGGGTGCGGACTCCCTCCTCGAGGACCTCCCCGGTCAGGGGGTCGACCTTGAGCCCCAGCTTCTCGGCCTCCTTTTTGCGGCGGCGGAGCTCCTTGGGGTCTAAACGGAAGTTCTCGAGCGCCTGGTCAAAGCTCTGGTCGGGCGAGACGACCGGGTGCTCCGGCATCCCGCGCTCCTCGCCGCCCATCGGGATGTCGATCCGCGGCTGGCGGGTGCGCTCTTCCTCCTCCCGCCGCTCGCGGTGGACGGCGTAGGTCTCCCCGATCTGGCGCACCGGTTTGGCGCAGCTTGCGAAAAAGCTCTTGAGGGTGCTGCCCGAGATGAGCATCAAAAAGACAAAGACGAGCAGAAGCTGGATGATCGCCGCGCCGAGGGTGCCGCCGGCGAACCGCATCAGCGGCCAGCCGATCAGCGCCGCGGCCAGGCCGCCGCTCTTTAGCTGGATGCCGTCGATGAAAAAGCTCGCGAGCCTTGCGAAAAAGCCCTCCTCGTCCGGCAGCCCGAAAAAGAGCTGGGAGATGCCGCACAGCAGCACGATGAGCAGCGCCATCTGCCACACCTTGCTCCCCGCCGAAAGCGATTCCCGCCCCAGCGTGATAATGACCGCAAGGTAGATGACCACCGGCCCGACGGCATAGCTGATCGGCCCGAACAGGCCGCGCAGCAGGTTATGTAGGGCGAGCCAGCCCGACCCGCCCGGGATGAGCGCCAGTGCGGTCAGAAAGATCCCCGCAGCGAAGAGGATGACCGCGCACATCTGGTTGCGGTGCTCGCGCTGTTCGGCCGCCAGCTCGGCGACCGAACGCTGGGGGCGCCTGGCGGCGGTTTTGCCGCCCGCGCTCTTCTTTTTTCTGGAACTGCCTTTCGATTCTGCCATGTTTTCCACCTTTACTGTCATAGAATTTGGCCTGCCGCGTCCCCCCGGGCCGCATCCGCCCCCGGGGAGAGGGCCGGGTTCAAAAAGTCCGCCGGGTCGGTCGAGATGAGGCGGGAGACGCGCAGCCGCTCCCCCTCCCGCACGCACTCGCAGAGCCGTCCCGCGACCATTTTGAGCTCAGTCTGCGGAGGGTCGCTCGGAAATATCTGCTCCGCCCCCAGGATGGTGTACAGAAGCATCCGCCTTCCCCTCCTCCCGTTCCTCGATCATCTGATAGAGGCACTCGATGGCGTCGGACAGGCCGCCGAGCCGGTCGATGAGCCCCTCGCCGACCGCCCGCTCCCCGTCGATCGAGGTGCCGACGTCCATCGCGAGCTCGCCGGTCTGCATCATGAGGGAGCGGAAGCGCTCCTCGCTGATGGAGGAGTTCTCGGTCACGAACCGGACGATCCGGTCCTGCATCTTGTCAAAGTAGGAAAAGCTCTGCGGCACCCCCAGCACCAGCCCGTTCATCCGGACCGGGTGGATGGTCATCGTCGCCGACGGCACGATAAAGGACCTGGCCGCCGACACCGCGAGCGGCACGCCGATGGAGTGCCCGCCCCCCAGCACGAGGGAGACGGTCGGGGTCTTCATCCCGGCGATCAGCTCGGCGATGGCGAGCCCCGCCTCGACGTCCCCGCCCACCGTGTTGAGGATGACCAGCAGCCCCTTGATGTCGGGGTTTTCCTCGATGGCCACCAGCTGGGGGATGACGTGCTCGTATTTGGTCGATTTGTTCTGCGGGGGCAGGATATAATGCCCCTCGATCTGCCCGATGATAGTCAGGCAGTGGATGAGGTGCCGCCCGCCGGTCGTCACCGACCCGGCCGCCGGGATCCCCTTCGCGGGGTCGCTGTAAGGGAGCTCCTCCATCTCGTCGTTTTGTTCATTCTGCGCCTTTGCCAAACAAAATCCTCCTTTAACCCGGTAAATTCGGATTTAGTTTGTGCATTCCCTTCTATTATATACGAAGGAAATCCCCGCTGTCAAACATTTTCGAAAAAATGTTCCGCGCGGGCACGGTTCCCCGCACGGCGGTTTTGCATCATGTTGGCGTAAACCGCTGCACCGCGGCATTTTCTGGAAAGCGCCGGTTTGTAGGGGCGAACTGTGTTCGCCCGCAATTGCGCAACGGGATGTCCGCGGATTCGGCGCGGGGAACCACGCTCCAGAGGCTCAACTCGTTTGAGCCAACCGAAGCCCAGCGCGGGGATACCTGCCGCGGCGAATTTCCTGCGGCTGTAAGCCGCCGGTCACGCGTCCTCGCGGAAATCGGTCCCGGTGAGGAGGCGGATGGCGCGCTCGATGGAATCGCGGGAATTGCCCCAGTCGGCGCCCTCCCTGGCGTTGCGGTAGTCAAACATCCGGCAGAAGTGGGAGACGTCCGCCCCGACCTCCTCGAGCTGCTTTCTGGCAAGCTTCACGGCCGCCTCCTGGAATTCCGGGAAGAACTTTTTGGGCATGTGCTCGGCGGCGGCGCAGAGCAGCGCCTCGAGGTGGGGCAGGCAGAGGAACTCCTGCTCCGCAAAGAGCCTCCGGAACTCCCTGTCCTTCGCGTACTGGTCGACGACGGTAAAGAGCATCCGGGAGAGCGCCCAGTCGATCTTTTCGCAGACAAAGCAGGTGTGGTTGACGGTCTGGACCTCGCCGCGCTTTTTGGGCTTGGCCTTTGCGCGGGCGCGGATGTCCTGGAAATTTCCGGCCTCCAGCTCTTTCAAATGGCTTTCGAGGATAAGGGCGAGGGAGAGGCGGTTTTTCTGGTGGAGCATCTGCTCAAAGTGCCGGGTGCAGAAGCCGAGGCGGTTGGTTTCGATCCGGACGTCCGGCTCCATCATCGCCGCGCCCATGATGTATTCGACGCACCGCTGCTCGAGGGTGCGCTCCATCGCGCAGATCGGGCAGCCGCATTTGGGCTCGAAGACCTCGCTGACCGGGATGGTGTAAATACTGTCGCGCATAACATTTCCTCCGTTCCTTTCGGTTCAGTTCTATCTATCAACAGTATATCATAAAAATCCCCCCCTGCCTAGAGCGAAATTCGCTCCGAGCAAAAATGCTCCGTTGTCTTTATAAAAACCGCCCGCGCCCCGATTCTGTCACCTTCCCGCGGGATTTTCGAAAAAACTTGCCCGCCGGGCGGAAATCCTGTATAATGAAAACGAGCGGAATCCCCGCCCGGCTTCATCTGTTTAATCACTTTCCTGACCGAAAGGAGCGCACATGCCCATCGTTTACCGCCTTCCCGGCTTTTCGCTGGCCGACACCCTCGACTGCGGCCAGGCCTTCCGCTGGGAGCAGACCGCCCCCGGGACCTTTGCCGGCATCCACTGCGGGCACTTTCTCACCGTCTCCCAGCAGGGGGAGACGCTTTTTTTCGAAACCACTCCCGTCGAATTTGAGGAGATCTGGTCGGATTACTTTGATCTTGCGGCCGACTACGAGCCGATGAAGGCCGCTTTTTCGGCCGACGAGACCCTCCGCCGCGCCTGCGCATTCTGCGGGGGAATCCGGCTGCTGCGGCAGGATCCCTGGGAGGCGCTCTGCTCCTTCATCATCAGCCAGAACAATAACATCCCCCGCATCAAGGGGATCATCGCCCGCCTCTGCGCGGCCTTTGGGGAACCCTGCGCGGGCGGGACGGCCTTCCCCACCCCCGAGCGGCTGGCGGCCTGCACCCTGGAGGATCTCGCCCCGCTGCGGGCCGGGTTCCGCGCAAAATACATCCTCGACGCCGCCCAGAAGGTCGCGGACGGCCGGGTGGACCTTGCCCGCGCGGCCGTTCTCCCGCTGGACGAGGCGCGGGAGGAGCTGATGCAGATCAAGGGCGTCGGGGTCAAGGTTGCGGAGTGCGCGCTGCTGTACGGCCTGCACCGGCTGGAGGCCTTCCCGGTCGACACCTGGATCAAAAAGGCGCTGGCGCAGTTCTACCCGGACGGCTTCCCCGCCTTCGCCGAGCCGCGCGGCGTCGCCCAGCAGTTCCTCTTCCACTACATCCGGGCGCGTGACCGCGCTGGACATTGACGACGCGGCGTTTCTGCCCCGCGCCGGGCTTCGGCTGGCGCGCGACAAGCTGCGCGCCTCTGAAGCGCGACACCCCGATTTGAGGGCTGTTCCGCGTGACCGCGCTGGACATTGACGGCGCGGCGTTTCTGCCCCGCGCCGGGCTTCGGCTGTGCGCACATCGCGAATAAATTCGCGATTCAGGCTGCGCGCCTCTGGGGCGGCACGCCACGCGCTGCGCTGGACATTGACGACGCGGCATACGCAAGGCCGCAGCGAAACTCCAAAATCCGGCGCCACGACTTCACGTTCCGAATTCTCCGAAGGAATATCGCTCTGGGGGAATCTCCCCTGGCCGCGGCCGCCTGACGCGCGTACAACCGGACAGGCTGTACAAACGTGACGCGCGTTGGGCGATCCATGAATGTCCGCCTATGGCGGTCATTCATAGGGTCTCCCTCTTGGCGGCTTTTTCTCCCCAATCTTTTTTGCCGTAAAAAAGACAGGGTGACGCGGGCACGCGCGGCAGGTTGACGCAGCAGCCTTCCCCGCGCCAGACTGTACCCGCCCGCGGACAAGCCGCGCACTGCGCCGTTATAAGGGGGAGCCTCTGCCGCGGTTTGGGACGCGGCAAACACCCCGCAGCGAATCCGCGAATTCCCCGGCAGACGGCGTTTTCCGCGCATTTCTAAAATTTGCGGGCCGTCCTCTGGACAAACGATTCCCGCTGTGCTAAGATAGAGTAAGAATGCAAGGATCAGAAAGGAGTATCCCCTATGGAGATACGGAAAAAACGGCGGACGGCCGGCAACGGCATCACCGACGGCGTCCTCTGGAAGGAAATGCTGCTCTTCTTTTTCCCGATATTGTTCGGGACGTTTTTCCAGCAGCTTTACAACACGGTAGACGCCATCGTCGTCGGGAATTTTGTCGGCAAGGAGGCCCTGGCTGCGGTGGGCGGCTCCACAGGGACCTTCATCAACCTGCTGGTGGGCTTTTTTGTCGGGCTCTCCTCCGGCGCGACGGTCATTGTGTCCCAGCTTTTCGGGGCGCGGGACGTGGAGGGGACCCAGCGCGCCGTCCACACGGCGGTGGCGCTGAGCCTGGCGAGCGGCCTCTTCTTAACCGTAGTGGGGCAGATCGTCTCCCCCTTCGCCCTGCGCGCGATGGGGACGCCCGACGATATCATGGACTACGCCCTCACCTACCTGCGCATCTATTTCTGCGGCATGGTGCCCAACCTGTTTTACAACGTCGGCACCGGCATCCTGCGGGCGGTCGGGGACGCGCGGCGGCCGCTTTACTTCCTCATTGCCAGCACCATGATCAATCTCGTGCTCGACCTGCTGTTTGTTTTGCAGTTCCACATGGGGGTCATGGGGGTGGCGCTGGCCACCATCCTCGCCCAGACCATCAGCGCCGTGCTGATTTTCATTGTGCTGGTGCGGACGACGGCGCCCTACCGGCTTTTCCTGCGGCGGATCCGCTTCCACAGGGACATGCTCTGGGACATTATCCGCATCGGCATCCCGGCGGGGCTGCAGTCGGTGATGTACGGCGTCTCCAACATCATCATCCAGGCCAGCGTCAACAGCTTCGGCACCGACACCATCGCGGCCTGGACGGCCTACGGCAAGATCGACGGCCTGTTCTGGATGATCATGGACGCCTTCGGCGTGACGGTCTCCACCTTTGTGGGGCAGAATTTCGGCGCGCAGAAATACGACCGGATGCGCAAGAGCGTCCGGGTCTGCGCCGGCATGACGCTGGGCACCTCGGTGGGGCTGAGCGCCGTGCTGATGCTCTTCGGGCGGTACATCTACAGGCTCTTCACCCAGGACGCCGCCGTCATCGACATCGGGATGGAGATTCTGATGACGCTGGTGCCGTTTTACTTCACCTACCTGGGCATCGCGGTGCTGAGCAGCGCCGTCCGGGGGACCGGGGACGCGCTGGCCCCCATGCTGCTCACCTGCTTCGGCGTCTGCGTGCTGCGGGTGGCCTGGATCGCGGTGATGAAGCCCATCTTCCCGTCGGTCCAGACGGTGATTTTGAGCTACCCCATCACCTGGACGATCACCTCGCTGCTCTTCCTCGCCTACTACCTCAAGGGCGGCTGGCTCAGGCGGAGCATCGCCAAAATGGGCTTTGCGCCGGAGATCCGGCCGGAAAAGAAGCAAAAGGCGCGCTAAACAGGCAAAAGCAAAACGGGGACAGGATTTCCTGCCCCCGTTTTCCGTTTTTATCCCAGCAGCTCCCGCAGCATCTGCCGCGCAGCCTGCTCATGCTCCTCCGGGACGAGCAGCCGCACATTCTCAGGCGGGCCGGCGTAGTCCCTGCGGATGCTGTCGTTGCCGGTGGCCAGGCCGGATACCGGCTTGCTTTCCCGGAACACCCGCAGCGTGAACTTGCTTTTGAGCTGATACGGGATGCCCTGCTGCTTCAAATCCTCCAGCAGCGGCTTGATCTTGAGGGGCTGCCCCTCGTAGACGCACACCTTTTTCACAGGAACTCCTCCTCTCAGCGGAACTGGGACGTGTCCGCCGTCTCCCCCAGCTGCTCGCGCATCAGCCGGCGGGCTTCCGCAAGGTCCCCTGTCCGGACCAGGATCCGGATCTCCGGCGAGGGGCCGAAGTGGTCCTTGAACCCGGTGTTCTGTAAGGGGGTGCGGCTGAAAACAGTCCCATTGTCGTGGGTCACGCGGGCGAGCAGCGGCTTTTTGACCCAATGCCGGACTCCCCGCGCTTCCAGCGCCTCCAAAAAAGGCTTTGCATACTCCTGTTCTCCGGAATAAACGCAGGATCTCTTTTGCAGCATAACCACCGCATCCTTTCGATGTATCCTTGTACCTTCATACTAGCACAGTCCGCCTGGAATGGCAAGGGGGGTGCGCCGAAATGTCAAAAACACTTCCCAAACTGTCGAATTTTCCGCTTGAATTTACAAAAGCGCCGCCAGGAACATCTCATAGGCGTCGTCCCAGCCGTCCATCGGGTACTCGGCCCCGCCGTTGACGCTTTTGAGGAGGTTTGCGCTGTACTCCTCCCCGACCGCGACCAGCTCCCCCACCGTGATGGGGAAGCCCGCCTCCGCCGCCCTGGCGCAGAAGTCCGAGAGGGGGTCCTCCGCCTCCCGGCTCGCCATCAGCCGCGCCCGCAGCTCGCCATCCTCTCTCGCCGCCGCAAGCAACTTTGCCAGCATTTCCTCCATATGGATCCCTTCTTTCTCATGTTCTTCCCTTTATTGTACCACATTTTCCGCGGAATGAACACCCGAAAATCCAAAACTCCCGCCGGGAATTTGCAAAAACTTTCCCTTTCCGCCCCTCTGCGGCAAAATTCGATTTTTATCGCCTATTTCTAATTTTTCGCATATCTATTGACAAATATGCGGGAAGATTGTACAATTAAATCAGATACTTACCCTCTGAAAGGAGCGCTTCTCTATGGCTGACACCCAAACCGCTTCCCCGCGCCCGTCCTTAAAGATCATCGAGACCGACCCGAACCTCGCCCCCTTCGAGCCCGATCTCCAGCTGCGGATGCAGCTCTACCGCGACGCCTGCCGCCGCCTCGCCGGGGACGGCTCGCTCTCGGATTTTGCAAACGGCAGCCTCTACTACGGCTTCCAGCTGGGCCGCAACGGCTGGTACTACCGCGAATGGGCGCCCGGCGCCGAGAAGATGTCCCTCATCGGCGACTTCAACGGCTGGGACCCGGAGAAAAACCCGATGAAAAAGGTGGGAAACGGCAACTGGCAGGTCTTTGTCCGCGGCCGGAAATCCATCCCGCACGGCTCCTTTGTCAAGGTGCGGGTCACCGCAAACGGGCGCACCTTCGACCGCATCCCGCTCTACATCCACCGCATCCACCAGTTCCCGGACGGCGCCTGCACCGGCGAGGTCTGGAACCCGCCCGCGCCCTACGTCTGGAAAAACGGCCCCTTCGTCCCGCCGGAGAACCGCGCCCTCTTCATCTACGAGGCCCACGTCGGGATGGCGACCGAGCGGGAAGGGATCGGGACCTACCGGGAATTCACCGAAAACGTCCTCCCCCGCATCCGGGAGGAGGGCTACAACACCATCCAGCTCATGGCCATCATGGAGCACCCCTACTACGCCTCCTTCGGCTACCAGGTGACCAACTTCTTCGCCGCCTCCTCCCGCTACGGCACGCCGGAAGAGCTCAAAGAGCTCATCGACACCGCCCACGGGATGGGGATCGCCGTCCTGCTCGACCTGGTCCACTCCCACGCCTGCCCCAACACCCTGGAGGGGATCAACGACTTCGACGGGACCGAGTACCAGTTCTTCCACGCCGGGGACAAGGGCAACCACCCCGCCTGGGGGACCAAGCTTTTCAACTACGGCAAGGACGAGGTGCTCCACTTCCTCCTCTCCAACCTCAAATACTGGCTCACGGAATACCGCTTCGACGGCTTCCGCTTTGACGGCGTCACCTCGATGCTCTACCACCACCACGGGCTGGGCGAGGCCTTCGACAGCTATGAGAAATACTTCTCGATGGCGACCGACACCGAGGCCGTCACCTACCTCCAGCTCGCCAACCGCCTCATCCGGGAGGTGAACCCCGCGGCCGTCACCATCGCGGAGGATATGTCGGCCATGCCGGGTATGTGCCGCCCCATCGAGGACGGCGGCATCGGCTTTGACTACCGCCTCGCGATGGGGGTGCCGGATTTCTGGATCAAGACCATCCGGGACAAACGGGACGAGGACTGGGACCTCGGGAAAATGTGGAGCGAGCTGACCATCCGCCGGCCCGGCGAGCAGAACATCGGCTACTGCGAATCCCACGACCAGGCGCTGGTCGGGGACAAGACCATCATGTTCCGGCTGGCCGACAAGGAAATGTACTGGCACATGGACAACGCCTCCCAGAGCCCCATCATCGACCGCGCGATGGCCTACCACAAGCTCATCCGGCTGGTGACGGCCGCCCTGGCGGGCGAGGGATACCTGAATTTCATGGGCAACGAGTTCGGCCACCCGGAGTGGATCGACTTCCCCCGCGAGGGCAACAACTGGAGCTACCAGCACGCCCGGCGGCAGTGGAGCCTCGCCGACAACGGCTACCTGCGCTACCGCAACCTCCTGTGGTTCGACGAGGCGATGGTCGCACTCCTCGAGGAGCTGAACATCAGGGAAAACGACCATGCTTTCCTCCAGTTCATCAACCACCAGACCAAGGTGATGGTCTTTGACAAGGGCGGCTATACCTTCGCCTTCAACTTCAACCCCACCGCTCCCCAGCGGCTCTCCCTGGCCACCCGGTGCGAGCAGACCTGCCCCATCCTCTTAAACAGCGAGTGGCAGCGCTTCGGCGGCCGCCTGCCGGACGGGCCGGAGTCCCGGACGGTGCAGAGCGGGGTGCTCGGCCGCTACATCGACGTCACCCTCCCGCCCCGGTCGGCGATGGTGTTCCGGTGATGGCGGAGTTTGCGACGCCGCGGGAATCCGGCGGGCGGCCAATGGCCGCCCCTACAGCTCTCCAACCGCTGGGTTTGTAGGGGACGGGTTTCCCGTCCCGCGATGACGGGAAAACGCAGGGCGTCGGGGACGCCGCCCCCTACAGCCCCGTTCGGATCATTCGGGATTGTAGGGGCATTCATCCGCCTGCGGCGGCTGAATACATTGCGCGCCCGCGGTTCCCGCACCGCGAAAATTGCCGCCTGTCCAGTTAGTTTTGTAGTGCGCTGCGCGCCGTCCTGTTCAAAAATTCGACAAAAATCCTCTCATCCGCTTGCTTTTCCCCCTCTGCCCGCTTATAATAGAAGTGGTACTATGCTCCGTCCGGAGTCGACTTAGCAGGCGCAGGAGGAAACATCGATGAAAACCTATCAGTTGGAATGCCCGTCATGCGGCGCGGCGATTAATGCGGAAAATATCGATCAAAAAAAGGCCATCTATTGCACATACTGTGGAAGATTGATACTGCTTGACGATGAGGTAAAACGCGTCGAAGTTAAGTATCACAAGACTTATACAAACGAAGCCCGCGTGAGGGAAAATGAACGAAAAGAAAGGATTCGGCTAAAAGAACTTGAAAATGAGAATCGTGAAAATAGAAGAGAATTTCTCTGGCCTTTTATTATAATTGGCATATTTATTCTTGTGTATGCTTTCTTAGGAATCATGGACTTATACTATAAAGAACAAAACAAACTGGACGAAAACGAACTAAAAATCTCTGCTGATGCAGAATCCTATCACGGCGAAAATTACGAACAGGTCGTGCGCGAATTGGAGGACATGGGCTTTACAAACGTCGACACCATGCGGCAGGAAGACCTTGTGCTCGGCTGGCTCACAAAAGACGGCGAGGTCGCCAAGGTGTCCATCAACGGGGACACCGATTTTGCGGAAGGGGACGTTTTCCCCAAAGACGCAAACGTCGTCGTGACCTACCACACCTTTGAGGAAGAATAATCCGTATCGAATCCCGCCCGGCTTTTCCCGGGCGTTTTTTTTGCGTTCCCATCAATTTCACACAGATTTTACTCCACCTCTTGCAATTTGCATAAAATGGGAATAAAATAGGAGATAGAATGGTTTTTTCCGCCCTTTCCGCCTTACTTCAACAGAAAGGATGATCCTATGACAGAAAAATTCCCGCCCATCCTGCCGGACGACCCCTGCCTCATCCACGGCGGCGACTACAACCCCGACCAGTGGCAGGCCTACCCCGACGTTTTGCGGGAGGACGTCCGCTTCATGAACCTCGCGAAGATCAACAGCGCCTCGGTCGCCATCTTCGCCTGGGCCGCCCTCGAGCCCGAGGAGGGCCGGTACTGCTTCGACTGGCTCGACGAGACCTTTGACCGCCTCTGGAAGGCGGGCGTGCGCATCATCCTCGCCACCCCCTCCGGCGCGCGCCCGGCCTGGATGGACGAAAAATACCCCGAGGTCCTGCGGGTGAACGCCGACCGGACCCGCAACCTCCACGGCCTGCGCCACAACCACTGCTATACCTCCCCCGTCTACCGCAGGAAGGTCCGGGAGATGAACCGCCTCCTCGCCGAGCGGTACGGCAAACACCCCGCCCTCATGATGTGGCACATCTCAAACGAATACGGCGGCGAATGCCACTGCCCGCTCTGCCAGGAAGCCTTCCGCGGCTGGCTGCGCAAAAAGTACGGAAACGACATCGAGAAGCTCAACCACGAGTGGTGGACCTATTTCTGGAGCCACCGCTTTACCTCCTTTGACCAAATCGAGTCCCCCTCCCCGCTCGGCGAAAACGCGATCCACGGGATGAACCTCGACTGGAAGCGCTTCGTCACCGACCAGACCCTCGATTTCATGGAGAATGAGATCGCGCCGCTGCGGGAAATCACCCCCGACATCCCGGTCACGACCAACTTCATGGGCTGCTACGACGGCTTAAACTACTGGAAGATGCTCGAGCCCCTCGACCGGGTGAGCTGGGACAACTATCCCTTCTGGGGCGACCCCTCCAGGGCGACCTGGGAAGTCGCCTCGCACGTCGCCTTCACCCACGACCTCTACCGCACCTTCAAGGGTGGCAAGCCCTTCCTCCTCATGGAGAGCGTGCCCAGCAAGACCAACTGGCACCCCGTCTGCAAGCTCAAGCGCCCGGGGATGCACCTGCTCTCCTCCATCCAGGCGGTCGCCCACGGGTCGGATTCGGTCCAGTACTTCCAGTTCCGCAAGAGCCGCGGCGCGTCGGAGAAGTTCCACGGCGCGGTCGTCGACCACAGCGGCCGGGACGACACGATGGAGTTCAGGGGCGTCCAGGCGGTCGGCGAGATGCTCGAAAAGCTCGCCGGGGTCGCCGGGACCACCGTCAGGGCGGACGCGGCCGTCCTCTACGACTGGGAAAACCGCTGGGCCATCGACGACTTCCAGGGCGCGATCAACGGCCCCGACAAGGAGCGGGCCCGCGGATATAACGACGCCTGCGCCGCCCACTACCGCGCCCTCTGGAAGCGCGGCGTCGCCGCCGACGTCGTTTGCGAGGACAGCGATTTTGCGCCGTATAAGCTGCTCATCGCCCCCATGCTCTACAGCCTGCGTCCGGGCGTCGCCGAAAGGCTCGGCGCCTTTGTCCGGGCGGGCGGCACCCTCGTCCTCACCCACCTGACCGGGTATGTCAACGAAAACGACCTCTGCTTCCTGGGCGGCTTCCCCGGGGACGGGCTGATGGAGCTCGCGGGCATCCGCTCGGAGGAGCTCGACGCCGTCTACCCGGAGGACGAAAACTGCGCCCTCTTCGGCGAAAACCACCTGGGCCTCGCCGGGTGCTACGAGCTCGGGCGGCTGCGGGAGATCATCCATCCCGCCGAGGGGACCGAGGTCCTCGCCCGCTACACCGACGACTTCTACGCCGGGCAGCCGGTCCTCACCTGCCATCCCGCCGGAAAGGGCCGGGTCTACTACCTCGCGGCCGCGGCCGGGCAGGAGCTGCTCGACGACCTTTACGGGGAGCTGCTTCCTGAGGCCGGCGTCTCCCCCGTTTTGCCGGTCGAGCTGCCGGAAGGGGTCAGCATGACCCTCCGCGAAGGCGGCGGGGAACGCTACTATTTCTTTATGAATTTCACCGAACAGCCGCAGCGGCTCGCCCTCCCCGCCGGGGCGGCCTTCACCGACCTGAACACCGGCGAAACAGTATCCGGGGAGCTGCCGCTCGCCGTGTACGCCGTCCGGGTCCTCCGCGCGGAATAGAAAGGAGCTTACGTATGCTGGACGCAGCCAATCATCTCATCAAAACCACCCTCCGGGAGGCCAATATCGACCCGAAGGGGGTATCCGGCTTCCTCACCGCCTGCCGGGAGGCGGGCAGCGACCTCCACGCCGTCCTCCTTGTCCGGGACGGCAAGATCGCCTGGGAGGCCGCCTTCGCCCCCTACGAGGTCAGCGACCGGCGGCACGTCTTTTCGGTCAGCAAGAGCTGGACCTCCACCGCAGTGGGATTCGCCGTCTCTGAGGGGCGCTTCTCCCTTCACGACAAGGTCGTCTCCTTCTTCCCGGACGAATGCCCGGAAAGCGTCAGCGAAAACCTCGCCGCGATGGAGGTCCGCCACCTCCTGACGATGGGCACCGGCCAGGAAAAGGAGCCGCCTGTCTTTGACAATTTCGACTGCAACTGGGCCAAAGCCTTCCTCAGCCAGCCGGTTGAACATGCGCCCGGCTCCCGCTTTTCCTACAACTCGGTCGCGACCTACATGCTCTCGGCCATTGTGCAGAAGACGACCGGCGAGGACCTGATCGAATACCTGACCCCCCGCCTCTTTGCGCCGCTCGGCATCGAGGGGGTGCGCTGGGGCAAATCCCCGCAGGGAATCTGCTGCGGCGGCTGGGGCATCCATGTGACGGCCGAGGAGATCGCAAAGCTCGGCCTGCTCTACTTAAACGGCGGCGTTTTCGGCGGGAAGCGCGTCCTGCCGGAGGAATGGGTCAGGGAGGCGACCTCCGCCCAGATCGACAACAGCCCCAACGTGCAGAAGGACTGGGAACAGGGCTACGGCTACCAGATCTGGCGCTGCCAGCACGGCTGCTTCCGGTTTGACGGCGCATACGGGCAGTACATGGTCGCCATCCCGCAAAAGAACGCGGTCCTCGTCGTTTTAAGCCACACGGGCAACATGCAGGTGGTCATGGACGCGCTCTGGGAACACCTTCTCCCCGCCTTTGACCGGGAAGAGACCCCTGGCGCCGCGCTGCCAGCCGCCTTCTCCTGCCCCCTGCCCGAGGGCGTGGCGCGGGATTTTAACGGGGAATTCTTCTGCGGGGAAAACCCGTTTGGGCTGCGCTCGATCGCGGTTACGCCGGACCCGGACGGCGGCGTCCTCCACCTGACCACCAAAGACGGCAGCGCCGCCATCCCCTTCGGGGTTGGGGAATGGAAGCGGGTCACCCTGCGCGAGTCCTCCCTCCAGCCCTTCACCACAATGGGCTTCCTCCTCCCATCCGCGGAAATCACGCTGGGGGCCGCCGCCGGCTGGCAGGGAGAGACCTTCACCGCCGTTCTCCGCCACTGCGGGTCTCCGCACAGCCTGCGCCTTGCGCTGACCCCCGGCCGCGAACTCCGGCTCACCCCCTCCGAGGGGGAAGGCTGCGCCGTCAGCCTGCGCTGATTGCGGCGCAGCCGCAGCTGGCCGCAGTAGTCAATCTATCAGAAAGGATATTCCTCCAATGGCTAAAAAAAGTTATGAAATTGATATGTGCAATGGCCCGTTGCTGGGCAAAATCCTGCGTTTTGCGGTGCCGCTCATGCTCTCCGGCATCCTCCAGCTCCTCTTCAACGCGGCGGACATCATTGTAGTCGGGCAGTTCACCGGCAAGGAGGCGCTGGCGGCGGTAGGCTCGACAGGCGCGCTCATCAACCTGCTTGTCAACGTCTTTGTCGGCCTGTCGATCGGCACCAATGTCCTGGTCGCGCAGTACATCGGGGCGCAGGACGTCAAAAACGTGAGCGACACCGTCCACACCTCCATTCTGGTCAGCCTAATCGCGGGGACCGTCCTGATTTTTATCGGCATTTTCCTGGCGGAGCCGATGCTCACCCTGATGGGGACTCCGGAAGACGTTCTCGACCAGGCGACGCTCTATATGCGCATCTATTTCATCGGGATGCCGGCCAATATGCTCTATAACTTCGGCGCAGCCATCCTGCGCGCCTTTGGAGACACCCAGCGCCCGCTCTTTTTCCTGTTTATTGCAGGAATTGTCAACGTGGTATTCAACCTGATCTTCGTCATCGTTTTCCACATGGGCGTCGCAGGGGTCGCCATCGCGACGGTTATGTCCCAGACCATCTCGGCAGTCCTCGTTCTTTTGTGCCTTCTCCGGGCGGACGGGATGTACAAAGTTTATTGGAAACAGCTGAAAATCCATAAGGATAAACTTCTGGGCATGGCCCGCATCGGCCTGCCGGCCGGCCTGCAGGGCGCGATCTTCTCGATCTCAAATGTCCTCATCCAGTCCTCCATCAACTCCTTCGGCTCGGTTGTCATGGCGGGCAGCACGGCCTCCAGCAATATTGAGGGGTTTGTCTACACCTCCATGAATGCAATCTACCAGGCGAACCTGAGCTTCACCAGCCAGAATGTCGGCGCGCGGAAATACAGCCGCATCAACCGCATCACCCTGCTCTGCGTCGGCACTGTGACAGTGGTCGGACTGGTCATGGGGGTGGGAGCGACCCTCCTGGGCACGCCGCTGCTGCGTATCTACAACTCGGACCCGCAGGTCATTGCTTACGGCCTGGAGCGGATGCGCATCGCCTGTATGCCGTATTTCCTGTGCGGCGTTATGGATGTAATGGTGGGCAGCATGCGCGGCCTCGGCTATTCCATCCTGCCGATGGTCGTTTCGCTGGCCGGGGCGTGCGGCATCCGGATCCTCTGGATCTTTACCGTCTTTGCCGCTGACCGGACCATTGACGTTCTGTTCCTCTCCTACCCTGTCTCGTGGGGGATCACAGCGATAGTCCACATGATCTGCTTCCTGTTCGCGCGGCGGAAGTTCCCCAAAACGGATGATGCGCCCGCACCGGTGCCGTCAGCGGCGCAGGGAGGCGCATAAATGGCTTCCAAAATCAGCACCGCGAACCTGGAGCTGGGGCGGCCGACGGTCGAAACGGCGCTGCACTGCCTCTCCTTTGAGGTGCGGCACGCGCGGTCGGTGGGCTGCACCGTTTTAAAGCTCATCCACGGCTACGGCTCAAGCGGCACGGGCGGAAAGATCCGGGTCGGCGTCCGCAAACGCCTCGCCGAAATGGCCGCCAAAGGGCAGGTCAAAGCCGTGATCCCGGGGGAGGATTTCTCCATCTTTGACGAAAACACCCGCCGCGCCCTGCTCGCCTGCGACGAACTCAGGCGGGACAGCGACCTGGAGCGGCGCAACCAGGGCATCACCGTCGTGCTGCTCTGACGCCCGGCGCGGGGAGGGGCTTTCCCCTCCCCCGCAGCCCGGCTTTGGAAAAAAATCGCGTTTTTTGAAAAAAATGCTTGCAATTTGCTCCCGGCTGTGCTATAATATGAAAGTCGTCTGGGTGTGGCGCAGATGGTAGCGCGCTACCTTGGGGTGGTAGAGGCCGCTGGTTCAAATCCAGTCACTCAGACCAGGTTGGACCTGGAGCAAAATGTGCTCCGGGTCCTTATTTTATTTTTGGCGTGAGTGCCCTGCGCTGGTAATGGCGTGCAGTAAACGCGCATTCCCATACCGCGGGCGCGCGTTGTTTTATCCGGGGAGGAGGAAGCGTATGATTATCCGGGAAACTCTTGAAACAACGGTGACGGCGTCCTGCGACGTCCTGGTCTGCGGCGGTGGATTCGCCGGGATTTCGGCGGCGCTCGCGGCCGCCCGGCAGGGCGCGGACGTCATCCTGCTCGAGCGGCAGTTTTTGCTGGGCGGCCTCGGGACGGCGGGGCTTGTCACCATCTACCTGCCCCTGTGCGACGGCTGCGGAAGGCAGGTCTCCTTCGGCATCGCCGAAGAGCTGCTCCGGCTCTCCATCTCGATGGGGGCCGAAGCCATGTACCCGGCAAACTGGCTCGACCAGTCCGACCCGGCAGGGCGGACCTGCCGGGACCCGCGCTTTGCGGTGCGGTATAACCCCTGCCTTTTCGCGATGCTGGCCGAGCGGCTGCTCCTGCAAAGCGGCGTGCGGATCCTCTACGGGAGCAGTGCTGTCGCGGTAAATCGGGACGGGGACCGGATCGCCGCCGTCATCATCGAAAACCAGTCCGGCCGGCAGGGGATCGCTGTCCGCTCGGTCGTAGACGCGACGGGAGACTGCACGGTCGCGCAGCTGGCCGGAGCGGAGACCGCGGTGTTCCGGCAGGGGAACGTGCTGGCCGCCTGGTATTACGCGCTGGGGAAAGGCGGCTATGACCTTCACCCCCTCGGCGCCGCCGACATCCCGGACAGCGAGAAGGCCGCCGGGGCGCCCGGGGTGGAGCTGCTCACCCCCCGGCGCTTTGCCGGCCTGGACGGGGCGGAGCTTTCGGAGATGGTGCAGCTCTCCCACGCCGCGGCCCTCCGCGACATCCAAAAAAGGCGGGAATCCGACGAAACGCTGGTCCCCACCGCCCTCCCCTCCATCCCGCAGGTCCGGATGACCCGCCGCATCGCGGGGGAGTACACACTCCACGACACTGAGCAGCACACCTTCTTTGCCGACTCCGTCGGCATGGTCTCCGACTGGCGGAAACGGGGGCCGGTCTACGAGGTCCCCTTCTCCACCCTCTATTCCCGCGGTATCAAAAACCTGGCCGCCGCCGGCCGGTGCACCTCGGTGACCGACAGCATGTGGGACATCATGCGGGTGATCCCCTGCTGCGCCGTCACGGGGCAGGCTGCGGGGACAGCCGCCGCCCTTTCGGACGATTTCGCGTCCCTGGATCCCGCGGTACTCCAGTCGGCC
Source organism: Candidatus Merdivicinus faecavium (assembly GCA_018716285.1). Taxonomy (GTDB): domain Bacteria; phylum Bacillota; class Clostridia; order Oscillospirales; family Ruminococcaceae; genus Merdivicinus; species Merdivicinus faecavium. The sequence continues at coordinate 64,859 of DVKD01000032.1, forward strand.
CTGGCCGCGCAGGGCGTCATCCTGCACGAAAAAGACCTGTGAGCGCAAAAAGGCAGCGCGCACCCGTTTTTCATGGGTGCGCGCTGCTTATTTTGCGTTTCCGGCCTCTGCCGCCGTCATTCCCCGAAATAGGCCCGGATCTCCTGCATCCGCGCCCCCTGCCTGACATGGAAGGGGCAGCGGGAATCGCAGTGCCCGCAGCCGACGCAGTCCCCCGCCTTCTTCTCGAGGCTCGCGTAGTGGCTTTTGGCCAGCGCGTCCCCGGCGAGGGAGAGGTCGTAGTACTTGTTGATGAGCCCGACGTCCAGCCCGGCCGGGCAGGGCTGGCAGTGGTTGCAGTAGACGCAGGCGCCGGCCGCCTCCTGCGGCGCGAAGGTGCCGAGGACGGAGTAGTCCTTCTCCTCCGGCGCGGCGTTTCCAAAGCCCAGAATCCGCTTGAGGTCCTCCCGGCTGCGCACGCCGGGCAGCACCGTCAGCACGCCGGGTTTATCCAGCGCGTACTGGATGCACTGGTACTCGGTCAGCGCCCGGCCGAAGGGCGAGGTGCCGGCGTCCAGAAGCTGCCCGCCGGAAAACGCCTTCATCACCGAGATGCCGACGCCCTCGGCCTCGCAGCGGCGGTAGAGCTTCTGCCGCTCCTCCACCCCGCCGATGGCAAACTCCCCTTCCCGGCTGTAGTCATAGGCCGGGTTGATGCTGAACATCAGCATATCGAGGATCCCGGCGTCCAGCGCCAGCTGCGCGACCGCCGGCGTGTGGGAGGAAAGCCCGATGTGCCGCACAACGCCCTGCTGCTTGAGCGCGAGGATGTGGTCGAGGATCCCCTCCTGCAGGACGTGCCGCAGGTCGGCCTCCTCGTCGATGCAGTGGAGGAAGCCGAAGTCGATGTAGTCGGTCTTGAGGGCGGAAAGCTGCCAGTCGACCGAGCGCTTGATGGTGTCGAGGTCGGTCGTCCAGCCGTACCTGCCGCCCTCGTAGTTGGCCCCGAAATGGATCTGGAAATAGGCGTCCTTCCGCCGCCCGGCAAGCGCCCGGCCAAAGGCGGAAAACGGCGCCGCGTCGGCGGACGCCATATCGAAATAGTTGACGCCGTTTTCCAGCGCCATCGTCATCGCGGCCTCGATCTCCCGCTCCCCGGCCGCGCCGATGGAGCTGGTGCCGAAGCCGATCACGCTGATCTGCTCGCTGCCGTGGGGAAGTTTGCGGTATTCCATGATAAATCCTCCTGCTGCCATTTCTCGAATCCGCGGCCCCGCTGCAAAAAAACATGCAGGCGCGGGGCCGCACCTACATGTTTCATTATAAATGAAAGCGCTCTGTTTGTCTAATACCTCTTTCTTATCCGCGAAAATACCTTTTCGGCATGGAACGAAGAGGCTTACCGCACCGCGGGGTCGGCGTACTTGTCGAGGAAGCGGGGGATGTCCAGGAAATCGGAGAGCCGCTCCCGGATGGTGGCGAGGTCCCAGTCCCACCAGCGGGTCGATTCCAGCCTCCGGATGGTGAGCGGGTCAAACCGCATCCGCAGCTTGCGGGCCGGCACGCCGGCCATGACGGCGTACGGCTCGACGTCGTGGGTGACGACCGCGCCGCTGCCCACCGCCGCCCCGCTGCCGATGGTGACGCCCGGCATCACCGTCACATTGTGCCCCAGCCAGACGTCGTGCCCGAGCGTCACCCGCTTCCGGCGCCGCTCGGCGAAAAATTCCGCGTCCGCCTCCCCGAGGCCGAAGAGGTTCCGCCGGTAGGTGAAGTGGTGCTGCGCCGCCCGGGTGTAGAGGGGGTGGTTGCCGGGGTTGATGCGGACAAAGGTGGCGATGGAGCAGAATTTCCCGATATCCGCCGCGAAGATCTGATTATAACCCGCGCAGTAGGAAAAATCCCCCAGCGTGACGTCCTCCAGCTCGCTGTGCGCCTTGACTTCCGTATATGCGCCGAGGACGGCGTCCAAAAGGAGGACGTCCTCGCCGACGGTCGGCTCTATTCCGAGCATACTGCCTGCACCCCGCTTTCTTCCGCAAGGAAGCTGCCGATTCCCGGCGCCTCCGGCTCATATTCCCCGTGAAAATCGCTGCCGCCGGTCAGGAAGAGCCCGTACTCCTCCGCAAAGGACCGGATCACGGCCCGGTCCTGCTCCGAGTGGGAGGGGTGGTTTAACTCCAGGCCGTTTAACCCGCAGGAGAAAAGCCGCGGGATGAGCGGGAAGTTTTTCTGCTGCCCGCTGTGGGCCAGCACTGCCAGCCCGCCGGCCTCCCGGATGACCCGCACCGCCTCGAAGGGATCGAGGTAGGTGATGTCAAAGGCGCAGATGCCGCCGTTTTTGAAGACGCGCTGGTAAAACGCGCCGAACATATCGGGGGCCTGGCCGGTCTTCACCAGGTATTCCATGATGTGCTGCTTGTAGATGTACTTGCCGTCTGCCTTCCGGAGGGCGTCCGGGTCGACCCGGTAGCCGTTCCGGTTGAGGACTTCGATCTGCCGCATCGAGTTGCGGTGCCGGGCCTCCAGAAGCGGCCGGACGAACTGCTCGACTGCCTCGATATCCCGGATGCGGTAGCCGAGGATGTGCGCCTTTTTGCCGCTTTCGGGGTCCATCGCCGAGATCTCGATCCCGCCGGCCACCTGCACCGGCAGCCCCGCGGGGATCTGCCGCAGGTGGGAGAGGGTATCGTGGTCGGTGACGGCGATGGCGTCCAAGCCCCTGCGGGCCGCCTCTTCGGCCAGCTCCGCGATGGTGAAGCTCCCGTCCGACACCCGGGAGTGGAGGTGAAGGTCCGCCTTTTTCATGCGATCGTCCCCTCCGAAATGTTGAACACCCGGTCGCAGAGGCCGTCCATAAACTCGAGGTCGTGGAAGATGCCCACAATGCTGGCGCCCTGGTTTTTGAGCCGCATCAGCATATCCCGGACCAGCACCTTGGTCTTGTTGTCCAGCGAGGCGGTCGGCTCGTCGAGCAGCATCAGCCGCGGCTGGCGGACCATCGTGTGGGCGAGGTTTAAGCGCAGCCGTTCGCCGCCCGAAAAGGTGTTGGGGTAGATGTCCCACAGGTTTTCCGGCAGGCGGAAGTAGGCGAGCATCTCCTCGGCCCGCGCCCGCGCCTCCCCTTCCGGGACGCCGGTTTCAAGCAGGGCGTTCATCACGTGCTCCCGGGCGGTGGTGCGGGGCATGACGCTCAAAAACTGGGAGACATAGCCGATTTCGTTGCGGCGCAGGTAGAGAATCTCCCGCTCCGAAGCTTCGGTCAGGTCGATCCGCCCGAAGGCCGCGCTCTGATAGTAGATGTGCCCCCGGGAGGCGAGATAGGTGCGGTTGATGCACTTCAAGACGGTGGATTTTCCCGCTCCGGAGAGCCCGACGATGCCGATGAATTCCCCCTCCTCCAAGGTGAGGCGGATATCCTGGCAGGAGCGGATCTCCTTTTGGGCGTTGTGCAGGAAAAAGTTCTTGCAAAGGCCGTCGATGGTCAGAATTTCCATAGCTACCTCCTGTATTCGACGCGGGATGTCGTGCGCCCGTCCACCAGGACGTGGGTGATGACCGGATACCCGTCGAGGATGTCAATGACCAGCAGGTCCGCCTTCTTGCCGGGCTCGACCGAGCCGTAATCCGCCTCCAGCCCCATCGCGCGGGCGGGATTCAGGGTGGCCTTGCTCACCATCTCGGGCAGCGGAATGCCGCAGTCCCGGTTCATGGCGAAGATGCTGTGGAGGATGGCGGGCGGGTAGTAGTCGGAGCAGAGGATGTCCGCGCAGCCGGCTTTGATCGCCTCGGCCGCCGACATATTGCCGGAGTGGGAGCCGCCGAGCAGGATGTTGGGCGCGCCCACAACGGTGGCAAAGCCCATTTCCCGGGCGCGGCGGGCCGTTTCGATGTGGATGGGGAATTCGCTGATGTCCACCCCGATTTCCCGGTTGATTTCCAGCTTTTCCGGCGTATCGTCGTCGTGGGAGGCGACGGCGATTCCCTTTTCATGGGCCAGGGCGCAGAGCTCCCGGAGCTGCGCAAAGGACAGCGTTTCTTTGTTGCGCTGCATCTCGAGCACCTTCTCAAAGCCCAGCTCCTCGATCTCCCGGCCGTGGTATTTGCCGATGGTCTCTTTGTAGATGGCGAGGTTGCGGTACTGCCCCTGCCCCGGCGAATGGTCCATGAAGGAAATCTCGTGCGCCAGCCCCTCTTCGATCATCGCCTTTGCGATATCGTAGGCGTCGAGGTTGTCGATCTCGATGCGCAGGTGGAAGCGGTGGTGGATCAGGTGGTTGCGGTCGTGGATGTCCCGGATGAGGGCGGCCATCTTCTCGACGTTTTCCCGGGTGCGGAGGGGGGATTTTCCGAAAAGCTCGTCCTTGAGGAGGGAGAAGGAGTGATAGATGGTGGTGATCCCCAGATGGAGCAGCTCCCGCTCGCACTCCTTGAGGGCCAGCTCAAAGTCGAACTGGGCGGTGGGGCGCGGGAGGATGAACTGCTCGATCTTGTCCGAATGGACGTCGAAGAAGCCCGGGGTGATGTACCGGCCGTGGGCGTCGATGACCCGGTCGGCCGGGGGGATTTCGTCGGCAATGGAGTGGATGCGGTCGCCGTCAATGACCAGGACCTTGCCGTCCAGGATGCGGTCCGGCTGGACGATGCGGCCGTTTTTGATTGCAATCACAGAAAGAAAGCCTCCTTACAGCAGAGAGTGGACAAGCTGCTGGGTGTATGCGTGCTGGGGGTCCTCGAGGATCTGGTCGGTCAGGCCGCTCTCGATGATCTTTCCGTCCAGCATGACGATGGTGCGGTCAGCGAGCATCCGGATGACCGCCAGGTCGTGGGAAACCAGCAGGATGGAGATGCCGTACTTGGCCCGGATCTTTCGGATGAGGTCGAGGACCCTGGCCTGCACCGACAGGTCTAAGCCGGTCGTCACCTCGTCGAGCAGCAGGAGGGAGGGGTTGTTGGCCAGCGCCTTGGAGATCTGCACCCGCTGCTGCATGCCGCCGGAAAAGTTCTTCGGCGCCTCGCTCATGCGGGAGGTGAGGATCTCCACCGCCTCCAGAAGCTCCCTGGCCCGCGATGTCATCTGGCCCGCGTTGCGGCTGCCGGCAGCGATGATCTTCTCAGCGATGTTGGAGGCGGCGGAGTAATCCATCCGCAGCCCCCGGATGGGATTCTGGTAGACCATCCCCATCATGGTGTTCTTGATCAGCCGCTTTTCGGCGGCGCTCGCATCCCAGATGCTCTTTTTCCCGTCCTCATAGAGCTTCAGGAAGGCGCTCCCGGAGGTGGGGGTGAGGTCGAAGTAGAGGCTCTGCATCAGGGTGGATTTCCCCGAGCCGCTCTCCCCTACGATGCCCAGCACCTCGCCGGGAAAGACGTCGAGGGAGAGGTCGTTGGCGGCCCAGACCGTCCCGCAGTGGGGGCAGCGGTTTTTTTCCAGGCTCTCTTTGCAATGGGGGCAGCCCTCCCCGTAGCGCACCGTCAGGTTGCGGACGCTCAAAACGGGCGTTTCCTCAAGTCTCATCTGGAGCGCACCTCCTTGCAGTAGGATGTGTCGGAGCACTGGTAGTACCGCTCGCCGGTCGCCGAATCGAAGATCTCGTCGAGGTAGGTGTCGGTGCTGCCGCAGAGCCGGCACTTCTTGCCGGCAAAGCTCTCCCGCTCAAAGGGGACGTCGTCAAAGGCGAGGGAGACAACCTTTGTGTGCGGCGGGATGGCGTAGATCTTTTTCTCCCGCCCCGCGCCGAAGAGGTAGAGGCACTCCGCCTCGTGGAGCTTCGGGTTGTCGAACTTGGGGATGGGGCTGGGGTTCATGATGTAGCGGTCCTCCACCGTGCAGGGGTACTCGCTCGAGATGGTGACCTTGCCGTACTTGACTAAGCTCTCGTAAAGCTGGAGCCAGATGCCGGCGTAGTCCATCTCGGCGTGCATCTTCTTGGTGACCTCCTCCTTGGGCTCGACGATGCGCAGCGGCTCGGGGATCGGGACCTGGAGCACCAGGATCTGGTCGTTGCGCAGCGGGATCTCCGGGATGCGGTGCCGCGTCTGGATGATGGTGGCGTCCTGGGTGCGGGTCGTGCAGGGGACGTCGGTGCACATTTTCACGAATTTCTTGATATTGACGGCGTTGACGCTCTCGTCGCTCCCCTGGTCGATGACCTTTAAGGTGTCCTCCGGCCCGATGAGGGAGAGGGTGAGCTGGATGCCGCCGGTTCCCCAGCCGCGGCCGATGGGCAGCTCACGGGAGCCGAACGGGACCTGGTAGCCAGGGATGGCCACCGCCTTGAGGATGCTGCGGCGGATCTCCCGCTTGGAGCCCTCGTCTAAAAACGCGTAGTTGTAATTGTCATTCATGCTGTTCCCTCCGGGTTTTGCGGACTGCATCCAGCTTGGACTGGAAGGTGACGTAGTGCGGCAGCTTGAGGTGGGAGATAAAGCCGTTCATCTCGAGGCTGTCCCCGTGCATGAGGACGAACTCCTCATCCTGGCTGGGGTAATCCCCCTCCTCGTCGAGCTCATGGTCCAGAACGGCCATCGCGATGGCCTTGTTCTCGTTCCGCCCGAAGATAATGCCGTAGCCGCAGGCCAGCTTGAGCTGGTTTTTGTCGTCGGCTTCATTGAAGACCTCCGCCTCGGTGACCAGGACCTCGCCGATCCACAGGCTCTCCGACTCGTCCTGCAGGTAGGGCACCTCGAGCTCGAGATAACCCGTGCGCAGCTCCCCGACGGTGGGGTGGACCTGCCCGAAGCCGCGCAGGACCGAGTAGGCCATCCCGGACAGGAAGCCCATGTCGGCGCGGGCGAGGGTCTGTAAGCGCGCGCTCCGCGGGGCGGGGAATTCCAGGAGGTTCTGGGTCACGTCGAAGGGGGGCGTTTCATCCTCCGGGAACCGGTCGATGAGCCCCTCGTCCTTGAGGGAATCCGAGACCCGCACGCAGGGCTCCGGGGGGACCGGCTGCTGGCGGGCGATTTCCTCGCGCATCCGGGCGCGGAGGGCGGGGGCGTCCTCGTGCTCCAGGCCGAAATTCATCAGCCGGTGGGTGTAGTCGTAGGTGGCGCCCAGGATCTGGCCGCCCTGGATGTCCTTAAAGGCGGCGGAGATCCGGCGGACGATCCGCATCCCGGCGGAGTCGGCCACCCGGGTGTCATAGCTGCGCTTTAGGGTGGAGCGGTAGGCGCGCAGGAGGAAGACCGCCTCCTCGGCGCTGCCCTCGCACTGCTTTAAGGCGAGCGCCGCGTACCGCCGGGAATAGAGCCCGGCCTCGCTCATGACCCGGTCGACGAGAAGCCCGAGCTTGTGCTCGATGACCTCCAGCTCCAGGTCCTTGTCGGTGCCGCTCCGGTAATATTCCAGCAGGCGGATGCTGGCCTCAATGGCCTCCTCGCCGCCGGAAACTGCTACATATGCCATTTACGCTTCCTCCCTTTTTACCAGTCTCGGGATGCTGAAAAAGCTCCCGTCCGGGGAAAGAAAGATCAGATCGATCCCCTCGGGGTATTCGTCGTGCCGCGCGTCCCGCAGCCGGAGCGCGCCGACGGCTGTCTCCGAGAGGGGGCAGCGCATCCGCCCGGCAATGCCCGGCCCGTATAAGACGGCTTCCGCCTCCCCTTCCCCGTTGTCCGCGATGACCAGGGTGGCCGAGAGGTGGGGATTTTCGAGGGTCCCGCACTTGGCGGCGGCGACCGCCTCCGGGATCTGCGCGGGGTCGGCCACAAAGAGGTAATCCGCCTCCCCCGCTTCCGCGGCGGGCGCGTGGGTCAGAAGGTGAATCTGCTCCGCGAGGGCGCTGTCGCCCAGGCAGCAGAAGCGGACGCTGTTGTCGAGCAGGGTCATGGCCACCGCCAGCATGGCGGGATTGCCGCCGTAGAGCTTGCCCGCGGCTTCCGCAGCCGACTCCCGCCGGCCGGGGTTGGCCATCGCGTCTAAAATGGCGCGGAAGGTCTTCTGGGAGTCGAACACTTCGTCAAAGGTGTGCAGCTGTTTCATTGCGCGGCCTCCGAATCCATCGAGGTAAAGTTTACCATCGTATTTAAGAACATGGCGTTTTCCCTGCCGTCCTGCAGCTCCTGTTCGGCCGAAAGCCGCAGAAGCTCGTCATAGCGCGCAAAGATTCCCTTGTTGCAGGCGGCGTCGATGACCGCCATGTCGAGCACCTTGTCAAAATCGTCCCCCATGAGGACCGCCGTGCCCTTGGCGCCCTCCAGCTCGACGATCGCCTCGCAGACGATCACCTCGCCCAGATAAAAGCGGGTGCCTTTGACAGGGTCCCGCATCTGGATCATCGCGAGGGATTTTTCGGGGGCTTTGACGATGACGGCCGGGTGCGCGGCCTTGATTTCCTCCGCCATCTCCCGCACCCGCGCGGCGTCGGCGCGGGCGAGGACCTTGGATATCTGTTTTTTGTTCATATTCACGCCTTGTTTCCTCATTTCACTTTTGCTTTGATTTTGGTGGAAACTGCTTCCAGGATGACGACGGCGATGACGACGATGTAGGTGAGCATCCCCATCTCGTGCAGGTCAAAGTAGAAGCTGCCCGCCATGAAGAGGTTGAAGCCGATGCCGCCCGCTCCCGCCGCAGCGCCCATCGCGACAGCGTTTGCGAAGTTGATTTCAAACCGCATAAAGGTCCAGGCGACCATGTAGGTGATGGTGGCCGGGATCACCGCCTGGCAGATGATCTGCCAGTAGCTCGCGCCGTTGGCCTTGAGCGCCTCGATGATGCCCGGGTCGATCTCCTCGATGGATTCCGCGTAGGCCTTGGTCAGGTAGGCAAAGCTGTGGAAGGTGAGCCCCACGACCGCCGCGACGCTCCCGAGCCCCGCCGATACCGCAAAGATCAGCACCCAGAGGACGGTCGGCACGGCGCGCACCACCGCAATGATGCTTTTGACAATGTTGACCGAGGCGGAGCCCGCCAGATTGCGGGCGCACAGGAGCGAGCAGAAGAAGGCCAGCACCGCCCCCAGGATGGTGGACAAAGTACCCAGGCAGAAGGTCACCAGCAGCTGATAGAGGATGCCGCCCACCGTCTCCCGGGAAAGCTCCGGCTCGAGGAAGACGGTCCGGATGTTGTGGAGGGTGTCGGCCACCGCCTTGCCGAAGTCGATGTTCTGGTAATCAAAGGTCATGAAGGCCAGTACCGTCAGGAAAAGCAGCACCCCGATCAGGATGTTCACCGCAAGCCCGCTCTTATTTTTTGCGGCGATGCGGATCTTGCCGCTGCGGGAGCGGAAAACCGCTTTTTCCAGCTCCACCGGAAGGGGCACGCGGCCCACTTTGACATCTGTCATTACAGAATCACCTTCCTTATCTTGTTGGAGGCCGTTTCGATCACCAGGACCAGCACGACGATGCACAGCACGACGAGGCTGGCGGACGAAAAGTCAAGCCGCTTGTAATAAAGGTCAAAGAGGTAGCCGATGCCGGTCGCGGTCAGAATGCCGATGAGGGTGGAGCTGCGGATGTTGGTTTCGATCATGTACAGCACCCAGGTCGTGATCCCGGTCAGCGAGGAGGGGATGATGCCCTGGAAGACCATCTGGATGAAGTTTGCGCCCGTCGCCTCCAGCGCCTCGACGCAGCTCGAGCTGACCTCGTCGACCGTCTCGATGAAGGCGCGGACGAGCAGCCCGAAGGTCGTAAAAAAGAGGGCGAAAAACCCTGTCAGGATGTTCTGGCCAAAGGAGAACATCAGAAGCATCGCCCAGACGACGTCCGGCACATTGCGGAAAAAGGCCGCCACAATCCGGACCACCCGTTTGAGGAGCCCGGGGAGGTGGGTGATATTCGAGCCCATCAGGCTGAAAAAGAATGCGAAGATCGCGGCGATGACCGTCACCGCCACCGACAGCAGGGCCGTTTCGAAGAGCCGGTCCAGAATCCGCGGCAGCCGGTCGATCGCCTGCTGGTCAGGCAGCAGGTTTTCGGCGATCCAGGCCGCGGCCGCCGGGAAGGAGGCGGCGCCGTCGATCAGGCTGAATTCGGTCACCAGCGAGGCGCCGGCAAAAATGGCGATCATCGTGAGGAAAACCGCCGTATAGGTCAGCTTGCGCCTGCGGAATACATCCATTGTTTTTTCCATATCCTCACCCCAGTTTATCCATAATCAGGTCGTGCGCGCCCGACTGGTAAATCTCGTGGATGATCTCCTGGGTCAGCTGCCCGGAGGGGCCGTCATAGACGATCCGGCCGCCCGCGACGCCGATGATCCGCTCGGAGTAGCGGATGGCCACATCCACCTGATGGAGGTTTACCAGGCAGGTGATCTTCTTTTCCCGGTTGATCTGCTTTAAGTGGTCCATGATGACCTTGGAGGACTTGGGGTCCAGCGAAGCGATGGGCTCGTCGCAGAGGATGAGCCGCGGCTTCTGCATGATGGCGCGGGCAATGCCGACCCGCTGCTTCTGGCCGCCGGACAGCTCGTCGCAGCGCTTATAAGCCTGCTCGGTCAGCCCCATTTCCTGGAGGATGTGGAAAGCCTCCGCCTTTTCCGCTTCGGTGTAATGGCCGGCCATCCCGCTCAAGGTCGACTTCTGCCCCAAAAGGCCGTGGAGGACGTTTTCAATCACGCTCAGGCGGTCCACCAGGTTGTAGTGCTGGAAGATCATCCCCGTTTTGGTGCGGACCTTGCGCAGCTCTTTTTTGCCCATCTTGGTGACATCCTGCCCATCGAAAAAAATCGCGCCCTGCGACGCGTCAATCAGACGGTTGGCGCACCGCATCAGCGTCGATTTCCCAGCCCCCGAAGGGCCGATGATGGACACGAACTCGCCTTCCTCGATCGAAAACGTAACATCCTGCAACGCGCGGGTTACATTGTTGTAGGTCTTGCTTACGTTTTGAAATTCCAGTAATGCCATTTCGTGCCGCTCCTTTTTGCAGTTGTCCGCTTATTCGCTCAGGTTGCGGATCGGGTCGAACCAGGCGTCGTCAACCAGGACGAACCGCTCGTTCTCGGTCTTCTCAAACATGCCGACCCCGTCGGAATCCTCGGGGACGAAGATGAGCTCGTTGTTCGCGACCTCGTCGGAGGTGAAGAGCTCCTGGATCGCCTCGACGTCGGCGGGATCCAGCGCGTCGGAGTTGTAGGCGAACGGCCCGTTGAGAACGGGGGTGGACTGGATGATGACAAACTGCGAGCCGGTCACCGTGTCAAAGGGGGCGGTGGCGTCGTCATTGATGGTGTAGACAGCGCCGGCGGTGTTCGCCTCGCCTTCGGTGCAGGTGGCGTAGGGGGCGATTTCGGTGTTGCAGAAAGCCGCGACATCCGCGTTGCCGGACAGGAGGTTGTAGGCCGAGCCCTGATGGGAGCCGCCGAACAGCACCTGGGAGAAGAGCATGTCGCTGCCGCCCTCGATGAGGTCGTCCTGGGTGAGGTCCGCCCAGCCGTCGATCTGGCTGAAGTGGCTGATGATCGAGTTGGTGGGCACCACAAAGCCGGAGGTGGAGCTGTTGGAGACGAAGGAGATCCGTTTGCCGGCGATGTTGTCGATGGAGTATCCGTCCCCGTCGGCGTACTCGCCCTCATCGCCCTTGTTGACGGAGAGGAAGCTGTAGTAGAGCGCGTCGTCCAGGGTGCCGGATGCGCCGGAGTTTACAAAGAGGGGTTCCACCGCGTCGTTGGCGTTTTTGGCCTCGATGTAGCCCTGCGCGCCCATGAAGCAGATCTGGGCGGTGCCGCTGGCCAGGGATTCGATGGCGATGGCATAGTCGGTGGTCAGCTTCTGCTCGACCTCCTTGCCGGTGGCTTCCTTAAAGAGGCGGGCGTATTCCTCGCGGGCGACGTCGTAGTCCTCGGCGGATTCGTTGGGGTACCAGACCAGGGTGATGGTGTCGGCATAGTCGCCGGAGGGCTCCTCTGCGCTTTCCTCAGAGGAGGCCGAGCTCCCGGTGCTGGAGGTGCTGGGGGTGCTGTCTTCCGTTCCGGCAGTCTGGGAAGAGGTATCGCTTCCGGTGCTGCAGCCGGCCAGCATGGCGGCGAAGAGCACCGCGGCGAGGGAGGAGGCAAACAGTTTGCGAGTTTTCATAATCATTCTCCTTTTGTTGCAGTCGTTTCAGTCATTTGCTTTTTACAGTCCCCATTATAGCGGGATTTTGCTTTGCACGCCAGCAAGCGGCTGTAACAACTTCGTATAAATCGCGGCGCAAAAAACGCCCGAATCCCAAAGGATATTTTACAGAAACCAAAGGGCAGCGGCCCCAAAAAACCCTTCTGCATAAAATAAAATCACACTTTTATAAAAATCCATGCAAACCGCCCGCGCTCACCCTTTTCAGCCCTATACACAGTCTTTACCTGCCCGCGATCCCTCTGCATTTTCTGCATTTTTCTCACTGCTTCAAGCGGGAAAATGCGGCAAAAAGCTTCACGCCGTCCCTGCAGGTGCACGTATTCCTTATATATAAAGGAAGGAAGCGGAAAAGCCGCGCCGCCGGACGGGCGATTCCCGCCGCGGGCGGAAAACGCTGGGGTTTGTACAGGAAAATTCACAAACAGCACAAGATAATTTTTCTTTCTCCCAAAATTGTATGAAATCATATACACTTCGGCCGGATCCGCCGCCTTCCTTTTTACAGCCGCCCCCTTTCGGAGTTTACACAGGGCGGGCTATAATAAGGATGCAGCCCTCAAGGAAAAGGGGGGCGCGAAAATCCCAATCAGAAAGGTAGAAAAGGTATGAAAAACAAAAGGGATTCCCTGTTCCGCACGCTCAGCGTGGTATGCGCCAGCTCCATGCTGCTCGCCGCGCTGCCGACGGGGAACGTTTCCGCCTCGGTCCGGGAGCTTGTCGTGCACGGCTACGACGCGCTGGTCCTGGGAGCGGAGAGCACGCTTCAGCTGGATGCCGGCGACGCCGGCTTAAACGGCCCGCAGACCGTCACCCTGAGCGGTTATCTGAACGCGGTGCCGGAGGATTACGTCTCCGACGGCCTGGTGCTGCGGCTGGACGGGCTGCAGGGAACGGATGAGGAAGCCGGGACCTGGACAAACCTCGCCAATCCGGATCAGCAGATCCCCATCAACCCCGCCGCTGAAACGCAGGAGGAGGAGCCCCTCCCGGCCAGCGAAACGGATGAACCCGCGGAAAGCGTTTCCGACAGCCCTTCGGACGGCAGCGACAGCCTTCCGACTGACAGCGAAAGCCTTCCGGCCGACGCCTCCGGCGCCCTGCCGGAGACCGCAGACAGCGCCGCCCCGATGGACGGGGAAACCGAACAGGCCGATCCCCTTCCGGAAACCGGCAGTGAAAACGCCAGCGCCTTCACCGGCCAGGGATTGCAGCTGAACGGCGGCAAGGTCTTCCTGCCCGAAGAGGCCGCCGCGGCCATCAACAGCGGCGAGTACACCGTCGAATACTTTGTCAGCGACGAGGGCTACAGCGGCTACGACCGGGCCTTCTCCCCCATCCTGACGGTGGAAGAAAGCGCCGACACCTGGAGCATCTTCACCCGGACCCCCGGCCAGACGATGGAGCTCAAGCAGGGCTCCTCCCCCCGGATGCAGACCGGCTTTGAAAACGCGGTCGGCGTCCCCAGCGCCATTACCGCCAGCTTTTCCGAACAGGAGAGCGTCTGGTACGCGGACGGCCAGCAGATGGCCGAGGCGCAGTTCACCGGCAAGGCAGCCGCGGAGGAGGTCATCCTGGGCGGCCGCGGCGGCGGGGAAAGCTACGAAACCGAGGCGGAGATCTACTCTGTCCGGATCTATGACCGGGTCCTGACCGAGGAGGAGCTCAAAGACAACGCCGCCCTGGACCGCAGCCGCTTCCTGGGCGAAACCCCGGAAGCGCCCGAACTCTCCGTAAACGGCACAGCCCTTGAGGACGACGGCGAGACCGAAGTGGAAGTGACCTTTGAAAACGGCCAGGCCGACCTCTCTGTCCTGAGCAACGAGCTGGGCAGCCAGTCCCTCACCATCACGGTGAACGGGCAGGAAGAAACGATCGAGCTCACCACCCTCTCCGCTGTCGACGCCGCCGCGGCCGAAGCCCCCGGCGAGCTGACCCTCACCGTCCTGGCAGCCGCCTCTGACGCCGATATCCGCATGGCCGCAGCCGACGCCCTCTACACCGCGCTGGCCGATACCGTATTCCTCCAGCAGGGCGGCGTCATCCGGGTGACCGGCTCCGAGGAAAACGGCTTCCGCGCCGAATTCTCCCTCTCCGGGCAGAGCGCCGCCAAGGAGCTGGCCCTCACCGTAAACCGCGGCGAGCCCTCCGAAACCGACGCCCTCACCCCCTATTTCCAGACCGTTCTCAAGGGCTGCTTCCAGTTTGACAGCGCCGAGGAGATCACCGCGGACAGCATCGAAGCCCAGGTCCGCGAAATGCTGGCGGACGAGACCGTCACCCCGGCTGCGGAGTGGGATGAGTCGCGCTCCTGCTGGATGCTCACCCTCACCCGGAACGAAGTTTCGGCTCAGATGCCCCTCCACCTTAACAGCGAGGCGGAGTTCACCTTTGACGATCCCGCGCTGATGAACTATGTCACCACCCGGATGGCGGACACCGACACCGCCTACATCGCGGGCGGGGCGCTCCATGTCTCCGGCGCGACCGGCATGACCTACGAAAACGTCGTGCTGCCCGTCTGGAACTACGGCCGCGACTTCTGCATCGAGGCGACCGTCCGGATAACCAGCGCGGCCAACGATTCCCGCTGGCTGGCAGTCTCCTACGGCGTGCGGCCCAACTCCGCCGGGCTTTCAGACCAGTACACCTTCCGCCAGATGGCCGTCCGGCAGAACGCCACCGCCTCCAACGGCGTGGAATTCGCCCAGATGACCGACGGCGAAAACCCCGGCTGGAACGTCACCCACACCGCCTCCTACACCGAGGCGCTGGATCCCGGCAAGACCTACACCTACACCATCATCTACCGCGACGGCACGATCTATGAGTACATCAATGAGCAGCTGCTCATCAAGGCGGAGGATGTGCCCGCCGAGCAGGCAAACGGAAAGGTCGCGCTGTCCTTTGACCGGCTGACCGCCGAAATGACCGACCTCCGGGTAACTTCGCAGATCCCCGACCTCCCCACCGAGATCCCCATGACCCAGAACGGCTACGACGCCCAGATCTACGAGCCGGAGACCGGCCTGGTCATGGCCCCCACCGTCGTTTCGACCGGCGGGGAGAGCGCCGCGGAAACCGTCTCCTCCGCCCGCCGTCCCGCCACCCTGGTCCGCGAGCTCGGGCCGGAGCTCACCGTCTCGGATAACGGCGAGGAGATCTCCATCCTCGACTACATGGCCCGCCTGGACAAGAAAGCGCTGGCAGGGTTCCGCATCGAAGATATGGAAACCGCCAAGGCTTTTGCAGCCTACGCTGCGGAAAATGAGCTGGTTGACATCAACATCATTTCTTCAGACGGCGAGGTGCTGAAAGCCGCCTGCAACGGTGCTCCCGGCATCCGCGGGATGCTCGACTTCAGCGGCGGCATGCCTGACGAACTGATCGATGTGGTGTTTGAAACCAACCGCAGCAACAGCCGCGTCGCAATCATTCCGGCATCTGCTGCCACCAAAGAGAACATTGCCTACATCCAGGCCCGCGCCGTCACCGTCTGGGTGCAGTGCGACGCCTCTGAGGCCGAGGAGGTCATCTTCTCCGGCGCAGACGGCATCCTGACCGACGACCCGGAAGCGGTCCTCGACGTCATCGAATCCTTCGACCCCTCGGAAAAGGTCCTCACCCGCAACACCGTTGTGGTCGCCCACCGCGGCTTCCATGAGACTGCGCCGGAAAACTCCGAGCGCGCCGCCATGCTGGCTGTCGAAGCGGGCGCGGACGCCATCGAGTGCGACGTCTACATGTCCTCCGACGGCTACATCATGATCAACCATGACGACACCACCGGACGGCTGATGAATCAGAACCTAAACGTCTCCCAGACCACCAGGGACGTGCTGCAGAGCCTGACCTTCACGGTCGGAACCGCCCAGGAAGGCGACAAGATGCCCACCCTCGAGGAGCTCTTCGCCGCGGCGGACGAGGCGGACCCGGATGACGACATCATCCACGTCATCGAGCTCAAGAGCACCGACCCCGCCATGATCGAGCCGATGGCTGAGGTCATCTACGGCTGCGGGATGGAAGACCGGGTCGTCTTCATCTCCTTCTCCGACGCGCAGATCCAGAAGATCCGCGAAGTGATGCCCGAAATCTCGGTCGGCGAGCTGAACAGCGCCACCAACAGCGGCCTGGACAACGCCGCCAACCTGAAGTCCCTCTCCGACCGGATCGACCCGCTGGGCGCCTTCTACAACTGCGCCCAGGGCGCGCAGACCGCCGATCTCGTCGCAGCGGCGCGGCACCGCGGCATCTTTGTCCACCCCTGGACGGTCAACGGGCAGTCCACCTTCGAGCAGGAATACTATGACGGCTATCACGGCATCACCTCCGACCGGGTCGACTATGCCACCGGCTATCTGACCGCCGTGCAGACGGAGCAGTCCGCCTACACCATCCCGGCCGGGCAGGAAAACGCAGCGGAAATCCCCGCCTCCCTCCTTTCCCGCGGCGGGGAAACCCCGGCCGAATCCCTCTCCTTCCGCCAGACCGGCGGGAACGTCCGGGTGCAGCGGGATGAAAACGGCCGCTTCTGGGCCGCGGAAGCCGGAACAGCGGTGATCCGCCTGGCAGCCTCCTATACCCTGCCCGCCACCGGCGTCTCCTACACCGTCTACTCGGATCCCATCTCCCTCACCTTCACCCAGACGGGTTCTGAGGACGCCGGGGAGACGAATCCCCCCTACTTCCCCACCCGCCCCTCCGGCGGCGATGAAACCACCGATCCGGATACCCCTGCGGCTGAACAGCCCGACATCCTCACGCAGTACTCCTCCCGCGACGGCAAGGGCCTGTGGACCCAGTACGCGGACCGCTCCTGGTCCTTCCTGACGGGCGGCGCTGCGGCGACCGGCTGGCAGCTCATCGACGGCACCTGGTACTATTTCCAGGATAACGGCGTCATGGCGACCGGCTGGCAGCTCATCGGCGGCACCTGGTATTACCTCCAGAGCTGGGGCGGCATGGCCACCGGCTGGCAGCAGATCGGCAGCACCTGGTATTATCTCCAGAGCTGGGGCGGCATGGCCACCGGCTGGCAGCAGATCGGCGGTGCCTGGTATTACCTCCAGAGCTGGGGCGGCATGGCCACCGGCTGGCAGCAGATCGGCGGCTCGTGGTACTACTTCCAGAGCTGGGGCGGCATGGCAGCCGATACCACCATCGACGGCTACCGCCTTGGGGCGGACGGCGCGATGCTGTAACCCCGCAATCCCCTGAATCATAAAAGAAAACCGCCGCCGCACGGGAGTTCCTGTGCGGCGGCGGTTTGTCCGATACCCGGCCGGGCCTTTGACAACCTGCGCCGGGTATGGTATCATAGAAGCAGCAAAAAGGAGGGATCGCCATGGAAATCTGGGATGGATACGATCAAAACGGGGCGCTGGCCGGCGTCGACCTGGTCCGCGGAAGCCCCATACCCGCGGGGCTTTACCACCTCGTCTGCGAGATCCTGGTCCGGCACATAGACGGCAGCTACCTGCTCATGCAGCGGGCTTTCACCAAGCCGCATTACGGCGGCCGCTTCGAGGCGACCGCGGGCGGCGCGGCCCTCAAGGGGGAGGACCCGGAGACCTGCGCCAGGCGGGAGCTCATGGAGGAGACGGGGATCCGTGCGGAAACGCTCACCCGCATCGGGCATTTCGTCTCCGCGGACACAATTTACGAAAGCTTTCTCTGCATAACGGACTGCGCCAAAGATTCCGTCACCCTGCAGGAGGGTGAAACGATCGGGTACCGGTGGGTGAGCGAGGCCGACTTCATCGCCTTTGTCAACTCAGACGGGATGATCGATGCCCAGAAAGCGCGTTACCGCGGCTATTTGGTCCAGAGGGGGTATCTTCCGCGATGATCCTGCCCGGCACGCTCTGCCGGGCGCTCCTCATCGCCGCGGTCCACTTCATCCTCTCCCTTTTCGGGCCGCAGAACAGGCGCCCCCTTCTCCCGGGCTGAAATGTGCAAAAAAGAGAAGCATCCGTATGGCCGAAACCACACGGATGCTTCTCTTTTTTGCAGAATTCCCCGCAGGCTTACTGGATCCAGGCGCCGTCCGCGCCGACCTGGTAGCCGTCGATGGTGGTGTTCACTGCCATCGAGCCGCCGGGATAGAAGTAGTAGGATTTGCCGTCGATCTTGTACCAGCCGTTTACCAGGCAGTAGCCGTCTGAGCTGCGCATGTAGTAGGTCTTGCCGTCGATGGTGTTCCAGCCGGTCACCATGACCCCGTCCGCGCCGACATAGCACCAGGAGTTGCCGGTGTAGGTGGGGATCCAGGAGCTCACCAGCATGTTGGCGTTTTCCTTGTCAAAGCAGTACCACTTGCCGTCCAGCTCGAGCCAGTCGTTGGCGGCAGCGCCCGTCGAGGTGAGGTAGTACCAGTCTTCCTTGTATTCATACCACTGGCTCGACATCATCGCGCCGCTGCTGTCGGAGACGTACCAGCGCCCGTCGACCTTGTACCAGCCGGTGGCCATCGCGCCCCAGCTCTGGAGGTAGTAGGTTTTGCCGTCCAGGGTGAGCCAGCCGGTCGCCATCTTGCCGCTCTGCGGGTCCATGTAGTACCAGCTGTTCCCGACCCACTGCCAGCCGGTCTTCATCGCGCCGGAGGTGGGGTCGAGGTAATACCAGCTGCCGTCATAGGAAAGCCAGCCGCGCGCAAGGGAGCCGTCCGCGTTTGTGTAGGTCGTGACGCCGTTTGCGGTCTTCCAGCCGCCCCCGGTCGGGAGAGCGCCGCTGCCCTGCCCCGCATTGGCGGGCGGGTTGCCGTTTAAGGTGCCGTTGCTGTTGAAGCTGTAGGAAACGCCGTCAATGGTCTGGGTGCCGGTCACCATGATGCCGTCCGCATTGAGGTAATACCAGAGCCCGTCAACCTGCTGCCAGCCGGTTTTCATCGCGCCGGACGAGGGGTCCAGATAGTACCAGACGCCGCCCAGATAGAGCCAGCCCTTTTTGAGACTGCCGCTCTCGTCCCGGTAATACCGGGTGTTGTTCTCCACAAACCAGCCGCTGCCGGTGGGGGTAGAGGGTTCTGTCGTGCCGGTGGGGGGCGTCCCGCTGGTGAGGAGGCCGGAAGAATTGAAGGTATAGCTGACGCCGTCGATGGTCTGGGTGCCGGTCACCATCGCGCCGGAGCTGCTCAGGTAGTAGTACTGGCCGTTCAGATTGAGCCAGCCCACCGCCATCTTGCCGCTCTGCGGGTCCATGTAGTACCAGGCGTTCCCGACCCACTTCCAGCCGGTCTGCATCGCGCCGGAGGTGGGGTCAAGGTAGTACCAGGCGCCGTCCAGGTAAAGCCAGCCCTTTTTGAGCGCGCCGTTTTCATCCTGATAGTAATAGGTACCGTCCCGGTTCACCCAGCCGCTGCCGGAGGGCGTGGAGGAGTCGGGGGCGCTGCCGCTGCCGTTTAAGACGCCGTAGCTGTCAAAGGTGTAGCTGATGCCGTCGATGGTGCGGGTGCCGGTGGCGTAGCTGCCGTTTTCATTGGTGAAATAATAGGTATTGTCCCCCTCCTTCTGCCAGCCGGAAAGGTTTTGGGGAACCAGGCGGACGGTCGAGCCGTTCGCGGTCAGGGTATCGTACATGCTGGTCACAGCGGAAGAGTTCGTGTCGAGGAGATTGCGGGAGAGGTCGACGAGGCAGTCCTCCTGCACCCAGCCGCCCACCATGTCGGTGATGAGGTTGTCGTTTAAGTAGCAGTACTTGAGCCCGGTCAGATAGGTCATGTTGGGGATGCTCGTGATCTCGTTGCCGGAGAGGTCGAGGTATTCGAGCTCGTCGCTGAAGGTAATGAGCCGGAAATCCGAAATGCGGTTGTTCCGCGCGCTCAGGTAGGTGAGCGACTCCGGCAGGTCGTCAATCTCGCGGAGATTGTTGTCGTCGAGCACCAGTTCCCGCAGCGAATCCGCCCCGGCCAGAGAGCTCGAGCTGGTCATCTTGTTGCCGGAGAGGTCGAGCGTCTCGAGCTCATTGAGGTTCCGCAGCGAGGAAACGGTCGAGAGCGAGTTGTTCGCGAGGTTTAATTCGGTCAGCTTATCCAGCTTGGTAATACCGGACAGCGAGGTGATGTTGTTGTCCGACAGGTCGAGCCAGGTCAGATAATCGCACCTCCCGATCGAGGAAACCGACTTGAGCTCATTGTCCGACGCATCGAGCCAGGAAAGGTTGGGCAGGTACTGCATCCCCTTGAGGCTGGTCAGGCCGAGGCCGCTCAGGTCCAGGTCGGTAATCAGGGAAAGCTCGTACTCATTGAGCTCCCCGTCGCCGTTTTCATCAGCCTGCTCGAGCAGGATCTCATAAACATCGGCGTCAAAATTGCGGTAGGAAACCACGTCGCTTCCCGAAGCGGCGGATACCGTCGCGGCGAGGGCCGCGGAGGAGCCGGCCGCAACGGCCAGGGCGGAAAGGGCGGATAAAAAACGTCTGGTAGATAATAGCATAGCAAATCCCTCCACATAGTTAGTGCGCTTTTTGGGGGCGGATGTTGCAGGGGTTGGGGAAATTTCCAAAACCTGCCGGAAAGCGGCTTCATTTTCGGTTATATCACAAGTATAACACAAATCGGCCGTCCGGTAAAGGGAAAATGCCGGATTCCCGGCCGGAGAAATCGGGAAATCCCTTGACTTTGCGGCATAATTCCTCTAAAATAGGATTATATCGCAATTTGCGCGAAAGGAAGGAAACGAAATGCTCACCAACGAACAGAAAACTATGGACCAGATCATCGCCCTGTGCAAGGGCCGGGGCTTCATCTATCCCGGCAGCGAGATCTACGGCGGCCTTTCCAACTCCTGGGATTACGGCCCCTTAGGCGTCGAATTCAAAAATAACGTCAAAAAAGCCTGGTGGAAGAAATTCGTCCAGGAATCCCCCTACAACGTCGGCCTGGATTCGGCCATCATCATGAACCCCCAGACCTGGGTCACCTCCGGCCACGTCGGCGGCTTCTCCGACCCGCTCATGGACTGCAAGGACTGCAAGGCCCGCTACCGCGCCGACAAGCTCATCGAGGACGAGGGCGGCCACGCCGAGGGCATGACCTTCGAGCAGATGAGCGACTATATCAAAGAGCACGGCATCGCCTGCCCCGCCTGCGGCTCCAAGAATTTCACCGACATCCGCAAATTCAACCTCATGTTCAAGACCTTCATCGGCGTCACCGAGGACGCGAAAAGCGAGGTCTACCTCCGCCCGGAAACCGCCCAGGGCATCTTTGTCAACTTCGCAAACGTCCAGCGCACCACCCGCAGAAAGCTCCCCTTCGGCATCTGCCAGGTGGGCAAATCCTTCCGCAACGAGATCACCCCCGGCAATTTCACCTTCCGCACCCGCGAGTTCGAGCAGATGGAGTGCGAGTTCTTCTGCAAGCCGGACACCGACCTCGAGTGGTTCCACTACTGGAAGGACTACTGCAAAAACTGGCTCCTCTCGCTGGGCATGAAGGAAGAAAATATGCGCCTGCGCGACCATGAAAAGGAGGAGCTCTCCTTCTACTCCAAGGCGACGACCGACATCGAGTATCTCTTCCCCTTCGGCTGGGGCGAGCTCTGGGGCATCGCCGACCGCACCAATTATGACCTCGGCCGCCACCAGGACGCGAGCGGCAAGAGCCTCGACTACTTCGACCAGGAGACCGGCGAGCGGTACATCCCCTACGTCGTCGAGCCCTCCCTCGGCGCCGACCGCGTCGCCCTCGCCTTCCTCTGCGAGGCCTTTGACATCGAGCAGCTCGAGGACGGCACCGAGCGGAGCGTCCTCCACCTTCATCCCGCCCTCGCCCCCTTCAAGGCGGCGGTCCTCCCGCTGTCCAAGAAGCTGTCGGACAAGGCGATGGAGGTCTACACCGAGCTTGCGAAGCACTTTATGATCGATTTCGACGAGACCGGCGCCATCGGCAAGCGCTACCGCCGCGAGGACGAGATCGGCACCCCCTACTGCATCACCTATGACTTCGACTCCGAAAACGACGGCTGCGTCACCGTCCGCGACCGCGACACGATGGAGCAGGTCCGCCTCCCCATCGGCGAGCTGCGCGCCTACCTCGAGGAGCGGGTCAGCTTCTGAACCGTAAAATCCCTGTAAAGACGAAAGGACCGGCAAAACCGGTCCTTTTTGTCATGTCTTTTGAATTATCCCAGCGCGACGTCGAGCAGCATCATCACGACAAAGCCCGCCATGACGCTCATGGTGCCGAGGTTGGAGTGCTCGCCCAGGTGGGCCTCCGGGATGAGCTCCTCGACGACGACATACATCATCGCCCCCGCCGCAAAGGCGAGCAGCCAGGGCATGACCGGCTCAAGCGTCCCAGCCGCCAGGACGACCAGCACCCCGAAGATGAGCTCCACAACCCCCGAAAAGCTGCCGTAGAGGAAGGCCTTTGTCCGCGAAAAGCCCTCCTGCCTGAGCGGCAGCGAGAGGGCCGCCCCTTCCGGGAAATTCTGGATGCCCATCCCGACTGCCAGCGCGCCGGCCGCCGCGAGGGCCCCCTCCTCCGCGCCGTGCTGGGCGGCGAGGGCAAAGCTCAGGCCGACCGCCATCCCCTCGGGGATGTTGTGCAGGGTGACGGCGGTGAAGAGCATCGTCGTCCGCTTCCAGGAGGCGGACACCCCCTCCGGCTCCTTCGCGTCCGGGTGGAGGTGCGGCATGACCGTGTCGAGCCCCCACAGGAAGAAGACGCCGAGCAGAAACCCGCCCACCGCGGGGAGCAGCCCGGAGCCTCCCGCAGCTTCCGCCTCCTCAATGGCGGGGATGAGCAGGCTCCAGACCGACGCGGCCGTCATCACCCCGGCGGCAAAGCCGAGAAAGGCCCGCTGCGCGGTCGGATTGACCGACCCGCGGAAGAAAAAGACGAGCGACGCGCCCAGAGCGGTCATGAAAAAGGTAAAGCCGGTCCCGGCGGCGGCATATAAAACGGCGGTCACCGGCAATCCCCCCTTTCCGCGGGATTCTCCCGGCTTGCCGGGCAGGAACGGGATTCTTCGTGATATTTCCCCTCAAGGGTCATAGGGAAGACCTCCTTTTTTGAAAAATTCCCCGCCCGGATGCGGGCGGCAGAGAGGCGTTTCCCCTCTGCTCCCAGTATAAGGCAGAGCCGCCGGCGTTGTCAAGCGGCGCATCCGGGGGATGGTGCCCTTCCTTACGCCCGCTCCTCCGCCGAGGTGATCTCCCAGCTCTCCAGGCAGCCGCCGCGCCAGCGGATCTCGACGCTGTGGCCGCCGCGGAGCCGCAGGCCGCGCAGATGGCCGCTCTGCCAGGAAGCGGGGAGGGCGGGCAGCGGAACGGGGCGGCCGCGGTGGCTCTGGACGAGCATCTCGGCGATGCCGGCGGCCGCGCCGAAGTTGCCGTCGATCTGGAAGGGCGGGTGGGCGCCCAAAAGGTTCGGGTAGCTCCCGCCGCCAAAGCTCGTTTCGGCCGTCTCGACAGGGGCCAGCTGCCGGCGGATGAGGCGGAGGCAGTTC
Organism: Candidatus Merdivicinus faecavium; assembly: GCA_018716285.1. Classification (GTDB taxonomy): domain Bacteria; phylum Bacillota; class Clostridia; order Oscillospirales; family Ruminococcaceae; genus Merdivicinus; species Merdivicinus faecavium. Next base: position 88,356 of record DVKD01000032.1, read on the forward strand.
TCCCCCTCCCCGAGCCGCGCCCAGAGGCAGATCTTCCAGGCGAGGCTCCAGCCGGTCCCCTCAAAGCCGCGGCCGAGGAGCGACTTCCGGCAGGCTTCGGCCAGCTCCGGCGCGTCCTCCGGGGTGATGAGCCCCGCGGGATACAGCCCGTAGAGGTGGGAGAGGTGGCGGTGATCCGGCTCCGCCTCCTCAAGCGGCTCATGCCACTCGAGCAGCCGGCCGTCCTCCCCCACCCGGAAGGGCGGGAGCTTCTGGAGCACTTCTTGAATCGGCGCGGTCAGCTCGTCGGTGATGCCGAGGGCCCGCTGGGCGGCCAGGCAGTTTTCAAACAGCTCGCGGATGATGGCGGTGTCCATCGTCGGGGACTGGTCGAGGGAGAAGGCCTCGCCGCCCTTTTTGTACCGGTTTTCCGGGGAAATGGAGTACATGGTCACCAGTTCCCCCGCCCCGTTTTCCGTGAGAAAATCGAGGTAGAAGGCCGCCGCGCCGGCCATGACGGGGTACGCCTTCTCCCGCAGGTAGCCAAGGTCCCGGCTGAAGCGGTAGTGCTCCCAGAGCGGCTCGCAAAGCCAGCCCGAGCCGAGCGGCCAGGGAGCGTAGCCCATGCTGAACACCCTGCGCTCCGGATCGCCGACCGGGGCGGTGTGCGCCCAGATGTCGGAATTGTGGTGGGCGACCCAGCCCCGCGCCCCGTAGTGAATCCGCGCAGTCTCCGCGCCGCGCGCGGCCAGGGCCTGCATCCACTCGACGAGCGGCTCTGCGCACTCGGGGAGGGCGCAGGTTTCCGCCAGCCAGTAGTTCATCTGGGTGTTGATGTTGATGGTGTAGTTGCTGCTCCAGGGGGCGCGCAGGTGGGGGTTCCAGATGCCCTGGAGGTTGGCCGGGGCGCTGCCCGGGCGGGAGCTGCTGATGAGTAGGTAGCGGCCGTACTGGAAAAGGAGGGCGTAAAGCCCCGGGTCGTCGGCCCCCTCGCTGACGGCGCGGAGCCGCGCGAGGGTGGTCTTCTCCTCGAGGGCCGGATTGTGCCCGAGGTCGAGCTCCACCCGGTCAAAGAGGGCGGAAAAATCGGTGATATGGGCAAAGTAAAGCCGGCGGTAGCGTCCCTCCGACGCCGCGAGCGCCTCGGAGAGCCGCGCCTTTTCATCCCCGTCCGGCATCTTCCCAAAGCCCATGAAGCTCGTGCCGACGCAGAGGCGGAAGGTCACCGCGTCCGCCCCCCGGACGGTGAGCCTTTCCCCTTCGGCGCACACCGCACCCCCCTCGGCCTCGGCGCTGAGCGCGGCGGCGAAGCGGACGGTCTTGGAGACCTCCGGCGGGTCGTAGACAATGGGCTCCGCGCAGTCGTAATAGATGGGCCTTGCCTCGCGCGGGCAGTCGCCGTCCAGGCGCAGCATCCCGTCCCGCGCGTAAACGCGGCTGCGCAGCGGGCTTTGCAGCGAGGCCTCCGCCGTCACGCAGCCGGGGCGGTCCGCCTCGACCCGCACAAAGAGCGCCCGCGCGGGATAGGAGGCGAAGACGGTGCGGGTATAGCGCACGCCGCCTGCCGTAAAGCGGGTGGTCTGGACGCCGGTGCGGAGGTCGAGCGCGCGGCGGTAGCCGCTGACCTCCCCTTTTTCGGGCATGGCGAGGGTGAGGTCCCCGAGCGGGAGGTAGCCCTCCGTCCATTCGCCGAGGAGAAACCGGTTGGCAAGCGCTTCCGCCTCGCCGGTTTTCCCGGCCGCGACGAGGGCGCGCACTTCTTCTAAATGTGTGCGCGATTCCGGGTTATTTTTGTCCTTCGGGTAGCCCGACCAGAGGGTGTCCTCATTGAGGGCCAGCCGTTCGGACCAGGTCCCTCCAAAAACCATCGCGCCGATATGGCCGTTGCCGACGGGAAGGGCCTCCTCCCAGACGCGGGCGGGCAGGTCGTACCAGAGTTCTTGCTTCATATACGTCAATCCTTTCAGAGTAATGGGCAGGAAAAAGGCTGTATGCCAGCAATGCATACAGCCAGAGCGGCCATAACGGCCAGAATCAGGGAAAAGGAAAGGAGCTGCCATCCATATCGTATCATATTCCCCATAAAAAAATTGTCGGAAACAGGGTCAATCCACAAGGATTTCCCGCAAAATTCTGCCGGCGTCCCGGATCTCGGACTCGAAGGAGGCTTTCGCCCCGCCCTCGATGGAGACCGTCCCGTCGTAGCCGGCCGCGCGGAGGGCGGCAAAGAGGCGGCGCTGCTCCTCCCGGTTTTCCTCCCGGGGGATGCAGCGGTCGCCGCAGTTGGCGGTATGCACATGCCGGAGCATCCGTTTTGCCGAGAGAAGGTCGAGCAGATCCTCGCGGTTGCGCCGGATGTGGTAGTAATCGGCCAGCAGCCGGATGTGGGGACGATTTGTCTCCTCGGCCAGCCAGAACCCATCCATGACCGTGTTGAGGGTGTTGCACTCGGCCACACAGAGCGGCTCAATGGCGATGCTGATGTCAAAATCCTCACAGTAAGTTTCGGCCAGCCGCAAAAAGCTCACAAGCTGGCTGCGGGCAAGCTCCTTCGGGAAACCGGGCGGGGTGCGCCGGGCGGCTCCGCTGCCGAAGACGATGGTCTCCGCGCCGAAGGCGCTGACAGCCGGGAAAGCCTTTTCCAAAAAGCGGCGCGCCTTCCCCAGATCTGCCTCCGGGCCGACAAGGGGGATGCTGCCCGGGATAAAGCCGTTCATCACCCGGCAGGGCAGGCCTTCCTCTCTGGTAAAACGGACGGCTTCCGCAAGCTGCCCGGGCGTAAGGGCGGCGCAGGCCTGCACCCCATATTCCACATAATCAAAACCGGCCTCCCGGATCCGCAGGACCTTCCCGCGGGATTCCGCGTCGATGGGGACCGGCGTACAGCAGCCGATCTGGATCATCTCACCGCCCCCTTCCGAAACAAAGTTTTTTCTATTCTAGCATATTTTCGCAGAAAATAATAGCGAAAAACCGGCCAATCATTTTGCGGTTTTTCAGCTGTTTTCCACAAACCTTTCCTCCTGCTGCATCCAGAGAAAGACAATCGGGCTGCCGTAAGCAGACGCCTGCTCCTCCCGCAGGATGCGGAAGCCGGCCCGCAGATACGCGCGCAGCGCCCGGTCATTTCCGCGGATCACCCGCAGCAGGACCGGACCGCCGTATCCGTAGCGCGCCCTGCCGAAATCGACGCAGCGGCGGGTATAGGCCGCGCCGCTGCCCTGGCCGGTGCAGTCCGGGCGAAGGCCCAGGCCGATCTCCATCCGGCCCGCGGCGTCAAAGCGGTATGTAAAAAAGCCCACCATCTGCCCCTGCCGGTCGACAACGGCAAACCAGCGGTCAAGCTCCGACAGGATCACCGCGCGCTCCCGCTCCCGGTACGCGGGCGGGATATTGTAGAGGGTGTAGGGGGCGGGATACTCCCAGCAAAGGTATTCGGCAGCCTGCCCGGGGGTCATGGGCAGGACGCGGCAGCCGGATAGCTCCATCATTCCCCGCCCTTCCCGGGTTTACCGGGGTCCTCCGGCTCGCCGGACGCAAGCGCCATCCGGACAATGTCGCGCAGCAGCAGCACGCAGACCACGAGGCAGCCGAGCTTAAAAAGCAGGTTGAGAAATTTCATGTCAAGGCGCTCCTTTCACAGAAAATAGCGGTTTTCCTTCCGCTGGGCGAGGCGTTTGGTGAAGGCCGCGGCGAATTCCAGGTAGGCGGGGTCGTCCATCCGCCTGGCGCCGGCCGGGCAGAGGCGGACGCAGCGGAAGCAGGAGATGCAGCGCGCCGGGTCGGCCGCAAAGCCCTTCTCCGGGTCAATGGCGCCCTCCGGGCATTCCCGGGCGCAGAGGCCGCAGCCGGTGCAGTTTTCCGCGGCGCGGGGGAAAAACTTTCCGCCGCTGCCGCCATCCTTATAGGGGAAGTTCCCGGGGATAGCCGGGGCGGAGAGGTCCCCGGCGGCGAGCTTGCGGGCGGCCTGTTCGGCGAAGGCCCGGTCCTCGGCGAGGTCGCCGGCGTTTGGGCGGCCCTTCTGGATCTCGCCGTAGGTGTGCTCGCCGACCAGCGCCGCGGCGGCGACGGGCCGGAAGCCCTGCTCCTCTGCAAGGTCGGCAAGCTCGCGCAGCGCGTCGTCAAAATCGCGGTTTCCGTAGGTGACGGTGACGATGCAGGGGGTGCCCTCCCCTTTCAGGCGGCGGAAGCGCTCCGCCGCGCCGCGGTAGATCCGGCCGCCGTAGACCGGCGCGCCGAAGACGACAAGCTCTCCCGGGCCGAAGTGCGTGCGGGCGGGCGCCGCGTCAAAGCGGGTGAGGTCCATCGTCTGCCGCGCGCTTTTCAGCGCGGAGCTCAGGGCGTCCGCAACGGCCTCCGCCCCGCGTTTTGAGGTCCCGGTGGCGGAAAAGTAAACAGCTGTGACGGTTTCCAGTGGTGTCATATTCATCTCTCCTTATGATTGGCACGGCATAAAATGCCCCGCAGCCGGGGCAGATTTCTCTTCTATCTTACTATAATTTCGCCAGATGCGCAATAGTTTTTACCAAAATTGCCTCGTTTTCCCCCGGGCGCGGCGGAAACGGTAATAAAGCTGAATTGTGACCAACAAAAACTAAACACAAACCCTGAAAAATATTGTATAATAGGGTCAATGGAAAATCCATACAAGCGATCAGAATGTACGGAGGTTTTATCTATGATTCATGTGTCAACGCCCAGCCGCATCTGCCTGTTCGGCGAGCATCAGGACTACCTGGGCCTGGAGGTCATCGCCTCCGCCATCAACCTGCATTTCACCGCCAAGGCGGAGCCCCGCCCCGATTCCATCCTGCACATCCGCATCCGGGACAAATCCATCTCCGAGCTCGGCGCGCAGAACACCGAGGGCAAGTACGAGGAATACACCATCGACACCGCCGCGGAACTGGTCTACGAAAACAAGCGCGATTACTTCAAATCCATTGTGAACGTCCTCAAAAAGGCCGGCTTTGCGGTCGGCGGCGCGGAGGTCACCCTCGACTCCGAGATCCCGATCGGCAAGGGGATGTGCTCCTCCACCACGATGGTCCTCGTCCTGACAACCGCCCTCGCAGCCCTGTCCGACCGCAAGCGTGCGGAGGACGCGATGGAGATGGCCCTCTTAGCCTGGAAGGCGGAGGTCGAGGAATTTGACGAGCCCGGCGGCATGATGGACCACTACGCCTCGGCGCTGGGCGGCCTCGTCCACCTCGATTTCTCGACCGGCAAGGCGGTCCCCACCCCCCTGCATCTCGACCTCGACGGCTGCTTCATCCTCTTTGACTCCCTCCAGGACAAGGACACCATCAAGGTCCTCGGCGACTCCAAATATCCCACCCAGGAGGCGCTAAAGCAGCTCGGCCGGTACGGCATCTCCTCCATCCGGGATTTCTACAACGACCCCTCGCTCGAGAAATATGTGGACACCCTCGACGAATTCCACCAGCGCAAGGTCCGCGCCAACATCGACAACTACCGCATCCAGCGGGAAGCCCTCGCCCTCATCCAGGACGGCAAAATGACCAGCGAAAAGCTGGGTGAACTCTTAAACCGCCACCAGGCAAACCTCCGCGACGGCCTGCAGATTTCCACCCCGGCCATCGACCGCATCCTCGAGACCGCCATCGCAAACGGCGCCTACGGCGGCAAGTTCAACGGCTCCGGCGGCGGCGGATGCCTCTACTGCTACGCCCCGCTCGACAAGGCGGACGGCATCGTCGCGGCCGTCAACGCCATCGGCTACCCGGCCATGATCCTCCGCATGGACAAGGGCCTCACCATCACCGACTGATTTTTTTGCAATAAAGGAGAGTTCATCATGAAAGCAATCATCCTCGCCGCCGGCAAAGGCAAACGCCTCCACTCCGAACAGTTCACCGCCCCCAAGGTCCTGCGGGAGGCCAACGGCCGCCCCCTGCTCGCCTACGTCGTCGACAACCTGTCCTTCATCCCGGACAAAAAGGACATCATCATCGTCGCTGGCTTCCGCAAGGAGATGGTCATGGAGGCCTTCCCGGACGGCTACACCTTCGCCGTCCAGGAAGAGCAGCTCGGCACCGGCCACGCCGTCAACTGCGCCCGCGAGGCGATCGGCGACTACGACGGCCCCGTCCTCGTCTGCTACGGCGACATGCCCCTCTTTAAGAAGGAAACCTACGAAAACCTCGTCCGCATCCACTCCGACGAGGGCAACGACTGCACCATTCTCACCGGCATCTCCAACCGCGGCCTCGCCTACGGCCGGATCATCCGGGACGAGGACGGAAATTTCACCGGCGTCGTCGAGGACAAGGACTGCACCCCCGAGCAGAAGAAGATCAACGAGCTGAACGTCGGCATCTACGTCTTTGACAGCAAAAAGCTCTTCTCCTGCCTGGGCGAGCTCAAAAACTCCAACGCGCAGGGCGAATACTACCTGACCGACGTCCCCTCCATCATGATGAGCAAGGGCTACCAGATCGGCACCTACACCACCCGCGACGACACCGAGATCCTCGGCGTCAACACCCCCGAAGAGCTCGCCCTCTGCGAGGAGATCCTCGCCGCTAAGGCATAACGCACAAAAACCGGGCGGATCCCCCAGGGGCTCCGCCTGCCGTCCATTTCAGAAAAACCTATTGTCAAGAAAAGGAGCGTCATTATGATCCAATTTGGCACCGGCGGCTTCCGGGCCGTCATCGGGGACGATTTTACCCGGGCAAACGTCGAGCTTCTCGCACAGGGGCTCATCAACAAAATGAAGGCCGAAGGGGCGGAGAATTCCCCCCTCATCATCGGCTACGACCGCCGCTTCCTGTCGGACATCGCGGCGAAATGGATCTCGGGCGTCTTCGCCGCAAACGGCATCCACGTCCAGTTCATCAACCGCGAAGCCCCCACCCCCCTCATCATGTTCGTCGTCAAGCAGGCCGGCGCCCTTTACGGCATGGCCATCACCGCCTCCCACAACCCCGCCGAATATAACGGCGTCAAGGTCTTCACCAAGGGCGGCCGGGACGCCTCCAAGGAGGTCACCAACGACCTCGAGGGCTACATCAACTGCCTGACTGCGGCCGACGTCAGGACCATGCCCTTTGACGAAGGGGTCAAGGCCGGCCTCATCGAGCTCATCGACCCGATGAACGACTACATCGACAGCATCTTGAGCTTTATCGACATCGACAAGATCAAAGCCAAAAAGATGCGGATTCTCTTAGACCCGATGTTCGGCGTCTCCAAGACCTCCCTCCAGACCATCCTGCTCACCTGCCGCTGCGACGTCGACGTCATCAACGACCGGCACGACGCCCTCTTCGGCGGGCGGCTCCCCTCCCCCTCGGCCAAGACGCTGACCCGGCTTTCGACGATGGTCGTCGAGGGGCACTATGACCTCGGCATCGCGACCGACGGCGACGCCGACCGCATCGGCCTCATCGACTCGGAGGGCACCTTCATCCACCCCAACGACATCCTCGTCCTCCTCTACTACTACCTGGTCAAGTATAAAGGCTGGAAGGGCGACTGCGTCCGCAACATCGCCACCACCCACCTCCTCGACCGCCTGGCAAACGCCTTCGGCTGCACCTGCTGGGAGGTCCCGGTCGGCTTCAAGTGGATCTCCTCCAAGATGGAGGAAACCGGCGCCATCATCGGCGGCGAAAGCTCCGGCGGCCTGACTGTCAAGGGCCACATCGCGGGCAAGGACGGCATCTACGCGGCGGCGCTGCTCGTCGAGATGGTCTCGGTCATCGGCAAGCCCTTAAACACCATCCTCAAGGAGATCAAGGATGAGTACGGCCACTGCGAGATGAGCGAGTACGACTGCCGCTTCTCCGAGCAGAAGAAGGCGGAGTTAAACGACCTGCTCTTCACCCAGAAGAAGCTGCCCGAATTCCCCGTCGAGGTGGAGAAGGTCTCCTACATGGACGGCTGCAAGGTCTACTTCAAAAACGGCGGCTGGATCATCTGCCGCTTCTCCGGCACCGAGCCGCTCATCCGCATCTTCTGCGAGATGGAAACCTACAGCCAGGCTGTCGCCGTCACCGAGCTCATGCGGCGGTTCCTCGGCCTTTGATCCCCGCTCGCGACGCGCACAGAAAGGATTTTTGCTATGGATATGAGAACCTGGTTCAAGGAAGCGCAGTACGGCATGATGGTCCACTGGGGCCTCTACTCCCTCCTCGCCGGCGAATGGCGCGGCCAGCGGAGCAACAGCTACGCCGAATGGATCCAGACCAAGCTCCGCATCCCGCAGGCGGACTACGACCGGCTGGCGCAGGTCTTCAACCCCATCTACTTCGACGCGGAGGAATGGGTGAAATTCGCCAAGGAATGCGGGATGAAGTACCTCGTCGTCACCAGCAAGCACCACGAGGGCTTCGCCATGTACCGCTCCAAGGTGGATCAATTCAACATCGCCGACGCCACCCCCTTCGGCCGCGATGTGGTGGGCGAACTGGCCGAAGCCTGCTACAAGCACGGCTTAAAGCTCGGTCTTTACTACTCCCAGGACCTCGACTGGCACGAGGAGCACGGCGGCGGGTACCTGTCCGGCCACATTCCCTGCTCCGGGACCGCCTGGTGCAACGACTGGGACTTCCCCGACAACGACAAAAAGGATTTCGACATCTGCTTCCGCAACAAGATCTACCCCCAGGTCGAGGAGATCCTCCGAAACTACGGCGAGCTCTGCCTCATCTGGTTCGACGTCCCCATGACCCTCACCGAGGAGCACAGCCGCAAGCTCTTTGACCTCGTCAAGAAGTACCAGCCGAACTGCCTCATCAATTCCCGGCTGGGCAACGGCGCCTACGACTACGTCTCGCTCGGCGACAACGAAATCCCCGAGTCCCTCCCCAAAGACGCCGACCTCACCGCCGCCCTGGTGGACATGAACGACATCGGCGGCTTCAAGCCCTCGCCCTACGGCCTCTACGAGACGGCCGCGACCCTGAACGACAGCTGGGGCTACTGCGCCTGGGACCAGAACTGGAAATCCCCCGAGACGGTTGCCGCCAACCGCCGCAAGCTGAACGGCATGGGCATCAACTACCTCTTAAACGTCGGGCCCGACGGCCTCGGCCGCATCCCGACCGCCAGCCAGGAGATCCTCCGCAAGGCAGCGCAGATTTTCTAAATCCCCGCAAAAAACATCCCCGCCGCGTTCCCGAAAAAACGCGGCGGGGATATTTTTGCGTACAGCTTGAAGGCGCTCAGTTGATCTTGGCCGCCTTGATAGCCTGGCGTTTGGCGCGCAGCTCGTTTAAGGATTTCGCGACCTGCTCCTCGGTGGTGCGGAGCACGCTGTCGACGTAGTCGCCGGTCGCCTTTTTGAGCTCCCGCGCCTGCAGCTGCGAGGTGCTGAGCAGCTCATTGGCCTTGGCCTGAGCCTGCCTGACGATTTCGTCGTGCTCGATCATCTTTTTGGAGCGCTCCTCAGCGACCCGCAGCATCATCTCGGCCTCTTTTTTGGCTTCGTCGAGGATGATCTTGCGGTCGTTGACGATCTCCTTGGCCTTGGCGACCTCGACCGGGATGTGCATCTTGAGGTCGTCGAGCAGCTCGTGGAAGCGGTCGGCGTCGATCGCCGCCTTTCCGCCCGAAAGCGGGATGCTCCACGCGCTGTCAAGCATCTCCTCCATCATCAGAATGATGCTGTCAATGTTGCCCTGATTTGTCATGGGTGATGTTCCTCCTATCGCATGGGCCGCTTGTTACTTCCGGGGCGCCTGCGGCGTCCGAGACAGACGGCTTTCAATTTCCTTTCGAATGCAGGCCGGGACAAACTCGCTGATATCCCCGCCGAAACTGGCAATCTGCTTGACAATGCTGGAGCTTAGGTACATGTACTCCGCCGCTGCGGTGAAGAAGATCGTTTCCGCCTCGGGGTTCAAGCGCTTGTTGGCAAGCGACATCTGGAACTCATACTCAAAGTCGGAGACCGCCCGCAGCCCCTTGACGATGGCGCAGGCGCCCTTCTCCCTGAGGTAGTCGGCCAGCAGGCCGTCCGACGAATCGACCCGGACGTTCTCGATCCCGGCCACCGTCTTTTCGATCATCCGCAGCCGTTCTTCGGTCGTAAAGGAGCAGCTGTTGCGCTTGGCAGGGTTGATGGAGACGAGGACGATCACCTCGTCAAACAGCTTGGCCGCCCGGTTGATGATGTCCAGGTGTCCCAGCGTAATCGGGTCAAAGCTGCCCGGGCAGACTGCAATTCTCATGAAAAAGCATCCTTTCAGCCGGCGCTTACTCCGCGTCGGCAGCGTGAATATAGGTGGTGACGGCGATCTTGCCGTACCGGTAGTTCTTTTTGAGGACAAGCCCTCCGGCCTGCTCCGGCAGCTGCTCCTGCAGGCGGTGCTCGTAAAGGACGATGCCGCCCGGCGCCAGGACCCGCTCGAGCAGCGGGAGAACCCGCTCCGCAAAGCCGCCGTCATAGGGCGGGTCGAGGAAGACGATATCGTACCGGTCGGCCGCGTGCGCGAGGAAGGAGACGGCGTCGTCCGCGATGACCCGCGCCTGCTTCATCAGGCCGGTGGTATTCAGGTTTTCCTTGATGACCTCCTGCGACTGGCGGGAGCTGTCGACAAAGACCGCCCGGGAAGCGCCCCGGCTGAGCGCCTCGATCCCGATCTGGCCGCAGCCGGCAAAGACGTCTAAGAAGCTCGCGCAGGGGACGCGGAACTGGATGATGCTGAAGACGGCCTCCTTGACCATGTCGGTCGTCGGCCGGACCTCCAGCCCCTCCAGCGTTTTGAGCTTCCGCCCGCGGGCGGTGCCTGTGATCACTCTCATAGAAAAATCCTTTCTGGTTTATGGGGTTCGTTTTCGGTTAAAGGAGTAGACGCTCATGGCCAGCCCCATCGCGCAGAAGGAGGCGACCATCGAGGTGCCGCCGTAGCTGATGAACGGCATCGTGATGCCGATGACCGGTACGAGGCAGAGCACCATCCCGACGTTTATCAGGAACTGGAAAAAGAACATGGCGAAGACCCCGACGCAGATATAGCAGCCCAGCGGGTCGGCGCTCATCCGGGCCACCAGCAGCACCTTGACGCAGATGGCGACGAGCAGCACGACCACAAAGGTGCAGCCGACAAAGCCGAGCGTCTGCCCGATGTGGGCGAGGATGAAGTCGTTGTGGATGGCGTAGACGTAATTTAGGTCGTCTGAAAAGAGCCCTTTGCCGAAGATCTGCCCCGACCCGAGGATTTTCTGGCCCATCTGCTGGTGCCAGGCCTCGGCGAGGGTGGAGTTTTCAATATCGGCGAGCACCAGGATCCGCCGCTGCAGGTAGTCGTGGAAGGTGGGGCTGAACCAGACGATGGGGATCGCCGCCGCGATCGCCCCCACTCCCGCCAGCACATACCGCCACTGCAGCCCGGCTGTAAAGATCATGCAGAGGAAGATGAAGAAGAAGACAAGCGCCGACCCCATATCCCCCTGCCGGTAAATCAGCAGGCAGGGGATCGCGCCGTGCAGACAGAGAAGCAGCACATGCAGAGGCCGGTGCATCTCCTCCCGCACCTTGGACAGGTGGAGGGCGAAGGTCAGGATGAAGGAGATCTTGAGCAGCTCGGACGGCTGGAGGGTGAAGGAGCCGAACTGGAGCCAGGCCGCGTCGTCCGACCCCTGCGGCTGGTAGATGATCGACGCGGGGCCGACGAGGGTCAAAAGCACCAGCCCCAGCGTGACCGGCAGGTGGACAAACCAGAGCTTTGCGAGAAACCGGTAGCTGATGAAGGTCATGGCGATGAGGGCGCACATGCCGAGGCCGCTCGCCAGCATCTGAACCTTCAGCTGCCGTTCGGTGATAAAGCCCGCGTACAGCTCGGAATTGAGGATGGTGAGACTGAAGGCCACCGCCGTCGCCAGAAGCAGCAGCAGCGCCTTGTCCAGGCGGCGGAAATATCGTTTGACCGCCAGCCAGATTTCTTTCATGGCAAACCTCCCGGATTAGAACAGCCCGGTGATCACGCCGTTTTCATCAATATCGATCCGCTCGGCGGCGGGGGCTTTGGGCAGGCCGGGCATCGTCATGATGCTGCCAGTCAGGACGACGACAAAGCCGGCGCCCGCGGAGAGGCGCACCTCCGAAACGTGGAGGGTAAAGCCCTCCGGGCGGCCGAGCGCCGCCGGGTCGTCCGAAAGCGAGTACTGGGTTTTCGCCATGCAGACCGGCAGGTCGCCGTGCCCGAGCGCCTCGATCTCGGCGATGGACTTCGATGCAGCCGCGGTGTAGGAAACGTCCGCCGCGCCGTAGATCTGCTGCGCAATGGCGCGGATCTTCTCCTTGATGGGCATCTCGAGGGGGTAGATGGGGGCAAAACGGCTCTCCTCGCTGCGGATGGTCTCGAGCACCTGCCCGGCCAGGGCCAGGCCGCCCTCGCCGCCCTTGGCAAAGACCTCGGAGAGAGCGTAGCGGACCCCCATCTCCTTACAGCAGTCGTCGATGACCTGCAGCTCCGCCTCGGTGTCGGACGGGAAGCGGTTGATGGCGACGACAGCGGGGACCCCGAACTTGCGCATATTTTCCACATGGGCCTTGAGGTTGACGATGCCCGCCTTGAGGGCCTCCACATTCTCCTCGTTGAGGTCCGCCTTGGGCACGCCGCCGTTATATTTGAGGGCGCGGACAGTGGCGACGACGACGACGCAGTCGGGTTTCAAGCCCGCCTTGCGGCACTTGATGTCAAAGAACTTCTCCGCGCCCAGGTCGGAGCCGAAGCCCGCCTCGGTGATGGTGTAGTCGGCAAGCTTTAAGGCGAGCCGGGTCGCGCGGACCGAGTTGCAGCCGTGGGCAATGTTGGCAAAGGGGCCGCCGTGCATCAGGACGGGGGTGTTTTCGAGGGTCTGGACGAGGTTCGGCTTGAGCGCGTCCTTCAAAAGGACGGTCATGGCCCCCGCGGCCTTCAGGTCGCCGGCGTAGACGGGGCGGTTGTCCCAGGTGTAGGCGACTAAGATGCGGGAGATGCGCTCCTTCAAATCCATGAGGTCGCGCGCAAGGCAGAGGATGGCCATGATCTCGCTCGCGACGGTGATGATAAAGCCGTCCTCCCGCGGGACGCCGTTGACCTTGCCGCCCAGGCCGACGTTGACAAAGCGGAGGGCGCGGTCGTTCATGTCGAGGCAGCGCTTGAAGAGGATGCGGCGCGGGTCGATGCCCAGCGCGTTGCCCTGCTGGAGGTGGTTGTCGATCATGGCGCAGAGGAGGTTGTTGGCCGCCGTGATGGCGTGCATGTCCCCGGTGAAATGGAGGTTGATGTCCTCCATCGGGACAGCCTGCGCGTAGCCGCCGCCGGCGGCGCCTCCCTTGATGCCGAAGACCGGCCCGAGGGAAGGCTCCCGCAGGGCGATCATGGTGTTTAGCCCCATCCGGCACATGGCCTGCCCCAGGCCGATGGAGGTGGTCGTCTTCCCCTCGCCGGCGGGGGTTGGGTTGATGGCGGTGACGAGGATGAGCTTCCCGTCCTCCTTCTCCTCCGCGGCGCGGAGGAAGTCATCGGAAAGTTTTGCCTTGTATTTGCCGTAATATTCAAGGGCATCCTCCGGGATCCCGGCGGCAGCGGCAACCTCGCGGATGGGGAGCATCTTGGCCTGCTGTGCAATTTCAATATCGGTCAGCATACTGATTCCTCCTGTATTTTCATTCCAAATGAGCTTGCAATCGGGCGTATTCGTATACATTATAGCACACTTCCCCCCGCCTGTGCAACCGGGTAACGGCAAGAAATCCGCAAAATCGAATCTTTTACAGGGAATTCATGGATTTCCGGTACATTTTGGCAGATTCCAAAATATTCACAAAAAATTCCAGATGCTCTCCCCCGTTTCGACAATTTTTGTTCCGCACAGCGGCTATAATAACAGTATCAAAGCAATCGCACCTAATGGGCGGTATATCTATTGAATAGGAGGTCTTATTTATGAAAGGCAACCAGACATTTTTCCACACGACCCGCTGCATCCTCACCGCGTACCGGCTTGAACGCTGCTGGAAGAAGCTGCTGCGCACGAAAAAGAGAGAGCGCGCAGCCTCCGGCCAGCCCTCGCGCCGGCTTGCGCTCCGCAAGGCGCGGGTCCGCTACTTAACCGAGCGCTACGACATCCTCGTCAAAGGGGCTGACCGCCCCGAGCGCCTCGCCATCTGACCCGCGGGAAATAACATACAGCCTGCCCCTGTTTGGCCTTACAGGGACAGGCTGTCTTTTTTCAAAGAAGGCGGCCGCCCTCCCAGCCGGGCAGCGACGCGAGGATGCGGGCGGTTTCCGTAAATCCGGCGGCATCTTCCTCCGAAAAGCGGCCCCTCTCCGGGCTGTCGATGTCGAGCACCCCAAAAAGCCTCCCATTTTTGATCAGAGGCAGGACGATCTCGGAGCGGGAGGCGCTGTCGCAGGCGATGTGGCCGGGGAAGGCGTGGACGTCGGGGACGAGGATCGTCTCCCGCCGGGCGGCCGCCGTCCCGCAGACCCCTTTCCCGAACGGGATGCGCAGGCAGGCAGGCTTCCCGCCGAAGGGGCCGAGCAGCAGTTCCTCCCCGCGCGCCAGGTAAAAGCCCGCCCAGTTGACCCGCGGCAGCTCCTCATAAAGCAGCGCCGCCGCGTTTGCGAGGTTGGAGACGAGCGGCGCGCCCGGGTCCATCAGCGCCGCCAGCCGGGCGTTCAGCCCTTCATAAAGTTCATGCATCGGCGATGCCCTCCTTCCGGGGCGCTTCCTGCTGCCCCTCCCGGCTCTCCTTCTGCGCTTTGAGCAGGTCGCGGATCTCGGCGAGCAGCTCCGCCTCGGTGGGGGCGGGCGGCGCGGGCGGTTCGGCGGGCGCTTCGGGGACGGTTTCCTTGGCCTCCTCTTCTTTCTTATTAAGATGAAGCTTTTCCGCCGCAGCTGCTGCGGCCGCCGCAGCCTTGTTCATCATCCGCACCGCAAGGAAGATGCAGAAGGCGATGATGAGGAAATCGACGACATTCTGGATAAAGCTGCCGTAGGCGATCGCCGCCTCGGCGGTGACGACGTTGCCGGCCTCGTCGGTCACGGCGGGCGACAGCACCCATTTCAGGGAAGAAAACTGCATCCCGGCAGTCATCCAGCCGAAGATGGGCATGATGATATCGTTGACAAGGGAGGTCGTGATCTTGCCGAAGGCGTTACCGATGACAACACCGACCGCAAGGCTGATGACGTTCCCCTTAAAGGCAAATTCCTTAAATTCCTTCCAGAATTTCACAGCAAAAAACATCCTTTCTGATACTGGTATGCGGCCGCGCAGCCGTCTTTTCCATTATACCGGATAGGCGGCGAAAAGGCAAGAAAAATGATGCTTTCAGCGGCAAAAAGCGACATTTGACAGGATTTTGGTTGACACTTTGCGGGAACTTCGCTATAATAAGGCCATCACATCAAGGAGGAACTTCACCATGATCCAGATCAACCATGTCACCAAGCGGTACGGCAAGGTCGTCGCCAACAGCGACATCAGCTTTGCGGTCGGCGACGGCAAAATTGCGGTGCTTTTAGGGCCAAACGGCGCCGGGAAATCCACCATCATCAAGTGCATCACCGGCCTGCTCCGGTTCCAGGGCGAGATCACCGTCGACGGCTACGGCAACAAATCCATCGACGCCAAGCGCCGCCTCGGTTACGTCCCTGAGATGCCCGCCGTCTACGATCTGCTGACCGTCGGGGAGCACATGGAATTCATCGCACGGGCCTACAGCCTGCCCGACGGCTGGGAGGAATATGCCGGCGCGCTGCTTGCCCGCTTTGAGCTGGCCGACAAGAAAAATAAGCTCGGCAAGGAGCTTTCCAAAGGGATGCAGCAGAAGGTGAGCATCTGCTGCGCCCTCCTCCCCCGCCCCAAGAACCTCATCTTCGACGAGCCGATGGTCGGCCTCGACCCCCACGCCATCAAAGAGCTCAAGGAGGTCATGAAGGAGCTGCGCGCGGACGGATGCAGCGTCCTCATCAGCACCCATATGCTCGACAGCGTCGAGGATTTCTGGGACACCGCCCACATCATGATGAACGGCTCCTTCGCCGCGACCAAGGAATCCGGGGACGACGGCGAGAGCCTCGAGGACCTTTTCTTTACCATCACCGAAGGGCGGCCGGCTGAAGGCGGGGTGCAGTGAGATGAAGGGAATCTCCTACCTTGCCCGCACAATTCTTAAAAACCAGCTCCGGGAGCTCATCCGCACGCCGGCCCGGCTGATCGGCAGCATCTTTATTGCCGCTCTATTCGTCCTGATGCTCTTCTCCTCCCCGGCCGAGGACGCGGTCCGGATGCCGCGCGCCTACCTGACCGCCGGGGTCGCCGCCCTCTATGCCCTCATGTTCTTCCTGATCGCCCGCAGCGGATTGAACGCGGGCGCCAGCTTCTACTCGATGGCCGACATCGGGCTCCTCTTCACCGCCCCGATCTCCAGCCGGACCATCCTCTTTTACGGGCTTTTCAAGCAGCTCGGGACCTCCCTGGCGCTGGGGTTTGTCCTGGTTTTCCAGTACAGCTGGCTCCACAACCTCTTCGGCATCGACCTGCTCGACCTTGCGATTATCCTGCTGGGCTATGCCTTTACCGTCTTTTCCGCCCAGCTTGCCTCGATGCTCATCTACTCCCTCACCGCGGGCAGCGATCGCAGGCGCGGGATCGCGAAGGGTGTTTTCGGCGGGGCGGTCGTCCTCGCCGCCGCGGCGGTCGGCGTGCCGGCCCTGACAAGCGGCGGCTCGCTCCTCGAAGGGGCGGTCGCGGCGGCAAACGGGCCTTCCTCCCTCCTCATCCTGCCGGCGGGGTGGGTCTCGTCGGCGGTAAGGCTCCGCTTCGGCGGGGAGCTGCTGACGGGGGCCGCGGGAGCGGCGCTTTCCGTCCTCTTCCTCGTTCTGATGGTCTTCCTCATCACCCAGGTGGACGCTGATTTTTACGAGGACGTCCTCAAGGCGACCGAGGTCAGCCACACCGCCCTCACCGCCAAAAAGGAGGGCAAGGTGCAGGACGTCCTGCCCCAGAACATCAAGGTCGGCAAGATAGGCATCGGCAGCGGGAAGGGCGCGCTTGCCTTCTATTACAAGCACAAGCTCGAAAACCGCCGCGCGCGGGTCTTTCTGATGGACGGGCTCTCCCTCATCATGGCGGCGATGACCCTGGCCTTCGGCTTTTTCATGCGGGACAGCGGCGGGGTGCTGGCGGCCTTTGCCTTCGCCTGCTACCTGCAGCTTTTCACCACCGCATCGGGGCGCTGGGTCCGGGAGCTTCTGCTGCCCTACGTCTACATGGTCCCGCAGCCGGCCTTCCAAAAGCTTGTCGCCATCTGCTTAGAGCAGGTCCGCGCGTCCGCTCTGGAGGCGCTCATCGTGATGATCCCGCTCGGGCTCATCTGCGGGGCTTCCCCTGTGGTCATCGCGGCGATGGTCGCCGCCCGGATCGGCTACAGCCTCTTCTTCATCGCCGGCAACCTGCTCATCGAGCGGGTGCTGGGGTGGCTGAACAGCAAGACGGTCATCCTCTTCCTCTACTTCCTCATCATGATCGTGCTGGCCGTTCCGGGGATCATCCTGGCGGCCGCCGCCTCAACACTCCTCCCCTGGGGGACGGCGGCGGCGCTGCTTGCGACCCTTGTCTGGAACCTGCTGCTTTCGGCGGCCATCGTCTTCTTCTGCCGGGACGTCCTCCTCTATGTCGAGCTGAACAACCGGTAAATCCAGTTTCCCAAAAGAACCGCGCGAGCCATCCGGCCCGCGCGGTTTGCTTTCTCTATGCTAAAACTGAGGATGGTTGACGACGTTGCGGGGGCTTCCCTCCAGGAAGGAAAAGAAATTGTCGGCCGCAGCCTCGAGCATCCGCGCCCGCGTCTCCCGCGCCGCCCAGGAGACGTGCGGGGTGACGACGCAGTTCGGGTGCCGCACCAGCGGATGGTCGCCGCCCGCAGGCTCCCGCGCGAAGACGTCGAGCCCCGCGCCGGAGAGCTGCCCGCTGTCGAGCGCCCGCGCCACCGCCTGTTCGTCGAGGATGGCGCCCCGGGCGGTGTTGAGGAGGATGGCCCCCCGCTTCATGCCGGCGAGGAACGCCGCGTTGACCATCCCCCGCGTCTCATCCGTCAGCGGGCAGTGGATGGAGAGGACGTCGGATTCCCGCCGGAGGGTCTCGAGATCGACGAATTCCACCCCTTCCTCCGCTCCGGGGGTGCGGCGGGTAGCGAGCACCCGCATCCCGAGGGCGCGGCAGATCTCCCCAAAGGCCCGGCCGATCTCGCCGTAGCCGAGGATCCCCGCCGTCTTGCCCCAGAGCTCGGCAGTCGGGATGGCGGTGACGCCCGGGTCGCAGGCGGCGCGCCAGCGCCCCTCCTTCAAAAAGCGGTCGAAGGCGACCACCCGGTTGGCGACAGCCAGCATCAGCGCCGCGGCGCTCTGGGCGACCGCGCGGGTCGAGTAGGAGGGGATGTTGCAGACGGTGATCCCCAGCCGGTCGGCCGCCTCGAGGTCGACGATGTTGTAGCCGGTGCCGAAGACGCCGATATAACGGAGGTTTTTGCTCCCCTCGAGCGTCTCCCGGCCCAGGAGGGCCCGGTTTGCAAAGACGGCGCCGGCCTCCCGCATCCGCTCCGCGACCAGCTCGGGCGGGGTCTCGTCGTACCAGACAAGGTCGGGGAAGGTTTCGGCGACCCGCCAGGGAATGTGGTCAAAATTGACGAGGTAGCCGTCCAATACTACGATTTTCATCTAATCTCTCCTCCAATACATCGCCGCTTCGGCGTAGACCTCCCGCCCTTCGGCCATCGTCCCGCAGCGGCCGAGCTGCCCGAAGCCGGTGACAGGCTCCCGGCTGCCGTCGAGGGCCGGGTCGGCGTACCGGACGAACCATTTCTGCAGCCGGTCCCGCAGCCCGGCGCAGACGTCCGCGTATTCGGGCGCGCCGAACCAGTTTCTGGTCTCCTCCGGGTCGTCGGTGAGGTGGTAAAGCTCGTGGGGGCCGTAGGGGTTGCGGAGGACGAGCTTCCACTCCCGGGTGCGGATCATCCGGACCGGCCCGTACTCGTCGTAGACGACGACCGCCCGGTCCTCCTCCTGCCCGTCAAGCAGCGGGAGCAGGCTCTTGCCGGGCAGCGGCTGGCGCACCTCGCCGGAAAGGGAGAGGAGCTCCACCAGGGTCGGGAAGAGGTCGTAATGGCTCGCCATCCCCTCCTCGACCTTCCCCGCGGGCAGATGGCCCGGCCAGGAGATGAGGAAGGGCACCTTGACCGAAGTGTCGAACATATTCTGCGGGAAGGTGCCGTTGCCCTTGCCCCAGATGCCGTGGTGGCCCATATTCATCCCGTTGTCGGCGGTGAAGATGATCAGGGTGTTGTCCGCGATCCCCTGCCGCTCCAGCTCGTCGAGCAGCAGCCCGATGTCGTGGTCCATCGCGGTGACGGCGGCGTAGTAGCCGCGGAGCAGCTCTTTGCGCTTCTCCCCCGTCCCGCTCGGGGCGCTCGGCACCTGCCAGGGGTGGATGGGGAGGTCGGGCGTCGCGGTGAAGGCGCAGTCCCGGTAGAGGTCGAGGTATTCTTTGGGGTGGTTATCCTCGTCCCAGGGGGAGTGCGGGGCGGTGTAGTGGACGCCGAGGTAGAAGGGCTTGCCCTCGGCCGAGAGCTCCCGGATGTTTTTGAGCGCGTCTTCGGTGATAATGTCGGTGACATACCGCCCCTCCGGGTCGTAGAAGACTTTGCCGTCCCGCACCAGGTCGGGTTTATAGTAGAGGCAGCCGCCGCGGCCGATGGTGAACCAGCGGGTGTAGCCGTGCTGCGGATGGACGCTGTCCCCCAGATGCCACTTGCCCGAAAGGGCGCAGGTGTAGCCGTTTTGGGCGAGCAGGTCGGTGTAGCCGGTGAGGTGGCTCGTGTACTGGACGGGGACGGTCTCGTCCGGGGCGTCGAGGGCGGCCGCCCGGTCGAGGTTGCCGCCCCGCAGCCAGTCGTGCACCCCGTGGACCGAGGGGATGGTGCCGGTCAGGATGGACGCCCTGGCCGGCGAGCAGACCGGCGAGACGCAGAAGAAATTGTCAAACCGCACCCCGTTTGCGGCGATCCGGTCGAGGTTCGGGGTCTGGATGTCGGCGTTCCCGGCGCAGCGCATCGCCCACGCGCCCTGGTCGTCGGACAAAATAAAGAGGATATTCGGCTGGTTCATGGCAGCTCCTTTCTGATAGTACCGGCGCGGCATTTTGGTCACAGCTCCGCGCCGTAAAAGATCTTCGCAACAATTTTCCCATCCGGCAGCGAAAGCTCCCGGAGTTTTTTCAGGCAGGGGGACGGGTCGTAGGGCAGGCGCAGCGCCTCCCAGCGGCATTCCCCGTCCTTTACCGTCAAAATCCCGGCGCGGGCAGCCGTTTTCTCCCGCCCGGGGCAGCCGAGCGAGCCGGGGCTTGCCAGGATGGGCGCCCCTTCCTCCCAGAAAGGGGTGTGGTCGTGCCCGTAGAGGACGAGATCCGCATCGAACCCCGCGCAGTATTCCCGCAGCTTTTCCGGGGAAATGGGCAAAAACGCCCCGTCCGGCGTCCGGGGGTAGTGGGTGCAGAGGATGCGCAGCCCGCAAATCTCGACTGCCGCCTCGAAGGGCAGCCCCGCGAGGAAGGCGCGCGCTTCGTCCGAGACGGCGCTCCGCTCCCACTCGTGGGAGGCGCGCTCCGCCTCGTCCATCCCGTCGAGCGGGGTCTCGGGGAGCAGATACCCCTCGTGGTTGCCGCGGACGCAGGCGATGAGGTTGGGCAGCGCCATCACCCGGCGGGCGGTCTCCTCCGGGAAGGGCCCGATGCCGGTGATGTCCCCGCAGCAGAGGATGCCGTCGATCCCCCGCGCCGCGAATTCTCCGAGCGTCCGTTTAAGGACGTTCGAGCGTCCGCTCGAGGGCGGGGAGGTTGCCGTGCAGGTCCGAGATGACGCCGAGCCGCGCCTCCCGCCCGGGAACGGCCATTTCGATCGTTTCCATTATATCTATTCCTTTCATACAGTTCCGTTTCCGCCGCCCAGCACCTCATCAAAGATGCCCGCGCAGGCGGCAGTGTCGGCCCAGGGGACGGTCGGGCTCTCCAAAAGCCCCGCCCGGACGCAGCGGACGGTCTCCTCGACCTCCCAGACAAAGCCGTTGTCATAGGGCTCGTCAAAGTGCTCGACAAGCTCCTTTTGCCGGTTGTAGAGGAAGGCCTCATGGCCGGTGTTGGCGTGCGGGAGCCAGATGTACCCCTCGGTCCCGCCCAGCGTGACCCCCTCGCTCGTGCAGGTGACGACGCTCGTCTGGACCGAAGCGAGGCAGGTCGAAAACCGCATCAGCATCGAGGCGGTCCGGTCGGCGCCGGTGGGGGCGCGGTTTATAAGCGCGTGGGTCTCGGTGGGCCATTCCCCGAGCAGGCAGGTCAGCACCTCGATGGCGTAGACCCCGACGTCCCACATGGCCCCTCCGGCCAGGGCGGGGTTGAAGAGCCGGCTCTCCGGGTTAAAATCCGCCCGGAAGGCGACCACCGAGGTCGCGAGCTCGATCTCCCCGATCCGGCCCTCTTTTATCCATTCCCGCGCCTTTTGAACCTGGGGCAGGAAGCGGGACCACATCGCCTCCATGACGAAGACGCCCCGCCTTTTTGCCTCGGCAAAGACGGCCTCCGCCTCCGCTTTGGTGCAGACCATGCACTTTTCGCAGAGGACCGGGATGTTGCGCGAGAGGCAGAGCATGATATTTTCATAGTGGAAGTTGTGGGTCGTCGCGATGTAGACGGCGTCGGGCTTCACCGCGTCGAGCATGGCGGCGTAATCGCCGAAGGACGCCGGAATCTGCTCCTCCTTGGCGAAAGCGGCAGCCCGCTCCCCGCTCTTGCTGGCGACAGCCGCGACCTCGCAGCCCGCGCGCCGGGCCGCATCGCAGAATTTGCGGGCGATCGCGCCCGCGCCGATAATGCCGAAACGGAATGGCTTCATATCCGGTTCTCCTTTCAAAACGAAAGCGTAAATTCCACAATCCCCCCGTTTTCCGGGTGGGGGCAGCCGGTCACCGCCTGCATCATCATGCCGTGGCAGGCCACGACCACCTTTTCACAATGGGCGTATTTTTGGAGGACGGGCAGCACCCGCGCCCGGATCATCTCCGCGCTCTCCCAGGCCTTTTCCGCCCCGTCGGGGTACTGCCCGCGATGCGTCTCGTATTCCCGGCAGGCATTTTCCGCCGTTTCCTCGTCCTCGTAGACGTAATGCTTGTTGGCCAGCCACTCGTGCAGGCCGGTTTCCACCGCGATGGGGGCCATGAGCGCCTTCGAGAGGATGGCGGCCGTCTGCAAGGCCCGGGTATAGGGCGAGCTCAGAATCAGATCCGCCCCTTTGAGCCGGGGATCCCGCGCCGTCTCCTCGATCTGCCGGACGCCTTCTTCCGTCAGCGGGGCGAGGTTCACGCCGAACCCCTGATAAATTTTCGCGTTCCGTTCGGAGTAATCTGTCTGTCCATGCCGGACAAAATAAAACATGCTGTCTCCTCCGTTCCTTTACAATAGATAAGGCGCGAGCTGCCGGAGCAGCTCCCCGACAGGCATCCTCCCGTCCAGCTGCACAACCGGGCAGGAGAGGGTTTTCTGCCATTCATCGTGCAGCGCCCGGCTGCGGATTTCCGCCCCGCCGGTGTCGTACCGGGCGGCCCAGTCCATGAATTCCCGGTGCTGGCGCTCCATATCCCCGCCGGGAAGGAGGCGCGCGCCGTACCGCGCTTCCTCCCGCCTTTTGAGCCGCTCCAGGCGGATTTCCGGCGGCAGCTCGATCCGCACCGCCAGCTGGAACAGCGGGGTAAGCGGGTCGCCCCACCCGCAGAGGGAGCCGCAGAGCGCCGCATTTTTACAGTCGGAAAGCGCGCCCCGAATCAGCGCAAGCCGCTCCTCCTGCGGGCGCTTTTCCCGGAAGGGCGGATCGGTGGGCAGCCAGAAAAAATCGTCCGTGTCGAGGAAGGCGTACCCGTACTCCGCCGCGAGCGCCTTCCCCAGGGTGGACGTCCCCGACCCCGACCCGCCGAAAATGTGCACGATCATCGTCAGTCCTCCCGTTTGAGGCGGAAAATGTCGTGGGGCATCTCCGCTCCCCGGTAAATCTTCACAAACCGCCCGCACGGCTCCATCCCGAGCCTAGCGGCCACCGCCCGGGATTTTTCGTTCTCCGGCCGGATGTCGCAGCAGATCTCCGGCAGGCCCATGACGGTGAAGGCGTATGCGGCGAGGGCGCGGGCGCTTTCGGTGGCGTAGCCTTTTCCCTCGTGCTTCTCCCCCAGAATCCAGCCGATGCCCCAAACCGGCTTCCCGTCCATCTCTTCTTTCAAAAGCCCGGCCTGCCCCACCGGCTCGCCGGTTTCCTGGCTGACCGCCAGCAGGTAGTCGGCGCCGTTTTCCGCATAGCCTTTTCGGCGCTTTGCGATCCACTGGCGGACGTCCTCCGGGGAAAAGGCGTGCCCCCAGACCTCCCGCACATGCCGGCTGTTCATGATTTCCATGAGGGCGTCAAAATCCGCCGGCACAATGGGGCGCAGGATGAGCCTATCTGTGCAGATTTCCACTAG
This sequence comes from Candidatus Merdivicinus faecavium, assembly GCA_018716285.1. GTDB lineage: Bacteria > Bacillota > Clostridia > Oscillospirales > Ruminococcaceae > Merdivicinus > Merdivicinus faecavium. Next base: position 111,855 of record DVKD01000032.1, read on the forward strand.
CAGCCTCCTGTTCCGGCGCGCACGCATGTGCGGCCCACTCGCTTCGTAAAATCCCGTAAAAGGCGACGTCGCCTCTCGTGCCGTCCCTCCGCAGAGAATGCTCCCGGAAAAGACCCTCCTGCCGCATTCCGATCTTGCGCATCACCTTGCCCGAAGCGGCGTTTTCCAGGTCGTGCCGCGCGTACACCTTGTGAAAATGAACCTCCGCAAAGGCAAAGCGCAGGACCTCGGCGGCAGCCTCTGTGGCGAAGCCGCTGTTCCACCATTTCGACCCGATGGTGTAGCCCAGCTCGCACCGCTCCGGCCCGTCCGCGACGTCAAAGAGGTTGATTTCGCCGATCACCGTGCCCTCGTGCTCGATCGCCCAGTGATAGTACCGCGGGTCGCCGTACTCGGCGATCCACCCGGCGAGCAGCGTTCTTGTCTCCTCCACAGAGGCGTGGGCATCCAGATTGTGCCGCTCGGAAACCAGTGCATCCGATGTATAGCCGTCGTACACGCCCCGGCGCAGTAGCAGCCGGGGCGTGGTCAGCTTCACAGTCCCTTTGTGCGTCAGCATGGCGCGTCCTCCTTCGCATGATTTCTGTAAAATTCATTCCTCCGACCGGCGGAAAAACAGCCCCTCCGACCAGGCCAGCTGGGAGATCAGCTCCGCGCAGTCCGCGTCGGCCGTGTAGAGGCTGAGGAAGAGGTCGCCGCTGTCGAGGACGAGCTGCGCCTTCCCCCGCCCGACCATGAAGTTCACCGCCTCGTCCTCGTCCGCAAGGCAGCCGCGCAGCCGGCTCATGAGCCGCTCCGACGAGGGGCAGCCGATCCAGCCGACCCCCTTCTGCATGGACGTGCGTTCGTAGCAGTTGAGCTTCAGCACCAGCCGGACCAGGCGGCGGGCCAGGCGTTTAAGCTCTTTGGGCCGGCGGAGATGGCCGCACAGCCGCCAGTACTCTGTCTCCCGATCCTCCGGGACCTGCTCCGGCAGAATGTCGATCCGGTAGCAGCTGTAAGGCGGGGCGAGCATCCGCTCGGCGCGCGGGAATTTACGCGTTTCCATCCGCAGCCCCCATTTCCCGCAGAATGGCGTCGAGCAGCCTGTGGGCGGCTTCGTCCTTGCTCATGAGAGGCAGCTCCTCTTCGCGGTCCTTTGTGATGAGGGTCAGGACGTTGGTGTCCCCCGCGAAGCCCGCGCCCGCGGTGCGGAGGCTGTTGGCCGCGATCATGTCCACCCCCTTGCGGGCAAGCTTGGCGCGGGAATTTGCGAGGACGTTCTCGGTCTCCATCGAAAAGCCGCAGAGGAACTGCCCCGCCCGCCGGTGCGCGCCCAGCCAGGCGAGGATGTCGGTCGTGCGCTTTAAGGGGATGGACAAGTCCCCTTCCTTTTTCTTGATTTTTTCCCCGGAAACCTCCGCCGGGGTGTAGTCCGCGACCGCCGCGGCCTTGACGATGATGTCCTGCTCCGCCGCGCGGGAGGAGACCGCCTCGAACATCCCGGCCGCGCTCTCCACATGGATCATCTCCGCAAACCGCAGGTCGGGCAGCCCGGTCGGGCCGGCGACCAGCGTCACCTCCGCGCCGCGGCGGGCGGCGGCTTTGGCTACGGCGTAGCCCATTTTCCCGGAAGAATGGTTGGTGAGGTAGCGCACCGGGTCGAGCGCTTCCCGGGTCGGGCCGGCGGTGACGAGCACCTTTTTGCCCAGCATGTCCTTTTCACACTGGACAGCCTGGAGGATATAGTCGCAGAGCTCCTCCGGCTCCGGCATCTTGCCCGCGCCCGTGTCCCCGCAGGCGAGGCGTCCGCTGGCGGGCTGGATGACGGTGAAGCCGTATTTTTCGAGGATTTTCATGTTGTCCTGGGTGATGGGATTTTCGTACATCCGGGTGTTCATGGCCGGGGCGACAATTTTGGGGCATATACATGCCAAAATGGTGGTGGTCAGCATATCGTCGGCCAGGCCGTGGGCCATCTTGGCGATGACGTTGGCGGTCGCCGGGGCGATGAGGGCCGCATCCGCCTGCTTGGCGAGGGAGATGTGCTTGATGTCAAACTGGAAATTGCGGTCGAAGGTATCGACGATGCACTTGTTGCCGGTCAGCGACTCAAAGGTGATGGGGGTGATGAAATGGGTGGCGTTTTCGGTCATGAGGACGTGGACGTTTGCATGCAGCTTTTTGAGCATGCTGGCGAGGCTTGCGATTTTATAGGCGGCGATCCCGCCGGACACGCCCAGCAGGACGGTTTTCCCTTGTAACATGGCGATCAGCTCCTTTTCCTTGTATTGTACCATATTTTGCCCATCCAAACAAGATTTTCGGGAAATATTTTGCATTTTAGGCCACTCTGTGCTATACTGAAAAAAAGGCGTCCGGCTATCCGGGACGCATCATTTTTCAGACGGGAGGACTGCGAAAGCATGGACTACACCCTCATCCGCTCCAACCGAAAGACCCTCTCGGTCCGCGTCCTGCCCTCCGGCTTGGTCGAGGTGCGGGCCCCGTTCCATTTCCCCAAGACAAGGATCGAGGCCTTCCTCGCGGAAAAAGCCGGCTGGATCGCCGAAGCCCAGGCCAAATGCCACGCCATCTCAGGGCGGCTGGCCGAAGGGGCGCGGCTCCCCTTCCTCGGGGAATTCTACCCGCTCAGGCTGCGGGAAAACGCGCCGCCCGGCCCGCGGGATGGGAAGCTTTTTCTGCCCCTCTCCCCCTTTGCCAAAGACGCGGAGATCCGCGCGGCTGCCGAAGCCTTCTACCGCGCCGAGGCCAAAAAGCTTCTCCCGCCCCTTGTGGAGCGCCTGGCCGCAGCGCTCGGCGTCGCGTGCAGGGGAGTGCGCGTCACCGGGGCGAGGACCCGCTGGGGCTCCTGCTCGGCAAAGGCGGGCTTAAATTTCTCCTGGCGGCTGATGGCGGCGCCCCCCGAAGAGATCGAGCTGGTTGCCGCCCATGAGCTCTGCCACCTCATCCATTTCAACCATTCCCCCGCCTTCTACGCCGCCCTCGCCGGGATCCTCCCCGACTGGAAGGCGCGCACTGAAAAACTCAAGGACTACCGCCAGCTTTGCTGGTAATACTACCGTCAGGCAACAGAAAGGAAGACCCTCATGCTGGAAACCCCGCGCGCAAACCGCTTGCACATCGCCTTTTTCGGCCGGACCAACAGCGGCAAATCCACCCTCCTAAACCAGCTCGCCGGGCAGGAGATCTCGGTCGTTTCAGCCGTTTCGGGGACGACGACCGACCCGGTCTACAAATCGATGGAGCTGCTCCCTATCGGCCCGGTCGTTTTGATCGACACCGCCGGGCTGGACGATTCGTCCGAGCTCGGGGGCCTGCGCACCCAGAAAACCCGGGAGGTCATGCGCAAGACCGACCTCGCCGTTCTGGTCGTCGCGGCCCATGAAACGAATTTTGAGGAGGAGCGGCGCTACCTCGCCATGCTTGAGGCGGAGAAGGTCCGCGCCGTCTGCGTCCTCAACCGCTTTGACGGGGAGGAAGCTCCCGCCCTCCCCTTCTCTATCCCCACCATCGCGCTGGACGCGCGCAGGCCGGAGGAGATGGGGCGATTCAAGAAATTTCTCATCGAAAACGCCGGCCGGGACTTTGAAATTCCCTTCCTCTCCGCCCATCTGGTGGAGGAGCGGGGGCTCGTCATGCTGGTCATGCCGCAGGACATCCAGGCGCCGAAGGGGCGGCTCATCCTGCCGCAGGTGCAGATGACCCGGGAGCTCTTGGACCGGCACTGCCGGGTGATCTCGGTCACGCCGGACGGGGTCCTGCCGATGCTCGCCGTCCTCCGCGAGCTGCCGCAGCTTGTGATCGTCGACTCCCAGATCTTCCGGGAGGTAAACGAGATGCTGCCGCCCGAGATCCCGCTCACCTCCTTCTCCATCCTCATGTCGGAGAACAAGGGGGACATCGCCACCTTCCTCGAGGGTGCCAAGGCCATCCGGACGCTGCGCCCCGGCGACAGGGTCCTCATCATGGAGGCCTGCACCCACCACGCGCTGGATGGGGACATCGCGCGGCAGAAGCTGCCGAAGCTGCTCGAAAAATTTGTGGGCGGCCCGGTTGATTTCGACGTCTTTTCAGGGCCGGGGTTCCCGGAGAATATCCGGGAATACAAGCTCATCCTCCACTGCGGCGGCTGCATGATCAACCGCAAAAACATGCTCTCCCGCTTGAGCGAGGCCCAGCAGTACGGGGTGCCCGTCACCAATTTCGGCGTCGCCATCGCCTACATGAACGGCATGATGGACCGCATTATTTATTGACGACGCGACCGTGCAGTCTCTGACCAACCGCTGGAATGCCGCGACAAGCTGCGGCATTCTGGATGGGTTTCATCCTCTGCCCAACGTTGTTGTGCGATCTTTCTTGCCCGTGACAACGGAAAAACGCTGCGCGTCAAGCTCGCCGTCTCGGATAGGGTTCCGTTTCTGTCCAACGTTTTGCTGCGATGTTTCGGAAGTTCATGTCTCCCTGCCGCGTAAGGCCGCAGCCGCCTAACGCGCGTACAGCCTGACAGGCTGTACCAATGTGACGCGCGACTGGGCAGTCCGGGAGGAACACCTCCTGGCGGCTTTTTCCCCCATCTTTTTGGCCGCCCAAAAAGATGGGGTGGCGCGTAGCCGAGCGTGCCATGCCGGCGCAGCCAGTATCCTGCGCCAAATCTGCGCCCCTTGCATTCGCCCCGCCATTAACTTTCGCAGAAAAAATTCATCCAAACAAAGGAGGCTTTCCTATGTCTGTACCGACCCCTCACAACGCCGCCCGGATGGGCGACATCGCCCCGGTCGTCCTGATGCCCGGCGACCCGCTGCGCGCGAAAATGATCGCGGAAACCTACCTCGAAAACCCCGTCTGCTACAACGAGACCCGCGGGATGCTCGGCTACACCGGCCGTTACCGCGGCGTCCCCGTCTCGGTCCAGGGGAGCGGCATGGGCTGCCCCTCGATGGGCATCTATTCCTACGAGCTGTTCGCCTTCTACGGGGTGGAGACCATCCTCCGCATCGGCTCGGCGGGCGCGCTGGCCGACGGCCTCGACATCGGCGACCTCGTCATCGCCCAGGGGGCCTGCACCGATTCGGCCTACTTAAACCAGTACGGCCTGCCCGGCGCCTTCGCGCCCATCGGGGATTTTTCCCTCGCCGTCCGCGCGGCGGAGATCGCCGGGCAGAAGGGGCTCCGATGGAAAGCGGGCAACGTCCTCTCGAGCGACTGCTTCTACACCGACGGGACCGGCGGCCTCGCCAAATGGCGGGAAATGGGGGTGCTCGCGGTCGAGATGGAGTGCGCCGCCCTCTACGCCAACGCCGCCCGGCTGGGGAAACGGGCGCTCGGGCTGCTGACCGTCTCCGACTGCCCCTTCAAAGGGACCGCCTCGAGCGCCGAGTACCGGCAGAACGGCCTGACCGCCATGATCGAGGTGGCATTGGAGGCGGCGGTATGCAGATAGAAGCCCTCGCCGCAGCCGCGCGGGAGGCCCGCCGCCGCGCCTACTGCCCCTATTCCCGCTACGCCGTCGGCGCGGCGCTGCTGAGCGCGGATGGGGAGATTTTCACCGGCTGCAACATCGAAAACGCGACCCAGGGCCCCGGCATCTGCGCCGAACGCACCGCCCTCTACAAGGCGGTTTCGGAAGGGGTGCGGGAATTCGCGGCCATCGCCGTCGCGGGAGGGCCGGCGGACGGCCCCGAGGACCCGGGCTGCGCCCCCTGCGGCGTCTGCCGGCAGGCGCTGGCGGAATTCTGCAGGCCGGACCTCGTCGTCATCCTGGCCGGGCCGGAGGGCTGCCGGGTTTACACCCTGGGCGAGATCTTCCCCTTTGCCTTCCGGCTCGAGAAATAGGAGGGTTTCCATGCGGATCACCGACATCATTCTCAAAAAACGAAACGGCGGCGAGCTGAGCGCGGCCGAAATCCGGTTCCTCATCAGCGGGCTCCTTTCCGGGGAGGCGGCGGACTACCAGGTCTCCGCCTGGCTGATGGCCGTCTGGTTCCGGGGGATGACCCCGGCCGAGACCGCCGCCCTCACGATGGCGATGGCCGATTCCGGGCAGAAAAACGACCTCTCCGCCCTCCCCGGCCACAAGATCGACAAGCACTCGACCGGCGGCGTCGGGGATAAGACCACCCTTGTCGCCGTCCCCATCGCGGCGGCCTGCGGGGTGCTCTGCCCCAAAATGTCAGGGCGGGGCCTCGGCCACACCGGCGGCACCGCCGACAAGCTGGAGGCCATCCCCGGCTTTAGGACCAGCCTCACCGAGGCGGAGTTTCTGAACACCGTCCGCAAAACCGGCATGAGCCTCATGACCCAGACCGGCGACATCGCCCCGGCGGACAAAAAGCTCTACGCCCTCCGGGATGTCACCGCGACGGTCGATTCCCTCCCCCTCATCGCCTCGTCGGTCATGAGCAAAAAGCTCGCGTCCGGCTGCGACGGCGTCGTCCTGGACGTCAAGGTGGGCAGCGGCGCCTTCATGAAGACGGCAGAGGAGGCCGAAGCCCTCGCGCGGCAGATGATTGACATCGGCAGACAGGCCGGCAAGCGGGTTTCGGCCCTCGTCACCGACATGGACCGCCCCCTCGGCAGCACGGTCGGCAACGCCATCGAGGTGGAGGAGGCGATGGACGCCCTGCGCGGCGGCGGGCCTGCCGACCTGCGGGAGCTGTCGCTCGCCCTCGCGGCCGAGATGGTGCGGCTGGCAGACGGCGGGACGGCGGAGGAATGCCTGGACCGGGCAAAGCGCGCCCTCGGCTCCGGGGCGGCTTTCGAGACCTTCGGGCGGATGGTGGAGTGCCAGGGCGGCGACCGGCGGGCGCTGGAGCGGCCGTTCCCCCTCTCTCCCTGCCGGCTGGAGCTCCGCGCGCCGCGGGAGGGGTACCTCACCCGGATGGAGACGGGCGAAATCGGGACGGCGGCCGTCATGCTCGGGGCGGGCCGGAGCCGCAAGGACGACCCCATCGACCTCGGCGCGGGCATCCGCCTTTTGGCCAAGACCGGCGATTTTGTCGAAAAAGGCCAGCCGCTCGCGGTATTTTCCGCTGCGCGGGAAGATCTGCTCAAACCGGCGGCGGAGCGCTACCTCGCGGCCCTCTCCTTCGGGGAGGACGCGCCCAAGCCGCAGCCGCTCATCCTGGAACGGCTGGGCGGGGATTGACGGCTCCGCTGTTTGACATTTGCACACCAAAACCCGCCGCGGATTCGATGAAACGCGGCGGGTTTTGATTTGTCCGTATGCGCTGTTCGCTGGAAAAACGCGGCGAAAACATTTTGCCATCCAGCAGTCAGATAGGAGCGTGCCGCCGCGCCGTCAATGGCCGCGCGGGCGCCGCACTCAGTGGAACTCGGGAATCCAGCCCTTGTGGGCCTCGATGAGGTCGTCGCAGAGGGCCTTGATATCGTCGATGGACAGCTCGGAGGAGGTGTGCGGATCCATCATGGCCGCCATGTAGATGTACTCCTTCTTGAGCGTCTCGGCCGCCTGAATGGTCAGGAGCTGGACGTTGATGTTGGTGCGGTTGATGGCCGCGCACTGCTCGGGCAGGTCGCCGACGTAGCAGGGGTTTAAGCCGTTGCGGTCGACCATGACCGGCACCTCGACGCAGGCATTCTGCGGCAGGTTGGTGATGAGGCCGGTGTTGAGGACGTTGCCGTGGATGCGGTAGGGCTTGTCGTGCATGACCGCGCTGATGATGTAGGAGGCGAACTCGTGGGTCTTTTTATGCTCAATATGGGAGTCCTTTAAGAGGCTGTCACGCATCTCGTTCCAGCCGTTGATCTGATTGACGCAGCGGCGGGGGTACTCGTCGAGCGGGATTTTGTACTCGTCGATGAGCTCGGGGTATTTCGACTTGATGAACCAGGGGGTGTACTCAGAGGAATGCTCGCTCGACTCGGTGACGTAGTAGCCGAACTCCTTCATGATCTTCAGGCGGACCAGGTCGCGGCCCTCTGTGTTGTACTCGGGGGAGCTTGCGCGGCGTTTGATTTCGGGGTAGAGGTCGTTGCCCGCAAGGTCTTCAATCTTCAGAAGCCAGGCCTGGTGGTTGATGCCGGCGATCTCCCAGCGGTTGTTGTCGAGGTACTCGTCCATGCCGAGCGTCTGGAGCAGGCCCCGCGCGCAGCCCTGCACCGAGTGGCAGAGGCCGACGGTCTGGATATTGGTGTAGCGCTGCATGTAGCCGGAGAGCATGGCCATCGGGTTTGTATAGTTTAAGAAGAGGGCTTTGGGGCACCAGCGCTCCATGTCGTCGGCGTAAGCCTTCATGACCGGGATGGTGCGGAGGGTGCGGAAGATGCCGCCGATGCCGAGGGTGTCGGCGATGGTCTGGCGGAGGCCGTACTTCTTCGGGACCTCGAAGTCGATGATGGTGCAGGGGTCGTAGCCGCCGACCTGGATGGCGTTGACCACAAAATCCGCGCCGCGGAAGGCGGTCTCGCGGTCGAGGGTCTGGGTGATGTGCGCCTTGCCGTTTGCGGTCTTGTTGATGTTCGTGAGGATCTGGTAGGACTCATCCAGCCGCTTGGGGTCGATGTCAAACAGGCAGACGTCGAATTCGCCCAGCTCGGGGGTCAGGATGCAGTCGCCGATGACGTTGCGGGCGAAAACGGTGCTGCCCGCGCCGATGAAGGTAATTTTCACAAAAAACACTCCTTTTCACAAAAAATCATGTGGGGATCGGATGGTTTCATTATAGCGGAACCGGCCCTGCATTTCCAGTGGAAAATGTTGCGGATATTTGGTATGATGTTGCAAAATCCCACAAAAAATGCTATACTGAAATCAGCAGAAAGAAAGGAGGGTGCGCATGGCGGAAATTGAGGTCAAAAACACGTCCCCCGCCCGAATCGAGGGGGTCTATCTGCACCACTGCGGGTTCGAGCACTGCGCGCCGGGGCACAGCTTTGGCCCGGCCGTCCGCGACCACACCCTCGTCCACATGGTGCTGGGCGGAAAGGGGCGGTTTTACGCCGGCGGGCGCTCCTACCTCGTGGAAAAGGGGCAGGGCTTCCTCATCGAGCCGGGGGCCGTCACCACCTATGCCGCCGACCTGGAAGATCCCTGGTACTACTGCTGGGTCGGCTTCAGCGGCAGCGACGTCCCGGCCATCCTGCGGCAGTGCGGCCTGGGCGCGGACTGCCCGGTCTTCCCCTTCCCCTCCGCCGAGGAGATGGAACGCTGCGTCGCCCGGCTCCAGCAGAGCGTCGGCCCCGACGCCAACCCCTTCGCGACGACGGCCCGCCTTTTCGACTTCTTCGCCCTGCTCGGCGGGACGCCCGGACCGGCCGCCCGCAGCCGCGGCCTACTCGAAGCGGCCATCGACTATATGGCGAAAAACTACTCCTACCACATCACTGTCGAGGATATCGCGCGCCGCCTCGGGGTGGACCGCAGCCACCTCTTCCGCATTTTCAAAAAGGGGCTCGGCTGCTCCCCGCAGGCTTATCTGCTCGACTACAAGCTCGGCCGGGCCGTTCAGCTGCTCACCCGGACCGACCTGACCGTCACCGAAATTATGTATTCCTGCGGCTTTGCCGACCTCCCGAATTTTTCCCGGCAGTTTAAGAAAAAGTTCGGCGCGCCGCCCGCCCTTTACCGCGCGGAAAGCAAAAAATAATCCGGATGAGAAAAAGGGGCGGCAGCCCGCCCCTTCCCGCTATAAATCGTCCGCGTCCTGCTGCGGGAGGTCGTTCGGGTCTTCGGGGACCCCGGTCCAGCTGCCGAGCGGATCGGTGTCGCTCGGGTGCGGATGGGACAGGGAACTGACCAGTGCATTGGGGCGGAATTTCCCCACGGTTTTGGGTTTATGCTTCATTTGATACACGCTCCTTTCCTATCGGGGTACTCCTAGTTTTCCCGGGAAACGGAGCGGATATACCATTGTTTCAAAGGAGGATTTTTATGCTGATCACCACAACTCCCGGCGTCGAGGGACACGTCATCCGCGAATACTGCGGCATCGTCTTCGGAGAGACGGTCTCCGGCATCAATTTTGTCAAGGATTTTGCCGCCGGGCTGTCAAACTTTTTCGGCGGCCGCTCCCACACCTACGAGGAGGAGCTCATCACCGCGCGGGAGACCGCGCTCCAGGAAATGCAGGCCCGCGCCGCCCAGATGGGCGCCAACGCCGTGGTCGGGGTGGATATCGATTACGAGATGCTCGGCTCGGACAACGGGATGATGATGGTCACCGTCTCCGGCACCGCCGTCGTTATCGACTAGGCCCGTGACCGGGCAGGACAAGTCGACGCGGCAGCACACCTCTGTCCAACCGCTGGAACGGTCCGACAAGCGGACCGTTTCTGGCAGGGTTCCAGCCCTATCCGTCGTTTTCGGCCCGCGGACCCGGTACCCGGGCGGAAAAATTCCCCGTCCTGCACATATTTTTGTAATTTTTCACACAACCTCTTGCATCGCGAAAAAATTTGTGTTATAATCAGCATGGATCGGTGCGCGGCATGCCGGAAAGGGCCCTCCGGACAGAGGCGAGCTGCGATCCCGCGTCCCGCAGACGGGCGTGTCTTCAAAAGAAAGGGTGAACTTTTCATGATGAAATTTGGTGCAGGTGCGATTGTAGGCTGACCGGGAGGTCTGCGTACAGATTCCTTTCTGACGAGCCTCCCACAGGACTATTTTTTGTAAAATAGATCTTCAGGAGGACCATTTCGTGAACAGAGAAAACAAAAGAAAACAGTACGAAAAGGGTTATTACAAAAACCACCCGTGCAGCGACACCTTCACCTGTAAGGTGTGCGGCCGGCCGGTCGTGCCGGAGGGCGCCGGGAGCGATCACCGCAACCACTGCCCCAACTGCCTGTGCAGCCTGCATGTGGACGTCGAGCCGGGCGACCGCGCGGCGGATTGCGGCGGCATTATGGAGCCGGTCGCGGTCTGGGTGCGCAAAAACGGCGAATGGGCGATCATCCACCGCTGCCGCAGATGCGGCGCGCTCTCGTCCAACCGCGTCGCGGCGGACGACAACCCGATGAAGCTCATGTCGGTCGCCATGCGGCCGGTGGCCTCCCCTCCCTTCCCGCTGGAACGGATCGAGGAGATGACCGCGCTGATGGCCGGCGACGGTGAACTCAAATGGTAACCTTTCCCCCATACGAGGCGGCAGAGTTTGCGCTCTGCCGCCTTTTCGCATACAAAAAAGGGGCGGCAAACAGCCGCCCCTCAGGGAATTACTCCGGTACGCCGAAGGAACGCAGCACCGCCCGCGCTTCCTCCACCGTTTCCGCGCCCATGTCGATGTAAAACCGCCCGTCCGGGATCTCCCGGTAAAGGACCTCGAAGTCGGGGCGGTCGCAGTAAATGTACAGCGACTTGTCCGCGGCGGCGATTTTTTTGTACACGTCGAGCCAGTGCGGCGCGGTCGGCTGGCCGTCGCCGTAGACCCACTGCACCGCGTTCAGCTCCGGAATCGCGAGGATATCGTCCAGGTGGTTGAGCTCGCCGATGCCGTCCAGATGATAGACGGTGTGGTCAAGCTCCCGGCAGCCCTGCACAAGGTCCGGCAGGACGAACTCCCGGAACATCGGGTTGCCCAGCATGTAGCAGAAGTCGCACTGAAGGATGTAGGACGGCGTTTTGCTGTAAATCCCCGACCAGTCGCCATAGCCGGGGTTCACCCCGTCGACCGCCGCGCGCAGGTCGCGGTAGGCCTCCATCCAGGCGGCGTGGGCCTCTTTGCAGAGCCGCAGCACCTCCTCCGGCGCGTCGTAGAGGTCGAGCAGGAGCTGTTCGCTCTCGCGGAAGCTCGCCACTACGTCCATGATCCCGCCCAGGTCGGGCATCCCGAGCAGCACCTGGCCGCCCCAGCGCTCGTTCCCGGCGCGGTAAATGTCCTTGATCCGCCGCACCCATTTATTTTCCGGGTCGTAATGGATGTGAATCTGATCGATCGGGCGGTCGTCGGGCGGGAAAAACCAGACCCGGCCGCTTGAGTTGTCGAGCCTTGCGCCGCAGAAGGCGGCGAGGACGCCCGGGCCGAAATAGGCAAAATTCATCTGCGGGAAAGCGTCGCCCAGAAATTCGTACTGCGAGAGCTCGTAATCGACCGCGTCGATGACCGCCTCGGCCGGGATGGAGAAGTCATGGCAGTTATCCTGCCCTGGGAACGGCACAGACGGGGCGGGCCGGCCCGGGTCGCAGCAGCGGACGGACATCTTGATGACCGGGCGGGTAATGGAGCCGTCCCACCAGCCTGCAAAGCTCTGGCGGACCCGTTCCCAACGGTCAGGAGTGAAATGGATTGGCATGGAAACCACCTCGCTATCAGGGAAATTCTCAGAAATTCGGCGTATGATTGGTTATATTATAGCGTTTTTCCCAGGGGAAATCTATGGAATGTTGTTGCAGATTGTTGGTAAAATGTTGCCTCAGAAGCGCCAGGCGAGCTCCTCGTAGCACTGGTTGTAGTAAAGGGCGTTCTCGACGGGGACGCTCGGTGGGATGTGGTTGCCGACCGCCAGGAAAAATCCGGGGCACTCCCGCCCGATATTCACGCAGCGCTCCACCTCCCGCCGGATCTCCTCTTTGGAGCCAAAGGTGAGGATGCGGCAGTCGGCGTTGCCGACAAAGGCGTGGGTCTTTCCGTATTGCCGGGAGATATATGCCATATCCGTCGTCGGCTCGAGGACAAACCCGCTCACCCCGCAGGCGGCGATGTCGTCGATAAAGGCGTTGTAGCAGCCGTCCGAGGTGTAGAGAAGGATCTTCCCAGCCCGGTGCAGCGGCTCAAACAGCCGCTCGTAGTGCGGAAAGACGTGCCTGCGGTACCAGGCGGGGTTTGCAAAGGGGCCGGAGGTCCAGACGATGTCGTCATGGATCATCACGACCGGGGCTTTGCTCGCGGCGAGGGCTTCAAAATACTGGGCAATCCAGTCCGCGTACCGCCCGGCGACCTCCCCGAAGCGGCCGGGATCCTCCCCCATCCCCTCAAGCAGCCAGTTCCAGCCGAAGATCTCCAAAAGCCCGGAGATCATGGTGATGTAGATGCCGGTCATGTTGACCTGGTCGGGATGGAGGCGGCACTGCAGGTCGTAATGCGCGTCGTACCGCCGGGTCAGTTCATCGCGGTCCCGCACACCGTAGGCCTCCCAGGGGTCGAAGGAGAGGACCTGCTCCACATCGGTGAAGGGGCTGCCCACCCGTGTGTCGAAATCCCCGCCCCCCTCGGCGTAAACGGCGTGCCCCATCGTGGTGCGGCAGGCCTCGAGCTCCTGGCTGTGGGTCAGGATGGACCAGGTGAAGCCGAAGTCCCATGCCTTCTCAAAGGCAGCGGCAGCGCGCAGCTTTTCTTCCTCCCCGCTGTCCTCCCCGACCGGGAGGCCGGTGACGGCGCGGATGAGACTCCAGTATCCGCTGGCGGAATACTCGGTGCGGGGGATTTTCCCCGGCATCCGCAGATGCAAGGCGTCCATCGCCTCTTGATAGCCCATATATGACCCCTCTTTCTTGTGAATTTTATAGAAGTTCAGGTGCAGTAAACCCGAAATTGCTGTCAAAAACTGCCAAACTTCTCCGTCCGGCGGGAAAACGGCGCGCTGTGCCGAAAGCGCGGGACCTGTTTCGCGGAGCGCATCTTTCATAAATCATGGGTGCGCATCCTGAAACGCTGCGGCGCAATCTGTCCCCGGCAAGCGGAGACGTCCCGGTCGGAAGGCGCACTTTCGGACGCGGCAGCACCCCTAATCTACTGTTTGGCAGGGAACGCTGCCAGAATCGGCGCGCCGACTTCCCAGTGTGGGGTTCGGCGCGCCGAAAGCGATTGTCTTACCGTTCGAGGCGCAGGATTTTCAGCTGGTGGGCGCCGATTTTCCCGGTCAGGACGCTGCCGTCGAGGGAAAGGCCCTCCGAGACCGGCCGCTCCAGCTGGTCGGCGCAGGCGGCCGCGCCGGGGACAAAGCCGCAGTCGAGCGAGAAGCTGCCCGCCTTGCCGTCCGCCTCATAGAGCCGGACGATGACGGCCTTCCCGTCCTCCGACACCTTGACCGCCGAGAGCAGGACGCTGCCCGCAAGGAGACGGACAAAGCCCGCCTCGCTCGGGAGGCTGCCGCCGTGGGCGCGGCCGGTGACGGCGAAGAAGGGGTGCTCGCAGTTCTCCACCGCCCGGGCGCGGGCGCTGTCGGGCAGCCCGGCCTTCTGCGGGATGACGGCGAAGCGGATGCGGTGGGTCCCGGTCTCGGGGGTGGGATCGGGGTTGTAGGCCCCGCGGATGAGAGTGACGGCCATCCGGCCGTTTGCGGTGCGGTAGCCGTACTTACTCTGCGCGGTGAGGAGGAGGGCGTCGGTTTCATCCTCCGCCATCACGAAGCGGTTGGCGGGGAGGTCCATCTCCCGCCCTTCCCGGCGGACAAAGCCGAAGGGGATGTCATAGAGGAATTTCTCCCCGGCGCAGGCCGCGGGCAGGGTGAACTGCAGGCAGGGGATCCCCTCCCGGTCGCTGCCGAACTCCCGCCAGTCGCAGGTCAGGTCGTACTGAAGAGCCGCGCTGTCCCGGTCGAGGAAGATCTCGGCGCGCAGGGTGGAAGCCGCCCCGAATTCCGCCCGGAACTCAAGCCGCTGCCGCACGCCGGACGACGGGAGCTGCCGCAGCTCGGCGCAGGTGATGGGCAGGACCTGCTTCTGCCGCCCGGTGAACCAGGCGCTCATGCCGCCGTCCCAGCCGGTGACCGCCTTGCGGACAGCCTCAGCCGCCAGCTCGAAGCGGGCTTCTTTCCCGGCGGGAATCAGCTCGCGGCCGGTCTCCTTGTTTATGAGGGAGCAGAGCGAGGCGGTGGCGGGGTTGAATTCCGCCCGGATTTTCGCGTTTTCGAGGACAAAGGTCTCGGGAGCCTGCACCCGCATGTCGTTTATAAAGGTGCAGCCCTTCTCGATGGGCTTCTCCCCCGCCAGGACAGCGCTCCAGCCGGAAGCGGGGACCCGGACTTTTGCAAGGATGCGGGCAAAATGGTGGCCCCAGTAATGCCCCTGCTCCAAAAGCTGGGTGTCCAGCCATTCGCCCCCGGGGGTGCGGATGGCCAGCCTGCTCTCGTCCCCCTCGTAGTCCCAGACGACGAATTCCGTCACCTCTTCCCGGTCCCAGGGGTTGGGGTTGAAGAGGTGGAAGAGGCGGGTCTTCCCGGCGCTGTGGCCGCATCCGGAGAGCCCGGCGCTTCCGAAGCCCGCGCCGCCGCCTTCCCCGCGGGAAAAGGCGGTGTCCTGCGGCTCGAGCAGGGCGCTGGTGTCCATCTCCTCGGTCAGCCGGTAAAACGCGGCCTTGCGGCGGGCATCGGCGGCCGCGGCGGCCTCCTGGTAGAGGGCGGAGGCATATTCCCGCGTCTCGGTGACGCCCGAGCCGGGGATGATGTCGTGGAAGTGGTTGAAGAGCACCTTCTCCCAGGCCTCGGCGAAGAGCTGCGGCCGAGGCTGCGCGCCGGTTTTGAGGACGGCGGCCGCGTCGAACAGCTCGGCGTCATGGAGCAGCCGCTCGGAGCGGCGGTTGCCGGCCTTGATGCGGGTCTGGGTGGTATAGCAGCCGTCGCAGAGGAAGTTGATCTCCCCTTCGACGACCGGCAGCGTCTCCCGCCGCGCCTCGACGGTGCGGAAGTAGTCGCGGAAGGTCGAGAAGGTAAACTTCGGGTAGACCGGCCAGCTGTTCATCTCGATGAGAGTGTCGATGTCCCGGCGGGTCGGTCCGCCGCCGTGGTCGCCGACGCCGTAGACCTTCAGAAGGGTCTTCGAGCCGGTGATGCGGGCGAGCTCGGCCGCGTGCTCGGCGAGGGTGGTGTCCATCTCGCCGTTATACCAGAACGGTTCGGTGTAGAGGATGAGCTCGGCGCCCGAGGGGGAGCGCCAGCGGTTTAAGATCTGCTCCCCGACCCGGCCGCGGCAGTGGTAGTAGTAGCGGATGCCGCCGTTTGCGGCGATCTCGGGGACGTTCGCGCTGTGGCCGAAGGTGTCGGGGTCAAAGTCGATCTGCAGGCTGTCGGGGTCGATGGAAAAGAGCCGCGCCAGGTAATTCTTGGCGTAGAGGATGTGGCGGGAAAGGCTCTCGCCGCTCGGCATGTTCTTGTCGGTCTCGACCCACGCCGAGGCGGTCAGCTCCCAGCGGCCCTCGGCGACCCGGGCGCGCACCTCGTCGAGCATCTCCGGCGCGAACCGCTCGAGGATGCGGTAGACCGACGCCTGGGACTGGGAGAAGGTGAAGGCGGGGTACTCTTCCATAATCCGGAGCATGGTGCGGAAGGTGTCGATGGTGGCGTTGACCGTCTCGTCAAAGCCCCACATCCAGTTCATGTCGATGTGGGCGTGGGCGGCGCAGAGGAACTCGTAGCTTTTGGCCTCCTCCGCAAGGGGAAGGAGTTCCCGCTCGGCGGCCTCAGCGGTCCGGTTGGAGACGACCCCGTCGGCGGCGATGCCGTCCCGCAGGATGGCGAGGGCGGCGGCAATCTGCGGCTCGTACGCCCCGTCCGCCGCGTCGGAGAGGACCTGTGCAAACCGCAGCTCGGCACGGATGCGGCGCTGCCAGGCGGTGTCCGCCGGGAGAAAGTCAAAGCGGGTAAAATCCTGGGTGAGCTTGATCATATGGATACCTCCGTTTTGGGCCTAGTCACGGGCAGCTTCGGCCATCGCGAGGATATTCTCGGCCGGGACGTTGGGCAGCACTTCCTCGTGGCTGGGCGAAATGACGATGTTGGGGCCTAAAATGTCGCGGACGCGGTGCACCTCGTCTTTAATTTGCTGGGGGGTCGCGTTGACAAAGAAGGTCTGGGCGTCGATGCCGCCGACAAAGGCGAGGTCGTTTTTATACTGGGCGAGGTCCTTGGCGCTCATGCCGGCAGCCTGGGCCTGGATGGGGTGCAGGATGTCGACCCCGGCGTCGATCAGGTCGGGGATGATGCGGTAGATCGAGCCGCAGGAGTGGAGCATGATCTTCTTGCCGTACTTTTTGCCCACCGCGATGAGCCGCTTGAAGGAGGGCAGGACAAATTTGCGGAACAGCTCGGGGGAAATGAAGAGGTCCCGCTGGGTGCCGAAATCGTTGCCGAAGAACATGACGTCGGCGCGGTTCCCCAGCTCGGAAAAATACTTCTCGTTGGCGGCGACATAGTAGTCGACGATCCGTTCGGTGACCGCCTCGACCACCTCGGGGCATTCGTACATCTTAATGAAATAATTTTCCATCCCGAAAAAGTCGGCGACGTTGTGGAAAAAGGGGCACCACATACCGGTAAAGACCATCTTGTCCGGGAACTGCTCCACCTGGCGGTAGATTTCGGTGAAGTCGCAGTACGAAGCGTCCGGCCAGGGGTACTTGTCGACGTCGGCGAGGGTCTCGGCGTTGGCAAAGAATCCGCCGGCGCTTAAGGTCTCCCGCGGGGTGTTGTAGGCGGGGTCAATGGCCGGGCGGCCGGAGGGGTGATGGTAGCCGGAATCGGCGGTAAACCAGCGGCAGTCGTCGTTTAAAAATTGAAAGATCGCCTCGCGGGTCGGCTCGATCCCCCACTTTTCGGCGTAGATGGGGACGGTCGCGTCGTTGGGGTGGCCGGTCCACATGGCGCCGCCGTTTGTGCTTTTGCGGTTAAAAATTTCCAAAACCTTTTCACGTGAGGTCATAGGTCAGATTGCTCCTTTCGCAGTACCGGTTAACCGGGTATTCAAGTCCATTATAAATGTTTTTGTATGAGAAAAAAAGGAAAATCTTTATGGTTTTAGCACTATTTTTTAGATTTGTCCGCAGGGTATACCAA
Organism: Candidatus Merdivicinus faecavium; assembly: GCA_018716285.1. Taxonomy (GTDB): domain Bacteria; phylum Bacillota; class Clostridia; order Oscillospirales; family Ruminococcaceae; genus Merdivicinus; species Merdivicinus faecavium. The sequence continues at coordinate 129,585 of DVKD01000032.1, forward strand.
ATTCTGACCCGCGCTTCCAAAAAATCTGACGAAAAATGTCTTGACAATCCGGGCAGGTTCTGGTATCATTAAGGTACATGGATACGGATCTGTTCTCACTTCCATGCAAATATTCTGCGACCACCTGGATTCCGCGGGACTCCGCGGCAGGTTAAGGCCATACGGACAGCCGGGTCAACTGCCGACATTGATTGAGTTAAGAGCTCAAATTTTATAAGTTGGTTACTTTATAACCAGTGTGCAGAAGGCACATCAACTTGTGAAACGGTCAATAAGAGTGGCAAACGGAAGATTATTTGCTTGAAGGCTCTGAGATACAACCTGTATGCGATGACCTGACGGAAAACCGACGGCCTCTTTCCGCCCTTCCTGGAAAAATTTTTGACTGACGCAAGCGACGCCTTTGTGCATTGCTTGCGTTTTTGTTATGCAATCGAAGAATCCCGGGTTTTCGCAAAAAGCCGGCACTGGAGGTACATGATGGAGAAACTGAAGCTGTACGGGTTCAACAACCTCACCAAATCCTTAAGTTTTAATATTTACGACATCTGCTACGCCAAAACCCCGCGGGAGCAGAAGGACTATATCGCCTATATCAATAAGCAGTATAACTCCGAGCGGCTGACCAATATCCTGACCACCCTGACCAACATGATCGGGGCCAAGGTTTTAAACATCTCCTGCCAGGACTACGAGCCGCAGGGCGCGTCGGTCACCATCCTCATCGCGGAGGGCTCGATGATCCCGGTCGGCGGCGAGACCCAGCTCGCCCACCTCGACAAGAGCCATGTCACCGTCCATACCTACCCCGAATACCACCCCGAGACCTGCCTTGCGACCTTCCGGGTCGACATCGACGTCGCGACCTGCGGGGAAATCACCCCCCTCTCGACCCTCGACTACCTCATCGGTTCCTTTGACTCGGACATCATCACGATGGACTACCGGGTCCGCGGCTTTACCCGCGACCTCTCGGGCAAAAAGCTCTTCATGGACCACAAGATGACCTCCATCCAGGACTATATCGCCGCCGAGACCCTCCAGCGGTACGACGCCGTCGACATCAACGTCTACAGCGCCAACCTCTTCCACACCAATATGATGATCAAGGAGATCGACCTCCAGAACTACCTCTTCAAAACCGACGTCTACGAGCTCCCGCCCAGCACCCGGCTCGCCATCATGAACAGCCTGCGCAGCGAGATGATTGAAATTTTCAGCGGAAGGAACATCTATTAAATGGAATTGAATCAGCACCGCGCCCCCATCTATGAGGCGCTGGAAAAATTTCAGAAAATGCGGGTCGTCCCCTTCGACGTCCCCGGGCACAAACGCGGCCGCGGCAACCCGGAGCTTGTCGAGCTGCTCGGGCAGAAGTGCGTCGGCATGGACGTCAACTCCATGAAGCCGCTCGACAACCTCTGCCACCCCGTTTCGGTCATCCGGGAGGCGGAGGATCTGGCGGCGGACGCCTTCGGGGCGGCGCACGCCTTCCTGATGGTGGGCGGCACCACCTCGGCCGTCCAGAGCATGGTCCTCTCGGTCGTCAAGGCCGGGGAAAAGATCATCCTCCCCCGCAACGTCCACCGCAGCGTCCTGGGGGCGCTCGTCCTCTGCGGCGCCATCCCGGTCTATGTCAACCCCGACTGCGACGACCGGCTGGGCATCCCGCTGGGGATGCGGGTCTCCGATGTGGAGGAGGCCATCCGCCTCCATCCCGACGCCAAGGCTGTCCTGGTCAACAATCCGACCTATTACGGCATCTGCTCCAACCTGCGGGAGATCGTAAAGCTCGCCCACACCTATGGGATGTACTGCCTCGCCGACGAGGCGCACGGCACCCATTTTTATTTTGGGGACGGCCTCCCCGTCTCCGCGATGGCCGCAGGCGCGGATATGGCGGCGGTCTCGATGCACAAGTCGGGCGGCAGCCTCACCCAGAGCTCCTTCCTCCTCACAGGGCCCGCCATGAGCGAGGGGCATGTCCGCCAGATCATCAACCTGACCCAGACGACCAGCGGCTCCTACCTCCTGCTGTCGAGCCTCGACATCTCCCGCCGCAACCTCGCCATCCGCGGCAGGGAATCCTTCGCGAGGGTCATCGAGCTCGCCGAATACGCCCGCCGGGAAATCAACGCCATCGGCGGCTACTACGCCTTTGCGGAAGAGCTGGTAAACGGCGACAGCATCTTTGCCTTTGACCGCACAAAGCTCTCCGTCCACACCCTCGATATGGGCCTCGCGGGGATCGAGGTCTACGACCTGCTGCGGGACGAGTACGATATCCAGATCGAGTTCGGCGACCTCGGCAACTTCCTCGCCTACCTCTCCATCGGCGACCGCCAGCGGGAGGTCGAGCGGCTGGTCGGGGCGCTGGCCGAGATCAAGCGCCGCTACTGCCGCAGCAGCCTCGAAATGATAAGCCAGGAGTACATCGCGCCGGATGTCGCCGTCTCCCCGCACGCCGCGTTTTACGCAAGCAAGGTCTCGCTGCCCATCGAGGAGACCGAAGGGATGGTGTGCAGCGAATTCGTCATGTGCTATCCCCCCGGCATCCCGATCCTCGCCCCCGGCGAGCGGATCACCCGCCAGATCCTCGACTACATCCGCTACGCAAAGGAAAAGGGCTGCTCGATGACCGGGCCGGAGGACGCCGGGATCAACCGCCTCAACGTCCTCATGGGCGGCATCTGACCGCGTGTTATGAAAGGAATGGACTTTTAGCATGGAATTCTGGTTTTCCGAACTGCACACCCCAAACGTCAAGCTCTCCATCCGGGTCGACCGGCAGCTTTACAGCGGCCACAGCGAGTTCCAGCGGATCGACGTCTTTGACTCGCCCGAATTCGGGCGCTTCCTCGCCCTCGACGGCTACATGATGCTGACCGAGAAGGACGAGTTCATCTACCACGAGATGATCGTCCACGTCCCGATGGCCGTCCACCCCCATGTGCGGCGGGTGCTGGTCATCGGCGCGGGGGACGGCGGCGTCATCCGGGAGCTCTGCCGTTATGACGACATCGAGCAGATCGACATGGTCGAGATCGACCCGCAGGTGGTCGAGGTCTGCCGCGAATACCTCCCCCAGACCGCCTGTTCCCTCGACGACCCGCGGGTCAAGATCTACTACGAGGACGGGCTGCGGTTCATCCGGCGGTGCGAGGACCTCTACGACCTCATCATCGTCGACTCGACCGACCCCTTCGGCCCCGGCGAGGGGCTGTTCACCCGCGAATTCTACGGCAACTGCTTCAAGGCGCTCAGGGAAGACGGCATCATGGTCAACCAGCATGAAAGCCCCTTCTACGACCAGGACGCCATCGCGATGCAGCGCGCCCACCAGCGGATCGTCGAGAGCTTCCCCTTCAGCCGGGTCTATCAGGCCCACATCCCCACCTACCCCTCCGGACACTGGCTGTTCGGCTTTTCCACCAAAAAGTACCACCCGCTCCGCGACCTGGACGAAAAGCGCTGGAACGCCCGCGGGATCAAGTGCCGGTACTACACGACGACATTGCACAAGGGCGCTTTTTACGTGCCCGCTTATGTGGAGGCTTTGTTAAGAGATGTTGAACCCGAACGTTGAAACCTTCCTTTGCTGCGACGCCCCTTATGAGGAGGCAAAAATCGTCCTCTACGGCGCGCCGTTTGATTCCACCACCTCCTACCGCCCCGGCACCCGCTTCGGCAGCCGGGCCATCCGCAGCGAATCCTACGGTCTGGAGAGCTACAGCCCCTATCAGGACAGGGATCTGCTCGACTGCGCGGTCTTTGACAGCGGCGACCTGGAGCTCTCCTTCGGCAGGCCGGAGGATGCGCTGGCGGGCATTGAAGAGCGTGCGGCCACCATTTTTTCCGACGGCAAGCTCCCCTTCCTGCTGGGCGGCGAGCACCTGGTGACGCTGGGCGCGGTCCGGGCGGCGGTCCGGCAGTTCCCCGGCCTGCACATCCTGCATTTCGACGCCCACGCCGACCTGCGGGACGATTACCTGGGGGCAAAGCTCTCCCACGCCTGCGTGCTGCGGCGGTGCTGGGAGCTGGTGGGCGACGGCCGGATCCACCAGTTCGGCATCCGCTCCGGCGACCGGGAGGAATTCCGCTGGGGGAAAAACCACGTCAATACCCGCAAGTTTGACTTGCACGGCCTGAAAGAGACGCTCGAGGAGCTGGAGTGCCAGCCCGTCTATTTCACCCTCGACCTCGACGTCCTCGACCCGTCGGTCTTTCCGGGGACGGGCACGCCCGAGCCGGGCGGGGTGGATTTTGACACCCTGCGGGAGGCGGTGACCCTCGTCTGCTCCAAGGCCTGCATCGTCGGCTGCGACGTCAACGAATTGAGCCCCTCCTACGACCAGAGCGGGGCTTCAACGGCGGTAGCCTGCAAGATCGTGCGGGAGATGCTGCTGGCGCTGACAAAATGATCCCCGCGGGCAATACAGCAAGGAGGTCTGCGGATGCTGCATGGAATCGATACATTTTCCGGCATGCGCTCCTGCTTCCCTGCCGGACGGTTCTCTTTGCCGGACTGGGAGAAATACGCGGCAAACATCGCGGAAGAATTGCCGGACAAAATCAGGGATGATATCGCTGATTATTCCTTTGAAACGGATGTGCTGCCGGTTGTGCAGAATGTATGCGCAAATTGGGAGAAACTGGAGTTTGCGCACAGTTCTTTCCAATCTGCCGCCGCTAAAATTTCCGAGCAGCTTACTCAAAAAATTCACACGGATTTGGATATCTGTGTTGTCTTTTATCTGGGACTGTGCAGCGGCGCGGGATGGGCCACAACCCTGAACGGCAAACCGGCAGTTCTTTTAGGGGCTGAAAAGATTCTGGAGCTGAATTGGGTTGATCCGGACCGGATGTTTGCCCTCATTGCCCACGAAATCGGGCACATCTGGCATCAAGCTATGGGCGGCGCCTTCGGGCAGGCCGAAACCATTGAGGAAAGGGCGGTTTTCCAGCTTTTCAGCGAAGGAATTGCCGTTTGGTTTGAACAGTGTCTGTATGGACAGGATGATTTCTTTTTAGAAAATCATGACGGCTGGCTCGACTGGTGCACCGCGCACGATGCGGAGATCCGCCGTGAATATTGGCGGAGGATCCGGTGCGGGGAAAGCGTACAGGACTTTTTCGGCGATTGGGCGCGGTATCAGGGGCATCCCGACGTCGGATACTACCTCGGGAACCGGTTTGTCCGCTGGCTTCTGAAAAAATATACGGTTCCGGAAGCCGCTCGCCTGCCAAATTCTCAGCTGAAACAGGAATATCAGATTTTTTCTGAATCATAACAAATATCAAAATACAGGAGGATTTTACCATGTCCAAAGTCTTAATTATCGGCTGCGGCGGCGTTGCGTCCGTTGCCATCCAGAAATGCTGCCAGAACAGCGAAATTTTCACCGAAATCTGCATCGCCTCCCGCACCAAATCCAAATGCGATGACCTGAAAGAAAAGCTCGAGGGCAAGACCGCCACCAGGATCACCACCCGGCAGGTGGACGCGGACAACTTGGACGAGCTCATCGCCCTCATCAAGGAGGAAAAGCCCGACCTGGTCATGAACATCGCCCTCCCCTATCAGGACCTGACCATCATGGACGCCTGCCTCGCCTGCGGCGTCAACTACCTCGACACCGCCAACTACGAGCCGGAAAATCTCGACGACCCGGAGTGGAAGGCCGCCTATGAGAAGCGCTGCAAAGAGGAAGGCTTTTCCGCCTACTTTGACTACAGCTACCAGTGGGCCTACAAGGAAAAATTCGAGAAAGCCGGTCTCACCGCCCTGCTCGGCACCGGCTTTGACCCCGGCGTGACCCAGGTCTTCTGCGCCTATGCCCAGAAGCACCTCTTCGACGAGATCGACACCATCGATATCCTCGACTGCAACGGCGGCGACCACGGCTACCCCTTCGCCACCAACTTTAACCCCGAGGTCAACCTCCGAGAGGTTTCCGCCCCCGGCTCCTACTGGGAGGACGGCCACTGGGTGGAAATCCCCGCCATGAGCATCAAGCGGGAATACAACTTCGACCAGGTGGGCGACAAGGACATGTACCTGCTCCACCATGAGGAGATCGAGTCGCTCGCCAAGAACATCCCCGGCGTCAAGCGCATCCGCTTCTTCATGACCTTTGGCCAGAGCTACCTCACCCACACGAAGTGCCTGGAAAACGTCGGCATGCTCTCCACCTCCCCCATTGAGTTCCAGGGCCAGCAGATTG
>DVKD01000033.1 GCA_018716285.1 Candidatus Merdivicinus faecavium
GAATACTAATCGGTCGAGGGCTTGATCTAACAATGTGTTTCAGTTCGGTGTTCTTTGTTCAATTTTCAGGGTCCGACCTGAAGAGCCGGTGTTGATGACGATGAGGATCCACCTGTTCCCATCCCGAACACAGAAGTTAAGCTCATGGGTGCCGAAAATACTTGGCTGGAGACGGCCTGGGAAGATAGGACGATGCCGGCACAAAAGAGAAACCCGTATTTACACGGGTTTCTTGTCATATTGCTCCTTAGCTCAGTCGGTAGAGCACGCGGCTGTTAACCGCGGTGTCGTCAGTTCGAGCCTGACAGGAGCAGCCAAAAAGAACAGACCGCATTTTTATGCGGTCTGTTTTTTCATCATTTCTTCCGTGATGCTCAAGCATTATATATTTATGAAGAACCGCACAGTATATGATTTCTCCATTGCCGCCCTGCTTGGCGAGTGGTTGACCGATCACCTCGAAGATCAGCTGGGCCCGGAGGACGCGGCGCGGTTTGAGAAAATTACAGTTCCGGCCGGGCTTTACCTGGTGTGCGAGACAGAGCGCACGAAATTCCCCACCACAATGTTTGATGAGCTGCGCAGGGAGGCCGTCTGCGGCTGGCTGCCGCCCTCCGGTTATGCTCTCTCTGATGCCCCGGAAATATCCGTCTATCACTGGGCGTCAAAATATGAGGAGACCGCCCCCAACCGCTACATAGAGCTTTGGCTGCCCATTGAAAAATCCCGCGAATAAGGCGCCTCGATAACCTGAAACACCCCGGTATCCTTGCGATACCGGGGTGTTTTGCGCGGAAAGGATAGCTGCGCGTGAGAGACAGCATCAGTTCTGGTCGTAGGTGAAGGGGATGACCTGGCCCTGTCGGTCGGATTCAAAGGCCGCCTCCATCAGCTTCATGACCCGCATCATCTGCGGATGGGTGACGAGCTGCGGCTCGAGGCCGTCGATCGCCTTGCAGACATTGCGGTAGAAATCGTGGACATCCGGGTTGGGCTTGGGCACATCGTGTTCCGCGATGGTGCTTTCGTCGCGGGGGGCCATCGTCTTGGTCAGACCGGCCGCAGTCACGACTGGGACGACGTCCTTCTCATCCCAGTTTTCGCAGCGGACAATCTTGCCGCTTAAGTCCCAGTCATAGATAATCGCGGTGCCGTCGCGGCCCTGCATGTACCAGCGGGGAAGGTTGATAAAGTTGCTGGTGCCGACCTCGACCCGGACAAGCAGGCCGCTGTCAAAGCGGATGTCCAGCTTGAAGCCGTCGTCCACCAGCTCGTTGGTGACGTGATCCATCACCGCGTAGACGGTGCGGATCTTCTCCGGGATCATCTGCAGGATCTGGTCGATCAGATGGACGCCCCAGTCGAGCATCATGCCGCCGCCGTGTTCCGGGAGCTGACGCCAGTCGCCGGGGATGCCGCGGGAGCCGTGGACGCGGGACTCAATGTTGAAGACCGGCCCCAGGGAGCCGCTCTCGTAAATTTCCTTCATGGAAAGGAAGTCGGCGTCCCAGCGGCGGTTCTGATGGACGGTAAAGAGCTTGCCGGTCTCATTGGCGGCGTCGATCATCTCCTGAAGGTCGGCGCTCGAGAGGGTGACAGGCTTCTCGCTGATGACGTTCTTGCCGGCGCGAAGCCCCAGGATGGCGTCCTCCTTGTGGCAGTCGTTTGGGATGGCCAGGGTGAGGATGTCGACCTCCGGATCGGCGAGGACCTCCTCGAAGCTTTCATACGCCCGGATGCCGCGGCTGCGGGCCAGCTCACGGCGCTCTTCCTTAATGTCGTAGATGCCGGCGAGCTCCGCGACGTCGCTGTTCTGCAGATGCTCACAGTGCCAGCCGCCCATGCCGCCGTATCCGATGACTGCTACTTTCTTTTTCATCTTAACTACCTCAACAATCCTTTTTTCTTATTCCCCGAGGGAGGTCAGGTACTCGAAGCAGCGGGTGACCTCGCTGACGCCGTCAGGATCGCAGCCCTCGCTCTCGACCACCATGTAGAAGCCCAGCTCCTTGGCGCGCTCCCAGACCGCTTTGACAGGCGCTGCGCCCTGCCCGAGGGAGTAGCCGGTGTGGCCGCCGTTTCCGTCCTTCAGGTGGATGTAGGAGATGCGGTCCTTGAGACGGGTGATTACCTCGATGGGATCACGGCCGCCTGCGAAGGCCCAGTAGGTGTCGATCTCAAACTTGAGGCTGGTCCGGCGGGCCAGCTCGTCGATCGGGATCTGGCCGTCCTGGTTGGGCAGGAATTCGCGGTGATGGTTGTGGAACTGGAGGGAAATACCTTCCGCTTCCAGCCGGGGAAGCCAATTGTTGATGTCGTTAACAAGGGTGTCGATGGCGGCGGCGCAGGAAATGTCCGCGCCCGGAATGATCAGGGTGCTGCAGCCGATCGCCTTGTGGTAGGCCACGGTGCCGTCAAAATCCTCGGCAAGGGTCTGGCAGCCGGTGTGGGTGCCAGTGACAGTCAGGCCGTATTCGTCCAGCCAGCTTTTGACCTCCTCTGCCGGATGACCGAAAAATCCGGCGAATTCGACCCCCTTATAGCCGATCTCGCTGACCTTTTTGAGCGCGCCTTTGAGATCGGCGCCGGTAATGTCGCGCAGGCTGTACATTTGAAGTCCGTATTCCATAGTGGGATTCTCCTTTTTTATTGTTGTCAATCGTCCAGAACCGAAGGCGGATTCCCAAATGGGAACATGTGCCTGTAATCGTTTTCATTATACACAATTTCGTCTGATCCTGCAAGAGAAAAAAGTGATGAAAGAAAAAAAGAATATTTGAGCAAAAGGAACAAGGGCGGTTTTCATTTTGATAACCAGCAAATTGTCAAAAGCAAAAAGCGAAGCCGAATAATTAGCCGAAAAAAATGGGGAAATCTGAATGAATTTGATGAATTTCGAAGAGAAATGTGGAAAAAAACAGAAAAGAGGGATTTGCTGCATTTTTTGTTTCGTAAACCTCGTTTGTAAGGCTTCTTTGCAGGGAGCTTCACACAAAAATAAAAAAAATCCATTTTTTCTCAAGTTTTTTTATAAAAATACTTGTGTTTTTAGAAAAAGTGTGCTATTATAGATACAGCGTTAAAAGTTCCGTAAAAAAGAACGCGAAATTGCTTGAAAGTAGAGTTTACAAAAAATATTTCAGGTTTACAATTTGCGTTTTTCTTTCGGAAAACCAAATTAGGAATGGAGTGGTATTATGGCAGCCAAAACCAAGAAGCGGAAGTTTAGCTGGACTCGCGACGATACCGAACTGACTCTGTTGTGTTTGCCGACAACAGTTTGGTACGCGCTGTTCTGCTTCCTTCCCATGTTCGGTATCATCATCGCGTTCAAGCACTATACGGTAACGGCCCCTGACCGCAGCTTCTTCTACAACCTGCTGGTCAGCCCGAACGCAGGGTTTGACAACTTTACCTTCATCTTCCAGAACGGCGGCATGTGGGATGTTGTAAAACTGACGCTGTTTTACAACATTATTTTCCAGATCCTCGGCATTCTGGTCCCGGTCACACTGGCGCTGCTGATGAGCCAGCTGTACAGCAAGCGCTACGGCAAGATCTGCCAGACCTGCATGTTTTTCCCGCACTTCATGTCCTGGGTCGTTGTTACATACTTTGTGTACGCCTTCCTCAGCACCGACAACGGTCTTGTGAACTCCATTCTGGAGAACCTTGGGCAAGAAACGAAGAACTGGTACGTGGAGAAGAGCTTCTGGCCGGTTTTCCTGATCTTCCTGAACACCTGGAAGGGCATGGGCTACGGCATGGTCGTTTACCTGGCTTCCATTACCGGCATCGACGCCACCATGTATGAGGCTGCCCTCATCGACGGCGCCACCAAATGGCAGCAGACCCGCTATATCACCCTCCCCCATCTGAAATCGATCGTCATCATGATGTTCATCCTGAACATCGGCGGTCTGGTCCGGTCCGACTTCGGTCTGTTCTATCAGGTTCCCCGTGCGTCCGGCTCCCTGACCCCTGTTACCAACACAATCGACGTCTACATTTACAACGCGCTGAAAACTCAGTTCTCGCCTGACATGGCGTCCGCGGCTTCGTTCCTCCAGTCCATCATCGGCTGCTGCCTGATCCTGCTCAGCAACTGGATCATCAGCAAGATCGACGCCGACAGCGCGATTATTTAAGGAAGGGGGATTTGTAATGAGTAAAAAACAACTGGAAGGCATTGAAAAATTCAATCGCGTCCATCCTCTTACCAACGCGCTCTTTACCGTTCTGTTTACAATCCTCGCGCTGACCTGTATTGTCCCGGTTATTTTCGTCGTCATCATCTCCTTCTCCAGCGCTGACAGCATCCAGCAGATCGGTTATTCCTTCTGGCCGCAGGAGTGGTCCCTGGAGGCGTACAGCTATCTGTGGAACGTCCGTGAGATGATCGGCAAGGCGCTGCTCGTTTCCATCGTCGTTACGGTCAGCGGCTGTGTCCTCGGCCTTTTCCTTACTGCGACAATGGGCTACTGCCTTTCCCGCCCCAACTTCAAGCTGAGAGGCTTCCTCACCTGGGTCGTCTTCATCCCGATGATCTTCAGCGGCGGTCTGGTCGCAACCTACAATGTCTACACCACTGTTCTGCACATCAACGACACGCTTTGGGTTCTGATCCTGCCGATGGCGGTCTCGTCCTTCAACGTCACCATCTGCCGCACCTTCTTCAGAACCACCATTCCCGATTCCATCATCGAGTCCGCCAAGATTGACGGCGCGCCGCAGCTTCAGATCTTCTTCCAGATCGTTCTGCCGATTTCGCTGCCGGTTCTCGCGACAATCGGTCTGTTCCTGACCTTCGGTTACTGGAACGACTGGTGGCTCTCCCTGATGTACATCAACGACCGCGACCTCTTCTCCCTCCAGGCTGTCCTGATGAGCGTTGAGAAGAACATCGAGTACCTGGCCAGCCACGCGTCCTCGATCGGTGTCTCCGCTGCGGAATATGCCGCGAGCATGCCCAAGGAATCGATGCGAATGGCGATGGCCGTTGTCATCATCTTCCCGATCGCCTGCGCTTACCCCTTCTTCCAGAAATACTTTGTTTCCGGTCTGACCATCGGCGCTGTTAAGGGTTAATTCCTGTCTGTCGTTTGCTGCGGCGCATGTTTGTGTACAGGATGTGCGCCGTTTGGCATATCAGTCTCATCCAAGACTTTATTAAGGAGGATCATTCCAATGAGAAAGAGTTACAAAGCAATCGCCCTGTTTGTTGCGATGGCGGCAGCGATGACCGCATTTGCATCCTGCAGCAGCGGCGGCAATTCTTCTACCGCTTCCACCGGCGGCAATACCACCTCTACCACTGAATCCACCGGCGGCGAAGAGTCCACCGGCGGCTCCACCGGCGAGGTTGTCAACCTCTCCTGGTACCAGATCGGCGGCCAGCCCAATGACCTCGATATGGTCACCGAGGCCCTGAACGAGTATTCCGCTGAGAAGATCGGCGTCACCTGCGAGTTCACCTACCTTGACTGGGGCGTCTGGGGCGACCGCGTTAAGGCGATTATCCAGGCCGGCGAGCCCTTTGACATCATGTTCAACGACTCCGGCGTTTACACCAACGCAGTCGACCTCGGCCGTTTTGCGAAGCTGGACGACATCCTGTCTGAAGTCCCGGAACTCGAAGAGTTTATCCCGGACCTGGCCTGGGAAGGCGTCACCTACAAGGACGGCATCTACGGCGTTCCCACCTACAAGGACAACACCCAGACTCAGTACTGGGTATGGGACAAGAACATTATCGAGCAGTATGACATCCCCTACGAGGAGATCCACACCCTCGCTGAGATGGATCCTTACATCCGTCAGATCCAGGACGAGATCAATGCCGGCAATATCACCACCAGCCAGTATGCGTTCCACATGACCCGTGACGGCATCAACGGCCAGTTCATGAACTACGACGCGCAGTACGCCGGCCTCGGCGTCCGCTACGACGATGAGACCGCTACCGTTGTCCGGATGTACGAGCAGCCCGACATGCAGGAGCAGTTCACCTACCTGCACCAGTGGTACCAGGACGGCATCATCAATCCTGACGCCGCTACCCTGACCGAAGGTCCTTCCTATGTCATCGTCGGCTCTGCACAGGGCTTCCCCGGCGCGGAAGTCGGCTGGGGCGCCGGCCGCGGCGTTGACGTCGTCATCGAACCTTGGGGCGGCCCGATCTGGTCCAACGGCACCATCCAGGGCTCCATCAACTCCATCGCCTCTTCTTCCGAGCATCAGGTTGAGGCCCTCAAGTACCTCGAACTGGTCAACATGGACGAGTACATGAGAAACACCCTGGTCTACGGCATCGAGGGCGTCCACTACACCAACAACGGCGACGGCACCATCACCCAGGATGAGGTCAAGCGCAACGACTACAGCCCCGCTGGCTATGCGCAGGCGACCTTCATGACCATGTACCCCGTTGCCCCCAACCCCGCAACCATGTATGACCCCGACCTGATCGAGTGGAACAACTCCGGTGAGGAATCCGTCCTGCTGGGCTTCAACTTTGACCGGACCTCTGTCCAGAACCAGATCACCGCTTGTAACGTTGTAACTTCGACCTACAACTACGAGCTCTGGACCGGTACCAGCGATCCTGCGGTCATCATTCCTCAGATGTATGCTGAGCTGGAAGCTGCCGGCATGAACGACATCCAGGAAGAACTGCAGAGACAGATCAACGAATACCTCGGCAAGTAATGCTGAATAGTTCCCTGTAACAGGACGCAAGTTTGGGAACCGTCCCTTGTGGCGGTTCCCATTTTTTAAGAAGCTTTTCCGAAAAGAGGTAATGTTATTATGGCTAAAATTATTGGTTCCGCGCTGCCGAATATCCCCTGGGAAGACCGCCCCGCAGGCTGCAAGGATGTCGTCTGGCGTTATTCCGCAAACCCGATTATTCAGCGGGATGAACAAAAAAATTCGAACAGCATCTTCAACTCGGCGGCCGTTCCCTTCGGCGATGGGTATGCCGGCGTCTTCCGCTGCGATGACCGTGCCCGCCGCATGAACCTCTTTGCGGGCTTCAGCAAGGACGGCATTCATTGGGAGATCGAGGACGAGCCTCTCGTTTTTGAAGGCGATGGCATTCCGGAGGAGATCGTGAAGGTCGAGTACCGTTATGATGCCCGTGTCCTGAAGATTGACGACCGCTACTTCATCTGCTGGTGCAACGGCTACCACGGCCCCACCATCGGCCTGGGCTATACCTACGACTTCAAGAAGTTCTACCAGCTCGAGAACGCCTTCCTGCCCTACAACCGCAACGGCGTCCTCTTCCCCCGCAAGATCAACGGCAACTACATGATGCTTTCCCGTCCGAGCGACACCGGTCACACCGCTTTCGGCGATATCTATCTGAGCCAGAGCCCCGACCTCGTCTATTGGGGCAAGCATCGTTTCATCATGGGCACCTGTCCTTTCGAAGAATCCGCATGGCAGTGCACCAAGATCGGCCCCGGCCCCGCCCCCATTGAGACGGACGAAGGCTGGCTGCTCTTCTATCACGGCGTTCTGACCAGCTGCAACGGCTATGTTTACAGCTTTGGCGCTGCCCTCCTCGACCTTGAGGATCCGACCAAGGTTCTTTACCGCTCCCGCCCCTACCTGCTCTCCCCGCAGAAGGATTATGAGTGTGTCGGCGACGTGCCGAACGTCACCTTCCCCTGTGCGGCCCTGACCGATGCGGAGACCGGGCGTATCACCATCTACTATGGCTGTGCCGATACTGTGACCGGCCTGGCCTTCTGCAAGGTTGACGAAGTGATTGACTGGCTGAAGAAAAACAGCCTGTAATTGGGATATTTGCCGCCGGGACCTCTCCAGCCAGAGATTTCCGGCGGCTGCTTTTTTGGGATTTTGCCCGAGGAAACGGCGGAATGTTTATATCTTTTTTACTTGCGCGAACGGGAAAAATCGGATATAATAGAGGTAGTAGGTTTACAATAAGATTTACATTTCGCTAAAAAAGTATCAGAATTTTATGGAAAGAGGCGATGATATGTATTTTGCCAAAGAACGCGTCAATATCATCACAAATGAGCTTGCCGGCTTGACAACGGTCCAGAGCCTGCCCATTTCCGGGATCCGGATCAAGAAGGGCTTTTACCTCACCCCCGCGGAGGCGGACGCCGCTGCGGCCCCCTATGAGCCGTTCGGCGAGGGAAGCCACTGGGACGGCCCGGACGATCATTACTGGTTTACTTTTGACCTGACCGTGCCGGAAAGCTTTGACGGCAAGCCGCTCTGGCTGTATTTCTGCACCCAGAAGACCTACTGGGATGCGGTCAACCCCCAGCTCCTCCTCTTTGTAAACGGCGCGCCGCTCCAGGGCGTCGATATCAACCACCGCGAGACGCTGGTGACACCCTCCGCCAAGGCGGGGGACACCTACCGCGTCGACCTGCAGGCTTATACCGGCCGCGACACCAACGAGCATGCCGGCGAGAGCTTTGCCCTCGATCTGTACGCCTTCATGCAGCAGCGCGACCCCGAGATCCAGCGGCTTTTCTACAACCTCACCATCCCCGCCGAGATCATCGGCTGGCTCGACAAGGAGAGCTTAAGCAGCCTCAAGCTCGCCGCCGCCCTCAATGAAACGGTCAACCTCATCGACCTGCGGGAGCCCTACAGCCCCGAATTCTACGCTTCGGTCGACGCGGCCAACGCTTATGCCGAAGAGAAGATCTACACCGAGCTGGCCGGCAACGACGAGGTTATCGCGACCTGCATCGGCCACACCCACATCGACGTCGCCTGGTGGTGGACGGTCGCCCAGACCCGCGAGAAGGCGGCCCGTTCCTTCGCCACCGTCTTAAAGCTGATGGACGAGTACCCCGAGTATAAATTCATGTCCAGCCAGCCGCAGCTCTATGCCTTCGTCAAGGAGCGCTATCCCGATCTCTTTGAAAAGATCAAGGAGCGCGTCGCCGAGGGCCGCTGGGAGGTCGAGGGCGGCATGTGGCTGGAGGCCGACTGCAACCTCATCTCGGGCGAGAGCATGGTCCGGCAGTTCCTCCACGGCAAGAAGTTCTTCCGCGACGAATTCGGCAAGGACAACAAGATCCTCTGGCTGCCCGACGTTTTCGGCTATTCCGCGGCCCTGCCGCAGATCCTGCGCAAGTGCGGCATCGACTACTTCATGACCACCAAGATCGCCTGGAACCAGTTCAACAAGCTGCCGATGGACACCTTCTGGTGGAAGGGCATCGACGGGTCGGAGGTCTTCACCCACCTCATCACCACCCAGGATTCCCACCAGCCCCGCGACAGCCACTACACCACCTACAACGGCTACCTGAACGCCACCTCGGTCATCCGCGCCTGGGAGCGCTACCAGCAGAAGGAGTTCGCAAACGACGTCCTCCTCTCCTGCGGCTACGGCGACGGCGGCGGCGGCACCACCCGCGCGATGGCGGAGAACGCCCGGCGCCTCTCCAAGGGCCTGACCGGCGTCCCCAAGGTCCGCTGGGAGACCTCCCGCAACTACTTTGACGGACTTTACGCCCAGTGCGGCGAGAATGAGAAGCTGCCCCGCTGGGTCGGCGAGCTCTACCTCGAGTATCACCGCGGCACCTACACCTCGATGGCCCGCAACAAGAAGGGCAACCGCAAATCCGAGCTGCTCTGGCAGGAGGCGGAGTTCTTCGCGAACTGGGCCAAGGACTTCGGCGCAGCCTATCCCGCCGAGGAGATCTATAAGAGCTGGGAGAATATCCTCTTAAACCAGTTCCACGACATTCTCCCCGGTTCCTGCATCCACGACGTCTACGAGGTCACCAAGGTCGAGTACGAGGACCTCATTTCCCGCGCCAACGCCCTCATCGAGGACCGCGCCGCCCTCCTGGCCGCCCACACCGGTGCGGAGGAAGGCTCCTACGTCGTCTTCAACGCCGCTCCCTTTGACCGCGACGCCGTGATTGCGGTCGCGGAGGACGTCAAAGCCCTCAAGGGCAGCGACGGCGCCCTCTACCCCGTCCAGAAGGGCGCAGACGGCCCCATCTGCCGGGTCGGCTCCATCCCTGCCAAGGGCTGGAAAGCCTTCGCACCGGCTGCGGAAGCGGCTGCGGATAACCGCCTGACCGTTTCCGAGCGCGGCATCGAGACCCCCTTCTACTCCATCGCCTTCGACGACAGCGGCTTCTTCACCTCTATCTACGACAAGGAGGCCGGCCGCGAGCTGCTCAAGGCGGGCAAGCGCGGCAACGTGCTCAAGGCGTATGAGGATAAGCCGATGAACTACGACAACTGGGACATCGACATCTACTACACCGAGAAATCCTGGCTGGTCGACGACGTCCGTTCGATGGAATGGACCGAGAAAGGCCCCGTCCGCGCCACCCTGCGGATCGAGCGCAAATTCCTCCACTCCACCATTGTCCAGAACATCCGCTTCTACGCGGACAGCCGCAACATCGACTTTGACACCTGGATCGACTGGAAGCAGCACCAGGTCCTCCTCAAGGCGGAGTTTGATTTTGACATCAACGCCAACGAGGCGACCTACGACATCCAGTTCGGCAACCTGACCCGCCCGACCCACGACAACACCCTCTGGGATGTCGCCAAGTTCGAGGTCTGCGCCCATAAGTGGGCCGACATCTCCGAGAGCGGCTACGGCGCGGCTATCTTAAACGACTGCAAGTACGGCTACTCCGCGCGGGAGGGTAAGATGACCCTCTCCCTCATCAAGTCCGGCATCCTCCCGAACCCGGTCACCGACCAGGAGGAGCACACCTTCACCTACGCCCTGCTGCCCCACATGGGAAGCTGGCGGGAAGGCCATGTGCCGGAGGCGGCTTACGCCCTCAACATCCCCGTCCGCAGCGTTCGCGCTGTGGACGGCAGCGTTCGCGTTTCGGCCAAGGGCGAGGGGCTTGCCGGCCAGTATGCCGCGGTCTCTGCGGGCAACGTCGCCCTCGAGACGGTCAAGCAGGCTCTCGACGGGGAGGACACCATCCTCCGCATGTACGAGTACCGCAACTGCCGCGGCCCCGTCACCGTCACCCTGGCGGACGAGGCGGCCCATGTCTGGGAGTGCGATATGCTTGAAAATCCCATCCGCGAGCTGGAAACCGACGGCCATTCCTTCACCTTTACCATCAAGCCTTATGAGGTCATGACCTTCCGGGTATCCGCAAAGTAATTTATTATAGAATTTCAACAGAAAGGAGGAGGGGATCATGCGCAAAGTCTCATTGCAGCAGATCGCCGACGAGCTGAACGTATCCCGTATCACAGTTTCCAAGGTGATCAACAACAAGGAGGGCGTCTCAGAGGAGACGCGCCGCCGGGTTGCGAAAAAGCTGGTTGAGTACGACTACAAAAAAATCAACCGCAATATCCTGCGGCTGGCGCAGGAGGCAGAGACCGGGACGGCGATCGTCCGCAACAACATCGCGGTCATCGCGACCGAGCCGGACTTTTCCGATTTCTGGCTCAAGATCATCAACGGGATCGCCAACGAGGTCTCCTCCCGCGGCTATAACTTTGTCTACCACTTCATCACCCGGGATGAGGAGGTGGACTTCACCATCCCCAAGAGCGTCGTTGACCACAGCGTCTGCGGCATCATCGTCATCAACATCTACAACAACTCCGCCATCTCCGCCCTGGCAAACGCCGGGATCCCGACCGTTTTTTACGACATCACCCCGCAGAAATACCGGGAAGGGATCAATGCGGACGTCGTGCTGCTGGAGGGCAAGCGGACCATCCGCCAGATCACCGCGAGCATTATCCGGCGCGGGCGGCGCCAGCTCGGCTTTATCGGGGACATCACCTACGCCAAGACGGTGGCGGACCGCTACCGCGGATTTGAGCTGGCCTGCGCCGAAAACGGCGCGGTGATTGAGCCGCGCTTCTGCATGACGGCCAGCAGGCGGGGGCATTTCTACTTCTTAGACGAGGTGCGGGAGTTTATCGGCAGTCTCACCGATTTCCCGGAGGGATTTGTCTGCGCAAATGACGTCATTGCCTTTACCGTCATCAGCTGCTTAAACGAGCGGGGGCTTTCGGTGCCGCGGGATGTGGCTGTTTCCGGCTATGACAACATCAAGGCATCCATCCTGACCGCGTCCGAGCTGACGACGGCGTCAGTCGAGACGGCGGACCTGGGCAAGCGCCTTGCCCAGCAGCTGCTCCGGCAGCTCGAGTCCCCCAATGAGTGCCATGAGGTCGTGCTGATCCAGCCGAAGGTTGTGTACCGGCGCTCGACCGAGTTTTGACCGCACAGTTATAAAATTATCCCCCGGCAGCAGACGCTGCCGGGGGATGCTGTTTTGTCGGGAAGGACTAGCCTTCGAGGTTAATTTCGTCGCAGTGAACGGTCTGGCACTGCACGACGGTGCCGTTTATTTCATCGCATTGGACATTGGCGCACTGGGTGACGCCGCCCTCGACTGCGTCGCATGTGACCGATCCGCAGTACAGGACGTCTCCCTCCACGCTGTCGCAGGTGAGGTTGCCCAGGACGCAGCGGACATCGCCTTCGATGCTATCGCAGGCGACCGAAAAGGCGGAGAGCAGCTCGCTGTCCAGCCCTTCCTCCACGGCGAGGACGCCTTTTTCCGCGGCGGGCGGGGTGACGAGCGACCTGCCCCGGAAAAGGACCGCGCGGTAGACGCCGTCGTCCTCCCAGGGGAGGCCCTCGACCCGCACGGGGAGGGCAGTCTCAAACGAAGGGGGCGGGGTGTTGTCCCAGTGGAAGTCAAATTCCATCTTTTTGGGCGAAGGGATAGACTGAGAGACCTGATGGGTGACGCTCCGGATCAGACTGTCGATGGCGGAGCCAAGGTCCGGCGCGGAATCAGGCGCGGGATCCTCCTCACGAGAGGCGGGCGGATTTTCGGGGTCGATGGGGGTAAAGAGCTGGCCGATCTCCACCCCGTAGATCGCCGCGATCTCGGGCAGGAGGGCGATGTCCGGACAGGAAAGGCCGTTCTCCCACTTGCTGACCGCCTGGAAGGAGAGCCCGAGTTTTTCGGCGAACTGCTCCTGGGTCAGGCCGGCCCTGCGGCGGAGGAGGGTGAGGTTCTTCTGGAGGACGGCGGTGACGTTTTCCATAGGATCACATCCTTTTTCGTATTCCCGGGTCACCTTTATGATAGCACAGCGCCGGTGCGGAAACAATCATCCAGACGTTGAAGGCAAAATTCAACTGGCGGTTGAGGAAGAATCCGGGCCGATCCGCCGGGCGTCCGGTCCGCTCAGGTAGGCGCGGTCGAAATCCGCGGCGCTGATGGGCCTGCTGTAGAGATATCCCTGGCCGGTGTCGCAGCCGATGGTGCGGATGAGCTGCTCGTCCTCCGGCGTCTCGACCCCCTCCGCTACGGTGGAGATGCCAAGCTGACGCGCCATCTGGACGATCTGCTCCATGATGAGCCGGACGCGGCCCTGCCCCTCGCCGGAAGCGTTCAGGAGGAAGCCCCGGTCGAGCTTGAGTTCATCAATTTGCAGCTTGCCCAGGGTGTTCATCGAGGAAAAGCCGCTGCCGAAGTCGTCGAGCGAAATGCGGAAGCCCTCCGCCTCCAGCTGGCAGATCTTGTCGTTTAGCTCCTCCACATTTTCGAGCGCCAGCCCCTCTAAGATCTCCAGGATGATCAGCCGGGCGGGGATGCCGTATTTTCTTACCAGAGCGGTGAGGGACTGCACGTAATCCGGCTCAAAGAAAAGGAGCTTCGACTGGTTGACCGATACGGGGATTGGCTCGATGCCGCGGTCTATCCAGGAGCGGATCTGGCGGCAGACCTGTTCGACCATATAGAGATCCAGCTTGACGCAGAAGCCGTTGCGCTCAAAGAGGGGGATAAACTGGTCGGGGAAGATGGTCCGTCCGCCGCCTGTCGTCCAGCGGACGAGCGCCTCCGCACCGTTCAGCATACCGGTCTGGAGGTTCTTCTGCGGCTGCAGGAAGAGGCGGAACTCCCCATCCTCCAGCGCCTGGTGCATGTGGCTTTCGATGTAGTTTTCGAGCTCTTCCTTTTTATGCAGCTCGGTGTCAAAAAACCAGATCGAGCTGGCATGGGCGCCGGTCGCACTGTCCAGGGCAAACTGGACGTGGGACATCAGGCTGTCGGCGGCCTGCTCCGGGTTGTCGGCGGCCGGAGCGCCCGTAACGCCGCAGTAGAAAGCAAGCTGATAGTTGGTCTGGCTGATTTCGGCGGTGCGCTCCATTTCAGCCTGGAAGCGCGACAGGCGGCTGCGAATAATCTCCTGGTCAAGCTCCCGGAAGAAAAGGTAAAACCGGTCCTCGGTGTCCCGGCAGAAGAATTCGTCCGGCTTTACATGCAGCTCCGCCGTTTCCTTGATCTGGCAGAGGAGGCGGTTGGCCTTTTCCTTGCCAAAAATCTCGTTGAGGAAGGGAAATTGCCGGACGCTCATGGCGATGACGCTGCCGCCTGTCTCCCCCATCGCTTCGGCAAGCCGCTGCCGGAAGCGGGAGAGGTTCTCCGCGCCGGTGAGGGGATCGTGATAGGCCAGGCGGAGCAGGCTGCGGCTGTAATTGCGCAGCCGCCGGTAACCGTACAGCATGAGGAAAATCATTCCGAGCAGCACAGCAGAGAAGGTGATTTGGGTCACCAAGGTGGCTGTAGAGGAGTTGGCGGCGAGGCCCTCTCCGGTGTTGACACAGAAAAGATACCAGTCGTTGACGCCAACCGGCTCAAGCAGAAAGGGGTAGGATTTCCCCTCGTAGGCAAAGGAGGAGGAGATCCGTTCCTGCTGCTGCAGGGCCTCCCGCACGGCGTCTTTGGACTCCTCGGCGAGGTAGGGGCCTTCGAAAATGGAAGAAAGCGGGGTCGGAACGACCGTTTTGGCGGAGCGCACCAGGAAATCCCCCTCCGAATCGAGCAGGTGGATGTAACCGCCTCCGCCCAGCACCGTGTTGCCGGAGATGATGTCAGAAAAGATCTCGATATGGTCGCTGGCCGCCAGCGCGCCGATGACCTCATCCCCTTCGTAGACCGGCACACTGTAGACAAAGACGCGGTTGCCGGATACGCTGCTTTCAAACAGCCGGGAAACCGCGGGGTCGCCGTTCAGCGCAGATTCGACGGCCCGGCGGCCCTCCGAAGAGATGTCCGAAAGGTCCGCGTCCGCCAGAACGCCCCGGCCCAGGGTGGAGATCACCCCTTTTCCCTCCTGGTCGAAGTATACAATGGTCAGGAAGGCGTTGTTCTGATTGGCCTCGTCCAATCGTTCAGCCAGAATGGATCGGTCTGCGGTGGTATCGCTGTGCAGAAATGCGGAGAGGGTGGAGAGTGTCTGGAGGTCGGCTTCCAGCTGTTTGAGGATCCGGCTTTTGTACTCCTCCGCCTCCATGAGCACCTGTGCGCGGACGGATTTCTCCCTGGCGTTATACAGATAAACGGAAAACGCGCCGCCGCATACCAGGACGACGGCGATGATGCAGAATACCAAAAGCGTGGCCCTTCGCAGCTGCTTTTGCAATGTTTCTTCGTTCATAAGAGCCTCCTCCTTTACTGCCTGCTGCCAGGTTTTTTCGCTGCTTGTGCAGACGGCTACTGCCCGCGCTCTTCCTGACCGGCCAGCAGCCTGCGCAGGGTCGGCGCAAAATGAAATTCCGCGGCCAGCGCGTCGGCCTCGGCGAGGGCTTTTTGGCGGACGGGGGCGGGGATATTGCGCCGGACGGCGCGGATGAGGATATTCTTCGGGGTGTGGGCGAAATCGACAAATTCGAGGAGCTGGACCTTATAGCCCTGCCATTCCAGCAGGTTGCCGCGGATGGCGTCGGTCGCGAGGGCGGAAAAGCGCTCCCTGATGATGCCGTACCGGGAGAGGATGGCGAAGCGGTCCGTCTCCAGCTGGGCGTTCAGCTCGTGCTGGCAGCAGGGGACGGAAAAGATCATCCTGGCCCCCCACTGGACGGCGTTGTAGAGGGCGTAGTCGGTGGCGGTGTCGCAGGCATGGAGGGAGACGACCATGTCCACCGGGAAGGGGGCTTCGTAGCCGTTGATGTCCCCCAGCTCGAAGCGCAGGCTGCCGTAGCCGTAGCGGCGGGCGGCGGCGTTGCACTTTTCGATCACGTCGGCTTTCAGGTCGAGCCCCACCATCTGCACCGGGACTTTCTTGATTTCGGTAAAATAATAGTAGAGGATGAAGGTGAGATAAGATTTGCCGCAGCCGAAGTCGATGATGTTGAGATGCTTCGGCTTCAGCTCCTCCACCGCGTCGTCAACCATCTCGACAAAGCGGTTGATCTGGCGGAATTTATCGTACATCGAGCGGACGACCCGGCCTTCTGCGGTAAAAACCCCCATATCAATGAGCGGGGGGATGGCCTGTCCTTCGGGGATGAGGTACTGCTTTTGGCGGTTATGGCTCTCCTGCGGAGCGGGAGCCCGGGAGGAGAGGGACTTCCGCTTGAAGGAGGCTTTGCCCTTTTTGGAGAGGAGGAGCATCGACTCGCCGCCCGCGTCCCAGGCGTTGAGCTGCAAAAAGTCCGCCCCTAAAACCTCCCCGCAGAAGGCCTCCGCCTCCTCCGGCGGGAGGGCCTTGTGGAAGACCTGCTTTTCGGTATATTGGGAGACCAGGTAGGCCTCCCCCTTGCGCTCCAGGTCAATTTTCCGGTAGGGGGCGTCCTTCCGGGCGGGCTTGCTGAGGACGATCTTATGGGGGCGCGGCGCGAAGACGCGCTGCAGGTAGGGGGAAAGCGTTTCTGTGGCGGCCATTGTATCACCTCTGTTGGAATTTGGTTCCGGTCCCGGCATGAGAGAAGTGCTCTTTACGCCCGCCGGAGCACCGCCGCGGCCCAGTCGTTTTCCTCCCGCAGCTCGGAGACGGCAAAGCCGTGCCGCTCGAGGTGGGAAGTGACCTCCTGCGCCCGCTCGGCGATGATGCCGGAGACGACCAGCGTCCCGTCCGGTTTCAGATACCGGGCGAAGAGCGGGGCCATCGCGATGATGACGTCGGCGACGATATTGGCGACGATGACGCCGTAGGATTTCCGCCCGATTTCGTCGGCGAGGGCCGGGTCGTCGAGGACGTTGCCGCAGCGGATGGTGAGGCGGGCGTCGTCGCAGCCGTTTAAGGCGGCGTTTTCATGGGCGATCTTGACCGCGAGCTGATCGATGTCGACGGCGGAGACAGATTTTGCGCCCAGCAGCAGGGCGGCGATGGACAGAATGCCGCTCCCGCAGCCCATATCCAGCACCTCCGTCCCCGAGAGGCCGACGCCTTCGAGGAACTGGAGGCAGAGGCGGGTGGTGTCGTGGCTGCCGCTGCCGAAGGCCATGCCCGGGTTCATCCGGAGGACGGTCTGGCCGGCCGGGGCGTCATATTCCTCCCATTCCGGGACGACAGCCAGCCGGGGGCTGATCTCGATGGGGTGGTAGTATTTCTGCCAGGCGGTCTCCCAGTCCTCTTCGGCCTTATAGCTGACGGTGACGATCAGGGGGCCCAGGTCGACCTCCTGGTCCTGCTGGAGGAAGGGAAGGTCGCGCTTGACGAGGTTTAAGGTCTCATATCCCTGCGGGTTGTCGGGAAGGTAGAATTTGATCCGGGTCGGGGCTTCGGCGAGCTGCATCAGCTCGTCCTCAACGTAGTCCCAGTGGATGGTGGTGTCCTGCAGAAAGTTCTGAAAATCGTTCGCGTCTTCGATCATAACGCAGTTCACGCCGTGCGCCATGAGGAAGCCATTGACAATCTCGATGCCTTCGGTGGTGGTTTCAATGCTGACTTCCGCCCAGTTCATCGGCCGTCCTCCTTTTCAAAGGTGATGGACGCTTCGCGGGGGAGGGCGAGGCCGCATTCGACCTCGGCGCATTTTAGGATCCCTGCAATGACGGGGCAGGAGGCATGGCCGGGGAAGTGTTCCCGCGCGTAATCATAGAAGGGGCCGGTGCCGGGCTTGCCCAGGCAGATGGAGAAGGCGTCGAAGGTGTTTCCCAGCTCCTTCATCATATTGCGGACCGCCTCGCAGCCGGATTTGACGGTGAGCTCCACCTCCATCTGGTCCTCGGAACGGGCTTCCACTGCGGTGACAAGGCCGCAGACGCCGGGGTTAATCATTACTTTTGTCATCATGCTCATCCTTTCTGTTCTGAAAAACCGGCATGCTAAAAGCGATACACCGGGTCGAGTTCCTGCAGCTCGGAGAGGGTATCGATCTCGACGACGTCCCCTTCCTTGCATTCCCGCGCTTCAATGTAGAATTCCCTGTTGTAGACGTCGAGCGGGACGTTGTCCCAGTAGTTTTCCTTGCCGCCGGGGGATTCATAGAGCTCCGGCAGGTATTTCGCCATCTTTTCGCCGTCCTCCGGGGTCCAGTAGGTAATGTCGTACATGTGGTAGCAGTTGGTGCCGCCCACCTTCATGCCGGTGACCCGGCCGTTTTTCATGATGAGCCGCCAGTCGTCGGTGCGCTCCTTTTTGACCCCGACGTAGCTTGCGCAGTACTCGTATTTCCGGATAAGATCCGGGTTTTGGAGGTAGAGGTCGGAGTCGAGGACGTAGGCGCCGCCGAAGAGGTCCTTCACCTTCATGGCGGAGGAGATGTTGTTGGCCTCCTTGTAGTCCGGGTTTTCGACAAAGATGATCTGCGGGTATTTTTTCTTGAGGATGTCAAACTGCTCGCCCAGGTACCCCCGGACGATGTAGATCTCCTCGATCCCGGCGCGGACGACGGCGTCGAGCATCGTCTCGATCATCGGGCGGCCGTGGATGCGGATGAGGGCTTTCGGGGTGTTTAAGGTGATGGGAACGAGCCGCGAACCGAAGCCGGCCGCCATAAAGATGGCGCGCTTGACCCGGTAGGGCTCAAGGGCGGCAAGTCCGGCTTTGGTGATATAGATATTCCGGCTTTCGGGCATGTCGATCAGCCCCTGCTCGAGCAGGGACGGCAGCAGCTTGTTGACCGCGCCGAGAGAAAAGCCTGCGCCCGAGGCGATGCGGCGCTGGCTGAGTTTTTCACCGTTGAAGCGTTCAATATATACCAGGATCTCAAACTCCTTTTTGCTGAGTTCCATCGGCAATCCTCCTTTATGGTTGTTCATATTCCTATTATACCCCTCCCGCATGAACAATGCAAGAGGCAAAGCGGGATTTGCGGACAGAACCGGCAGCACAAAATATTTACACGGAATTGGCCCCAGAACCCTGTACAAAGCCGCATGAATATGGTAAAATATAGGCAAAATAGATTTATATTTATGCAATGAGAGGATGGATATTATGAGGAAAACCAAGATCATCTGCACGCTCGGCCCCTCTACCGACTCTGATGAGCGGGTAGAAGAGCTGATCCGCGCAGGTATGGACGTCGCACGCTTTAACTTCTCCCACCAGACCTACCCTGAGCACCAGGCGCGCTTCGAGCGGCTGGTCCGCATCCGGGAAAAGCTGGGCGTCCCGGTGGCGGCGCTGCTGGACACCAAAGGTCCTGAAGTCCGGCTCGGGCTGATCGAGGGCGGGCAGGCCGAACTCATAACGGGCGAGCTGTTTACCTTAACGACCCGCAGCGTCCTCGGCAACAGCAAGTGCGCTTCTGTCTCCTTCCAGGATCTGCCCAAAGATGTGAAGCCCGGCGACCGCATCCTCATCGACGATGGCCTCATCGAGCTGGTCCTCCTCGAAAACGATGGGGAAAACCTCGTCTGCCAGGTTTTAAACGGCGGCAGGATCTCCGACCGCAAGGGGATCAACGTCCCGAATGTCTCCCTCTCCATGCCCTTTTTGAGCGAGCGGGACCGGGAGGATATCCTGTTCGGCATCCGCACCGGCTTTGACTTCATCGCGGCATCCTTCACCCGCACCGCGGACGATATCCGCCAGATCAAAAAGCTGCTCGAAGAAAACAGCGGCCGGCACATCCAGGTCATCGCCAAAATCGAAAACCTCCAGGGCGTCGAAAATATCGACGAGATCATCTCGGTCGCCGACGGCGTGATGGTCGCCCGCGGGGACATGGGCGTCGAAATTTCCTACGAAAACATCCCGGTTCTCCAGAAACGGCTCATCAACAAGGCCTATGATGCGGGCAAGGTGGTCATCACCGCGACCCAGATGCTCGATTCCATGATGAAGCATCCCCGCCCGACCCGTGCCGAGATCACCGACGTGGCCAACGCGATTTATGACGGCACCAGCGCGATCATGCTCTCAGGCGAGACGGCGGCCGGCGCTTATCCGATCGAGTCGGTCAAGGTCATGGCGACCATCGCCGAGCGGACCGAGACGGATATCAACTACGAGCGGCGTTTCCGCACCCGCCAGGGGCAGCACACCCCCGACGTCACCAACGCCATCTCCCACGCGACGGTCACGACGGCCCTCGACTTAAAGGCCAAGTGCATCGTCACCGTCACCAAATACGGCAAGACGGCCCGGATGATCTCCAAATACCGGCCGCTCTGCCCCATCGTCGCCTGCTCGCCGCATGAGTTTGTGGTGCGGCAGCTCAACCTCAGCTGGGGCATCACCCCGCTGCTGGTCGAGGAGAAGACGAGCACCGACGAGCTCTTTGCCGCAGCCTATGCGGCGGCGGAGGAACATGGGGATATCCAAAAGGGCGACCTGGTCGTGACAACGGCCGGCGTGCCGCTGGGGATCTCCGGCACCACCAACCTGCTGCGCGTCGACACCATCGGAGACCCGGTCTGACGCGGCAATCTGCCTTTTATTATGTGAAAAAAGCCCGCTTCGGCGGGCTTTTCTGCCTGTATAAGGCGTTTCCGGCGCCTATCGGCGGACAGAATACAGGAAATGAAGCATGTCCCCGTGATAGTACCGCGTGATAAATTCATCCTCTTTGCGCATGCCAATGCTTTCGGCGACTCTGATAGAGGCGTAATTGTCGGCTTTGATGATGGAATACACTTTCTCGCGGTTCAAATGCGCAAAAGCATAGTTTTTGCAGCCGCAAGCTGCCTCCCTTGCATATCCGTGGTGCCAAAAATTTTCTTTCAGCAGATAACCGATCTCAAGCACTTCGGTATTTTTATACGGCTGGATGGTAAGCCCCGCCTGTCCGATCATTTCCCGGGTATCTTTTAGCTGGATCGCCCACAAGCCAAATCCATATTTCCGATACCGTCCGATTTGCCGGTCGAGCCATTCCTGCACATCCGTTTCTGAAAAATCGTGCTCATAGGCGTACATAACATTTGGATTCTGCAAAATTTCAGCCAGATCTTGGAAATCCTTCTGTTCCATTTCTCTCAAAGTCAGGCGTTCTGTTTCTAAAATCATGGGTGTTCCCTCGATGTCAGTTTTTATTTACCGTTCTGCCTTTTTTCGCTCGAAAATTCAGCCCCATTTTCCCAGCAGCTTGCCGGCCGCGTTCACACTGCGCTTTCGGCGTCTGCTTTTGGGCGCGGCAGATTCCTTCCTGCCCATATGAACAGGTCTGGCGGCAGGCTGGCCCCTGATGCGTTCACCGGATAATCCGGAGGAAATACTTCGCATCGACCTGTTCGGCGCACCAGACGCCGTTGTCGGACTCGCCGAGCGGAATGCCGTCGGCCGCCATCCGGGCGGCGTCGATCTCGATGACGGCGGCGGGCAGGCGCCAGCGCCGGGCTGACTGCCAGGCCTTCTCCAGGTCGGGCTGCATGTGGACGGCGTGGCGCTCCATTTTGCTGAGATAGCCGCAGCGCAGGATCTCCCGCAGGGCCGGCTCGTTGGTGCCGTGGTAGAGGATAGCCGGCGGGGTGTGATAGCGGAGCTCCGGCCTGACCCAGGGGATGGTGTGGCCCTGGCAGGCTTTGATGCGCTCCCCGTCCGCGCTCAGGCGGTAGCGGCCCTTGTTGTCTTCCGCCACGATGCGGGCGAGCTCCTCCCGTGTAAGGGTATAGCCGCGCAGCCGCGCGAGATTCGCGATCAGCTGGCTGACCGGAACCCAGCCATGCTCATCCATTGTGAGCTCCAGTTCCTCCGGCGCGTGGCGAAGGATGCGGCAGATGGTGAAGGTGATCGGTTTTTTGCCTTTTGCCATCAGAAAGCCTCCTTTGTTTCCTGGCGGTGCATGCCGGTTTCGAGGGCTCAGATACTGCGCCCTTTGTCTTATTGTACATCTGAAACGGCGAATGGACAAGCGGTTATGACAAAATTCCTTGCAAAATTTGCAGGATTATGGTATGATATTAGAAAAATGGAAAGCAGGGATTCAGAATGAAACGGATTCGCATCGGATTTGTGGGCTGCGGCGGCATCGCGCAGACCCACATCCAGTCGCTTTTGCAGATTGAGGGGGCCGAAGTCGCGGCCCTCGCCGCAGGCAACGAGGCGAGGCTCAAGGAAACCGCAGCCCTTGTGCCCGGCGCCGCCCTCTATACCAGCGGGGAAGAGATGCTTGAGAAGGCGGGGCTGGACGCGGCCTTCCTCTGCGTCACCCCTGCCCGGCACGGCAATCTCGAGGAGATCGCGGCCAATAAAGGGATCCATCTCTATGTGGAAAAGCCCATCGGCCTCAATATGGCGGCGGTGGGCCGGCTGGCGGCGATCATCGAGGGGTCC
Source organism: Candidatus Merdivicinus faecavium (assembly GCA_018716285.1). Lineage (GTDB taxonomy): Bacteria > Bacillota > Clostridia > Oscillospirales > Ruminococcaceae > Merdivicinus > Merdivicinus faecavium. Next base: position 22,480 of record DVKD01000033.1, read on the forward strand.
GGCATCATCACCTCCGTCGGCTATCAGGAGCGGTATGACCCTGCTTTGGAGGAGCTTCGCTGCTATCTCGCGGAGCACCCGGCAGGCGTTGTGTCCGGCAAATGGATGGGCGGCATGCCCGGCGCCCTCTGGTGGCGGCAGAAGGCGGCCTCCGGCGGGCAGGTGGTCGAGCAGTGCACCCACATCTTCGACATGCTCCGCTACCTCTTCGGGGAGGTCGAGAGCGTGTACGCCCGCCCCTTCCGCGGCATTATGAAGGGAATCCCGCAGTACGACATTGAGGACGCCTCTGCGGCAGTGCTCACCTTCCAATCCGGGATGCTGGCCGACGTCATTACAGGCTGCTACCTGGGGCCGCAGTCGCCGCCCGATGTGGGACTCACGATCTATACCGACGCGGCACGGGTCTGCTATGACTGGATCCGGCACATCAGCTACCGCGAAGGGGATGCGGTCCGGGAGGTGCCCGGCAACTGTTCCCACCACTTTGATGCCGTCAAGGCCTTTGTCGAAGCGGTCCGGACGGGCGACCGCTCTCTCATCCGTTCGGATTTTACCGATGCCTCGCGGAGTCTTGCCGTCACCCTCGCTGTCAATGAATCAATGGAGCGTGGGAGTGTGGTAAAACTGTAGCGCGATATTCGCCATCTTCTGCTGGATACCCCATATATCAAGCGCGCCGCCCCAGATTGTCCGGGGGCGGCGCGCTGGCTTATGAACGCGCGTAATGCCGGCTGAGCGCGATCCCGGCCAAGGCGCAGCCAAGCTGGGCAATCAGCACCCGCCAGTCAACCGACAGCATGTCCGGCAGTACGGCCGCGCACCACAAAAGCCCTGCGGGCAGGATGAGGGCCGCGCCGTAACAGAGGGGGATCAGCCGCAGCAGCGCGCGCTCCCGGAGCGGGCAAAGGAGCAGCAGCCCGGCCAGCAGCAGGAGGATGAGCTCGCACGTCCCGGCGGCAAACAGCAGGGAGGCGAGGCGGCTCGTCTCGGGGGAAGCGGCTGACTCCAGCCAAAGGGAGAGGGGGCAAAGCGGCGAGGCGCCGGCCTGCCCCCAGGGGAGGAAAAGCAGAACGCCCAGCCCGGCCGCCGCGAGCAGGCTAAAAGCGCGCAGCAGGCTGGTCCGGGTGGTTTCGTTGGCGTAGGGTGGGGTCATGGTTGCGCAATCCTTTCTGTTGGTCTTTGTTCCAGCATAGCACTTTTTACAGCAAAAATCAATAGTTATCGCTATAATTATAGCTGTTGCTGTCTGTATATCCACAGTCATACCTTTTAAAATAAAGTAGGGTGATAGCAATGGCTGTGGATTATCAGAGGATCGGGCACAGAATTCAGGTGCGGCGGAAAGGGCTGGGCAAGACGCAGGATAACCTTGCGGAGGCGCTCGCGGTCTCGGTGGGGTATGTGAGCCAGCTCGAGCGCGGGGTCACAAAGATCAATCTGGATACCCTGGCCGCGATTGCGGCATGGCTGGGCTGCGGGATGGACGAGCTGCTGACCGGCGTCAACACCGAGCAGGGCGATTATCTTGCCGAGGAAGCGCTGCGGCTGTTTGAACAGATGAACGAGCAGCAGAAGCGGCTGTTTCTCGCCATTGGGGAGGACATCCTGCGCATCGCGGGAGAAGAAGAATAAAAAGAGCGCGCTGCCGGGAGATTTCTCGGCAGCGCGCTTTGTTACAGGCCGTCCGGGCAGGCGTCCCCGAGCAGCGCCCGCATATCCGCCGGCAGCGGGGCGAACAGGCGGACCTCCTCCCCCGAAAAGGGGTGGGGAAAGGCCATACGCGCGCAGTGCAGGGCGTGGCGGGGGATGAGGGTGTCGTGCCCCCCGTAGAGGGTGTCCCCGGCAAGCGGGTGGCCGATGGCGGCGAAATGGACCCGGATCTGGTGGGTGCGGCCGGTTTCGAGCCGGATCGAGAGCAGGGTGTGGCCGCCGGTCCGGGCGAGGACCCGGTAGCGGGTGAGAGCGTGCTGGCCGTCGGGGTCGGGCTTGCGCAGGATGATGGAACCTTCCACCCGGCCGATGGGGATGTCGATGGAGCCTTCCTCATCGGGGATCAGGCCCTCGGCGACAGCGAGGTATTCCTTGTCCACCGACCCGATGAGAAGGGCGGCGCTGAGGGTGTTTTTGGCAGACATGCACAGGCCGGTGGTGTTTTTGTCCAGCCGGCTGACCGGGCGGAAGGTGATGGCATTGCGGTAACGGTAGGCAAAATAGTTGCCGAGCGAGTCGTCTACCCCGTCGGCGGCGGGGTGGACCGACATGTTGGCCGGCTTGTCAAAGACGATGAGGTCCTCGTCCTCGTAGAGGACCGGGACGGCGAGGTCCGGGTTGGGGACCAGGGTGCAGCCCTCGTCCTCAAACCAGATGTCGACGACGTCGCCGGTCCGGACAGGGTCGACCATGCGGCGGTGGGCGCCGTTGACCGCCATCCCGCCCTTTTTCAGCTCAATGATGAGGCGGCGGGAATAGCGGTGGGCGTATTTGAGGAAATCCTGGAGCTTGGCGCCGTCGTAGCGGGGGGTGACGGTGTAGCGGAAGGTCCTCACTTTTTGAGCACCCGGGTGATCTCCCCTACATAGACCAGGTGGTAGTCCGCGCCGGGGTAGTTCTGCTGGATGGAGGGGTCGAGAAAGCCCTCGGGGCGGATTTTGTCCAGATAGACTTTTTTGCATTCCAGGACAAGGTTCGCCTCCGCAAAATAGGTGACGCCGTTTTCGTGAACGCGGGTCAGGCCGGCGGCGGCGATTTTGTCCAGGTCTCGGCCGGATTTGCTGCCGCAGAGCTTGAGGGCATCCCGTTCGGATTCGTCGTAAAAGGAAACGGTGAACTTGTCAAAACGGTCGAGAAATTCGCGGGTGTAGCGCTGGGGGCGGATGTAGGCGGTGACGACGTTTTTTCCCCACAGGACCCCCATGCCGCCCCAGCTCACCGTCATGGTGTTGCAGGCGGTTTCGTCGCCCGCTGTGACAAGCGCCCAGGATTTTCCGATCATCTGGAACGGGTTGCAGTCGAGCTGGAGCAGGTTGACTTCGTGAAACATAGGGCATGCCTCCTGAATTTTGATTTCTTTCTTATTATAGCACAGAGCAGGCGGGTTGAGAAGAAAAATGGGAGAGACTACCGGTCTGCACAATAAGAGTGTAAAATTCTTTGTGATTTTATCCAATTCGCGGAAATGAAAAAATAGGGTTGACAAAAGGCGGAAAAGGCGGTATACTAAGTAAGCTGTCTCGCGAGGGGCGGTTGAGAGGAAAGAAAGCTTAAAAAACTTTTGAAAAACCTCTTGACAAAGCCTGAGAGAAGTGGTAAAATAAATAGGCTGACCACAAAGAGGGGCAGCGAGATGGAGCTTGAAAATTAAACAATATCGAATGAACGAAAGACCCTGAGAGAT
>DVKD01000034.1 GCA_018716285.1 Candidatus Merdivicinus faecavium
GATCCAGGCTGAAATCATGGAATATGTCGGCAAAATGGAAGAGATCACCGGCAAGAAGTTCGGCGACCACGAGAACCCCCTGCTGGTTTCCGTCCGTTCCGGCGCCCGCGCTTCCATGCCCGGCATGATGGACACCATCCTGAACCTGGGCCTCAACGAGGAAGTCGTCGAGGTTATGGCCGCCAAATCCGGCAACCCCCGCTGGGCTTGGGACTGCTACAGAAGATTCATCCAGATGTACTCCGACGTCGTAATGGAAGTCGGCAAGAAATACTTCGAGCAGCTCATCGACAAGATGAAAGAGGAAAAAGGCGTTACCCAGGACGTGGATCTGACCGCCGAGGACCTGAAAGAGCTGGCCAACCAGTTCAAAGCTGAGTACAAAGAAAAGATCGGCGCGGACTTCCCCACCGATCCCAAAGAGCAGCTCATGGGCGCTGTCCAGGCCGTATTCCGTTCTTGGGACAACCCCCGCGCCAACGTTTACCGCCGCGACAACGACATCCCTTACTCCTGGGGTACCGCTGTCAACGTCCAGATGATGGCCTTCGGCAACATGGGCGACACCTCCGGCACCGGCGTTGCCTTTACCCGCAACCCCGCCACCGGTGAGAAGAAGCTCTTCGGCGAGTTCCTGATGAACGCGCAGGGCGAAGACGTCGTCGCCGGCGTCCGCACCCCCCAGCCCATCTCCCAGCTCGCTGAGGTTATGCCCGAAGTTTACGAGCAGTTTGTCAACATCTGCAACATCCTCGAAACCCACTACCGCGACATGCAGGACATGGAGTTCACCATCGAGGACCGCAAGCTCTACATGCTCCAGACCCGTAACGGCAAGCGCACCGCTGCCGCCGCTCTGAAGATCGCCTGCGACCTGGTCGACGAAGGCATGATTTCCGACAAGGAAGCCGTCGCCATGATCGAGCCCAGAACCCTCGACACCCTGCTCCACCCGCAGTTTGACGCGGATATCCTCAAGAAATCCGCCCCCGTCGCCAAGGCTCTGGCCGCTTCCCCCGGCGCTGCCTGCGGCCGCATCGTCTTCACCGCTGAAGACGCCAAGGAATGGGCCTCCAGAGGCGAGAAGGTCGTCCTGGTCCGTCTCGAAACCTCTCCCGAGGACATCGAGGGCATGAAGGCTTCTCAGGGCATCCTGACCGTCCGCGGCGGTATGACCTCTCACGCCGCTGTTGTCGCCCGCGGCATGGGCACCTGCTGTGTCTCCGGCTGCTCTGCGATCAACATGGACGAGGAAAACAAGAAGTTTGAACTGGCCGGCAAGACCTACCACGAAGGCGATTATATCTCCATCGACGGCTCCACCGGCAATATCTACGACGGCGTCATCCCCACCGTCGACGCTTCCATCGGCGGCGAGTTCGGCCGCGTTATGGAATGGGCTGACAAGTACCGCCAGCTCCAGGTCCGCACCAACGCCGACACCCCCACCGACGCGAAGAAAGCCCGCAGCCTGGGCGCGCAGGGCATCGGCCTGTGCCGCACCGAGCACATGTTCTTCGACGAGGACAGAATCCCCGCGATCCGCGAGATGATCTGCTCCGATACCGTCGAGCAGCGCAAGGCCGCTCTGGCCAAGCTCGAGCCCATGCAGCAGGGCGACTTTGAGGCCATGTACGAGGCGATGGAAGGCCTGCCTGTCACCATCCGCTTCCTCGACCCGCCTCTGCACGAGTTCGTTCCCACCGAGGAAAAGGACATCGAAGCCCTCGCCAACACGATGGGCAAATCTGTCGCCGACATCAAGGCAATCATCGCCGGCCTGCATGAGTTCAACCCCATGATGGGCCACCGCGGCTGCCGTCTGGCTGTCACCTACCCCGAAATCGCCGAAATGCAGACCGAGGCCGTCATCAAGGCTGCCCTCAACGTCAAGGCGAAACACCCCGATTGGGACATCGTCCCCGAGATCATGATCCCGCTGGTCGGCGAGGTCAAGGAGCTCGCTTACGTCAAGAGCGTTGTCACCTCCACCGCTGACGCCATCATCAAGGCTGCCGGCTCCGACATGCACTACAAGGTCGGCACCATGATCGAGATCCCGAGAGCGGCCCTCACCGCCGACGAGATCGCCAAGGAGGCGGAGTTCTTCTCCTTCGGCACCAACGACCTGACCCAGATGACCTTCGGCTTCAGCCGCGACGACGCCGGCAAGTTCCTCGACGCTTACTACGACAAGAAGATCTACGAGAACGATCCCTTTGCGAAGCTCGACCAGAACGGCGTCGGCAAGCTGATCAAGATGGCTGCCGATCTGGGCCGTCAGACCCGCCCCGACATCAAGCTGGGCATCTGCGGCGAGCACGGCGGCGACCCGTCTTCTGTGGAATTCTGCCACAACGCGGGCCTGAACTACGTTTCCTGCTCTCCCTTCCGCGTTCCGATCGCCCGTCTGGCTGCTGCTCAGGCTGCGATCAAGAACCCCCGCGCCTAAGTCTTAAGTCTTTGACGCAATACACCCGCCCTGGATCCACAGATCCGGGGCGGGTGCTTGTTTTTTTGAGCATGATCGCGGTTTGCGGGAATTTTTATCGCCGGTTGCTGGGGCGGCGTTCCCCGCAGAAAACGGGGCTACAGCGTAATCGGGCACTCGCAGCACCGGTAATCGCTGTCGATGCTGTGTGCGATGACGCGGGCCCGCAGGTTGCGGGCGTTGCAGATGGAATCCGGGGTATCGCCCGATACGTCGAGATCCTCGGGCAGCACGAACTTGATGCAGCGGACCGTCACATCGCGGCAGGTCGGGAAGTTGTGCGCCGGGATGGTCATCGTCTTCATCCCGCGCTGATACTCGTTGCCCTGGCTGTCAATTTCAGAGAGCAGCACGGCAAGCGCCACCCGCTTACGCGGGCAGATGTTGCGCAGCCGCAGGTCGAGCTGGACAATCCGCCCCTGGGATTCCAGGTTCACATCGCCCAGGCTGATCTCCATCGAGTCGGAACAGCCGTCGGCCGTCAGATCGGTCGGGACGGGGCACGGCTCGACATGGCAGGCGCCGCCGCAGTCGACCGTCACCACCGGATTGGGGAAAATGGCGATGTTGCCTTCCCGGTCGGTGTAGGTGATGGATTCGTTGATGTTCTTGTCGCCCGAGCTCTGGCCCACATGCTGCGCTTCAAAGGTGAGGATCGCGCTTTCGCTCGCAGCAGCGCCCAGCTCGTCGATCTCCCAGCGGATCCGGGTATCGCTCAGCTTGGTCGCGGTGCCCTTGCTGGGGGCGGTGATGCTGGTGATGGCGAAGTCGGAATTGAGGACCTCGTCAAGGACGATCTCGGTTGCGCCGGCATTGGTGATATTGGCGGCCAGTTCTGCAAAAAGTTCCTCAAGGTCCGCTTCGTTGGAGGTGACGGCCACATGAGTGGCTTTGGGCTCACTCGCCCATTCGGTGATGGCGTCCACATCCACCCCGCCGCTGCCGATAAGGCCGATGACATAAATGATGATGCCCATGCTCTTGGCCGCCTCTGCAATGGGGGCCGGAGGCAGGCCGACAGTGGTGTTGCCGTCGGTGAACATAACGATGACCCGCTGGTTCGTAGAGGCGGGGTCAAAGAGCTGGATCGCCTTGGTAAAGGCGTCGGCATGGTTGGTCCTGCCGTCTGCGGTCAGCGCGTCGACGGCCGCATTCAGGTCGGCAACCGAGGTGATAAGCGCCGCGTCGGTCGTCGCCTCGGTGGCAAAGCTCACGATGCCGATCCGGCTGCCAAAGCCGATCTCGCCGGTCTGGAGCCCGCCGGTCGCCTCTTCGATGATGCGGATAAAGGTCTTGGCGCCCGTTTTCATGCTCGCAAGCGGGCTGCGGTCATCGAGCCGGAACGGTCGAGCACCAGGGCAATGTCGGTCGGATTGCTGATGATATCCGGCGCGGCAGTCAGGGCAAGGGTTACCTGCACGGTCCCGCCGCAGTCAATCTCCTGGACGTTGACGAGCTTGTTGGAGGCAGTTAAGCCCATAGAATCATTCCTCCTTTTGGGTTTTGGGGATTTCTTCCCCATGCTCCACTCTATTCGCCGGCCCGCCGATCCGACACCGTTTCTGTTTCCGCGGCAAAATCCCCCTGCATCCCGCTCAAATACCCCGCGCCGGGGCCTCCTTACCCCCGCTCCAACCTTTGCTTCTCTGCGGCGAGGCGGGCAAACTCCGCCTCGAGCGCCTCACGATCCGGGCAGTTCGGCGCGGACAGCCGGGAGATCACCTCCGCCAGCCGCAGTTCCAGCACCGCCTTCTCCATCCGCTCCGGGGATTCCTTCGGCTCGGCCTGCTTTTTCTCCCAGTCGGTGAGATTGCCCTCGAAGGCGAGGAGCTTCCGGTTCTCAATGCGCAGCAGCCGGTCAGCGCACCCGTCTGAGAAGGCGCGGTCGTGGGAGACAAAGAGGACGGTGCCCTCGTACTCCCGGATCATCTGCTGCAGCGCCTCGATGGCCGGCAGGTCGAGGAAGTTGGTCGGCTCATCTAAAAGCAGCAGGTTGGCGGGCGAGCCGAAGAGCTTGGCGAAGGCCAGCTTGACCCGCTCCCCGCCGCTCAATACCCCCGCCTTTTTGTGGACGTCGTCCCGCCGGATGAGCAGCCGGGCGAGGATGCCGCGCATCGTCTTTTCATCCTGCACCGCGGTGTCCATCACGTTCTCGAGGACGGTGCGGGTAAGGTCAATCGTATCGAGCCCCTGCCGGAAATAGCCGATCTTCGCTTTGGGCGCAATCCGGATGCCCGGCGCGTCGGCGGCGATGAGCTCCATCAGGGTGGACTTGCCCGCCCCATTCACGCCGACCAGCGCCGTCTTGCTCCCGCGCGGCAGGGCGAAGGCGGCGTTTTCGAAGATGCGGTTCTCCCCGTAGCGGAAGGAGAGCCGGCTGCCGGTGACGACGTCCCGGTTGGCCGGCGGGTCGGTGAGCGAGAAGTCAATCAGGACGCGGGGCGTCTCATGGGGCTTCTCCTTGACTTCCAGCTGCTCGAGGCGGGAGAGGATGGATTTGCGGGCGTTGTCGAGCTTTTCGGCGCTCTCCCCGGCCGCCCGCTTGTGCAGCCGCGCCTCGGAATTGCCCATCCGCCTGGGCGCCTTGCGGACCGAGCGGCTCGCCTGCTCCCGCATCCGGGCCGCCGTCTCGAGCCGGGCTTTTTCGGCGCGGTACTGCTCGTACTCGAACTCCTGCCGCCGGAAGGCCTGCTCCCGCTGTTCGCGGTAGGCGGAGTAGTTCCCCTGGTAAAAGTGCAGCGCCCCGTCCTTCACCTCGATGATCCGGGTGCAGAGGCGGTCGAGGACGTCCCGGTCGTGGCTGACCAGCAGCAGCGCCCCGCAGCCGGAGAGCCGCTCAACGCAGCGCTCCACCCCCTCGGCGTCGAGGTTCGCGGTCGGCTCGTCGGCGAAGGTGAGGAGGGCGTCCCGCTCCATCGCGGCCAGCCCCAGCCGGGTCAGCTCCCCGCCGCTCAAACGCGCGCGGGAAAGCTTGCCCGCAAGCCCCAGCTCCCGCGCCGAGCGGGAATCCGCCTCCTCCGGCCGGTCCCGGAACTGTTTGAAGTAGCTGACCGGAGCGTAGCGGACGACGCTCCCCTCGTCGGGCGGAAGCTCCCCCGACAGGACGGAAAGCAGGGTCGTCTTGCCCGCCCCGTTGGCGCCGACGATGCCGATCCGGTCCCCTTCGAAGACGGAAAGCTGCGCAAAGGCAAAAATCTTCCGGTCGCCGAAAAATTTCACGATATGGCTCGCGGAAAGCAGTAATTTGGACATAAAAAAGACCTCCTATCGCGCAGGAGGGCCGGAAAAGGGAAACAGGCGCAAAAATCCCGGGAGCGCGTCGCAAAAACGCCGCTTCCGGGACTGTCTCCACAGGGGACAGCCCGCCAGCTCATCCGCTTTTCCAGCACAAACACAGGGGTGCAAAACCCCTTTCCTGCATCAGAAATATGTTTGTGACAGAAATTCAGCGGATATTACGCATTCTGGCGGTACCTTTCCCTTTCTTCATTTTTCCTTCAGTATAGCACAGTTTCCCGGGAAATGCAAGTCCTTTTCCCCGTCTGCTTTTCCGAACAGCCTCCGGCCGGGCTTTCGCAGGGAGAGGGAGCGGATGGAAACCCGCACCGTCTCCCCGCCCGCCTCCTCCACCTCGACGAGGGTCAGATCCGGGAACTGCGCCGCAGTGCGGCGGAGCGCCTTCCAGAGCTTTTTCGCCGCTTCCGGCTCCATCCCCACCCACTTGCTGCACAGCAGCGGGCGCACCGCGCACCCGGCAAGCGGCAGGGGGATCTTTTTTCCCTCCACCTCAATCAATAGGACCATCGCCGTCACTCCACAAAAATCCGGACGTGGTCGCCGTCGGCCGAATCCACCTCGATGAGCTCCCCGAGCATCCCGGCCTCAGCCACCCGGATGAGCTCCGCGATGTTGATGCCCTCGAGCAGGTTCCGCCCGTTCATCTGGAACAGCGCGCTCTCGCCGCCGTCCAGCGCCCGGAGCAGCATCAGCGGGAGGTTGACCCGCACCTTATCCCCGTCAGCGCTGTCCACTACGATGCGGAAGATGAGCCGGTCGGGGTCCCTGCGCTCCTGCTCCGGCGCCAGAATAGCCGCCGGGCCTTTCTTCTCGACCCCGAAGAGGTCGTCGAGGTTCACCTCCAGGATCTCCGCCAGCTGCGGCAGCAGCCCGATGTCCGGGCAGGACAGGTCGGTCTCCCATTTGGAGACGGCCTGCGCCGAAATGCCCAGCTGCTCGGCGAGCTGGTCCTGTGTAAGTCCCCGTCTTTTGCGGAACGCGGCAATGCGCTTTCCCATAGTTTCTGTCTGCGTCATCCAAAATCCTCCTCACTGCGTTTGCTTATAAAAACTGAAAGAACACAACCGGCCAAATCCCATGGCCGGCCAGATGCATCAGCCATGTCACATAGACCGCCTCCCTTCGTTTCGGTACCTTTATCATACCCGAAAAAAGGGCCGGCCAACAGCGACCAGGCGTTGATTTGCCCAACCTCCGGTTGCAAACTGTATCAACGATCGGTTGAGCCGAGGATTTCCAGATTCCGCAGCAGGGGCTTCGGCCCCCGGAAGCCGTACGCCCGCTCCCGGACGCCCGCGTTTACCTCCTCCGCCCGCAAAACGGGGCGCACATCCTCCCAAAAAACCGGGAGCGGCGTCTTCTCCGCCCCTCTGTTGAGGGGGCAGGCCTCCTGGCAGCGGTCGCAGCCCCAGGCGAGCCCGCCCGCCCTGATGAGCGCCTCCTCCTCCGGGGTGAGCGCCCCCTTCTTCTGGGTGACGGCCGAGAGACAGCGCGCCGGGTCGAACCCGCCCTCCCCGATGCAGCCCGCGGGGCAGGCCCGGCGGCAGGCCCCGCAGGACGGGCAGCGCCGGACCGGCTGTTCGGTGCAGGCGAGCGGCAGGTCGGTGACGATCTCCGCGAGAAAGACCCAGGAGCCGTAGCGCGGGTGGATGAGCAGCCCGTGCTCCCCCACAGCGCCCAGACCCGCCCGGGCGGCGGCGTCCACCTCCCGTATGGGGGAATTGTCGGCAAAGGGGACAAACTGCGCCCCGAAATCCGCCGCGAGCCGCCCGCAGACCGGCTCGAGCAGCGCCGCCGCGACCCGGTGGTAGTCGGGCACAATGGCGTAGCGGGAAAGGTTGCGCCCCTCCCACTCGCCGGTGTAGTACGGGAGGGCGCAGACGATCACCGCGGCGGCCTTCTCCGGCAGGCGGGCCTTGGCCCGGCATTCGAGGAGGGGCAGGCAGCTCGCAAAAGGGACCGCCCCGGTCTCGGTCAGCCCCGCCGCTTCCAGATACGGGCGGATGCGGTTCATTTCCGCCCCTTGAGGATCCAGGTCTTCAAAAGGGCGGCCTGGGTCTTGCTGTCCTTCACCTCGCCGGAGAGCACCTGCTCCACCAGCGTCTCGAGCGGGAGCTTTTCGACCTCCAGAAACTCCCCGTCGTCGAGGTGCTGGACCGCGGGGGAGAGCTCCTCGGCCAGAAACATGTGGATGACCTCGTCGACATAGGCGGGGGTGGGATAGAGGGTGCCGAGGCTTGTGAGCTTGCCGGCCGTCACGCCGCACTCCTCCTTAAGCTCCCGGGCGGCGCACTGCTCCGGGGCCTCGCCGGGGTCGAGCTTGCCCGCCGGGATCTCGAGCAGCACGTCGGCGTAGGGGTAGCGGCACTGGCGGACGATGTAGACCATCCCGTCCGCCGTCAGCGGCACGACGCAGGCACCGCCGCTCTTATGGTGGACGACCTCGCGGGTGGATTCCTGCCCGTCGGGCAGGGCGACGACGTCCTTGCGGACCGAAAAGATGCGGCCGTCAAAGATCGGCTCGGTCGAGAGGGTGGTCTCCATCAAATCCTGTTTGTTCATGGGAAAACGTCCTTTCTGCACAGCGTTTTCTTCCATTATACCCCGAAAACGGGGAAATGGGAAGGGAAATTCACGCAAAAGGGACATTTGCGCAGACACGCCAATCGTTTTACCGGCGCCGCGGAACGGGGAAAATCTCCCGAAAATAACAGCGGGCGGCCAATGGCCGCCCCTACATGGTATCCGAATCCTGCGGTTCGTCGGGAACATACTCTGCGATGTCCTCCAATTTGCATTGCAAAATCGCGCACAGCTTGTTCAGCGTTTTGGTTTCGATATTCTCGTTGGCCTTCAGCCGCCGGACAGTTTTGCTGTCAATGCCGCACTTTTCCCGCAGCTGATAGGTAGAAATCTTCCTTTCACGCATCATGGCCCATAATTTGTCGAAACGAATCATCGCCCTCCCCCCTTGACAAGTTCTATTATGGGGGTTATAATCACAAGGATTAAGGGGATATAATCCCCATATCCGATATTTTGCGGGGGAGATTATGGAGCTATACAAAGAAATTCTGAGCCGTATGCTGCGAGAGGAAACGGTTCATGTCGTATTTCCCGACTTAAAAATTGACGGAGAAAAAATCGTGCAGATGGGGTGCTATCAGGCGCTTCAAAAAATCGGCGATATCATCCGGGATGAGACGCTTGAGGATGAAGAGTGCTTTCTGAAAATTGAGGAAATTATCAAGGTGTTAGAGGATTATGGGGTTGAATGCGGGCTCCGGCACGATTTCGGATAAGCGCCTGTCCGCGCCCCTACCAAAGGTAATTTTGCCGCCCGCCGGGCAAGCGCCGCGTTTGCCGGAGGGGAAAATACCGGGCGCACAGGACGCCCTCATGCGGGGAAACTCTCCTGGAGGCTCAACTCGTTTGAGCCAACCGAAGCCCGGCGCGGGGTACAGCGCCGCGGCGAATTGTCCAGCGCGGTCACGCGCCCGCAAAACGCGAATTGAGGCGGATGCGGCGGAGGCGCAGAGGGATTGTCCGGGCGCGCAAAACCCGCATGAATTATTTACAAAATATTCGGGAAATCCGGGGCGGAATCGGGGACAAAAATCCGGTTTTGCCCTTTACTTTTTTTAGAAATCGTGATAAAATGAACACAGATGGCTGCGGTACCCGACGCCCGCCGGAAGCCTTGTTCCGCCGGCGTCGGCTCCGTCCGGATGTCAGAATAACCGAACTGCGAAGGCCTGTGGGAAGCAGACCTTTATTCGCCTGTTTGCGTTATCCTGCGGACAGCTGTTTATCAATTTTCAAGGAGGATATCAAAACATGGCAAGAAAAATGAAAACCATGGACGGCAACAACGCCGCTGCGCATGTATCTTATGCGTATACCGACGTTGCTGCGATCTACCCCATTACCCCCTCTTCGGTAATGGCGGAAGTCACCGACAAATGGGCTGCCGACGGCAAGGAAAACATTTTCGGCGAAAAAGTCCGCGTTGTGGAGATGCAGTCTGAGGCCGGCGCAGCCGGTACCGTGCACGGCTCCCTCGCGGCCGGCGCGCTGACCACCACCTTCACCGCTTCCCAGGGTCTTCTGCTGATGATCCCGAATATGTACAAGATGGCCGGCGAGCTGCTTCCCGCCGTCATCAACGTCTCCGCCCGTGCGCTGGCGAGCCACGCGCTCTCCATCTTCGGCGACCACTCCGACGTGTACGCCTGCCGCCAGACCGGCTTCGCGATGCTCTGTGAGGGCAACCCCCAGGAGGTCATGGACCTGACCCCCGTCGCCCACTGCACCGCCATCAAGGGCCGCGTCCCCTTCTTAAACTTCTTTGACGGCTTCCGCACCTCCCACGAGCTGCAGAAGATCGAGGTTTGGGATTATGAGGACCTGAAGGACATGGTCGACCTGGACGCCGTCAAAGCGTTCCGCAACCGCGCCCTGAACCCGAACCACCCCGTCCTGCGCGGCACCGCTCAGAACCCCGACATCTTCTTCCAGGCGAGAGAGGCCTGCAACACCTACTACGACGCTGTCCCCACCCTCGTTGAGGAGTACATGGGCAAGGTCAACGAAAAGCTCGGCACCAACTACCAGCTCTTCAACTACTACGGCGCCCCGGATGCAGAGCATGTCATCATCGCGATGGGCTCTGTCTGCGACACCATCGAGGAGACCATTGACTACTTGAACGCCAACGGCGCGAAATGCGGTCTCGTCAAGGTCCGCCTGTACCGGCCCTTCTCCGCAGCCCACCTGATCGCGGCCATCCCCGAGACGGTCAAGCAGATCTCCGTCCTCGACCGCACCAAGGAGCCCGGCTCCCTCGGCGAGCCCCTCTACCTCGACGTCGTCGCGGCCCTCAAGGACTCCAAGTTCCACAACGTTCCCGTTTACAGCGGCCGTTACGGCCTGGGCTCCAAGGACACCACCCCTGCCCAGATCAAGGCGGTCTACGAGAACACCGAGAAGAAGCGCTTCACCATCGGCATCGAGGACGATGTGACCCATCTGTCCCTGCCCGTCGGCGAGGTGCTCGACACCACCCCGAAGGACATCATCTCCTGCAAGTTCTGGGGCCTCGGCTCTGACGGCACCGTCGGCGCCAACAAGAACTCCATCAAGATCATCGGCGACCACACCGACATGAACGCGCAGGCCTACTTCGCCTACGACTCCAAGAAGTCCGGCGGCGTCACCATCTCCCACCTGCGGTTCGGCAAGTCCAAGATCAAATCCACCTACTATATCAACCAGGCGGATTTCGTGGCCTGCCACAACCCCGCTTATATCTCCAAGTACCCCATTGTTGAGGATGTCAAGAAGGGCGGCACCTTCCTGCTCAACTGCCAGTGGACCGACGAGGAGCTCGAGCAGCACCTCCCCGGCCAGGTGAAACGCCTCATCGCCAACAACGATATCAAGTTCTACACCATCGACGGCATCAAGATCGGCAAGGAGATCGGCCTGGGCGGCCGCATCAACACCGTCCTCCAGTCCGCCTTCTTCAAGCTGGCCAAGATCCTGCCCGAGGAAGACGCGATCAAGTATATGAAGGACGCCGCCACCGCCTCCTACTCCAAGAAGGGCGAGGCCATCGTCAAGATGAACCACGACGCCATCGACGCCGGCGCCAAGGGCATCCATGAGGTCAAGGTCCCCGATTCCTGGAAGACCGCCCCTGACTCTCATGCTCCCGAAGTTGCCACCGGAACCCGCAAGGACCTGGTCGATTTCGTCAACGATATCGTCATCCCCGTCAATGATCAGAAGGGCGACCGCCTGCCGGTTTCCACCTTCATGGGCGACCGCACCGACGGTACCTTCCCGCAGGGCACCGCTGCTTACGAAAAGCGCGGCATCGCCGTCGACGTTCCCTCCTGGAACCCCGACAACTGCATCCAGTGCGGCTTCTGCTCTTACGTCTGCCCGCACGCTGTCATCCGCCTCTTCGCGATGGACGAGGCTGACGCCGCCAACGCGCCCGCCGGCACCAAGTCGACCGCGATGACCGGTATGCCCGACAAGAAGTTCGCGGTCGGCATCTCCGTCCTCGACTGTACCGGCTGCGGCGTCTGCGTCGCTACCTGCCCCGGCAAGAAGGGCGAGAAGGCTCTGGCCATGAAGCCGATGGAAGGCGAGCTGCCCCAGCAGGAGAGCTTCAACTTCCTCTTCGACCTGCCCGAGAAGACCGAGGTCCTCGAGAAGTTCAAAGAGACCACCATCAAGGGCTCTCAGTTCCGTCAGCCCCTGCTCGAATTCTCCGGCGCCTGCGCCGGCTGCGGCGAGACTCCTTACGCGAAGCTCGTCACCCAGCTCTACGGCGACCGGATGTATATCGCCAACGCCACCGGCTGCTCCTCCATCTGGGGCGGCTCCGCGCCTGCGACTCCCTACACCGTGAACAAGGCCGGCTTCGGCCCCGCCTGGGCGAACTCCCTCTTTGAGGACAACGCCGAGTACGGCTACGGCATGTTCCTGGCGCAGGATACCATCCGCAAGGCTGCGATCCGCAAGGTTGCCGCGCTGGCCGAAAAGGTTGAGGGCGACGACAAGGCGGTCTTCGACGCCTACCTTGGCTCCATCGACAACGGCGCCGCCAACCGCGCTGCCGCTTCTGCGCTGATCAAGGTGCTGGAAGGATACGCTGCCAACGGCTGCGAGGAATCCCGCGAGATCCTCGACAGCAAGGATTACCTCGCCAAGAAGTCCATCTGGATCTTCGGCGGCGACGGCTGGGCCTATGACATCGGCTTCGGCGGTCTGGACCACGTCATCGCTTCCCGTCAGGACGTCAACATCCTGGTCTTCGACACCGAGGTGTACTCCAACACCGGCGGCCAGTCCTCCAAGTCCACCCCCACCGGCGCGATCGCTCAGTTCGCCGCTGCCGGTAAGGAGGTCAAGAAGAAAGACCTCGCCGCTATCGCCATGAGCTACGGCTACGTCTACACCGCTCAGGTTTCGATGGGCGCTGACCGCAACCAGTGCCTCAAGGCCTTCATCGAGGCGGAGAGCTACCACGGCCCGTCCCTCATCATCGCCTACGCCCCCTGTATCAACCACGGCATCAAGGGCGGCATGGTCCATGCGCAGGATGAGGAGAAGAAGGCTGTCGACGCCGGCTACTGGCACCTGTTCCGGTTCGATCCCCGTCTGGCTGACGAGGGCAAGAACCCCTTCCACCTGGACAGCAAGGCTCCGACCATGTCCTACAAGGACTTCATCATGAACGAGGTCCGCTACAACGCCCTGGCCCGCTCCAACCCCGCCCGTGCGGAAGAGCTCTTCGCGAGCGCCGAAAAGACCGCTGCGGACAAGTACGAGCGCCTGGTCAACCTGTCCAGCAAATAAGCCTTTTTCCAAGCAAGATGCCGCCGGAGCTGCAGACCCGGCAGCATGAACACACCCCGGAACCATGTGGTTCCGGGGTGTTTTGCGGTTTTCACTGCATTTTTTGTTCCATTTGCTCAGTTTGAAGCTCTTCCGCGCATTTTTCGTCTGGCTCGTCTACAGATAAATCCTTGTTGATAAACCATCGATATGCACGATTTCCAATTGCCTTTGTTTCGATTAAGTCCAAGCCTCCTCCAATCACCGCACCTACGCCAGGCACGAGTTTTCCCAAGTTCACAAGGCCTTTTTGCCCAAACTTTGTCAAAAATCGAAAACCAACACGCTGATTTATTTTTATCAACACTTCCCCTGGAATTTTCTTAATGAGGTTAATCGCCATTTTTTCGCCAAACTTTACACCTGTCTTTTTTAAGATCTGATTTACTGCAACACCTGCCAGACAAGCGTAAACCAAAGTTTGTACCTGGTCACTCCGAGTATCATATCCCGCAATGTGGCTGTACAGGCAATCATCCGCATCTGTACGTACAGTACGCTCCCAACATTAGCAGGAATTGCAACCGGTAAAGTAATCAGGCCACCGAAGCCGGTTACAAACCCCGATGTGGTACATTTCACAACTTGGTTAAAAATCATCTTTTCTGCTGCTTTCGGTATGTCATGGTATTTTTCCAAATAATCCTGCGCCATTTTTTCTACTGACGGGCTGACATGGTCGATACCATTTATAACCTTTTGATAACAGGCATCCAGCATCTTCATCACGTCTTCCCTGTTTACATCTTATCCTGCATTGAGGACCTTCTCCTTTCTTTTACAGGCGGCTCTGCCTGTCTGTCATAAAATCCCTTGTTTTTTTCGCGCGGCAGCCGATACCGTACACCCCATTTGTAGGGGCGGTCATCGGCCGCCCGCCGGTCAAGCGTTACGTTTGCACGAAAAATGCCGGGCGCGCAACGATTGCCCAGTGGGGTCACGCGCTATTCGAGCATCTTGGCATACTCCTTCGGCGACATATCGAATTCCCGGCGGAATTCGGTGGAAAGGTAGGTCGGGGAACAGTACCCCATGATGTGGGAGATCTGCGCGATGGTGTACTTCCCCTCCCCGATCAGCTCCTTGACCTTTTCGAGCCGCACCAGCCGGACATACTCCGAGATGCTGCGGCCGACCTTCTGCTTGAAGAGGCTCGAGAGGTAGGAGGAACTGAGGTTCAATTGCTTGGCGAGCCACGGCAGGGTGATGGTCGAGGTGATGTTCGAGTGGATGAGGTCGATGCACTCGCCGATATACTTGTTGTCGACCGTGACCTTGAGGCGGGTCGGCACCTTGACAACAACGGCGTTGGAGAGGGTGTTGCGGACGACGGTGATGATCAGGCGGGTCAGCTCGCAGGTAATCATATCGTCCCCGTAGGGCTGGCCGTCCTTCTCCTCCCGGATCATGGAGCGGACGATGTTCAGGCAGTTTTCGTCGCAGTAGACGACCCGGTTGGACAGCATATCCGGCCGGTCCAGCTCCCCGTCAAAGGTCAGGGTCAGGAAGGAAAGGGGGGCCTTGCCGTCGCTGCGCTGCAGGTGGAACTGGTGGGGGGCAAAGAAGATCATCTGCCCCTGCTGGAGCTGGTAGGTCTCGCCGTCCACTTCGCAGATCATCCTGCCTTTGTTGACGTAGGTGAGCTCCCAGAACGGGTGCTCCTCGCCGTTGAACTGGAACTGCTTGTCCTTCTCCTGATATAAGACGGTGTAGAGGGTCTTGACGTGGATGTTGGGGACAAAGCCCTGCCCGGTCAGGACGTTGGCGGTCGGCGTGATGATTTTCGGCGACTGGTAATAGAGCCGGTAGGAGAGGGTGCACTCGTAGGGCAGGACGGCAAACTGCACCCCCGGGTTGATAAGCAGCGGCTGGTCGAACATGAATTTCTGGATCATGCCGCCCTCGGCGCGGACAAACAGCAGCCCGACCCCGCTCAGCGGCTCGAGCACGACTTCTTTTTCAAAATGCCAGAGGCTGGAACGGACCCGGGTGTCGTCTTCGTAGACAGACTGGCTGAAGTTCTCATAGCCCTCGACGCTCTTGAGCGGCGTCCCGAAGGCCTTGAATATGACCCGGTTGATCTCCTTAAGCAGCATGGCGCATTCTCCTCCCCGCAAACGTTTCAATACCATCGTACTCTATTTCACGCGGCTTTGTCAAGGCTGTTTTGCCGGAAAGGCTGAGAATTTTCCCGCCCGCTGCTGTGCATTTTTTCCAATCCCCGGCGGCAGACTTGCGCCGGGCAGATTTTTGTGCTATGCTGGAAGCCAGAAGATTCTCGAGAGGAGGAAAACAATGGCGATTCCGCAGGATCCGGCCATCCTGCTCAGCTATCTCAACACCCAGCTGCGGGATTTTTACCCCGACCTGGACGAGCTCTGCAAAAGCCTCTCCTTAAACCGGGAGGAAATCGAGCGGAAGATGGCGGCGATCGGCTACACCTACAGCCCGGAACAGAACCGGTTCCGGTAGTTCGACACAAAAGCTCCCCGGCGCGCTTTGGACGCACCGGGGAGCTTCCCATTTTACCAGATTTTAGAGGATCCGCACCCGGATGACGTCCGGGATCTCGCTCAGCTTGTCGGCGATGGAAGGATCGACCTTGCCCGCCAGGTTCATGATGGTGTAGGCGTAGTCCTTCTTGGAGTCGTTGATCATATTCTCGATGTTGCAGCCTTCATCCGACAGGACCGCCGCCATCTTGGAGAGCATCCCGCTGATGTTCTTGTGGATGATGCAGAGGCGGGACGCCTTGCCCATCGGGAGGCTCAGGGAGGGGAGGTTCACCGAGTTGGTGATGTTGCCGGTTTCCAGGTACTCGCGCAGCTCCTGGACGGCCATCTTGGCGCAGTTGTCCTCCGACTCGGGGGTGGAGGCGCCCAGGTGCGGCAGCGCAACGACGCCCTTGTGCCCCAGCAGGGTATCGTCGGCGAAATCGGTGACATAGACCTTGACCTGCTTTTCATCCAGCGCCGCC
Organism: Candidatus Merdivicinus faecavium; assembly: GCA_018716285.1. Classification (GTDB taxonomy): domain Bacteria; phylum Bacillota; class Clostridia; order Oscillospirales; family Ruminococcaceae; genus Merdivicinus; species Merdivicinus faecavium. The sequence goes on from DVKD01000034.1 coordinate 16,176, forward strand.
AGCATGTCACCGCTCTCGACCAGCTCGCCGCGGGCGAAATTCAGGATACGGACGCCGGTCTTCATCATCTGGATGGAGGATGCGTTGATCATCCCTTTGGTTTCGGAGGTGCAGGGCAGGTGGAGGGTGATGTAGTCGCAGTGCTCGTAGATCTCGCCCAGCGATTTGGCGTGGATGATGGCGCGGTCCATCCCCCAGGCAGCGTCAACGCTGATATACGGGTCGTAGCCGTAGACCTTCATGCCCAGCGCGACCGCCGCGTTGGCGACCTGCGCGCCGATGGCGCCCAGCCCGACGACGCCGAGGGATTTACCCATGATTTCCGGGCCGACAAACTGCCCCTTGCCTTTTTCCACAAGCTTCGGGACCTCCGCGCCCTGCCCCTTGAGGGTCATGATCCACTCCATCGCGGGCTGGATCTTGCGCGCGGACATCAGAAGGCCGAGGATGACCAGCTCCTTGACCGCATTGGCGTTAGCGCCGGGAGTGTTGAAGACGACAATGCCGGCCTGGGAGCATTTGTCCAGCGGGATATTGTTGACGCCGGCGCCCGCGCGGGCAATGGCGACAGTGGCGGGATCCAGCTCAAGGTCGTGCATCGAGGCGGAACGGACCAGGATGGCATCCGGCGCGGAAACATCATCGCCCCAGGTATAATTCGCGCGGTCGAATTTTTCCAGCCCCAGCGGGGAAATCTTATTTAAGGTTTGGATACGAAACATCTCACATCATCCTTTCAGCAGACCGGGCGCAGCCCCTCAGGCGTGCGCCTCCTCGAATTTCTTCATAAAGGCGACCAGCTTCTCGACCCCCTCGATGGGCATGGCGTTGTAGATGGAAGCGCGCATCCCGCCGACGGTGCGGTGGCCTTTGAGGTTGACAAAGCCGGCGGCCGCAGCTTCCTTGACAAACTGGGCGTCCAGCTCCTCGTTGCCGGTGACAAAGGGGATATTCATGAGGGAGCGGTACTTCTTTTCCACGGTGCCTTTGAAGAGCTTCGAGCTGTCAAGGTAATCGTAGAGGAGGGCCGCCTTTTTCTCGTTTAGCTCCTTCATCTTTTCCAGGCCGCCGATCTCATTTTTGATCCACTCGAGGACCAGCTTGCAGATATAGATGGCGTAGGTGGGCGGGGTGTTGTACATCGATCCGTTCTCGGCGTGGATCTTATAGGTGAACATGGTCGGGGTTCCCTCCCGCGGCTCGCCGATCAGGTCTTTGCGGATGATGACGACGGTCAGGCCGGCCGGTCCCATATTCTTCTGCGCGCCGGCGTAAATGAGGCCGAAGCGGCTCACGTCGATCGGTTCGGAGAGGATGCAGGAGCTCATATCGGCGACCAGCGGGACATCCCCGGTGTCGGGCAGTTCGACGAAGCGGGTGCCGTAGATGGTGTTGTTGTAGCAGATGTGGAAATAATCCGCATTTTTGTCAAAGGAAGCGGGGTCCAGCTCCGGGATATAGGTAAAGGTCTTATCTGCCGAGGACGCGACCTCCCGCGCCTTGATGAGCTTCTTGGCCTCGGAAAAGGCCTTCTTGGCCCATTGGCCGGTGAGGACGAAATCGGCGCTGCCGGACTTGACGGCAAGGTTTAAGGGGACCATCGCAAACTGAGAGGATGCGCCGCCCTGCAGGAAAAGGATCTCGTAGTCATCCGGGATGTTCATGACCTCGCGCAGCAGTGCGGAACACGAGTCGATGATGGCCTGATAAGTCTTGGAGCGGTGGGACATCTCCATAACCGACTGGCCGCTGCCCTGGTAGTCCAGCATCTCTTCGGCGGCGGTTTTCAAAACCGCTTCCGGCAGCATCGACGGGCCTGCACTAAAGTTATACACTCTGCTCATTTTGCGTTACCTCCATCAGTCATATCGGTGGATACCCCGCGGCGGGAGCGCCGTTCGGCGCTGCCCTTTTGCGATTTATCCGGTGTAAATTCTATTATAAAGCGATTTTTTGCTTTCGTCAATTGCTTTTGGCAAAAAATGCTTTACATCGCTAAAAGATCTCTCAAATCCGCAACGAAGGGGCATTATTTTAAAATTATTTCTACATATTGCATAATTTTTTATTAAGATTGTGCGATAAGGAAAAACAAAAGCACGAATTGTATTTTATATAAAAACATATTTGCGTTGATCAAATACATTTCACGCAGCAAAAATATCTGCTGCAGCGGGCATAAAAATGTGCCGGCTGTGAAAACTATATTTGAACTCGCAGCGGATTATTCCCCGCGGCGGATGCGCTTTGCTGTCGTACTCTCAAATGTTTCCGAGCATTTTTAAATAAAGAAAGGTTGGTATCCATGAAAAGATTGAATTTCGGCAAAAAGAAGGGGCTTTCCAAGGGCTTTTACATCGCGCTTGCGATCAGTGTGACAGCCGTCGGCTCCGCGACCTATCTGACCCTCAACGCTTTAAACGCCCCGGCCGAGCAGAGTCCCTCCAACACGCTGGAAAGCACGACCGAGTGGTCCATCCCCGAGCTGGACGCGGTCGAAAAATCCGAGCCGGGCGTCCCCAAGGACACCCCCCAGGTGATCGTCAAGGAAAGCGAGCCGGCGGAGGCTGCCTCCGCTCCGGCGGAATCCTCTGAGGAAACCCTCAAACCGGTCGAATCCTCGGTCACTTCGAGCGGCGCCTTTATCATGCCGGTATCGGGCGAGATCCTCAACTCCTTCAGCAACGGCGAGCTGGTCAAATCCAAGACCCTCGGCGAGTGGCGGACCCATGACGGCGTCGACATCGCCGCCAAGGAGGGAACGCCGGTCAAATCCCCCAACGACGGCAAGGTCCTCGACATCCGCGAGGACAGCAAGTGGGGCAATACCGTTGAAATCGAATACGGCGACGGCATTGTCATCACCTTTGCCGGCATGGGCAGCGACGTCAAGGTCAAAAAAGGGCAGGAGGTCAAGCTGGGTGACGTCATCGGCAGCGTCGGCAACAGCTCCCTCGTAGAGAGCGCCGAGGAGCCGCACCTCCACGTCGGCATCAAGCAGGACGGCGAATGGGTCGACCCGATGAGCATCCTCACCCAGAACTGATTGCAAAAAGGGACGGTTCCGCACCGTCCCTTTTTTGCGCGATATTCATAGCAAATCAACAGTGCGCCTCACGCACTGCCGTAGAACACCGCCCGCCGCATCAGGGCGGAGGGCGGTCCTGATTTACTCGTGAAAGTGGATAAATTTATAGGCGGCCTCGACGACGAGGGCGAAGCTTTCGAGAATCAGGCGGAATGCGTACCCCCCGCCGACCCAGCAGACTGCGGGAATGATGCCGCCTGCCATCGCGCTCAGCCGGAAGGTCAGCTCCAATTCGCCCCACCGGTTCATTTCATAGGTGAAGCCCGATGCAATCAGCTGGATGACCGCCAGCACGATACAGCAGATCGAGAATCTTCAGCCCCATTTTTCCAGATCATTCGCCTGCCAGCAGTTCCCCCGGACGTATTTTTTCTCCTCCGAGCTCCGGAAGGGGGCTCCAGCGCTCTGTGCCGCGCTTTTTGCAGCAGTGCTTTTCGCGGAAGCATTTGTCCGCCGCTCTCCACAGGAGGAACAGTTCACCGAAGCGTCCCCGTTTTCCGCACCGCAATTTTTGCATTTCCACATGGTAAAAGTCATCCTTTCCATCCCCGTCTGCCGAAACAGGCGGGTTTCTGTTGTGTTCCTATTATATCATATATATGTTTAATTGTAAACATCTTTCGTATATATAACTGCACATTTTTTCCTCCTTAAAAATGTGTAATAATAGAATAAAGGCGATTGAAAGGAGGCATTTTCAGGCATGGATGAGCTGAAAATCACAAAAAAGACCGAACCGGTGATGTTTACGATACGCGTCGACAAATCCATCGTCGATTTTTACGACCATTTGGCAAGGGAAACCAACCGCAGCCGCAACGAGCTCATCGCGCTCGCGCTGGAATTCGCTATGGACAAGATTCGGGTCGAAGACCTCTCCCCTGACCAAAAAAATCGAAATTAAAATATTGGAATTTTTTTGCATAAAAAACAGCCGCCCCTTCCGCGTGAAAGGGGCGGCTCTGTTTCTTACGGGAAATTCACCTGCGGCAAATTTACTTGCGGCAATTTATTTGCGGCAAGTTTACTTGCAAGCTTCCTCGACGGCAACTGCGCAGGCGACGGTCGCGCCGACCATCGGGTTGTTGCCCATGCCGATCAGGCCCATCATTTCCACGTGGGCGGGAACGGAGGAGGAGCCGGCGAACTGGGCGTCGGAGTGCATCCGGCCCATGGTGTCGGTCATGCCGTAGGAGGAGGGGCCGGCCGCCATGTTGTCGGGGTGCAGGGTGCGGCCGGTGCCGCCGCCGGAAGCGACGGAGAAGTAGTTGACGCCGTTTTCGACGCACCATTTCTTATAGGTGCCGGCGACGGGATGCTGGAAGCGGGTGGGGTTGGTGGAGTTGCCGGTGATGGAAACGCCGACCTTCTCCAGCTTCATGATGGCGACGCCTTCGGGGACGTTGTCCGCGCCGTAGCACTTGACGTCCGCACGGGGGCCGTTGGAGTAGGGCTTCTCGCTGACGACCTTGACTTCCTCGGTGTAGGGGTCAAACTCGGTCTCGACGTAGGTGAAGCCGTTGATGCGGGAGATGATGAAGGCGGCATCCTTGCCCAGGCCGTTTAAGATAACACGCAGGGGTTTGGTGCGGACCTTGTTGGCGTTCAGGGCGATCTTAATCGCGCCCTCCGCAGCCGCGAAGGACTCGTGGCCGGCCAGGAAGGCGAAGCATTCGGTCTCTTCGCTTAAGAGCATCTTGCCGAGGTTGCCGTGGCCGAGGCCGACCTTGCGGTTTTCGGCGACAGAGCCGGGGATGCAGAACGCCTGGAGGCCGATGCCGATGGCGGCGGCGGCGTCAGCAGCCTTGGTGCAGCCCTTCTTGAGCGCGATGGCGCAGCCGACGGTGTAGGCCCACTTGGCGTTCTCGAAGCAGATGGGCTGGGTCTCCTGGACGATGGTGTAGGGGTCGATGCCCTTTTCCTCGCAGATGGTCTTGCACTCATCGATGGAGGAAATGCCGTATTCTTTCAGGACGCCGAGGATTTTCGCCTCGCGTCTCTCGTATCCTTCAAAAGTAGCCATTCTTCGTGCCCTCCTTATTCCTTGCGCGGGTCGATATACTTGACGGCGTCGTCAAATCTGCCGTAAGTGCCTTTGGACTTCTCGTATGCTTCGTTGGGCTCCATGCCCTTCTTGATGAAGTCGGTCATCTTGCCCAGGGAAACGAACTCGTAGCCGATGACCTGGTCATCCGCGTCGAGGGCCATCCGGGTGCAGTAGCCTTCGGTCATTTCCAGGTAACGAACGCCCTTGGCCTTGGTGCCGTACATGGTGCCGACCATCGAACGGGCGCCCTTGCCCAGGTCCTCCATGCCCGCGCCGATGACGAGACCGCCTTCGGAGAAGGCAGACTGGGAGCGGCCGTAGACGATCTGGAGGAAGAGCTCGCGCATCGCGGTGTTGATGGCGTCGCAGACCAGGTCGGTGTTGAGAGCTTCCAGGACGGTCTTGCCGGGCAGGATCTCCGCAGCCATCGCGGCGGAATGGGTCATGCCGGAGCAGCCGATGGTTTCCACCAGAGCTTCCTCAATGATGCCGTTCTTGACGTTCAGGGACAGCTTGCAGGCGCCCTGCTGGGGAGCGCACCAGCCCACGCCGTGGGTATACGCGGAAATATCCTTGATTTCCTTCGCCTCGACCCACTTGCCCTCTTCCGGGATGGGGGCGGGGCCGTGATGCGGGCCTTTGGCCACAACACACATCTCTTCTACTTCTTTCGAGTAATTCATAGTAGTACCTCCTTGTATTGATCTGCTGGACTCACGCAGGCTGCGGACAAGCGGATATTCAAAAAATGTGCTGCCGCTATGGAGCAGCAGCACATAAGCATTGCGTTCTATCCAGCTTTACGCAGCGGCTTATGCCAGCTCTGCGAAGTATTTGATGGTGCGAACCATCTGGCTGGTGTAGGAGTTCTCGTTGTCATACCAGGAAACAACCTGAACCTGATAGGTGTCGTCGTCGAGCTTCGCAACCATAGTCTGGGTCGCGTCGAACAGGGAACCATAGCGCATGCCGATCACGTCGGAGGAGACGATCTGGTCCTCATTGTAGCCGAAGGACTCGGAAGAAGCAGCCTTCATCGCGGCGTTGACGGAGTCAACAGTGACGTCCTTGCCCTTGACAACGGCAACCAGGATGGTGGTGGAGCCGGTGGGGACGGGAACGCGCTGGGCAGAGCCGATGAGCTTGCCGTTCAGCTCGGGGATAACCAGGCCGATCGCCTTCGCGGCGCCGGTGGAGTTGGGAACAATGTTCTGCGCGCCGGCGCGGGCACGGCGGAGGTCGCCCTTACGCTGCGGGCCGTCGAGGATCATCTGGTCGCCGGTGTAGGCGTGAACGGTGGTCATGATGCCGCTCTGGATGGGGAAGGTGTCGTTCAGAGCCTTCGCCATGGGAGCCAGGCAGTTGGTGGTGCAGGAAGCGGCGGAGATGATCTGATCGTCGGGGGTCAGGGTGTTCTCGTTGACGGAGTAAACGATGGTCTTCAGGTCGTTGCCGGCAGGAGCGGAGATGACGACCTTCTTGGCGCCGGCGTTGATGTGCGCCATAGCCTTTTCCTTCTTGGTATAGAAGCCGGTGCACTCGAGGACGACGTCAACGCCCAGGGCGCCCCAGGGGCACTCGTTCGCGTCTTTGATCGCGTAGATGACGATCTTCTTGCCGTCGACAACAATGTAGTTGTCCTCGCCCTCGCCCTCGTGGTAATCCACGGTGTGCTGATCAGGCTTGAAAGCGCTGCCGTAGCTGCCCTGAGCGGTGTCGTACTTGAGCAGGTGGGCGAGCATCTTCGCGCTGGTCAGGTCGTTAATCGCGACGACTTCGTAGCCCTCGGCGCCGAACATCTGGCGGAACGCAAGACGGCCGATGCGGCCGAAGCCATTGATTGCAACTTTAACTGCCATAATCATAAACCTCCAAAATTTATTCTACTCTTATTTTATACCATAAATTCCAAAATGACAAGGGCTTGATAGAAAATTAACGGGATAATTCCGGTGAATTTTTTGTGAACATTAACCGAGTGTTTTATTGATTTTGAACAATCCCCCCGCAGCAGACAGCCGTCTGCAAGCAGATGGCAGATAGGGTGGAAGAATCCGTCGGATTTTCGCAAAAATCGTTGCGCGCCGGGGGCAAAATATGCTATACTGAAGAAAATTGTCCCATTAAGGAGGGCCCTGCATGCGGTTCAAACGGATCTATATCGAAATCAGCAACATCTGCAACCTGAACTGCCCCTTTTGCGTAAAAAGCAGCCGCCCGCCCCGCAGTATGACCGAGGAGGAGTTCCGGCATGTCGTGCGGGAGATCGCCCCTTACACCGGCTACGTCTACTTTCATGTCAAGGGAGAGCCGCTCCTCCACCCGAAGCTCGAGCGCTTCCTCGATATCTGCGAGGAGCACGACCTGCAGGTGAACCTCACCACCAACGGCACCCTGCTGCCTCAGGCCGCGCCCATGCTGCTGCGCAAAAACGCCCTGCGGCAGGTCAATTTCTCGCTGCACAGCTTCCCTTTCCACAACGGGGCAAACGGGGTGGAAAGGGAGTTTTACAACCCCATCGACCTCGACGGGATGGAGCGGTATGTCGAAAACGTCCTCGCCTTCTGCCAGCGCTTCGCGCGGGAGCGCAAAAAGTTCTCGGTGCTGCGGCTCTGGACCCTCGACGAAAACCGGGAGGCCGACCTCGCCGCCCTGCAGATCATGGAGCTCATCGAGCGCGCCTACCCGGAAGCCGCCCCGCTCGAGGAAAAGATGCGCAGCCGCCGCAGCCTCACCCTGGAGAAAGGCGTCTTTTTAAGCTGGGAGGAGGAGTTCACCTGGCCTTCTCTCAAAAACCCCTACGTTTCGGACACCGGGATCTGCCAGGGCACCCGGAGCATGGCGGCCGTCCTCTGCGACGGGACGGTCGTCCCCTGCTGCCTCGACGCTAACGGCGAGGCGCCGCTCGGCAACCTCTTCCTCGAGCCCTTCTCCCAGATCGTCGAGGGGGACTACTTCCGGCGGATCCGGGAGAATTTCGACAACCGGCACATCGTCCTCCCCCTCTGCCGCCACTGCACCTACCGGCTGCGCTTTGACAAGCCCGCCCCGGGCACAAACGCCCAGGAGGAGGCCTTCCAGGAAGATCCGGCCCCGTAATCCGCCCTTTCCTCTTGACAGCGGGGCCGGATCCGGTTATACTTTTATAGATAAAAGCTTTAAATCGAGAAAGAAGGTCTCGTCATGATCGTACAAATCATCGGCCTCGGGCTGATCGGCGGCTCCCTCTGCAAGGCCATCCGGCGCAGCACCGGCCACACCGTCCTCGGGATGGACAAGGACCCGTCGGTTGTACGGAAAGCCCTCGCCCAGGGCGCCATCCATGCCGAAGGGAGCATTGCCACCCTCGCGCAGGCGGATCTCACCGCCGTCTGCCTCTACCCGGAGGCGGCGGTGGAATTCCTCACCGCCCACCGGGACGATTTCCGCAAGGGGGGCCTCGTCTGCGACGTCTGCGGCGTCAAGGCGGCGGTGGTGGGGGCGGTCAGCGGACCGCTCGCCGAAGCCGGGGTGCGCTTTGTCGGCTGCCACCCGATGGCCGGCCGGGAATTTTCCGGCTTCGACTATGCGCGGGAGGACCTTTACGACGGCGCGAGCTTCATCCTCACTCCCGACGACCGCACCGACCCCGCTGCGGTGGAGGAACTGGCCGCGTTCGCCCGCTCCATCGGCTTCGGGCAGACGGTGACCGCCTCCCCGGAGGAGCACGACGCCATCATCGCCGCCACCTCCCAGCTCGCCCACGTCGTCTCCAACGCCTATATCAAGTCCCCCACCCTCCGCCGGGAGGCCGGCTTCAGCGCGGGGAGCTACCTCGACCTGACCCGGGTCGCCAAGCTGAGCGAGGGGATGTGGACCTCCCTCTTCCTCCTCAACAAAGGCCCGCTCCTCCACGAGCTCGATATCCTGCTTGCAAACCTGCGGCAGTACCGCGACGCCCTGGCGGCAGAGGACGCGGCCGCCCTCTGCGACCTCCTCAAAGAGGGGCGTGTCCTCAAGGAAGAGGACCTGCGCAAAACGGGAAAGATGTAAATCCGGCAGAAACAACCAGCAGCCCGGCTCCGCACAACCGTGCGGAGCCATTTTTCGGCCCCGAGGTTAGATAAAAATCTAATCTGCATATTGACATACATCTTCCGATGTGATATGATACTCATAACATCTTTTATTAGATAATCGTCAAATTACCGGGAGGGCTGTCTCATGTACCGCCAGATTCTGAAAAATTCCGACTACCGCAAGCTGCTTTTCGCCGATGTCATCAACCGGTTCGGGGACAGTGTGGACGCGGTGGCTTTCACCTGGCTCACCTACCAGTTCAGCCACAGCGCGTCCTTAAGCGCCCTGACGCTGGCGGCCAACCGCCTTCCCACCGTGATTTTCCAGCCCCTGTTCAGCCCCATCACCGACCGGCTGCCCAAAAAGCCGGTGCAGGCGGTCTGCGACTTTATCCGGGCGGCGCTGGTGGGGATTTTCCTGCTGCTGTTCCTCACAGATTCCCTGCAGGCCTGGATGTTTTTGGCTTTCACCTTTTTGATGAACACGGTGGAATCCTTCCGGATTCCCGCCGGCGTCGGGATGCTGCCGCGGCTGGTGGGCAAAGAGGACTACAAAGAGGCCAGCAGCTTCATCCGTTCGGCCGGTATGGGGGCGGAGCTCATCGGGACCGGCCTGGCGGGGCTCATTGTGGCCCTGTCGATGGGGGCCGCCTTTGCCGTCGACCTTTTGACCTTTGTCCTGTCCGGGCTGCTGATTCTGGGCATCCGGCTTCAGGAAACCGCCGCCCCCAAAGCGGAGCGGAAGGGTTATTTCGCCGAGCTGAAGGGCGGTTTCCAGTATCTGGGGAAAAACCATATCTTTCTGCTGCTGGTCGTCGGCGCGGTGCTGGGCAACAGCATCAACAGCATTTTCGCTTCCCTGCAGGCCCCCTACATTTCGGAGGTTTTCCGGGGCGGCAGCGAAACCCTCTCCCTTCTCGGGGTCTGTGAAACCGCCGGGCTGCTGTCGGCCTTTTATTTCTACCCGAAGATTTCGGAGCGGATTTCCTCCCGGAACCAGTTTCTGCTGTCCTTTGGGACTTCCTGCGCCAGTTACCTGCTGCTTCTGCTGATCCCCTGGCTGGGATGGTTCCGTTACCCGGCTGCGGGGCTCCTCATGTTCGGATGGGGGCTGCTGGGCGGTACTGCCGCCAGCCTGTTCAGCGTGAAGCTGGTCCAGGTTGTGGAGCCGGACTACCTGGGGCGGGCGGCGTCGGTCTTTAACGCAGCGGGGGCCTGCGTCACGCCGCTGATGTCGGCGGCCATCGCCGGACTGGTGGCGTTTCTTCCGATTCAGGCGGCGCTGCTGATGGGAGCCGCGGCCGCCGCCGTGGTTTTTGCCGTCATGGCCCGGTTAAAACTCTGCCGCGCCTTGAATGAGGGAGAAAAGGGATCCGCGGAAGCGGATAACGAAGCATAAAATCCGCAATCTGATGTTAGAGAGGTATCAAACATGTATCGGGACATTCTCAAAAACGCCGACTACCGCAAGCTGCTTTTCGCCAATGTCATCAACGACTTCGGCGACAGCATCGACGCCATTGCCTTTACCTGGCTTACCTATCAGCTGAGCCACAGCGCGTCCTTAAGCGCCCTGGTGCTGGCGGCAAACCTGCTGCCCACCGTGATTTTTCAGCCCCTGTTCAGCCCCATCACCGACCGGCTGCCCAAAAAGCCGGTGATGGCGGTCTGCGACTTTATCCGGGGCGGACTGGTGGGGATTTTTCTGCTGCTTTATCTCACCGGCTCTTTGCAGGCCTGGATGCTCCTGGCTTTTTCCTTTGCCATGAACACGGTGGAATCCTTCCGGATTCCCGCCGGCGCCGGGATGCTGCCGCGGCTGGTGGGGCAGGAGGAGTACGAAAAAGCCAGCAGCCTGATGCGCTCCGCCTGCACGGTGGCGGATCTGGCAGGCACCGGCCTGGCCGGCATCATCGCGGCCTTTTCGATGGGGACGGCCTTCGGCATCGACCTTTTGACCTTTGTCCTGTCCGGCCTGCTGATTCTTGGTATCCGGTTCCGGGAAAGCATCGCCCCGCAGGCGGAGCGGAAGGGATATTTTACCGAACTGAAGGGCGGTTTCCGGTATCTGGGGAAAAACCAGCTCTTTGTGCTGATCGTCGCGGGAGCGGTGCTGTTCAACAGCGTCGGCACGATCCTCGGCTGCCTGATGGTCCCTTATATCTCGGATGTCTTCCGGGGCGGCAGTATGGCGCTGTCCATGTTTGGGGTTGCCCAGACCGCCGGGATGCTGCTGGCCTTCTATTTCTATCCCAAAATTTCGGAAAAAATCTCCTATCGGGCGCAATTTCTGGCCGGATATGCGGCCCTTGCCGCGGGGTATGCAGCCCTGACGGTCTTTCCCGCACTGGGCTGGTTCCGCTACCTGGCAGCCGGGCTCTTCATGTTCGCCTGGGGAGGGGTCATGGGGGTGACCAACAGCTTTTTCAGCGTCCAGTTTGTCCGCATTGTGGAGCCGGATTACCTGGGACGGGCCACGGCGGTCTTTAATTCCGTAGGCTGCTGCGTTTCGCCGGTGATGTCCCTGCTGGTGGCAGGGATGGCGTCGTTTCTTTCCGTGCAGGGGATCCTGCTCATTGGCGCCGCGGCCGCCGCTGTGATTTTTGTCATCCTGGCCCGGCTGAAAATCTGTTACCGCTTGAACCGGGAAGAAAAACCTGCTATCATGGAAGGAGAACAAAATTTAGGAGCGGATTAAGATGAAACTGGAACCCTTCCACCTGTATCTGGAGGCCTATGGGCTCCTTTGTCAGAAATGCCAGCCGGACGACGCCGCACCCAAAGCGGAGAGGCTCGCCCATCGGTCCAGCGACCCCGAGCTTGCCCGGAAACTCACAGAGCCGTACCAGGAAATGCTGGAAGCCTGTACGGATATTTCCCTGCCGGAATCGCCCCTGTTCCAGCGGATATTTCAGCAGGAGGGCCCGGATTCCCTATTATTTCAGGAGCTTTTCATGACCTATTTCAGCCCCCTGGACGCCCGGCCGCCGCTCGAGCAGCTGCGGGCGGGCATCCGGGAAAGGGGGATCCGGCAGTTTCTGCTGAACATCCCGACGGAACGCGAGGACGGCGAACAGGCGGACAGCCCTTCGGAAGCGGAGCTGCTGGCCCTCCTCCATGAGGAGAGCATCACCCCCGAAGGGCGGTCCGCCATTCTGGAGGTCGCCATGTTCCCGGATTTTTACGCCGTCCAGCTGGCGGAGCTGCTGGAAAAAATCGCCGGGAGAATCGAGCCCATTATGCAGAAGCACCGGGACAAATTCCGCTATGCGGAAGAATTTTTCGCAGCGCCCGAGCTGGAAAGCCGGATGCGGGAGCGGGTCCATCTTCAGGTGCCGGAGAATACCATCGTCTTCCCGAGCCTCAGCGCCTTCAACTACGGGCTGATCTATCAGCTCCCGGGCAGCGAAACGCCGTATCTGGTGCTGGGCATCCTCTTCTGCGGGGTGGACCTTTTCTCCCAGAGCCGGCTTTCCGGCGAACAGATCGCGGCCCGGTTAAAGCTCCTGGGGGATTCCACCAAGCTCGAGATCCTGCACATCCTCAAGGAGGGCCCCGCCTATCAGGCGGAGCTGGCCAAGCGCCTCAAGCTCACCACCCCCACCGTGTTCCACCACATGAACCTGCTGGCCCAGCGGGATTTCATCACCGACGAGGTGCGGGACAACCGCATTTACTACCATCTGAATACCAGAAGCATCGACGAGCTGACCGAGAGCCTCCGGCGCTACCTGGGGCTGGAATAAACAGGGAAAATCTGTCAAAGCTCCTTCAAAAAGGATTTACAATTTTCAAGTAAGTTTCACTTTGGTGTCAAATGCATTTCACCTGGCGCGGGTATACTAAAGACAATGAAAAGAGAAACAACCCCTGATGGAAATTCGATAAAGGAGCGATTGATATGTTACAGAATTATCAGAATAATTTCCAGCAGTTTGATGAAGAAGAACCCCACACCTCCCATGCCCACAAAAAGAGCCCGTACCTGACCAAAAAGGCCGGCGCGCTGGTCGCAGCGCTGTGCATCCTCGCCTCCGGCAGCATCGGCTACGCCGCCGGCGTCTTAAACACCGCCGTCCCGCAGAGCGTTCAGAGCGGCACCCAGACTACCCTCCCGGCCGTCTCCTCTGACAGCACCGGGGCGAGCACGGTCGCGGCCAACAGCGGAAGCACCGGCGACGCGCTGAGCGTCACCGAAATCGCCGCCAGGGTCGCCGACTCGGTCGTCGAGATCACCACCGAGAGCACCCAGTATGATACCTTCATGGGCCAGTACGTCTCGGAGGGCGCCGGCAGCGGCGTCATCCTCTCCTCTGACGGCTACATTGTCACCAACAACCACGTCATCGAGGGCGCGTCGACCATCAACGTCACCCTGCGCGACGGTACAAGCTATCCCGCCACCCTCGTCGGCACCGACTCCCAGGGCGACATCGCCGTGATCAAGATCGACGCCACCGGCCTCCAGGCCGCGACGGTCGGCAATTCCGACAGCCTGCAGGTCGGCGACACCGCCGTCGCGGTCGGCAACCCGCTCGGCCAGCTGGGCGGCACCGTCACCGACGGCATCATCAGCGCGCTGGACCGCGAGATCGACCTCGACGGCCAGACCATGACCCTCCTGCAGACCAACGCGGCCATCAACCCCGGCAACTCGGGCGGCGGCCTCTTTAACGATCGCGGCGAACTCATCGGCATCGTCGTCGCCAAATCCTCCGGCAGCGGCATCGAGGGGCTCGGCTTCGCGGTCCCGATCAACACCGCTATGGATCTTGTCGACGACATCATGCAGTATGGCTATGTCAAAGGCCGCATTGACCTTGGCATGACGACCACTGAGGTTTCCAGCTCGACGATGGCCATGATGTACGGCTACTCAGCCGGCGTCTACATCGACGAAGTGACGCCCGGCTCCAACGCCGAAGAAGTCGGCTTCCGCTCCGGCGACCGGATCGTCTCCTTCAACGGGACCGAGATTTCCTCCGCCGCCGACCTCACTAAGGCGCTCTCCTCCTGCAGTGTGGGCGATACCGTTGAAATCGTCATCGCCCGCAACGGCCAGCGCTACGTCGGTGAGCTGACCCTCGAGGAAGCCCACGCTTAACCTTTGCCAGACCCCTCATATACGAGCTTTTCCATCGGCCAAACGCCCGGCAGGTCCTCCCCGCCGGGCGTTTGGCTGTCCTTTTTTCTGTACGGCTCTTATTTTCCCCCAGCCTTTTCCGCCCGGTCGAGCTCCTCCTCCAGCTTGAGGATGACGGCGCTCATCTTCACGTTCATGGCCGTGCAGATGCGGTAGAGCGTCTCCAGGGTCGGCTTGCGCTCGCCGCGCTCAATGGCGCTCAGATGGCTGCGCCCGATCGCGGCCAGGCCGCTCAAAACCTCCTGGGACATCCCGCTCTGCTGGCGGAAATGCGCGATGACCCGCCCGACCAGGACGGGATCCAAAGTAGAAATATACATAGCACTCACCTCTATGTATATTCTAGGGGACAAATTACAGCGTTCTGAACACATATGTTGACAATTGCGCACTTATGTGTTAAACTGAAAGCATCAATCTTGGGAGGAGATGCCAGCATGGAAAATCAAACGGAAGCCGCTGCGGCTGAAAGGCAGCCGCAGCAAAACCCACAGCCCCAGCAGCCGCTCAAAACCAAATTCTGCAAGCACTGCGGCGCGCAAATCCCGGAGGACGCCGTCCTCTGCACCGCCTGCGGACGGCAGGTGGAGGAGCTCAAAGGCGCGGCCGCGCAGCCGTCCATCATCATCAACAACGAGAACACCAACCAGAACACCCTCGGCGCGGCGCAGGCTGGAAGGCGGCGCAGCAAGTGGGTCGCCCTCGCCCTCTGCTTCTTCCTCGGCGTCATCGGCGCGCACAAATTTTACGAGGGCAGGACCGGGATGGGAGTCCTCTACCTCTTCACCCTCGGCCTCTTCGGGATCGGCGTTCTCATCGATTTCATCGCCCTGCTCTTCAAGCCCAACCCCTACTATGTCTGATCCCGCGCAAAAATCCCCGCCTGACTGTGCTGTCAGGCGGGGATTTCCCGTTATATGGGCGCTTATTCCTCTTTTTCGAACAGCTCGGCCCCGACGCCGCAGACCGGGCAGGTGAAATCCTCCGGCAGCGGGCCCTCATGGACGTAGCCGCAGATGGTGCAGCGCCAGCTCTCCTTTTTGGGCGCCTCCTTGACCGCCGCCTTCTCGGTGGGGTTGTAGGAGGAGGCGTTTTTGGGGGTCAGGCCCTTCTTGACCTGGTGGTAGTAGGCGTAGGTCATCGGCTCCTCGTCGAGCAGGCGCTCGGCCTCGGTCAGCTCGCCCACAAAGAGGACGTGGGTCCCGAGGTCGGTCTCGCCGATCACCCGGCAGCTGAACCGCGCGACGGCGTGCTCGGTCGGGTAAGGGATGCCGCTCTCGTCTTCCCCGTAGGGGATGCCGTCAAATTTGTCCAGATCCCGTCCGGAGCGGAAGCCGAACCGGCCGATCAGCTCCATCCCGGCCCCGACGCCGAGGGCGACGCCGGTAAAGCGCCCCGCTTTGCGGATGATTTCGGTCGTCACGTTGTTCTTGTTGACTGCGACTACCAGGCGGGGCGGCTCGGCCGTCACCTGGGTCAGGGTGTTGACGATGCAGCCGGAACGGCGTTCCCCGTCCGTGCTGCTCACCACATAAAGCCCGTAGCTCATCGTAAAAAGTGCCTGCAAGTCCATTTTGTCATCCTCCTGTTCCTTGATCAATCTGTATGACAACAGTTTTAAATGATTCTAAAACTATTATACCCTCTTTGCCCGCAATTGTCCAGCTTATTTTGAAAATTTTGCAAAAACAAGGATATTTTCCCGCCCTGTCCGATAGAATGAAAACAGCACGATGCGAAAGGAAGGATCTGCATGAACTGGATTCTCACAATTCTGGCCCTGCTGTCCATTGTTTTCGGGCTCTGCTCGGGCAGGATGGAGGCGGTGGGGTCGGCCGCCCTCCAGAAATGCGGGGAGGCGGTTCCCCTGGTCCTCTCGCTGGCCGGCGCGCTCTGCCTCTGGAGCGGGCTTGCAGAGATCGCCGGGCGGGCAGGTCTGACCGAAAAGCTCGCCGCCCTCTTCCGCCCCCTGACCGGCCGCCTTTTCCCCGCCTTCCGGCGGGACAGCGCGGTGCTGGGGCTTATCTCGATGAACATCGCCGCCAACCTCCTCGGCCTCGGCAACGCCGCCACCCCGCTCGGCCTTGCCGCGATGGAGCGGATGGCCGCGGGCGGGAACGGCGCCGCCACCCGGGAGATGATCACCCTGGTCGTCCTCAACACCTGCTCCATCCAGCTCATCCCGACCACCGTCGCGGCCGTCCGCCTGTCGATGGGGAGCGCGGCCCCGATGGAGATTCTGCCGCCCGTCCTGGCCGCGTCCGCCCTCTCGCTCGCCGTCTCGCTGCTGCTTTGCACAGTCTGCGCCCGGCTCTTTCCGGATAAGGGGGGCGCGCGATGAAGCTCTTCGCCGCGCTGGCGGTCCCGCTTGCGGTGGGCGGCATCCTCCTATATGGTTTGCTGCACGGGGTCGACCTATTCGCCGCTTTTGCGGAAGGGGCAAAAAAAGGGCTCCGCACCGCCGCCGCCATGCTGCCGCCCCTTGTCCTCTTTTTGGCAATTCTGGGGATGTTCGAGGCGTCGGGCGGGCTCGACGTCCTCTGCCACGCCCTCCGCCCCGCAGCCGAACTGCTGGACATCCCGCCGGAGGTGCTGCCGCTTTCTCTGCTGCGACCGGTGTCGGGGAGCGGATCGCTCGCCGTCTTCCGCGAGATCCTGGCCGAATACGGCCCGGACAGCGCCGTCGGGCGGACAGCGAGCGTCATCCAGAGCGCCTCGGAAACGACCTTCTACACCCTCACCGTCTATTTCGGGGCGGCCAAAATCTCGCGCCAGCGCTACGCCCTGCCCTGCTCGCTCGCCGGGGATCTGGCGGTCGTTCTGTCGGCAGGCTGGCTTGTCGGAAGGATGCTCTGAGTTTTCCACAACGATCTGTTGAAAATGTGGAAAAAATCCGGCCCGTAGTCGCCACAAATTGCTTACAATTGATCCGGCAAAAATTCAAGCTGCATTCACAGACAATTTTTTCCTCCTTGCTATACTGAATGTAATAACAACACCAGCCGAACAATTGGCGCCGGGAGACGGAAAGTCCTCCCCGCTTCTTAACAATTTATTCAAGCCAATTTGTTGATGCGTACATCTTCCGGATGTATCATAAAAACAGATGGCTGGTTTGTGAATTTGAAAAAGAAGGAATGAACCCGCTATGAAAATGCAAAAGTGTCTGTCCTGTCTCGGCGCCGCCGCGCTCTCGGCCTGTGCGCTGACCAGCTGCGGCGGAGGAGACAGCAGCGCCCTGCAGGTTGTCGCCGCAAATACCTTCGTCAGCGAGGAGGCCCTCACCGCTTATTCCGACGAGCTGCTGGCCGCCCACCCCGAATGGGCGGAGGGCGAAACCGCGGTGGAATTCACCGCTTTGAGCCTTGGCTCTGAAGAATCGGATGCAGCCGCCTATGGCGCGGGCATCATGAAGGTGAGCGCAATGGTCGCCTCCGGGGAAATCGATGTGATGATCTGCGACCTGGAGAACGCCGCCCGCAACGCCCGGAGCGATGTGTATCTTCCTCTTGAGGACTTCCTCTCCGAAGAGGAAATGGCCGCCTACAGCGACCTCGCCCTCTCCTTTGACATGGTGGACGACGAGGGCAACCCGACCGGAGAGCAAACTGCGGCCTGCGGCCTCTCCCTGACCGGCAGCGACGCACTCTCCGACATCTATGGGGAGAGCGAGTACGGCGTCTTCATCGTCGCCAACACCGAAAACGTCGAACAGGCCAAAGACGTCGCGCTCGCAATCCTCGAGTCGTAACGCCCCTTTACCCCGCCAGACCTCTTACCTCCCATATATCGGAGCCCCCGCTGTTTCCCCTGCGGGGGCTCCCTTCTTTCCGCCGATCCTTATGCGGACACAGGCCGGATCATAAAAATTGCCCGGTCATTTTTCTTTGCAAAATCCCCCGAATGTGGTACAATAGAGAAGAAATCCGTCGAATCCTGCCAATGGAGGCTTCTTGCTATGTATCACGTGTTTCTCGATTTTGAAATGAATCCCATCGCCGCCGCCAACCGCAATCCGGACGACCCGGTCCGCCATGAGATCATCGAGATCGGCGCGGTCCGCCTCGACCCCAACTACCAGCTGACCGACCGGTACGACCGCTTTGTCCGCCCGGAGCGCAACACCATCACCAAAACCATCACAAACCTCACCGGCATCACCCAGGCTGACGTCGAAAACGCCCCGATCCTGGCCGACGCCCTTGAAGAATTCGCCGCCTGGATCGGGGAGGAGCCGGTCCGGGTCTATTCCTGGAGCAACACCGACCGCGCCCAGCTCTTCGGCGAATGCGACTTAAAGGATCTTTACATCCCCGACCCCTTCTTCCGGTGGATGGATTTCCAGCGGGTCTACACCCGGCTGGTGGGCCTTTCCCGGCGCTCCAACCTCTCGCTCCACAACGCCATCGGCTCGGTGGAGCAGAAGTTTGAGGGCCGCCAGCACCGGGCTGTCGACGATGCCGAAATGGCCGCGTCGCTGCTCACCCTCGTCAAGGACAAGGAGGCCTTCGCCGAGCGCACCCGCATCATCCATGAGGTCTTCAAGCCCGCCACCCCCAAAGGGACCGGCTCCACCCTGGGCGACCTGCTGGCCGGCGCCTTCGCGCAGATCAAGGAATAAGCCGCGCCCTTTAAACGCCAAAAGCATCCGCATGGCCACGCCATACGGATGCTTTTTCATACATTCCGGCGCCCGAGAGGCTGCGCCATTACGGATAGTAGATCATCTCTGCGTCAATCCGCTGGAAGTCGGAATCGCTGATGGTGTAGAGGCCGTCCTCGTCCTGTGTAACCAGGATGGCGAGGGTGACCGGCTCAAGGTGGGGCGGATCGTCGTCGTGCGCCTCGCAGATCGCCATCATGCCGCTCGCGTACTCATAGTAGAATTCCTCCTCGGTCATCTCGGCGAAAACCCCGGCGTTGAGGCTCTCCTCCAGCTCAGTGATGTAGCTGTTCAGCTCATCGATGGCCGCGGAGAACAGGTCGATCGGCTCGATGGTCACCTCGACGGTAAAGCCGCTGTCGCTCTTGACCGCCTCCCCGACCTCGTAGCGGGAATTCTGATAGGCCGCGCGGTAGAATTCGATCATCTCGGAGCGGAGGTCGCTGTCCATCGCGTCGGAATCGTAATAATCCACAAAGCCCAGGTAGCTCGCGAGGTAGTAGGCTTCCGCCTCCAGTCCGCCCTCATAAGCGGCGGCCGCTTCCTCCTCGGTGGCGTTGGTCGTCTCCATGTAGTCGGCGTATTCGCCCAGGTAGGTGCAGTCGAGGATCCCTTTGACATACTTGCTGGCGTCAAAATCCTGGGTGAGCAGGGCCGAAAGAGGCCCGCATCCCGCAAGAGCGACTGCCAGCGCCATCACGGCGGCGAGCAGGAGCAGTGTTCTTCGTTTCATCTTGTTCCATCCTTTCAATATACGAGCTTTTCTTTCACCGCCGCCGCATTGCGCGAAAGCGGGCGAAATTCTGAGAAATGGGGCGCGGCACCGTTCAAAAAGTCGGGTTTCTTCTATTTTATCATAAAAGCCCCTATCTGTCACGGCCTTTGTCACAATTTTTACCGTAATTTTGCCCGTTTCGGGTTCCGTGCGACCCAACATTACCGCGCCTGGCAGTCGAGACGGAGTTTCCCCTCTGCGTCCCGCTCCCATCGGACCCGGATCTCGCCGCGCGGCGTCCGGATAGAGCCCTCCGCCCAGGAGAGGGCCGGGATGTCGGCGGGCTCCACGGTGCAGTCGGCGTACCCGGCGGTGCCGGGCTTCTGACGGATGCCGAGGATCTCGGTGAAGAGCAGCCGCACCGCCGCGCCGAACATCGGATGGTTGTGGGAGGCGCGGCCGTCCCAGGTCTCCCAGATGGTGGTCGCGCCGGCGTCCATCATCCGGGCGAAGGAGGCGTCGGTCTTTTTGGTCATCAGGTCAAAGGCGAGCTCCGCCTCCCCCGCGTCAAAGAGCAGCTTCAGGAGGAGGTCGGTGCCGAAGATGCCGGTGTCCAGCCGCCGCGTTTCCCGATATTTTCGGATAAGCCCCCGGAGCGTTTTCTCGCTCCCCAGCCCGATTGAGAGGGCGAAGGCGTCCGCGCCGCAGTTCCCGCCGCAGAAGCTTTCCGCCGTCGGGTCGAAGTAATGGCGGACGAGCGCTTCCTCCGCCGCCTCCGCGCGGGCGGAAAGGCCGGCAGGCTCCGCCTCCCCGAGCAGTTTCGCCGCCCGGAGGGCCTCCCGCAGGCCGCGGATGTAGTAGCAGGTGTTGACAAACGGCTCGGGCAGCGGCTCCCGCTTGTCGTCCGGCGCGCACCAGTCGCCGAGGCACCAGCCGCCCTCCTCTTCCCGGACGACCAGCCCGTCCTCGCTGCGGCTGTCCATATAATCGAGCCAGCGGAGGATGGCGGGATAGCACCTGCGCAGCAGCGAAAGGTCGCCGTAAGCTTCATAGTAGGCCATCGGGACGATATAGATTGCGCCGCCCCAGCCGCCGGGCCCGCCGCCTCCCCCGAAGAAGGGCGCGGTGTGCGAGATGTGACCCGTCTCGGCCCCCGCGCTGTCGAGGACGTCCTGCATCCACTTGTCGTAGACCTCCCTGACGCCGAGGGTCAGCATGGCCGCGGGCGCGGCGAGCTGCCCGTCCCCGGTGTAGCCCAGCCGCTCGCGGTGCGGGCAGTCGGAGGGGATGGAGCAGTGGAGGTTCCCGAGCTGGGTGCGGAGGTAGGCCGTATAGAGCCAATTGAGGACCGGGTCGGAGCAGCGGAAGGAGGAGGTCACCGGCACGTCGCAGTGGACGACCGAGACCGATTCCGGCTCGCCCGGGCCTGTGACCTCAAAATAGCGGAAGCCGTGCCAGCAGAATTTCGGCCGGACAACCGCCTCCTCCCCGGCGCAGAGGTAGCGGTCCTGCTGGATCTGCCCCTCGCCGCCTGTCGAGAAGAATTCGAGCCCGTCCCCGGCGGCGTTCAGCAGCTCGCTGTGCCGGACTGTTACCGCCTCCCCGGCCTTTCCCCGGCAGCGCAGGTCGACGCAGCCGGTGATGTTTTCGCCGCAGTCGTAGAGCCGCCGGCCGCCCCATTTCCCCAGGAGGACCGGGGAGATTTTCCGGATCACCCGGTCGGGCGGGCAGTGCTGCCCGGTCAGCTCCGTTTCGGGCGCGTGGACCGGCATCGCGGGTCTCCAGCCGTCCAGGGAAACGCCGGGCGCGCTCCAGCCGGGGCGGAGACGGCTAAGATCGTGGGTCTCGCCGTAATAGAGGTTGTTTTCGAGGATCTCGCTCTCGGTCCAGAGGGTGGACGAATCGCTTTCGAGGAAGATCTCCTCCCCTTCTTCGGTGGTCAGGGTCAGCTCATAGCGGAGTTTGGGGAAGCCGAAGATGAAATCCCCCTCGGCCGTCCGGCGGGTCTGGTGGTACCAGCCGTTGCCGAGCTGGACGCCCAGCACATTCTCCCCCTCCCGCAGATAGGGCAGCAGGTCGTAGGTCAGGTAGTAGGTGCGGTAGAAGGCGCGCTCCTCCCAGACGGGGTAGACCGTCCTGCACCCCAGGACCGACGTGTAATTGGAGACGGCGGGGACAAATTCCTCATCCCCCACCCGCCTGCCGTTGACATACAGGTGGAAAAAGCCGAGCCCGCAGATCTCGAGCCGGGCGGCTTTGAGGGCGGGTACGGTAAAGCTGCGGCGGAAAAGCGGGGACTCGCAGACGGTGTCCCCCTGGATCCAGTGGATGTTTTTCATAAATGACCTCCTCCTTGCATCATGCGCGCCTATTCGCCCACCGGCGGGGAGACCGGGTTGGACACGGCGTACCAGACCCCCTCCATGAGCAGGTAACAGTCATCCGCGCCGTTTATGACGTAAGAAAAATCCGGGCCGTCCCCCTCTGTGAGGGCAAAGGCGGGCTGCAGGCCCTTCCGGCCGCGGCACATCGAACTGCCGCTGTGCCGCCGGTTACATTCATTGTACATTTTTGGATAAAAAAAGTCAATGTAAAATTCGCAAATCTATGGAAAAGCCAGAACTGCCCGAAAAGAGCAATTTTTGGGCCTGAAAAAAGGTGTCCGCGTCTTGACAACACCGCAAAGTTATAGTAAACTGATACTATTCAAAGTAAGGAAAACGCCGCCATCAGCTGACATGATGCGGTGTTTTATGGTTATATTGGGTAAAATCCGGCCGCCGTTCAACCAGTGACTACAGAAAAGGGGTAATGAAAATGGCTTTTTACTTCACAGAACCTTCCCGCACCTTCAGCGAGTACCTGCTCGTTCCGGGGTATTCCTCAGCGGAATGCATTCCCAGCAACGTCTCCCTCCGCACGCCGCTGGTCAAGTTTAAAAAGGGCGAGGAATCCGCAATCTACATGAACATCCCGCTGACCTCCGCGATCATGCAGTCGGTCTCGGACGACAAGATGGCGGTCGCGCTGGCCCGCGAAGGCGGCATCTCCTTCATCTACGGCTCCCAGAGCATTGAAAACGAGGCCGCGATGGTCGCCCGCGCCAAAGCCTACAAGGCCGGCTTTGTCGTCAGCGACTCCAACATTACCCCGGACAAGACCCTCGCCGACATCCTGGCCCTCACCGAAAAGACCGGCCACTCCACCATCGCCGTCACCGACGACGGCACCTCGAACGGCAAGCTCATGGGCATCGTCACCAGCCGCGACTACCGCGTCAGCCGGATGAGCACCGACGTAAAGGTCAGCGAGTTCATGACCCCCTTCGACAAGCTCATCTACGCCCCCAAGGGCACCAGCCTCAAGGAAGCCAACGACATCATCTGGGAGCACAAATTAAACTCCCTGCCCATCGTCGACGACGACGGCCGTCTCCTCTACATGGTCTTCCGCAAGGACTACTCCTCCCACAAGGAAAACCCCCTCGAGCTGCTCGACGCCCACAAGCGCTACGTCGTCGGCGCGGGCGTCAACACCCGCGATTACGAACAGCGCATCCCCGCACTGGTAGAAGCCGGCGCGGACGTCCTGTGCATCGACTCCTCCGAGGGCTTCACCGAATGGCAGAAGCGCACCCTCGCCTTTGTCCGGGAAAAATACGGCGATTCGGTCAAGATCGGCGCGGGCAACGTCGTCGACCGCGACGGCTTCCGCTTCCTCGCCGACTGCGGCGCGGACTTTGTCAAGGTCGGCATCGGCGGCGGCTCCATCTGCATCACCCGCGAGCAGAAGGGCATCGGCCGCGGACAGGCGACCGCCCTCATCGAGGTCGCCAAGGCCCGGGACGAGTACTTCGAGGAGACCGGCGTCTACGTCCCGATCTGCTCGGACGGCGGCATGGTCTACGACCACCACATCACCCTCGCGCTGGCGATGGGCGCCGACTTCCTGATGCTCGGCCGCTATTTCGCCCGCTTCGACGAAAGCCCCACCAACATCGTCAATATCAACGGCAGCTACATGAAGGAGTACTGGGGCGAAGGCTCCTCCCGCGCCCGCAACTGGCAGCGGTACGACCTTGGCGGCGCCGCCAAACTCTCCTTTGAGGAGGGCGTCGACTCCTACGTTCCCTACGCGGGCAGCCTGCACGACAACGTGACCCTCTCCTTAAGCAAGGTCCGCTCCACCATGTGCAACTGCGGCGCGATCACCATCCCCGAGCTGCAGAAGAAGGCGAAGCTCACCCTCGTCTCCTCCACCAGCATCATCGAGGGCGGCGCGCACGACGTCGTGCTCAAGGACTCCACCGCGACGAAGGTTAAATAAGACCGCATAAATAAGTCCCCATCCGGCAAATGGATGGGGACTTTTGTCTTTGCAGATTCAATAAAGATCCGTCTCGGGCGGGTCGGGGGGCCATACGGGCGGCCATTCCTCGTATATATAGGCCGGTGAATCGATATACCCAAGGGCATCCAGGAAATCGCGGGTGTAGTATACCGCACCGTTTTCCAGCACGACCGGCAGGTGATAGGTGTTGCTGCCGTCCGGATTCAGATAGGCCCATTTGACAAGCGCGTCCAGATCCTCCGAAGCGAGTCCGAGATAGCTTGCCGCCTCCTCCGCAGTGAAGAAATTTTTGCTTTCCGGGAATTCCGGCGGCCGGACATCCCCGGCCGGACGGTCGGAGAGGCGGACAAGGCAGAAGCTGCTGCAAACCAGCGCGGCAAGCGAGCATATCAGCGCGGCGAGATTCATCCAACCGGCTTTCCAAAAGGAATGGGGGTTGTTCATCAGACTCCCTCCTGTTCCGGCACAGTTCCGGCCTGTTTCCCTGTCAAAAGATAAAACGACTTTCTTATTGATATCATATAATATTTAAAATAAAATGTCAATATATTTTTGTATTTTTTCAAATCATATCGCATACCCGCCGCTTTCCGGATGAAAACAAAGCGCCGGGAGGGGCCAGTGCAGGCCCTTCCCGGCGCATATTTGTGGTCGAAGCCGCGGTCAGCCGATGATGGTGATCGGGATGTACCCCGCGACCGGATGGCCGTCGGCCGCCGCCTCGACGAGGATGCGGTTCACGGAACCGACCGGCCCTTCGGCCGTCACGACCGCCTCCCAGACCGCCTCTCTCCCCTCCTGATGGGGCAGGTAGAGATCCCGCCGGGCGCCGGTGAGCTTCAGCCCCTCGGGCAGGTAGAAGGTCAGGTGCAGGTGCTTGACCTCGTGCACCTGGTTGAAGAAGCGGATGCGGACCGGCAGGCTGCCGCCCTCGGCGAGGACCGGCTCACCGTCGAACTCGACCCGTGCGTCGCAGTGGACAAAGGGGATGGTGTAGGAATAACCGGGTCGGCTGTAGAGCTTCCGGGCCGCGGCCGGGTCGGTGAAGAAGGCGAGGTCGGCCTCCTCCCAGCCGTCGGGGCCGTCGGTCAGTTCGACCGGCGCGCGGTTGGCCCGGAGCACCGCCGGGATGAGGGCGCAGACATGGTCGGTGAGCTCGGTGCAGGTTTTGACGAAATTGCGGTCGGCGTTGTTTAAGGAGATGGTGACGATCTCATCCCCGATGTGCTCCCGCCAGTCGGCCGGGATGCCCGCCGTGCCGTGCAGGATGCCGAAGAGGGAGCCCAGCGTCGCGCCGGTGCAGTCGGTGTCGTCCCCGCAGTTGATGGCGCAGAGCATGGATTTTTTGAAGTCCCCCTCGCCGTAGAGCATCCCCAGGATGACAAAGCCGAGGTTTGCCGGGGCCTGGAACCAGCCGAGGTCGGCGCTGTCCTCCACTAACTTCTGCCGCGCCTCCCGCCAGCCGATGCCGCTGTCGTAGGCGTTGACCGCGATGCGGACGCTGCGGGCGACCCGGCAGTCCGCCGGGATCTTGGAAAGGCCGATCTCCACCAGCCGGCGGAAATCCTTTTCGACAAAGGCCGCGCTCTCGACCGCCGCGGTAAAAAATTCGGCGTAGGTGCCCTCGCCCATCCCGTGGTCGACGCTCGCGTCCTCAAGGGCGTAGCGGATGGCCGCGTCGGGGCAGCCGGGGGCCAGGCAGGCCCAGATTTCCGACCGGATCCACGCGCCGTTGGAGTGCTTCCAGTTGTTCTGGTACTCGCCTGCCAGCGGCGGCAGCAGCCCGGCCTTCAGGTTGCCCTTGCCGATGCCGTACTCGTTCCAGTGCGGGACGATGTAGGTGACCCAGTACTCGCCCAGAATCCGGGCGTCGAGCTGCCAGGGCCCGTGCTCCTCCATCGCGAGCAGCCAGGCGAGCTGCAGGTCGAGGTCGTCGTTCGGGAGGACGACCCCGGCCGGGGTCGCAAAGCCCTCAATGTCCATCAGCTCCCGCCGCCCCTCATAGGGGGTGCCCATCGTGCCGCCGATATTCTTGCCGATCCAGCAGGCATAGATCTTGTCCCGTAAGGTCTCTCGGTTGAGTCGAATCATAAAATCACTCCTTTTTGGTATGGAACGCCTTTCTTCTATCCAAAATGGCGCAGGATGTCCGTGCCATTTTTTACCTTTTACCTTGCGGCGGATTTTTCGGATTCGGGCTGAAAGCAGAATCAACCGCCGGTTTTCTGAAAATTTTGCAAAAGGGCTTGACATTGACGCGACGTCAATCTGTATAATAAAAAATAAAGGAGGGAACTGGAAAATGAGTCTGAAAACCATCGGCGAGGTGGCAAGGGAATTCGGCGTTTCTACGCGGATGCTGCGATACTACGACGAAACGGGGCTTCTGCCCAGCATCCGCACGGATGCTTCCCCCTACCGCCTGTATGATGAGGAGGCTGTGATGCAGCTGCAGCGGATCCTGCTGCTCAAAAGCCTGCGGATTCCGCTCAAGCAGATCGCGGAGATGCTCCGCAATCCCGGCCGGGAAACGGCTGCCGCCATTTTTCGGGAACGCACGCAGCAAATTGAGCGGGAGATCGCGGCGCTTCAGTCGGTCTCGCATGCCCTGAAAAAACTCGCGCAGACCGCGCCATACCCGGCCAATACCCCCGTCCCGGTTACACCAGGCAATGAAATCGCTTCAGAAAGGTTGTGCTTTATGAATATGTCCGACAGCTTTCCCGCACTGGCAGAAACTATGGGCCCCGTTCGGATCCTTTACCTGCCGCCCTGCACCGTCGCCGCCTTCCGTTTTGTGGGAGAATCCCCGGAAGAGCGGGCGGAACAGCTCCTGACGGAATTTGCAGAGAAATCCCGCCTTTCTGAAAAAAGCCGGATCTGCGCGTATTCGGCTTTAATAACCCGTCCCCGCGCGATGACGGTCCCTACGGCTATGAATTCTATGCAACGATCCCGGAAGAGATGGAAGTCCCCGCCCCGGGGGAGAAAAAATTCTTCCCCGGCGGGCTGTACGCCGCGCACTGCATCAAAATGGGGGATTTCCAGGAGTGGAGCCTTCTCAGCCGCTGGGCGGAAACAAACGGCGTGTATGAACCCGATCCCTCCCGCGAACCGGACGGGATGGGCGGATGCCTGGAAGAGCATTTAAACCCCTACCTCCGCTTTCAGGAGGGGGCGGCCGGGCATTTTTCCCAGCTCGACCTGCTCATCCCGATCAGGAAAAAAGAAGGAGTATGACCTGCGGGGCTGAATGCTGCCTGCAAATGGAGTCTTTATCTTCTGAGCGCCGTCAGGGTGGAGATGTAGGAGAGGTAGGGCACCGCCTTCCCCCAGGGATTCCCGGTTCCAAAGGCAAAGCCGCGGTTGCCGGTCATCTTCTGGAGCTCCTCACAGTATGCAAGGATGTCCCGCGGCTTGCTGCGGCAGAGAAAATCGAGCGCCGTCCCGCCCAGGATGGCGAATTCCCCGCCGTATTCCCGCCAGAGCTCCGCCGTCGTACCCGGATGCGCGGCGGTGAGGTGCACCCCGTCAAAGCCGCAGCCCGCCGCCCATTCGAGGGGGAGGGGCTTCTCCCCGCAGTCGGCCCAGATGCAGGGCTTTCCCGCTGCATGGACCTCGGCGGCCAGCTCCCGCGCCGCCCGGCGGAAGGAAGCGCGGTCCGGGACCGCCTCCCCCCTGTCCCGGATGAGGACGGCGCAGACGGCCGGATGGGCGGCCAAGGTGCGGTAAGCCGCCCGGAAATCCGCCAGAGACCCGCCGCTCTCCCAAAGGCCCTCCGTCTTGCCCGCCGCCGCCCGGACGTCGTCCGGGATAGCCGAAAGCCCGGGGAAGCGGCCGTCCTCCTCCCGCAGCTCAGCCGCGGCGCAGTCGAGCCCGCAGCGGAGCGCCGTCTCGCAGAGGGTGCGCACCCGCGCCTCCTCCCCCGCCCAGAGGCTCTCCCCCCGCCGCCAGAGGAGCTGCTCGGCCAGCGGCCGCTCCCAGGCGTATTCGAACCCGACCGCCCGGCCGGGCCGCTTATTTTCCAGCACCCGCAGGAATTCCCGTACATCTGTCATAAAGTCTGCTCCTATTCCTGCTGCAGCGCCGCGATCAGCGCGGGCGGGTCGATGAGGTTGTAGAGAATCGACACGGTGGGCTTGCCGCCGATTTGCTGGGTCTCGTGACGGATGCTGGAGGAAGTCTCCATTGCCAGCCGGCAAAACTCCTCCGGCGTGATCTCCGGCTTGACCTGCTTGGCCAGAGCATAGACGCCGGCCACATAGGGGGCGGTCCAGCTGATGCCGCCGTCCGCATAGCTCACATAATCCTCCGGCCCGGTGGGAGAAGCGAACCCCCGAAAATCCATCGGCGCAGCCAACCCGTTCAAAGTGGAGGAATACCGCCCCACACAGTAAACCGAGCGGTCGTCGGGGTTCGAAAGGGGATCGCGGGAAGCGCCGTTCAGGGAAAAGCCGCACTGCTCTTCCATCGACTCGATCGCGCAGGTGACTACGAGGATCCCTTCCTCGGCTGCCCGCTCCACCAGCGCGTCAATTTCCTCCACGCCCTCCTCGATTCCGGCCGTCCAGCCTTTGGAGATGGAGATGACGTCGAGCTTGTCTTCCTCGGGAAGGAGCTCGTTTACGTCCAGCAGGTAGGTCAGGCCCTCAATAAACGGGGCCAGGCTTTCTCCGTTCTCGCCAAGTGCTTTCTGGAAATCGTAGGCGGCATAGTAAGGGTTCGCCTCCGGCGCGACCCCGACGGTGCTGCCCAGGGCGATAGAGGCCACCGCCAGGCCGTGCATGGAAGCTTCCATTGCATATTCCGATGTACCAAAGTTTTTGTACATTTTCAGCCGGTCTTTATACTCGATGTGATCGGTGAGAAGCTTGTCGTCGACGATGCCGATGTTCACCCCTTTGCCGGTGATGCCCTGCTCGTGGAGGGAGCGGACCCCCAATCCGGGGTTGCGGTTCCGGTCGAGGATCTGCTGGGGGTCAAAGCCCTCGGGCAGATTGTCCGGCCAGACGGTTTTGCTGTCAAAGGTCGTGTAAAGCAGCTTGTCCGGGCTTGCTGAAAAGTCCACACCGGAAAGGTCGCGGCAGCGGGCTTCGGGATAGGTGGCCTGGAGGCTGAATTCTTCGTCATAGTAAAAAACAGCCGGCTGCGCGCCCTCGTCCATCGCAGGCTTCCCGCCGGGAAGGAGCTCCTCCCCGGTAAAGGTGAAGGAGGGTACCGCGGCTGCCGCGCCGGATTCCGCCTGGGACGCCTCCTGCGATGCGCTGGACTCCGCCGGCGCAGAGGATTCCGGTACAGAAGATTCCGGTGCGGATGGTTCCGCATTGCCGCAGGCCGGCAGGGCCAGCAGGCAGGCGCTCAGCAGGATGGGCAGGCATTTTTTCGAAAAAGACATGGGAGGACACTCCTTTTGGATTCCGATGGATTTCCTTTTCCCTCTATCATAGCGCAATGCAGCGGTTTTGGCAAGGCTTTTGCCGAAAAACGCGGGAAAACTGTGAGAAATTACCGGTCCTCCCGGAGACTGCGCAAAAAGCGCCGCACATCCCGCCCGGTTCGAAGCACCATGAGCTTGCCCGCGAAGGGGCGGAGCCGCTCCTTTAGGCCGTCCCTTCCGCTGTCGTAGTTCCGCCGCCAGCGGAACATGAGGCGGAGCATGGTCAGGTCGGGGCGGTAGCGGCAGTCTTCTTTCCCCGCCCGCTGCCGGAGCCACCGGCGCAGGATGCGGAAGTCCCGGACAATGGCCGGCGGCTCAAGCAGGACGACCCGGTCGGCCTCCTCCATGCCCTTTGCGAAGCAGGGCCGCCCCGCGTCCTCCATCACCCAGTTTTGCCGGGCGAGGATTTCCGCGAAGAGGGCGTCCCGCTCCTCCGCCGGGCGCTTGCGGTCGTCGCCGGGGTCGTCCGGGTCCGGTTCGTAGGCCACCGCGTCCAGCTCAAAGCAGGGGACGCCCAGCCGCCCGATCTCCCGGGCACTCGCCCGGGAGATTTCCCGGGCGAGGGTCGTCTTGCCGCTCCCGACCGAGCCGGTGATGTAGAGCTTCATGCCTGTTTCTCCGCAAAGAGCGTCTCCGCCAGCTGGGGCGGGTCGAAGATCTGCTCTTCCCCGCCCGCAAACAGGGAGCAGGGCCGGTCCCCGATGAGCGTTGCCTGCCCATCGTGCAGGTAGAGGGTGTCCCGCTCCGGCAGAGCCAGCACCCGCCGGCCCGTTTCCGCCGAATAGCGCAGGAGGTATTCCCGGCTGGCGGCGTCCCGTTCGGGCGCGCGGCTCCCGTAGTGGCAGAGCAGGTCCATCCCGCCCATCCGGTCGAGGCCGGCGGTGTCCGCAAGGCCCCATTCGTTTTTATCGTCGGCCGCGCAGGAGGCGATGTCCCTCCCGAAGAGGATTGCCCCGGCGCTCCCGCCGAAAACTATCCCGCCGCCGTCGAGGTAGGCGGCGATTTTGTCCAGCGCGCCGCTTTCCCTCAGCTCCCCCAGCAGCCGGAAGGTGTTCCCGCCCCCGATAAAGAGGGCGGCGCAGTCCGAAAGCCGCCGGGAGAGGAGCGCTTCGCCCGATTCCGCCATCTCAATCCCCGCGGACGGCACCCGCCCAAGCTCCCCTGTTGCCCAGAGCAGGCAGTCCGGATAGCGGTCGGGCTGCATCGCCAGCGGAAGGTAGAGAATCGGTTTGCCGGGGTCGATCACCCGCGAAAATGCCGCCAGCGCCGCGGCGGTGTCCTCCCCGGCCCCGCCGCCGTTTAAGAAAAGGTGCATGGAAATCCCTCCTTGTCCTGTCCGTTTCCATTGTGCAGAAGATTTTTGCAGAGCCGCGGCTCGTCCGCGCCAGCCAAAGCCTAACGCGTGGACTGCCGCCGCGGCGAATTCCCACCGGCTGCAAGCCGGGCGGTTAGAGGCAGAGGCGGTAGATGTCGAGCATCTCCTTCTTGCCCAGCTCGACGTAGTCGGGCAGGGTGCGCTTGCCGAAGAAGGTGCACTTTTCCGCCATCTCGTCAAAGCGGGAGTCGTCCACATCCAGCTCGGAGAGCCGCACCGGCATCCCGATGGAGCGGAAATACTGCTCTGTCGCCTCGATGCCGGCCTGCGCGGTCCGCTCCGGATGCTCAAAGTTCATGGGCGCCCCCCAGACGTTGACGGCATACTGGGCAAAGCGGGTGATGTTGTAGGGGAAGATGTATTTGGCCCAGGCCGGGAAGATGACCGCCAGCCCCGCGCCGTGGGCGATGCGGTCGTAGGCGCCGGACAGTTCATGCTCGAGCTGGTGGCAGCGCATCATGTACTCCTTGCCGCAGCCGGTCAGCCCGTTGTGGGAAAGGCTGCCCGCCCACATCAGGGCGGCGCGGGCCTCGTAATCCTCCGGGTTTTCAATCGCGCGCCGGCCCGCCTCGATAACGGTGCGGACAAGCCCCTCGGAGAGGGCGTCGGTGAGGGGGTTGTCTTCATTTAAGGAGAAATACCGCTCGAGGGTGTGCATCATGATGTCGACGATGCCGCAGCCGGTCTGGTATTTGCCGACAGTGTAGGTGAGCTCCGGGTTCATGATGGAGAAAAGCGGGCGGTTGCAGGGGGCGTTGAAGCCGCGCTTGAGCCAGCCGTCCTCGTTTGTGATGACGCAGGAGTCGCTCATCTCGCTGCCGGACGCGGCGAGGGTGAGGATGGTCCCGACCGGCAGCGCCTTTTCGGGGACCCGCTTTTTGGAGCTGAACTCCCACGGGTCGCAGTCGTTGAGCGCCCCGGCCGCCGCAGCCTTGGACGAATCGAGGACGCTGCCGCCGCCGACAGCCAGAATCATGTCCACCTTCTCGGCGCGGGCGAGCTCGGCCGCCTTGCGGGCCATCGAGAGCTTGGGATTTGCCTCCACCCCGCCCAGCTCGACAAAGGCGATGCCGCTTTCCCTGAGCGCGGAGACGACGGTGTCGTAAAGCCCGGTCTTTTTGATGCTGCCCGACCCGTAGTGGAACAGCAC
This sequence comes from Candidatus Merdivicinus faecavium, assembly GCA_018716285.1. GTDB lineage: Bacteria > Bacillota > Clostridia > Oscillospirales > Ruminococcaceae > Merdivicinus > Merdivicinus faecavium. Next base: position 48,202 of record DVKD01000034.1, read on the forward strand.
TTTGGAGAATCCGTAGGATTTGATGATCTCCCCGACCTGCTTCTCGGTCCCCTTGCCGAAAAAGACTTTGGTGGGGGTGTGGAAGGTGAAATTCTGCATAGCGATACGTCCTTTCTGTTCTATAATTGCGTTTTCTGATATTGCGCGGACAGGATGTCCGGCGGCGGGGTGATCGTGCGGACGGGGCGTACGGGGCGGTTGCCCCTACGGGTTCCCACAATATCTCCGCCCTGCCCTTGCCGCACACCGTGATAAATACGCGCCGTTCTGGCTGTAATCGTACCCCTTTAACCGGCTGGGCCTGCGCGGTGCAAGGGTCTGCCGCCGGATGACCATGCCGCGCCCTTATCCTGCGTTCTCTGCCTGAAGGCCGCCCTTCTGCCAGCACAGGTGCAGCTCGATCTCCCCGTTTTCCTCGGTCCCCGACGATTCCGGGACAAAGCCCTCCCGGGCGTAAAAGGCCGCCGCCCGGGAATTTTTCCCGTAAACCGAAAGGGTCAGCCGTTCCCGCCCGAGCTTTGCCCGGTCGAGCAGCCGTTTCCCGACGCCGCGGGACTGTTCGCCGGGGCGGACAAAGATCCCGGCGAGGTAGTCCCCGGTGAGCCCGGCAAACCCCAGCAGCCGGCCGTCCTCCTCGCAGACATAGACCTCCGCCCCCGCGATCCCCTCGGCCGCCTCGGCGTAATGGGCGCGCCAGTAGGCGGCGGGGACAAAATCGTGGGCCTGCAGATTGGCGGCCAGCCAGATCTCCATGACCGCGCCGAGGTCTTCCTGCCGGAAAGGGCGGATCACCGCGCTATTTTGCATCCTGTTTCCCCTCCTTTTCGAACTTTTTCCATTCCTTCTCGATGGCCAAAAACTGGCCCATCGTCTCCCGCAGGACGTCCAGAGAGGGCTGCCCCCGCAGCTTGACCGCAACATAGGGGGAGGTCCCGGCATTGACCAGCACCCGCCCCTTCATCCGGGCCGCGAGCGCGCCGCAGAGGTTCATGTCGAGCTTTTCGGGGACGAGCTGCAGCGCGTCCGCCTTCTGGGTAATCTCCTTAAAGCCGAAGCGGGCGGCCGTGTTGCGCAGCAGCGCCACGTCGATGAGGCCCTTGACCGCCTGCGGCGGGTCGCCGAACCGGTCGATCAGCTCGTCGGTGAGGTCGAGGCTGTCCGCCTCGTCCCGGATGGAGGCGATCTTGCGGTAGACGTCGATGCGCTGGGCGAGGTCGTCGATATAGCTCTCGGGGATGTGCGCCTCAAGCTGGATGTCGACCAGGCACTCATCCGACGCCTGGGTCTCGGGGGCCTTGCCCTGCTTTTCGGCAATGGCCTGGGACAGGAGCCGCAGGTACATGTCGTACCCGACCGCCTCCATGTGCCCGTGCTGGCGGGTGCCCAGGATGTTGCCCGCCCCGCGGATCTCGAGGTCGCGCAGGGCGATGCGGAAGCCGGAGCCGAATTTCGTGAACTCGCGGATAGCATTCAGCCGCTTGGTCGCCACCTCGGAGAGGACCTTGCCCCGCTGGAAGGTAAAGTAGGCGAAGGCCCGCCTGGCCGAGCGCCCCACCCGCCCGCGCAGCTGGTAGAGCTGGGAAAGGCCCATCCGGTCGGCGTTTTCGATGATGAGGGTGTTGCAGTTGGCGACGTCGACGCCGGTCTCGATGAGGGTGGTGCAGACGAGGATGTCGATCTCCTGGTCCATGAGCTGCTTCCAGATCTTGGAGAGCTCATCCTCGGGCATCCGGCCGTGGGCGACCCCGACCCGCGCCTCGGGGATGGCGTTTTTAATCTGCGCCGCGCGGGAATGGATGGTCTCGATGTCGTTGTGGATAAAGTACGCCTGCCCGCCGCGGTGGAGCTCCCGCCGGAGCGCCTCGAGGATGACCCCCTCGTCGTGCTCGAGGACGTAGGTCTGGACCGGGTGCCGGTTCTGGGGCGCTTCCTCGATGACGCTCATGTCCCGGATGCCGGACATGGCCATGTTGAGGGTGCGCGGGATGGGGGTCGCCGAGAGGGTGAGCATATCCACCCCGGCGAGCATCTGCTTGAACCGCTCCTTGTGCGCGACCCCGAACCGCTGCTCCTCGTCGATGATGGCGAGGCCGAGGTCCTTGAAATGCATGTCCTTCGAGACGACGCGATGGGTGCCGACGACGATGTCGACCCGCCCGCTCGCGAGCTTTTTGACCACCTCTTTCTGCTCCTTGGGGGTGCGGAAGCGAGAGAGCAGCTCGATATCGACCGGGAAATTTCCCATCCGGTGGAGCAGCGTCTGGTAGTGCTGCCAGGCTAAAATGGTGGTCGGGCAGAGGATGGCGCACTGCTTGCCGTCCATGACGCACTTGAAGGCGGCGCGCAGCGCCACCTCGGTCTTGCCGAAACCGACGTCCCCGCAGAGGAGCCGCTCCATCGGGACCGGCTTTTCCATATCCTCCTTGATCTCGGCGATGCAGCGGAGCTGGTCGTCAGTCTCCTGGTAGTCGAAATGCGCCTCGAAATCCTTCTGGTATTCGGTGTCGGGCGAGAAGGCGTAGCCCTTGACCTGCATCCGCTCGGCATAGAGGGCGATGAGCTCGTCGGCCATCTCGTCGACCGCCTTTTTGACCCGGGCGCGGGTCTTCTGCCACTCGCCGGAGTTCAGGCGGTTGAGCTTGACCTTGGAATCGTCCCGGGGGCCGATGTATTTGGAGACGAGGTCGAGCTGGGTGACCGGGACGTAGAGGGTGTCGGCCCCGGCATATTTGATCTTGATATAATCCTTGACAATGCCGTGCAGGTCGAGCTTGTGGATGCCGTCAAAGACTCCGATCCCGTGGGAGACGTGGACGACGTAATCGCCCACAGTCAGGTCGGAGAGGGATTTGATCTCCTCGCCCCTGCGCTTTTTGGGGCGGGCCGCCTGGACGACGGCCGCGCGGCCGGTCGTCGTGACCGAAACCTTGATCTGCGGGTACTCGAAGCCGGCCGAGATGGTCCCGGCCACCACCAGCACCCTGCGGTACTGGATGACCTTGACGTCCCGGACATATTCGGCGGGGAGGCCGAGCTTTGCAAGGTCCCCGGCGAGGTTGACGGCCGCTTTCTGGGTCCCGGCCAGGACGATGCAGCAGTAGCCCTCCTCCAAAAGGGGGGTGAGGTCGCTTTTTAGGAGCTTCAATTCCCCGTTCCAGCCGGAGGACTGCAGCGGCGCGATGTTTAAAAGGTCCTTGAGCCCGCTGCCCGAGCCCATCCGGGCGAAGGTGTCGAGCATGACGGCGCGGTGGCGGAGAAGCCGCTCCTCCGCCTGCTCGGGGCTTAACAGATAGCTGTCGAGGCCCTTGCAGAGCTGGCCTTCGGTAAAGAGGGCTTTCACATCCTCGCTGTACTGCCAGAACAGGCCGCGCGCGGCCTCCCGCATGTCGGAGCGCTCGCTTAAGAAAACGGGGGCGTTGTCAAAATAGTCGGCGACGGTGTCGAACGTCTCATAGGCGAGGGGGAAATATTTGTCCAGCGAATCGAGCGCGACGCCGCCTTCCAGCTGGTCCAGATCCTTTTGCAGCGCCTGCCGGGCGGCTTCGGTCGACTTGCGCCCGCCTAAGGCTTCGATGAGGGCGGAGAGCCGCTTTGCAAGCTCCCCTTCGGGGAAGAGCACCTCGCAGGCCGGGGAGACCGCGACCTGCTCCACCGGGTCGGTCCGCCGCTGGGAGTCGAGCTCGAAATAGCTCATGGTGTCGATCTCGTCCCCCCAGTACTCGATGCGGACGGGGGAAGGCTCATGGGGCGGGTAGAGGTCGAGGATGCCGCCCCGCACCGAAAACTGGCTCACCCCGTCGACCTGGGGCCGGCGGGTGTAGCCCGAGCGGATGAGGCGGGAGACAAGCTCCTCGAGCGGCAGGGCGTCCCCCGCGCGGACGGTAAAGGTGTTGTCCAGAAGCGCCTGCTTCGGGATGGTGCGGCTCATCACCGCCTGGATGGAGGCGACCACAAGCTTTGCCTCCCCGGCGGCAATCCGGGAGAGGACCCCCAGCCGGGCCTGCTCGTACTCGGTCGAGACCCCCTCCATCTGCCGGTAGGAAAAATCGCGGTAGGGGAAGACGAGGGCCGACCCCTCCCCCAGCATGGCGTTGACGTCGGCCGCCAGCCGGGCCGCGGCCATCTCGTCGGGGGTGACGGCCAGCACCGGCTCCTCGAGGTCGCAGACGGCCGCCGCCACGAAATGCGCCTTGTGGATCGCCGAAAGCCCGACGCAGAGCGCCGGCGTCCGCCCGCCCTTTATATCGGCGATGAGCTGGGCGTACTGCTCCAGCCGGGCGGCAATGGTCTGGTAAAGTTTCACAGCTTCCTCCTATGCTTCTTCATGAAAGCCTTGCTACTGAAAATCACGGTCAAACTCCGTTTCCTCGATGGCGTGGCTGACGGCGATGCGCTTTTCTTCGTTTTCATAGGGGATAAGGGCGGCATACGCCCGCTTCGCCGCATCTTCCAGCGGCTCCCGGCGGTACTGCGTCCCTTCCCCGTGCCGCACCAAAACCAGATGTGCCATCCGATGCCCTCCTTTTTATTACGAATTGTATAAATTCATCGCTTTATCCACATTGCCGCCCAGCATCAGCTCGACAATCTCGCGGCAGTGGGAGGCCACCTCCCGGATCGCCTTCTTCTCGTCCTCTTTAAAAGTGGAGAGGACCCAGTCGGCGAGGTCGTAGTTGGGGTTGGGGCGCTCGCCCACCCCGATTTTCACCCGGGGGAAATTGTCCGACTGCAGATAGTCGATGATGCTGCGGATGCCGTTGTGGCCGCCCGCGCTCCCCTTGCGCCGGATGCGCACCCGCCCGACGTCGAGGGAGATGTCGTCGAAGAGGACGATCACATGCTCCGGCGGGATTTTATAGAAGGAAGCCGCCTTCTCGACGGCGACGCCGGAGAGGTTCATGTAGGTCTGGGGCTTCATGAGCAGGACACGCTCCCCGGCGAGGGTCACGTCGGCGACCAGCGCGTCGAATTTCTTTTTGTCGATCGCCGTCCCCAAAGACGCGGCGATCTCGTCCACCGCGATAAATCCGGCGTTGTGGCGGGTGTTTAAGTACTTCCTGTCCGGGTTGCCCAGGCCGACCACCAGATGGGTGATGCCGCCGGGCGTTTTTGAAAAAAATGGCATGACGAATGCTTTCCGGAGCCGGCCGCGCGCCGGTTCCGGATCCCTCCTTTTCTATCAATTCCGATATACCCAGTTTACCACAAAAATCCCCTGTCTTCAAGTCGGAATTGCTCCCAAACCTCCGGAAAAGGCCGCACCGGCGCGGGCGTAGGCGTGTGCGCGCCGATGAGCTTCTCCATCCAGACCATGTCGTACCAGCGGCCGAACTTGTACCCGCAGCGGGTGAATTTCCCGACCATCCGGTAGCCCTGCCGCTCGTGGAAGCGGATGCTGCCGAAGGTGAGGAACTCGTCCTCCCGCACCGGGCAGGCGATGCAGGCGTTTAGGTTGAGCACCCCCTGCGCCCGCAGCACCTCCTCGAGGGCGCGGTAGAGGGCGGAGCCGGTCCCCTGCCGCCGGGCGTCCATCCGCAGGTAGACGGAGAGCTCCGCGCCCCAGCCGTAGGCCGGGCGGCTGTGAAAGGGGGCGGCATAGGCGTAGCCGAGCGGATCCCCGTCCCATTCGGCGACAAGCCAGGGGTATTTTGCGAGGGTGCTTCGGATCCGGCCCGCGAATTCCGCCGCGGATGGGGGCTCGTACTCGAAGGTGACCGCGGTTTTTTGTACATAGGGGGCGTAGATTTCCAAAAGGGCACTGGCGTCCCCCTCGGACGCGGCCCGGATGAGCAGGCTGTCTGGCATGGCGCATCCTCCTTCTCAAAGTTTTTTCTTCATTATACACCTTTTTCCTGTCGCTGTCATGCCTTTCGCGTCGCTTCGGCATGCTATTCGCGGCCCATCCTTGACATCGCCCGCGCCATCGGATATACTGAAGGTAGAACACAGCGGGACAAAAAGGAAATCCCGCTATAAAGGAGGCTGCGCCATGAAAAAAGCTGTATGGAGCAAAATTCTGCTGCCGGTCTGCCTGCTCCTGCTGATTTTCGTGGGCGCGGCCGCGTTTTTCCTCGCAAATCCGGCCTTTTCCCCCGCCGGCTCCGTGGGCAACGCCATATCGGTTTCGTTTGCGGACGGCTGCATCACGGTGGAAAACCGCAACGATTTCCCCCTCCACAGCGTCACCGCAGAGCTGTACCGATCCGGACAGAGCGGCTCCTCCATAAAGGACGAGGACGGCGTGACGCTCAGCCGCTGGGAGGGGCATAAGATCGCCGCCGAAGGGGCGCTGTACCTTGCGCCGGGGGAGCTTCCGCGCGGTGCGGAGGACCTGTATGTGACCCTTTCTGTTCAGTATGGGTTCCGGCTGGACTCCCGGATGAATACGATCAACTGGGTGCTGCCGGTCCCCGCGCCGGACGCGGAATAGCGTCTTGCGTTTTGCCCGCATGTCTGTGCAGCACACCCGCGCAAAAGAAAAATCCGGGAACCTTCTGTTCGGTTCCCGGATTTTTTGGCGTCCCTGGGCGGATTCGAACCGCCGGCCTTTCGCTTAGGAGTTCGCCCCAGTTTGCTAATCGCTTCGCAACCAAACACAAGGAAACCCAAGGCTTAACAGTGATAAGGAACTAAGTAAACGATGATTAAATACATGACTAACGCCCCAAAAGGTGGTAAACTGGGAATAGGGGGCGAGATCATGGAAAAACAGATGAATTTCACAGACTACGAATACAGTCTTCGCAAGCGCAAGACGAA
>DVKD01000035.1 GCA_018716285.1 Candidatus Merdivicinus faecavium
CTGCCCATCATCGAGGTGGTCAAGGGCGGCGACATTGAGAAGGAAGCCTTCACCGACTGCGACACCGGCGTCATGGTCAACTCCGGGTTCCTGGACGGCCTTTCCGTCGAGGAGGCCAAAGAGAAGATCAAGGACTGGCTCACCGAGACCGGCAAGGGCGAACGCAAGGTCAACTACAAGCTCCGCGACTGGGTCTTTGCCCGCCAGCGCTATTGGGGCGAACCGATCCCGATCGTCCACTGCGAGCACTGCGGCTATGTGCCCATCCCCGAGAGCGAGCTGCCCCTCCGCCTGCCGGAGGTGGACAGCTATGAGCCGACCGAGGACGGCGAATCCCCCCTGTCCAAGATCGACAGCTTTGTCAACACCACCTGCCCCGTCTGCGGCCGTCCCGCCAAGCGGGAAACCGACACCATGCCCCAGTGGGCAGGTTCCTCCTGGTATTTCCTCCGGTACTGCGACCCGCACAACAACGAGGCGCTGGCTTCCCCCGAAGCCCTCAAATACTGGATGCCGGTCGACTGGTACAACGGCGGCATGGAGCACACCACCCTGCACCTGCTCTACTCCCGCTTCTGGCACAAATTCCTCTACGACCAGGGCGTCGTCCCCTGCGCCGAGCCGTATGCCAAGCGGACCAGCCACGGCATGGTCCTGGGCGAGAACGGCGAGAAGATGAGCAAATCCCGCGGCAACGTCATCAACCCCGACGACATCGTCCGGGATTACGGCGCGGACACCCTGCGGCTCTATGAGATGTTCATGGGCGATTTCGAAAAATCCGCCCCCTGGAGCATGGATTCGGTCCGCGGCTGCAAGCGCTTCCTCGACCGCATCTGGAACCTCCAGAACATCCTCGTCGACGGCGGCAGCTACCGCAAGGAGCTGGAGACCCCCTTCCACAAGACCATCAAGAAGGTCTCGGAGGACATCGAGGCGATGAAGTTCAACACCGCCATCGCCGCCATGATGACCCTCTTAAACCAGATCTCCGACAGCGGCGCGATCACCCGCGCTGAGTACCGCGACCTGCTGATCATGCTCAACCCCTTCGCCCCCCATATGACCGAGGAGCTGTTCGAGGAGATGGGCTTCGGCGGCCCGATCTCCTCCGGCAAGTGGGTCACCTGGGATGAGGAGAAGTGCAAGGAGTCGACCGTCGAGATCGTCGCCCAGGTCTGCGGCAAGATCCGCGCCAAGCTGGTCGTCCCCGCCGACATCTCCCAGGAGGAGGCCATCGCCCTCGCCAAGGCCGAGCCCCGCGTCGCCTCCGCGATCGAGGGCAAGACCATTGTCAAGGAGCTGTACGTCAAGGGCAAGCTCGTGAACATCGTGGCGAAATAGCCCGTGACCGGGCCGGACAGGTCGCCGCGGCGTTTCCATCCCGCGTCGGGTTTTGGCTGGCATGCGTCATCCTGCGGCTGCCGCAACGGGCTGCGCCTCTGGGAGAGGTTCCCCGCCCCTACAAATCGTTCCGCTGGAATTTTGTAGGGGCATTCATCCGCCTGTGGCGGCTGAATACATTGCGCGCCCGCGGTTTTTGCATAATATTACGGAATATTGGCAGGCGCACCGTTCCCCGCCGCATGCCGCCAAAACCGGCGGGCGGCCAATGGCCGCCCCTACAGATAGGGGTATGATGACGGAAAAACGCCCCGCAGAACATCTTTTTGAAAATTCTCCGGAAAAGTGCCGCAAACCCCTTGACATTCCCCCTTTTTGTGTTATATAATAGAAAATACAAATGCTGGTTTTGTCCTGCGGCCTTCCGTGAAATCCCGCGCGCCTGCGCGGATCAGAGGTTGGTTTTACGGAGAAATCTGCGGGCGGGGCTGGCCTTTAGTCCCCTGCCGTTCGGCAAAGGGAGGGAATTGGAATGTCAGAAATCAGAGTGAAAGAGAATGAGTCTCTTGACAACGCTCTTAAGAGATTTAAAAGATCTTGCGCGAAATCCGGTGTGCTCGCCGAAGTTCGTAAAAGAGAGCACTACGAGAAGCCTTCTGTAAAGCGCAAAAAGAAATCTGAGGCTGCTCGGAAACGGAAATACAAATAATGCGAAAAAGACGGGCGGTACTGGTTATCGCCCGTTTTACTTTTGACAAGGAGGCGCGTGATGCCGCTGCTGCTGCCAGATGAAATGGCCCGCCATGTGACCGACCTATCGCCGGAATTTTTCCGAACGCGCGGGATCCGGGCGATCGTCCTCGATGTGGACAACACCCTGACGACCCACGGCAACCCGATCCCCGCCGAGGGGGTGCGCGAATGGGTGGCCGCCATGCGGGCGGAAGGTTTTTTCCTCACCATCCTCTCCAACAACTACCGGGAGCGGGTCGCGCCGTTTGCGCAATCGCTCGGCCTCGATTTCATTTCGATGGCCTGCAAGCCGCTCACCTTCGGGCTGACCCGTGCCTGCCGCCGGTACGGCCTTTCCCCCAGGGAAGTCTGCCTCATCGGCGACCAGATCTTTACCGACGTCGTCGGCGGCAATTTCAAAGGGGTGCTGACCGTCTTGGTCGAGCCCTACCAGCTTGAGGAGAAGTGGTCCTTCCGCCTCAGGCGGCGGCTGGAACGCCCCCTCATCCGCCGCTTCCGCCAAAAGAAAGGAGAATCCGCTTGAATCCACGCTTCGGCCCGGCGGGCCGCCCGGACAGCTTTGCGTCGATGGGCTACAAGCGCACCGACCAGATCCCCGACTACCTCGCCGCCTTCGGCCTGACGGCCTTTGAGTACCAGTTCGGCCGCGGAGTGCGCTATACCGAGGAGGCCATCGTCCGCTTCGGTGAAAACGCCGCCCGGATGGGCGTCGCGGTGAGCGTCCACGCGCCCTACTACATCTCCCTCTCCTCTGTGGAGGAGGAAAAACGGCTGAATTCCATCACCTACATCACCGACAGCGCCAAAGCCGCCCGGCTGATGGGCGCCGACCGGATCGTCGTCCACTCCGGCTCCTGCGGCAAGATTTCCCGGGGCGACGCGCTTTCGCTGGCAAAGGACACCCTCTCCCGCGCACTGGCGGCGCTGGACGAACTGGGGCTTTCCGACATCACCCTCTGCCCCGAGACGATGGGCAAGTTCAATCAGCTCGGCAGCCTGGACGAGGTACTCAGCCTCTGCGAGGCGGACGAGCGGCTCCTCCCCTGCATCGATTTCGGGCACTTAAACGCCCGCACCCTCGGCGGCATCCGGGGGCGCGAGGATTACGCCCGCATCCTGGACGAGATGGAAAACCGCCTGGGGCACGACCGGGCTTCCCGCTTCCACGCGCACTTCTCCAAGATCCAGTACACTGAAAAGGGCGGGGAAAAGCTGCACCTGACCTTCGCCGACACCCTCTACGGCCCCGATTTCGAGCCGCTGATGGAGCTTGTCGCGAAACGCGGGCTTTCGCCGCGCTTTATCTGCGAATCGGCCGGCACCCAGGCGGAGGACGCAAAACAGATGATGGACGCATGGCAGGCTTTCAGCGCAGCAAATTGAGGAAAGAAGGAATTGTTATGAAAAAGCGGGTGCTCGTCATCCACGGGCCGAACATCAACCTCACCGGCGAACGGGAAACCGGCGTCTACGGCAAGGACAGCTTTGACGCCATCAACCGCGAGATCCGCGGCTGGGCGGAGGAGCTGGGGCTCGAGCTGGTCGAGATTTTCCAGTCGAACAGCGAGGGCGCCATCATCGACAAGATCCAGGAAAAACGCCACGAAATCGACGGCATCGCCGCCAACATGGGCGCCTACACCCACTACTCCATCGCCATCCGGGACGCCATCGCGAGCGTCCACGTCCCCTGCATCGAGGTGCATTTCTCCAACGTCCACAGCCGGGAGGAATTCCGCCACCACTCGGTCATCGCGCCGGTCTGCGCGGGGGTTGTCTGCGGCTTCGGGAAATACAGCTACCTGCTCGCCCTCCAGGGCTTAGCCAAGCTGATGTGAGCGGGCCTGCCCTTCGCTTTTGCCCAAAAAGCGCCCCGTTTTCCTGCGAAAACCCGGAAAATCAGAAAATTTACAAATACATCTTGAAATACGCTCCCAAATACGGTAGAATATAGTAATGGAAGAAAATGCGCTCCGGTGCGCCGGCGCTTTTTTCGAAAAATACGATGGATTGAAAAATTGGAGGTACCTATCATGATTTCAGCAGGCGATTTCAGAAATGGACTCACCTTTGACATGGACGGCGACGTCATGCAGATCATCGAGTTCCAGCACGTAAAGCCCGGCAAAGGCGCGGCTTTCGTCCGGACCAAGATCCGCAATGTCATCACCGGCGCTGTGACTGAAAAAACTTTTAACCCCACCGAGAAATTCCCTGAAGCGTTCATCGAACGCCGCGAGATGGAATATCTGTACAGCGACGACAACCTCTACTACTTCATGGACACCGAGACCTACGAGCAGCAGGCCATCGACAGCCAGCACCTGGGCGACGGCTTCCGCTTTGTCAAGGAGAACACCCCCGTCAAGGTCCTGTCCTACAAGGGCGTCGTCTTCGGCGTTGAGCCTCCGAACTTTGTCGAGCTGCAGGTCGTGAAGACCGACCCCGGCTTCAAGGGCAACACCGCCACCAACGCCACCAAGCCCGCTACCCTGGAAACCGGCGCTGAGATCAAGGTCCCGCTCTTCATCGACGAGGGCGAGATGATCCGGGTCGACACCCGCACCGGCGAGTACATGGAGCGCGCGTAAATCCCGCTTATTTTCCACAAAGGAGGAACCATTCATGGAACTGCTTGAAAAGGTTGCGTATCTGAAAGGCCTGATGGCCGGCATGGATCTGGACCCTGAGAAGAAGGAAACCAAGCTCTTTAACGCCATCCTCGACACCCTCGACGACCTGGCCAACGCGGTCACCGACATCGAGGAAAAGACCGACGAGATGGGCGATCTCATCGACGTGCTCGACGAGGACCTCGGCTCGGTCGAGGAAGCCGTCTACGGCGACGATGACGACGAGTGCGACTGCAATTGCGACGACTGTGACTGTGACTGCGACGAGGAGGAGTGCGACTGCGAAGACGGCGAGCTCTACGAGGTCACCTGCCCCAGCTGCAACAACACCATCTACCTCGACGAGGAGATGCTCGACGAAGGCGAGACCACCTGCCCCAACTGCGGCCAGGAGCTCGAATTCGACCTCAGCCTGGACGGCGACGACTGCGCGCACGAAAACGGCGGCTGCGGCTGCGAGAAATAACCTGGTGAATCGGGGGCTTCCCCCTGTTCATAAAAAAATTTATTGTTTCGGGGCGGAGTGAAATTCTCCACCGGCGGTGAAAGCCCGCGCGCGCTTTGGCGCTGACCCGGTGTGATTCCGGGGCCGACGGTATAGTCCGGATGAAAGAAACAGTGCATATTTTCGCGTTATCGTGAAAGCAGAAACACTGCGCCCGCGGGAATTTTCCGCGGGCCTTTTTCTTTCCAACTGCACCCCGCGGAAAGGAAAATCTGTATGAAAACGGAACACAAGGCAACCTCTCTCCTCAACATTCGCAAAATGACCATGACCGCCCTTCTGGGCGCGCTGGCGACGGTGCTGATGTTTTTAAGCTTCAAGGTGCCGTTCATGCCGAGCTTCATCTCGCTCGACTTTTCGGAGCTGCCCGCCCTCATCGCCGCCTTCAGCATGGGGCCGCTGAGCGGCGCGGCCGTCTGCCTCATCAAAAACCTCATCAACCTCTTCGCCTCCTCGACCGGAGGGGTCGGGGAGCTCTCGAACTTCCTGCTCGGGTGCTGCTTTGTCCTGCCGGCGGGCTTCATCTACCGGTACAAAAAGACCCGGATGGGGGCGCTCATCGGCGCGCTGTCCGGCGCAGTGCTGATGGCGGTGGTCAGCGCCTTTACCAACTACTTCATTGTCTACCCCATCTACACAAACTTCTTCGCCCTCGACGCCATCATGGGGATGTATCAGGCAATCAACCCGAACGTCGAGACTCTCTGGGAGGCGCTGTGGGTCTTCAACGTCCCCTTCACCTTTATGAAAGGGATGTGCAGCGTCGTGATCACCTTCCTTGTGTACAAAAAGATTTCTCCGCTCATCCACGGAAAGAAATAACCGCATGAAGAACTCCCCCGCGCCGCCGGAAAGACGGTGCGGGGGAGTTTTTTGCCCGTGAAGTTTTTCTTACTTGGAGAACTCTGCGAAGGCGCGGTAGGTGGAATAGACGTCGATCTTGGAGGTCAGCTCGAAGGGAGCGTGCATGCAGAGGACCGGCACGCCGACGTCGATGGTGTCGACATCCAGCTCGGCGATATAGGCCGCGACAGTGCCGCCGCCGCCCTGGTCGACCTTGCCAAGCTCGGAGGTCTGCCAGAGGACGCCGCCGTTGTCCAGAAGCCGCCGGATATAGCCCATGAACTCGGCGGAAGCGTCGGAGGAGCCGCCCTTGCCGCGGGAGCCGGTGTACTTGCAGATCGAGACGCCGTAGTTTAAGAAGGCGTTGTTCTTTTTCTCGGAGACGTCGGCGAAGGTGGGGTCAAAGGCCGCGCTGACGTCGGCGGAGAGGCACTTGGACTTGCCCAGCACCGTCCGGCCCGCGATGCCGTAGGGGGCGGCGAGGTCCTCGATAAAGTGGCGCAGGAAGGCGCACTTCATGCCGGTGTTGCCGCAGGAGCCGATCTCTTCCTTGTCCGCGAAGATGCACATGACGGTGTTTTCGGGGTTCTCCGCGCCGAAGACGGCCTCCATCTCGGTGTAGGCGCAGACGCGGTCGTCCTGGCCGTAGCCGCCGACGATGCTGCGGTCAAAGCCGATATCGACCGCCGGGAAGGCCGGCACGACTTCCAGCTCGGCGGAGAGGAAGTCCGTCTCGGTGATGCCGTATTTCTCGTTTAGGAGCTTCATGATGGCAAGCTTGACCCGCTCGCTCGCCTCGTCGTCGCGGAAGGGCAGGGAGCCGATGAGGAGGTTCAGCTCCTCGCCGCGGAGGATCTCGCCGGCGGGGCGCTTCATCTGATCGGCCGCCAGATGGGGCAGCAGGTCGGTGACGCAGAAGACGGGGTCGCCCGCGTCCTCGCCGACCCGGACGGTCACGGTCGAGCCGTCCGCCTTGACGACGACGCCGTGGAGGGACAGGGGGGTCGCGCCCCACTGGTACTTCTTGATGCCGCCGTAATAGTGGGTCTTGAAGTAGGCGATCTCGTTGTCCTCATAGAGCGGGACCTGCTTTAAGTCGAGGCGGGGGGAATCGGTGTGGGCCGCCATGATGTGGACGCCCTCGGTCAGCGGCTTTTTGCCGACCACGCAGAGGATGAGGGCCTTGCCGCGGTTGTTGAGGTAGACCTTGTCGCCGGCCTTGTAGGTCTTGGCGGGGTCAAAGGGGGTAAAGCCGTTCTTCTCGGCGCGGGCGACCGCGTAATCGACCGCCTCCCGCTCGGTTTTGCTCGAATTGAGGAAGTTTTTATACTCCTCGCAGAAGTCGAAAGCCTTTTTCAGCTCTTCTTCGCTGAACAGCAGTCCGCCGTGCTTCTTTTCCAGAAACAGGTCTTTTTTGAGTTCCTTTGCATTGCTCATAATGGTTCTCCTTCTTGATAATCTATGCAGGGCTAATCCAGCTTGTACAGCTTCTGGTACAAAAGCCGGGCGCCCTCGGCATCGGTGATAAATTCCCGGGCCCCCTCGTCGGGGACGCCGGTGAGAGTCTGGCCGTCCGCGCTCCATTCCGAGTCGGCAAGCCACTCCCGCGCCTGCTCCTCCCCCGCGTACCAGGCGGCGAGGACCGCGCGGTCGTCGGCAAACTCCTCGGAAAGCTGGGCGAGGTAGGCCGCGCCGCAGCGGATGCTCGTCTCCGGGTCAGAGAGGGCTGCGGGTTCCGGCTCCTCCGGCAGGGCGGCGAGCTGCTCCTCGGTCAGGGGGAAGACGCCGGTCCGGCCGTCTTCGGCGTAATCGGGGTCAAAGCCGCTCCCCTCCTTCATGACGGCATAGAGCAGGGAGGGGGCGACGCCGGTCTCCGCGGCGGCAGAGGACACTGTCTCCGCGTATTTGCGCGGATATTGCAGCCGGAAAATCCCGAGGAATGCCCCCCAGATGAAGAGGACGCATCCGAGGAAGGCGGCCGTCAGGACGAGCATCGACCGCGCGGAGGAGCCGGCGCGCCGTTCCAGGCGGTCGATCACCGGCTGGGCGGCCGCCGCGAGCTGCTCCGGGGTGCCGTCGTTGCGCAGCAGGAAGCTCGCCCGCGCCTTGTAAAAGCCGTCCTTCGGCTGGGCCGAGATGCGGCGGGAAGCTTCCTCCTCGGTGAGGCGGTCCCGCGCCATGATGCGTTCGCGGCGGAGGCCCTCGTCGGCCAGGACGGCGACCGTTTTGTCGCAGAGGCGGTTGGTGCCGCTCTCAAAGAGGGTCGGCGCGTCGAGGAGGACCCGCTTTTTCCCCTGGGCGGCCAGCTCGTCGATCCGCTCCCTGATTCTTTTCGTAATGATCGGGTAGAGGATGGTGTTGAGCTTCAAAAGCTCGTCCGGGTCGGAAAATACCTTGGCGGCGAGGGCCTTGCGGTCGAGGGTGGCGTCCGGCGCGACGACATCCTGCCCGAACAGTTCCCCCAGCCGCGCGACAATGTGCGGGTCGGCGGTCACCTCCCGCGCGACCAGATCGGCGTTGATGACGGCGTAGCCGTTTTTGCGGAAGGCCTCCGAGACGGTGGTCTTCCCCGCCCCGGTCTGGCCGGTGAGGCCGACCACCAGCGGCTTGTCAGCGTTCTGCTTCATCGGACCCCTCCTTCAGCGGCACGACCTGGAAGGCCGCGGCCCGCAGCAGGCGGTTGAGGACCGCAAGGCCCACGCCCTCCCGCCGCGGGAGCCGGACGTATACAGTCCTGGCGCCCTGTTCGTCGCATTCCCGCAGGCAGTCGAAGAGCCGCTGCGCCTGCGCCGCCTCCTCCCCCTCGTCCCCGAAGGGCAGGGCGGGCACCCGGAGGGCCGCCGCCTCCTTTTGGCCGGCCATCGCGAAGACCCCGTCCCCGGCGTGGGCGTTGACATAGGCGGCAAAAGCGGCTTCGTCCCCGTCGAGCAGGATCACCCGGGCGGCGGGGGCGTAGTGCTTGTACTTCATGCCGGGGGAAAGGGCTTTCTGCCCCTCTTTGAGCTGATGGAGCACCCCGTCGTCGACCGTGACCCGGCAGTGGCGGGAAAGCGCCTCCACCGTGATCCCGCCGGGGCGGAGCAGCCGCACGCCGTTCTCCCCGACCGAAATGACGGTGGACTCCACCCCCACCGTGCAGTCGCCGCCGTCCAGGATGAGGGGGATGCGGCCGTCCATGTCGTGCAGGACGTGGGCTGCCCGCGTCGGGCTGGGCCGCCCGGAGAGGTTTGCCGAGGGCGCGGCGAGGGGCAGGCCGCTCTCCCGGATGAGCCGCAGCGCCGCCGGATGGGCCGGCATCCGCACCGCGACGGTGTTTAAGCCCCCGGTGGTGGCGTCGGGGACGTTTTCACTCTTTTTGAAGATCATGGTCAGCGGCCCCGGCCAGAAAGCAGCCGCGAGCTTGTCCGCCAGCGGCGGGCGCTCCGCGGCCAGCTGATCGAGGGCGGAAAGCTCCGCAATGTGGACGATCAGCGGGTTGTCCGACGGCCGCCCCTTGGCCGCATAGATGCGGGCGGCAGCCTCCGGGTCGAGGGCGTTGGCCGCCAGGCCGTAGACCGTCTCGGTCGGGATGCCGACCAGCTCGCCCCGCCGCAGCAGGGTGCAGGCGAGGGCAATGCCCGCGTCATCGGCGGGCAGCAGTTTTGTTTCCATCCAATCTATCCTTCTCTCGGAACAAGGTGATACTCAGTTTTCCCCCTGCGCGGCCAGCAGCTCGGCCTGGCGGGCCGTGATCAGGGCGTCGATGATCTCGTCCAGGCTGCCGTTCAAAAATGCGTCCAGGTTGTAGACCGACAGGCCGATCCGGTGGTCGGTCACCCGCCCCTGCGGGAAATTGTAGGTGCGGATCCGCTCGGAGCGGTCGCCGGTGCCGACCTGGCTTTTCCGCTCGGCGGCGATGGCGGCGTTCTGTTCCTGCACCTTGGCGTCATAAAGGCGGGAGCGGAGGACCTTCATCGCCTTCTCGCGGTTTTTGATCTGGCTGCGCTCATCCTGGCACTCGACGACGACGCCGGTGGGCAGGTGGGTGATGCGGATGGCCGATTCGGTCTTGTTGACGTGCTGGCCGCCCGCGCCGCTCGCGCGGTAGGTGTCGATCTGGAGGTCGGCGGGGTTGATCTCGAACTCGACGTCCTCCGCCTCGGGCAGGACGGCGACGGTGACGGTCGAGGTGTGGATGCGGCCCTGGGTCTCGGTCTCGGGGACGCGCTGCACCCGGTGGACGCCGCTTTCATATTTGAGGCGGGAATAGGCCCCGTCCCCGCTGATTGAGAAGGAGATCTCCTTATAGCCGCCCAGCTCGGTGGGGTTCGCGTACATGACCTCCTGCTTCCAGCCGCGGGATTCGGCATACATCGAGTACATCCGGTAGAGGGAGTTGGCAAAGAGGGCCGCCTCCTCGCCGCCCGCGCCGGCGCGGATCTCGATGATGACGTTTTTGTCGTCGTTGGGATCGCGGGGAAGAAGGAGGACCTTGAGCTCATCGGCGAGCCGCTCGGTTTTTTCCTTCCCGGCGGCGAATTCCTCCTCGAGCATCTCCTTGAAATCCCTATCGAGGCCGCCGGCTTCGAGCATTTCCTTTGCTTCCTCAAAATCGGCGGCCGCTTTTTTATATTCCCGATACTTCTCGACGACCGGGGTCAGGCTCTTGTACTCCCGCATCAGGTCGCGGTAGGCCGCCTGGTCGCTGACGACGTTCGGATCCATCAGTTTTTCGTTGATCTCGTCATAGTGTTGTTCAATGAGCAGAACTTTATCCAGCATATTCGGTTCCTTTCCATAGGGTCAAAGGGTTTCGGGCGGATGGGGCAGCGGCGCTAATCCTCCCCGTTCTGCTCAATGCGCCGGACGCTTTTTTCCGCCTTGGAGCGGGGGACCATGATCTCCCGGCCGCAGCCCAGGCAGCGCAGCTTGAAGTCCATCCCGATGCGCAGGACGAGAAAGCGGTTTTCCCCGCACGGATGGTTCTTTTTCATCACCAGAATATCGCCGACCGCGATCTGCATGAAATCTACCCCCTTTCTGCGGCAAGCCGCCGCTGGCCATTCGATGCGAGCGCACACCCCGCGCCGGACTTCAGTTGGCGCGCCTATGTAAATAGGCTTCCATTTGCTATCATTGCTGGGGAGGGCATCATCTTCTCCAAATTGATTCAAGCCTTTTTGGAACACGGACGGCGGCCAATGGCCGCCCCTACAAACCATCTGGAATATTCCAGAATGACTTGCCGGGTTTCCGGCCCAAATCCCCTAATGCTCTATATGCAGCAGTTCCAATGATTCCGGGTGCAGATAAACCTGCGCATACACATCCTCCAAATCAAAGGAAACCGTCCGCACCGGCACGCCCTCCGGCCAGGGAACCCCGGAGCTTTCATACAGGGTAAACCCGGGGTGCGACGACGGGTCAGGCGCCCACTGAGAAACCACGCCGCTTTCCGGCCGAATTTCCGTATTCTCCGGCAAAAGCCCCGCTTCTTCCAGATACCCATAAGCGGCCCGGCGGGCTTTGGCTTCCGGGTAGTTATATTGTCCATAGAAAAATCCACCGATAAACAGGGCTGCGGCACAGAAAACGATTGCCAGCGCAGCCGCGTACAGATGTTTGGTCTTTCTCATGCTGCTTTCCCCTCATTCTCTGGGCACAAATCCGATAAAGCTCAGGTCTTCTTTTAACACCCAGACGCAGACCGGTCCCAGCGTCCCGCTGTGCGGAGGGTCGTCAAAAAGAACCTGGTACATCGGCGGAAACTCTGTTAAAGTCACCCGGCCGTATTTTCCCGACAGGGTCATGGTCATGCCGGGGCGGAAGGGCTGATCCACCTCCGAAACGATGCCTTCGGTCCAGGGAACCAAATCCTCCCGGTCGGCAGGATTGTCAAAGGAATAATAATCTTCGACATAATGATAGGCCGCCCGCCGGACCCGGTTGTCCAGGGAATAGTATTCCCCCACCGCGACCCCTAAGGGAAAGCTGGCCGCCAAAACCACAGCAGACAACAGAACGAGCATGGTTTTCCGTCTTCGTTTCATCTCATTTTCTCCTTCGAGCGTGATCCCCTTTTATAATAGTATACCACATTTCCCCGGTTTTGAAAAGCGCAAACGCCGGAATATTCCTGTCTGCGCGGGGAAAACTAGAAGCGGGACAAAAAATCCACGAAAACGCCCGCAAAGGAGGATTTCCATGAGAATTTCAGCCCGCTTTGATACATTCGATGAAGCAGAAAACTGCGCCCGCACCCTCAAGCACGAGTGCGAGGGCATCAACGCCATCCGCATCCGCAAGCGCGGCCCGCTGACCGAGGAGGACGCCCCCATCGGCGACCCGCCCGTCACCCCCATCCCCTACGCCCTTTATAACGGCGCGACGACGGTGGACAACGTCGAAAACAATGTCGTCGGCGGCCCCTACGCCGGCATCATGGCGATGGACTTCACCCTCGACGACCATTCCCGCAGCGGCGACACGGACGGCCCCGCCGCCCGCCGGGACTGCGTGATGGACGTTTTAGCCCAGCCGCACGCCGCGCACGCCATTGAGCAGACCATCTTGAACAGCCACGGCCACCAGATCCAGCGGATCCAGCTGTAAAGCGAAATCAGCTGTAAAGCGCCACCCCGTCCGGCATGGCCGCCCGCCTGCGCATCAGCCGGTTGAAGATGAGCAGGAAGACGGTAGTGGAGGTAATCCCCCCGATCAGGTCGGCGATCGGTTCTGCAAAGAAGGCGCTCTGCGCCCCCAGGAAGACAGGAAGGAGCAGCGTGAACGCAAACAGCAGCCCCTTGCGGAAGAGGGAGAGGGAGACCGCCGCCTTGGGTACGCCCAGGGCGGTCAGCCCGTCCACCAGCGTGTACTGGAAGGCCATCGGGATGACGCAGGCCGTAAACACCCGGATCCCCCAGACCGAAAGGTCGAGGTACTGCGCGTCCTGGGTGAAAATCCGCGCAAACTGCCCCGGTATAAGCTGGGACAGCGTAAACATCAGCACCCCAAAGCCGACCGCCATCAGCAGGATGCACTTCTCCCCCTGCCGGATGCGGTCGATTTTTTTCGCCCCGTAGTTGAAGCTTAAAATCGGCTGGGTGCCGCCGGTGATCCCCGCCATCGGCATGGTGATGAGCTGCATGTAGCTCAAAACAATGGTCGCGCAGGTGACCAGCATGTCCCCCTGGGCGGGGCCGCCGTACTTCTGCAGGACGCCGTTTAGGCCGATGAGCACCACCGAGTCGGTCGCGTTGATGAGGAAGGGCGACAGCCCGAAGGCCAGCACCCGCCGCATTGTCCGCCACTCGTAGCCCGAAAAGCGGATCCGCACCCGGATCTGCTTGGAAAACAGGACGGCAAGGACAAAAGCGCAGGACGACGCCTGGGCGATCACCGTCGCGATGGCCGCCCCCGCGACTCCCATGTCAAAAACAAAGATAAATACCGGGTCGAGGATGATGTTGACCACAGCACCCGTGACCACCGTCATCATGCTCAGGGTCGAATATCCCTGGCAGGTGATAAACTGGTTTAAGCCCGTCGCCAGGATGGCAAACACCGTCCCGGCCGTGTAGATGGTCATGTAGGTGTTGGCGTAGGGATAGGTCGTCTCGCTCGCGCCGAAGGTCATGAGCAGCGGCCGCTTGAAGATCAGAAAGAGGGTCGTCAGCGTCACCGCCAGCCCGCAGAGCATGACAAAGCAGTTGGCGAGGATCTTTTCCGCCCCCTTCTGATTGCCCTCCCCCATCCGGATGGCCATCAGCGGCGCGCCGCCCATCCCGACTAAAAAGGCAAAGGAGGAGATCAGGGTGACGATCGGCCCGCAGACCCCCGCGCCGGCCAGCGCAGGCCCCCCGATCTCCGGGATATTGCCGATAAAAATGCGGTCGACGATGCTGTAGAGCACGTTGACAAACTGGGCCAGCATGCTCGGAATCGCCAGCCGCAGCACCAAACGGGAGATCTTGTCCTCCCCGAGATTGTTTCCTCTTGCCATAAGTTTTTCCTCTTTTCCCATGATTTCCCGACATCGGGACAGCCAATACCTATTATAGCCTCCCCGCCTCAAATCCGCAAGGTAAAATCTGCCTGTAGGGCATGAAAACTTTGTGTGTATCCGGCATGGAATTATGTGAAAATTGTTTGCGGCAGACGGGATTCCGCCTGCCGCAAAAGCGCCGCTATTGTCCACTAAAATACCGTTCATTGTACAGAACGCTCGGGTTTTCCGGCTTGAGCCGCTTGGCTTTCTCATGGTAACGCAGCGCCCGTTCCCGGTCGCCCATCCGGTCGTAGCAGACGCAGAGCTGGACGCAGGGGATAAAGTCCCAGTAATCCGGCTGGCAGAAGCCTTCGGCGGAGGGCGGCGGGCAATGGCGGGCCGCCTGGTACCAGCAGACCGCCTCGGGAATCCGCCCGGCCTCCAGAAAATCCTCGCCCAACGCGCAGCAGATTTCCGGACGCGGCAGCCCGAACGCAAAGCTCCGGGTCAGCGCCGCGAGGGCGCGCGACGGTTCGCCCAGCCGCCGGTAACATCCGGCAAGGTCAAGGCAGGCCCCGATTTTGTTCTCGATCCAGCCGTCTTCCCGGTCGAGGAAGCCGGTAAACCACCCCGCAGCCTCCCGGTCCCGGCCGTGTGCGGCCAGCTCCCGGGCGTAGTAGTACTGCTGGCGGGGATCGAGCTTCTCCCCCCGCGCCAGCAGCTGTTCGAAAATGCGCAGGTTGCGGTCGGGGTCGCCGGCCTTCATCTTGCGGTGGGAAACCGCGGCCGACGCCCGGACAACCTTCCCTGCCGGCACGATGACCTCGTGCACCGCCCCCTGCCAGCGGAATCCGCGCTCCCGCTTGAGCAGGCGCTCCCGCTCATAAGTAAAGGCAGGCCGCCCCGCCTCGTCGAAGGCGACGTGATAGGGCAGCATCACCACGTCGGCGGAGGGGTCGAGCTCCTCCTTGAGACGGAAAAATTTCGCCCGGTCCCCTTCTTCCAGCACGTCGTCGGCGTCGAGCCAGAGGATGTAGTCCATCCGCGCTTTGGAGAAGGAAAAATTCCGCGCGGCGGCAAAATCATCGACCCACGGAAAAGAAAAGACCTGTTCGGTAAACTGCCGGGCGATCTCGGGCGTCCGGTCCTTCGATCCGGTGTCAACGACGATGATCTCGTCGGCAATCCCCTGAACGCTTTCGAGGCAGCGGGCAAGGACCTCCTCCTCATCCCGGACGATCATGCAAAGGCTGATGGTAATCATGGTATCCCTCCCAGACAGCAGGGCCGCCCTCCATCTGGACGGCGGCCCTGCCTGCGATTTCGCTGCGGTCAGCTCTCAATGATCCCCGCTGCCCGGAGTGAAGCGAGCAGCTGATTTAATGTGTTGGCGATATTGGCGGCGGTGCCTTCAAGGTTGGCATTCTCCACTGCTGCTGCGGGAGTAATGGTTCCCTCCGGACCGGTCGGGCCTGTCGGGCCGGTGCGTCCAGTAGGACCAGTGGGACCGGTTGCGCCGGTCGGACCGGTCGGACCAGTCGCGCCGGTGCGTCCAGTAGGACCAGTGGGGCCGGTTGCGCCGGTCGGGCCGGTCGCACCAGTCGCCCCGGTGCGTCCAGTAGGACCAGTGGGACCGGTTGCGCCAGTTGCGCCAGTCGGACCGCTCGGGCCGGTTGCACCGGTCGGACCAGTAGAGCCGTTTATTTATGCACAACATTAGATTTTCCTTTGTGTTGAATAGGCAAGCCGTTAGATTGCCTTATTCTCAATCACTCGGATAACGTTGTGGTTATTCTCGATGTAATCAATAATTCGCTGGTACTCGTCGGCAAAATTGAAGTCAACCGTTATTTCCCCGTTCTCATGCACCCAAACCGCTTTTACGAGTTCAAC
>DVKD01000036.1 GCA_018716285.1 Candidatus Merdivicinus faecavium
GCCGGAAAAGTATCGCCCATTGAGGCCCTGCGCATGAGCGACGCCGACAGCTCTGGCAAGAAGAAAACCAAGCGCCGCCGTGGAAACGCTTCCCTGGCCTCGATGGCCTGGGCCAACCTGTGGCGCAACAAGAAGCGTACCATCACGGTGATCTGCTCCCTGACCCTGGGACTGGTGCTGCTCAGCAGCTTTTACGCCAAAAACGCTGCCTTTGACATGGACAAATACCTGGCCGACCTGATTCTGGCCGACTTTGAGCTGTCCGACGCCACCAGTGAGGACTATATCAACAACTATGATCCCCACGGCGCCACCCTGACGGATTCTCTGGTGGCTCAGGCAGAAGGCCAGGAAGGCGTGGAGGCGTCCGGCCACCTGTTCTCGGCCCAAATCGACTGGCAGATGGACGAGGGCACCCTGCAAAATGTGGCGGCCTTCTACACCGAGGACAAACTGGCCGATTGGGAAACCTACGACGCCGCCGGCGCCCGGCAGCTTCGGGATGTCCTGGAGACTGGCGACGGCTCTGCCATCCTGTACGGCCTGGACGGCATCCCGCTGGATGCCATTACCCAGGAGCAGTATCTGCTGGAGGGCAGCTTTGACGCCGCCGAATTTGCCAGCGGGAACTATGTGCTGGCGGTGGGTCCCAGCCTGGAACTGGGTACAGAGTACCCGGTGCTGCCGACACCCTCTGCGAGCAGCACCGTGGAACTGAACGGCCGCACCTATACGGTGATGGCGGTGGTTTATCCGCTGAATCCGGTGACCCAGCTGACGGTGCAGCAGGGCGCGGGCGACAAGTTTCATCTGAGCTTCATCATCCCCAGCGAGGTGTTCCGCGAGCAG
Organism: Candidatus Merdivicinus faecavium; assembly: GCA_018716285.1. GTDB lineage: Bacteria > Bacillota > Clostridia > Oscillospirales > Ruminococcaceae > Merdivicinus > Merdivicinus faecavium. The sequence goes on from DVKD01000036.1 coordinate 850, forward strand.
TGGCCGGACCACACGCTGCGCAAGCTGTTCCTCCATGTGGATGACGCCCACATCGACACGGTACAGGCGTTCCTGGACGACTATATGGCGACGACTGACCCCGGCCTGCCGGTGGCTTCCCGCCAGACGATGGCGGAGCAGTACGAGGCCCAAACCCGTTCCTCCGCAGTCATGGGCAACGCCGTCAGCGTGGTCATCGCGCTGGTGGGCGTGCTGAACTTCATCAACTCGATGGTGACCGCCATCGTGTCCCGTAAGCGGGAGTTCGCGGTGATCCAGAGCGTGGGCATGACCAAAAAACAGCTCAACCGGATGCTGGTGAACGAGGGATTGTTTTACGCGGTTTTGACGCTGGCAGCATCGTATCTCATCAGCAGCCTTGCCGTGGGCGTTGTGGTCCGGGCGATGGTGGAGGGCGGATTTACCACCTTCCGCTTCACCCTGCTGCCGCTGGCCGTCTGCACCCCCATTCTGCTGGCTTTCGCAATCCTGATCCCGTACCTCTGCTTCCGCAATCTGAAAAAACACAGCATCGTGGAACGGCTGCGGATGGAGTAAACTGCCTGCCCTCTCATTCAGGAAAAATGGACAGACAGAAAAAGGGTATGCCCCGCGTCGGAGCATACCCTTTCGGCATTTTGTGGAGCGTTTCCGGAAAAGGGGCCGTCAGCAGAAGGTCCCCTTCAGGGTGGTGCGCAGGTTTTGGCTCTCATAGGAGAGAAGGACGGTCCGGCTTTTCTCATCCCAGCAGAAGCGGACTTCTACAGCCTCGCCCGTCTCGCGGAGGGCCGTGACGGCGCGTACCGGGCGGGGCAGCCGCAGGCGGAGCTGCGCCGTGATCCCGCCGGCCGCCTTTGCGGTCAGAGAGAAGCCCTCCCCGTCGCAGTCAAGGGAGAAGACGCGGGCCGAGGAGGCGACAATCCGCGGGGATTCCAGGGGCTCCGCGAGGTCAAAGAGCAGCGCCTGCTCTCCCGGATGGAGCACCGCCTTCTCCACGATGGGGAAATCCCCGGCCAGAAGGTCGCAGTAAAGCCCCGTGAGGGTAAGCGGCGCGTCCGACACGCTCTCGGTCATGACGCCGGCGATGCGGTAGGGGCCGCGGCGCATCAGCAGGTAGTTCCGCTCCCGGATGGGGCAGCCGAGCCGCTCCGCGAGGGAGGCCGCCTGCGCCCAGTACCGCCCCGTCTCCTCCGCGCAGAAGGTCAGCCGGGCAGGGGAGACCGGCAGTACCGCCGCAAACCCCTTCCCGAAGGGGTAGATCCCCTCTCCCGGCGCGGGGGGAAGCCCCAGGCAGCGGAAGAGGTGCTCCGCCGGGCTGGCAAAGCGGAGCGCCCCGCTGTTCCACCAGCCGGGTACTGCGTGATACGGGTCTGCGCCGTCCCCCACATAGAGCAGCGCGCCGCCGTTTCGCACCCATTCCGCCAGGGCAAAGTGGAGGGCAGGGGAGGCGGGCTTTAAGAACTCGTAGCTCAAAACAAGGAGCCGGTACCCGTCCAGATAGCCCGGGTACCGGGCTGCATTTTCGAGCTGCACCGGGCGGATGGGCAGCCCGCGCTTGAGGAGCGGCAGGGCGAGGCCGAAAAAGTGGGGGTATGCGCCCGAGGCGATGTAGTCGTGATAGAGCGCCTCATCCCGCGCGATCTCCCCCATCAGCGCGCGGCTTTCCGCGGTCGTGTCGGCGCCCTCCCTCTGCCTGTCCAGCATGGCAAAGAGCCGCCCGTTCAGCCCTTCCACCCCGCCGGGGGAGGAGGGGACGCTGTCCGGGAAGGAGCGCTCGTACAGGCAGCTGTCGGACAGGAAAATCCCCGTCTCCGGGGGGTTCCCCTCAAAGGACGCGTCCGCCTGGTCCATATCGCCCAGCAGCTGGGCCATTGCGCAGATGAGCTGCGCGTAGCTTTGGGGGATGGGCTTTGCGCCCTCCATCTCCGCGCCGGGGGCGATGCCGCCCTTCAGCTCCACCCTCTTCGGATATACGCCGGTGAAGATGCGGGTGGGCCAGGGGCAGACCTCGTAGGTGTGGACGTCGGGGTGCAGCAGCGAGGCGGCGAGGGTTTTGATATAATTTCCGCGGAAATCCTCCCAGGTGCGCTCCGGGAAGTCCTCGATCGGGTCGTGCAGGAACCACATCCGCCTGCCTGTCCCGCGGACCAGCTCCTGCATGACGCCGTATTCGAGGAAGGCGGTCTCAAAGGTCCGCTCGGCGTATTTCCCTGCGTAGACGTTGCCGCACCGGCTGGTGCCCGTCCAGACCTGCGCGATGCAGCCGTCCACTGTCGGGATGTCCAGCAGTTCGCCCTCGGGGCTTAAAATCTTCCACTGGGTGTAGTTGACCAGGCTGTGGGTCGCGACGTAGAAGGGGACGCGTTTGTTATAGCGGGTCATGGCGTATTCCTTGACCGCCTCGCTCACCCGGCTGATCAGGCGCTTATAGAGCCAGACTTTCAGGCGGGAAGCCCGCCAGCGCGCCGCCGGGGAGCTGTGGGGCGGGACCCATTCTTCCCCGTAAAAAAGGCGGTACTCCCGTTTGAAGCCCTCGGAATAGCCGGCCTCGTCCCAGAATTCCGGCTCCTCTAAGTGGATCGCCTCCGCGCCCGCGTCCACCGCCGCCTCCAGCCGCTTGGAGAGGTAGCCCGCGAAGGCGACGCTCGGCGAGAGGTAGGGGACGTCCACCCCGTGCAGGATGGGCTCGCCCGCGCGGTTTGTCTGGCTCTCGTCCCAGTGGCTGCGGCCGTCCCATTCCCCGTCGAGAAAATCGCGGTACCGCCCCCAGGCGCTGCCGGTCATGACGTGGACGGCGTACCCCTTTTCCCGGTAAGCCCGCACCCGGTCGGGCATCCCCTCGTCGATGCCGTACACCATCACAAAATCGTATTGCAGGTCAATTTCCGGGGACCACTCCCGGCCTTCCTGGCAGCCGGTGAGCAGCTCCTTCCGTTCTCTGATATATGCCATATCGGATCCTCCATCCGTATCCTGGTTTTTGCGGTCACAGGTTGTCAAACCGCGCGATGAATTCGTCCTGCACCTCGCGGGGCAGGCTGACAAAATGGGCGCTGACCCCCCACATCCGGACGATCAGGTCCTGGTAATCGGCGGGGTGCAGCTGGGCGGCTTTTAAGTCCTCCACATTGACGACGTTGGGCTGGTGCTGTCCGCCGCCGATGGAAAAATAATTTTTCACGAGCTGGGCAAAGAGCTCCGCGCCGCTGTTCGCCTGGAAGACCGAGGCGAAATACTGCAGCATGAGGCAGTTGTTCCACTGGTAGCACATGGGGTCGATCTTGGCCGCCGAACGGAAGGCCGCGGTCGCACCGTTTACCATCGTCCCGTTTTCCGGGGAGAGGGTGACGGGGATCGGCTCGCCGGCCTTTCGCCCTTCCGGGGTGGCCGGGAGGCCCCAGCCGTCGCCGACCGGGTGGGGCTGGTGGATGCCGGCCAGATGCCGCGCGCCGGCGGGGGTGCGGTATTTTAAAATCTCGCCGCAGGCAAACTCAATGACCTCCTTCGCAGGGAGGTCGACGAAATCGTCGTCGTTGCCCCATTTGGGGGCGGTCCAGAGCAGCTGCCGCAGCGGCTCCTGCCCCTCGAAATTCCGGTCGCAGGCGGCCAGCACCTCCGAGAGGGGGAAGCGCTGCTCCTCAAAGACCCGTTTGCGCAGCGCCGCCAGCCCGTTGATCCCCACCACCAGGTCGGAGACCATGTACCCCCGGTCGGGGATGGGGCAGCCGAACCAGCACAGGTCGGTCCCGCTCTCCAGGCAGCCGTCAAAGAGGGCGGAGGTGATGGGCAGCGGGGACATGAGGGGGGCGGCCGCCTGCCAGGGAAGCGCGCCGGATTTCGCCTGCTCCCGCAGGAAATCCGGGTTGCCCGCCACGTATTCGCGGACGGCGCGCTCCCGGAGGTTGTACTGGCTTATCCCGTCGCGGATGCTTTCGGCAATGGCGGCCTTGTATCCCGCGAGGAATTCCGGGAAGGCGCCGCCGTCCGGCGTTTTCCGCATGGCGGTCAGGAGGCAGCGCCCCAGGTCGACGCTGCCGCTTGTGTAAAAATCCGCCTTGCCGGGGATGGTAATGTCCTGGCAGAGGTCGAAGCCGTAGTCCCGCGCCGCCTCCTCCGGGATGCCGGCGGCGGTCATGCTGGCGATGAACTGGTCGTCGTTATAGTAGGCGAGGCAATTGACCCCCGAGACCGACAGCGCCGCGCAGCGGGTGAGGAATTCCGGCGGGTTTAGGCTGTGGATCCGGCAGGAAATCTCCGGCTCCGGCAGCCGCGTCCGCCCGGCTGCGTCCAGGAAGGCGTAGGTCAAGGGGTTTACCGCGTCCTTCCCGTCCGGGGTCACGCCGCCGAGGGTGATGTTGAGCTGCCCCTCCTGCCCGCCGAAGTACTCCGACTTGATGTCCGAGCCGTCGTACATCTTGAGGAGCAGGCAGTCGACAAGCTGCTGCGCCTCCTCGGGCGGGACGGTGTCATAATAGGGGAAGAGGAACTGGTCCACCCGGCCGTAATTGACCCAGCGGAAATTCTCCACAATGGCGGCGAGGCTCGCAAACCAGAAAAGCTGCACCGCCTCGTAAAAATCCCGGGGCGGCCGGTGGGCAATATGGCGGCAGGTCTCCGCGATGCGGAGAAGCTCGCCTCTCCGCGCCCCGTCCGTAGTTTCAGCAAGCTCGCCCGCATAGTCCGCGTAGCGCAGAATCCAGCGGGAAACCGCCTCGTAGGCGATGACGACGGCGTGGAGCCATCCTTTTTTGAGGGGGGAATCCTGCCGCTCCATCGAATCCCGGGCAGTATCCAGGATGCCGTCGATCCCCAGCCGCAGGATCCGCCCGAAATCCGGGGCGTAGTGGGCCTTGGTGGAGAACTCGCCGTCCGCGCCGCCGAACTCTGCCCGGTCCGCGTCGGTGAGATAGTGGGGCATGGCAATGATCTCCATATCTGAGCGGTCGAGGAACTCGCTGCGGTGGCCGTAGAGGGTGCGGCTGCCGACGACGAGCTCCTGCTCCCCGATGTAGAGAGGCATATTGTCAAAGAGCATGGCCATCGCCTGCGCCTTGCGCTCCGCGATGCCGCCGGGAAGATTCACGGCGGACCAGCACTCCGGCATGGCGGCGCGCGCCGCTTTGTGAGCGCCGGCCCGCGCGTTTTTCCGCAAAAATTCGGTTCTTGTCATGACTCGTTCTTCCTTTCCGCGGCCTGCACCGGCAGGCCGAATTCCTTAAAAATGCGGGCGTACCGCTCCATCTGCGCCCGGCTGACCATCCGGCCGGGGTCCTCCGGGCATTCCAGCCCGATCTGTGCGTATTTTCCGCTCCCGAGCCGGTGGTAGGGCATCAGCTCGATCTGCTCCGCGCCGGGATTTTCCTGTAAAAAGCGGGCGATCGCCTCCATCTCCCCCTCGGAAGCGTTGAAGCCGCCGACGACCGGCACCCGCACCCAGATCCGGCAGCCCGCCTTTGCCAGCATGCGGTAGTTTTGGAGGATGCGGGCGTTGTCCGCCCCGGTCCCCGCCCGGTGGGTCTCCGGCGTCACCGCCTTGATGTCGTAGAGAAAGACCCCGGTGAGCGGCAGGAGGGCGCGGAAGATCCCGGCGGGAGCCATCCCGCAGGTGTCCACCGCGGTGCGGATGCCTGCTTCGCGGCAGAGGGCGAGCGCTTCCAGCAGAAATTCCGGCTGCATCGTGCATTCCCCGCCGGAAAAGGTGACGCCCCCCTCCTCCCCGTAGAAGGGAAGGTCCCGCCGGACGGCTTCCAGCACCTCCCGCGGGGAAATTTCCCGCCCCGCGAGCCGGACCGCACCCGACGGGCAGGCTCCCGCGCATTTGCCGCAGGCTGTGCAGCGGGGGAAATCCACAGTATGCCGGCCGCCCGCGAAGCTGTGGACGGCGTTTGGGCAGGCGTCCGCGCAGCTGCCGCAGTGGATGCAGTTTTCTTCTAAAAATTGCAGCTGGGCGCGGGGGGCAAGCCCCTCGGGATTGTGGCACCAGCCGCACTGCAGGGGGCAGCCCTTGCAGAAAACCGTCGTGCGGACGCCCGGCCCATCGTGGACCGAGAACCGCTGGATGTCAAAAATCAGCCCGTTCAAGCGGGGTCGCCTCCTTTTTTCGAGAAACGGCGTTTTTCGCCTTTCGCTTCCCATTATAGCATCAACCGGAGGGGGATGCAAATAAAATTTGCACGCTTTCGCACTTTTATGTTGCAAAGCGCGAAAGCTTGTGCTATAATAGAGTGCAGATAGGCGTTCCCGGCCCCTCCGAAAGCCGGACGCCGCCCTTTTAATCCAGTAAGGAGGACCCCTGTATGGCCATGAAAATCAACAGAGAGCTGCCGCTCCCCGCCCAGCTCAAGGAAGAGTATGCCTTACCCGCGCCGCTTGCTAAGCTGAAGGCGGAGCGCGACCGCGAGATCCGCGCCGTCTTTACCGGGGAGCTCGACAAGTTCCTCGTGGTTGTCGGCCCCTGCTCCGCCGACAACGAGGACGCCGTCTGCGAGTACGTCACCCGCCTCGCCGCCGTCAACGAAAAGGTGAAGGACAGGCTGCTGCTCATCCCGCGCATCTACACCAACAAGCCCCGCACCACCGGCGAGGGCTACAAGGGGATGCTCCACCAGCCGGAGCCGGACAAGGCCCCCGACCCCTTCAGCGGCATCATCGCCATCCGCAAAATGCACATCCGGGCTATCGCCGAGAGCGGGCTGACCGCGGCCGACGAGATGCTCTACCCCGAAAACCGCAGCTACCTCGACGACCTGCTCTCCTACGAGGCCGTCGGCGCGCGGTCGGTGGAAAATCAGCAGCACCGGCTGACCGCCAGCGGGATGGACATCCCGGTCGGGATGAAAAACCCCACCAGCGGCGATTTTTCGGTGATGCTCAACTCCATTGTCGCGGCGCAGCATTCCCACACCTTCATCTACCGGGGCTGCGACGTCACCTCCGACGGAAACGACCTCGCCCACGCCATCCTGCGCGGCGGCGTCGACAAGTACGGCGTGAGCATTCCCAACTACCATTATGAGGACATGGTCCGCCTGCTCGAAATGTACGGGCAGCGCAGCTTAAAAAACCCCGCCGTCATCGTCGACGCAAACCACTCCAACTCCAACAAGCAGTACAAGGAGCAGATGCGGATCGTCAGCGAGGTGCTGCACAGCCGCCGCCACAACGCCGGGCTCAAAAAGCTCGTCAAGGGGGTCATGATCGAGAGCTACCTCGAGGAGGGCAGCCAGAAGATTGAGGCGGAGCGGGTCTACGGCAAGTCGATCACCGACCCGTGCCTCGGCTGGCCGGACACCGAGCGGCTCCTTTACCAGATCGCCGAAAATTGCTGAACACATGGTTCAGCACCGAAAAACCGGGCGGCCGATTGGCTGCCCGGTATCGTTTTTTCTTATTCCAGCGCCGCGATGGCGTCGGTGACGAACTTGTCGACGGTGATCTTCCATTCCTCCACCTTGACTAAGCCGGTCTTCCGCGCCTGGTCGGCAAATTTCCCGATCCGCGCGAGCCGCTCCTCCCGGTCGCCGTAGGCGAGGACGATGCCCGCGTAGTAGACGGGCAGGGCGGCGGTCCGCACCCGGAACCAGGTCTCCCGGTCCCCCTCGACCGCGGCGAGCGCCTGTTCAAAAAGGCTCTCGTACTGCCGGAAAAGCTCCTCCCGGAAGTAGCTGTCCTTCCCGTCGAGCGGGCCGCCGAAGATGCTCAGCTCCCCGCCGGCCTTCTCCATCTCGTCGTGGATGAGGTCGATGTACTCCAGGATGTAGGGCGCAGCCTGCTTGTAATAGCCGTTTAGGAAGTCCAGCATGACCTCCCGCTCGTCGATGTAGGGGTCCCACATCAGCTTGGCCAGCAGGTAGCCGCGCAGCTCGTGGAATTCCCCGCCGATCTCCCGGTTGCTCTGGCTGAACAGGGAGCGGACGTTGTTCTCCACAAAAAAGCGGATGTTCGGCCCCAGCACCCGCAGGTTGGGGAAGGGGCTGACCAGGTTGCGGAACTGGATGCAGTAGTCCCACAAAAAGACGTTTTTGCAGATTTCCTTCCAGTCGAGGAGCTCCTGCCGGGAGCCGGCCGAGCGCGGGTCCGTCTCAATGGGGAGGCCGCGGTTTGCCTCGATGTTGCAGAGCATGATGTGGACGTTGTCCGCGGGCCGGGTGACGGCCGGGGCTTTGCGGGTGTACCAGTAAGCGAGGGTGGAGATCACCTTGTCGGGAAAGTGCTCGGCGATGCGGTTGACGAAGTTTAGGACCGACCCCATCGGGGAGCCGTCCCGCTCATTCAGTTCCCGGCACCTGTCGCACTGGCAGTAGGCGTCGTTGTCGTTCTGGGAGACCGACCAGTATTTGGCGCCCGGCTTTTCGGCCATGTGCTTTTTGAGGTTTTGGAGGACAATCTCGAAGACGTCGGGGTTGGAAAGGCAGAGCTGGGCGTTTTTCCCCACCCGCCTGCCCTCGTAGAGGGAAAAGTACTCCGGATGCTCGTCAAAATATTCCTCCGGCGGGCAGAGGGTCTCGAAGGAATGGCACCAGAAGCCCCAGCTCTCGTCCCGCTTGCAGTTGGGGATCATCTTGTGCTTTTCGGCAAAGGCCGGGTCGAAGAAGTCCCAGTAGTGGATCTCCCGGTATTCCAGGATGGGGGAGAACTGATACTCCGCAAAGCAGACGGTCAGGTTGGCGTCAAAAGGGACGTACTCGTATAAGCGGGAGTAGTACCGGCAGCCGGCGACCCGCTCCAGCCAATCGTAGACGGCGTAGACCATCGCCTGCTCGCTGCCGGCTTCGATCTCGATATCCTTGTCGTAGATGCGGTAGCGAAAGCCGCTCTCGCCGTGGTCCGCCCTTTTTAAGAGGATGCTGGGGTTCACGGAGGTGGTTTCCTGCACCGTAAAAACCGCGTCGGTGATCCGGTGGAGGTAGCCGGCGAGGATCGCGGCGGCGCGCGGGAACTCCTTCGCGACGATGAGGACGTTTGCTTTCCGGTTTTCCGCGATGCAGATGGGTTTGGACAGATTCATGTTCATCATCTCCTGTTTTGATCGTGCGGGCAGCCCTGCCGCCGTGACGCTACCTTTATTATAGCGGACCGCCCCGCTCCTTGCAAGGGAAACCGGAGAAATTCCGCCGAAATTTCCGCTAAAATGCAAAATTTTCTGGCGTTTTTGCGGGAAATGTGCTATCCTATAGGAAAGAAAAGCCGTGCGGCGCCTTCCGGCCGAAGCGCTGATCTCCATTTCAGAAAGGAACGATGTTTTGCATGAAAGAATACTGCAACCCGCTGGATATCCCCTACAAATTCCAGCATTACCGGGGCTCCGCCCACCGGGAAGCCGCCGACCCGACCCTTGTTTATTTCCGCGGGAAATATTACCTGTTTGCCAGTATGAGCAAGGGGTTTTACCACTCGGAGGATATGGTCCGCTGGGAATGGCAGGAAAACAGCGTGCCGGACCCCTACGGATACGCGCCGGATGTGCGGCAGAAAGGGGAATTCCTCTACCTGTGCGCCTCCGGCGGGGACCCGTCTCGGATCTGGCGGACAAAGGACCCCTTTTCCGGCGAATATGAGCTGGTATCGGAGCCCCTCTCCTTCTGGGACCCGGATATTTTCTTCGATGACGACGGAAAAGCGTACCTGTTCTGGGGATGCAGCGACCAGACCCCCATTTACGGGGTCGAGCTGGACCCGGAGACGATGATGCCGGTGGGGGAGAAGCGCGCGCTGATCCATCAGGACATCGCCGCCCACGGATGGGAGCGCAACAACGTGTGGGAGGATTTTGACAGCCGCTACAAGGCCTTCCCCGATACGCCGGAATCCTACGCCGAAACCCGGTGGAAGGCCCCCTACATCGAGGGCGCCTTCCTGACCAAATGGGAGGGGCGGTACTACCTGCAGTACGCCGCGCCGGGGACGGAGCTCTCCTGCTACGGCGACGGCTGCTATGCGGCGGACCACCCCCTCGGCCCCTACGTCTTCCAGCCCAATACCCCCTTCAGCTTCAAGCCCGCCGGATTCATCACCGGGGCGGGCCACGGCAGCACCGTTGCCGACGCGCACGGCAATCTCTGGCACGCCGCCACCATGTGCGTCAACGTCCACGCGCCCTTTGAGCGCCGGCTGGGGCTGTTCCCAGCAGGTGTGGACGAAGACGGAGTTCTGTTCTGCAACCAGAATTTTGCCGACTACCCCATCGTTTTGCCGGAGGGGAAATTCGACGCCCGGGAGCTTCAGCCCCGCTACATGCTGCTCTCCTACAAAAAGCGGGCCGAAGCCTCCAGCTCGCTGGACGGGCATGGGACCGCGCTGGCGCTCAACGAGGATATCCGCAGCTGGTGGTGCGCCGAAGGCGGCGCGGGCGAGTGGTACCGGCTGGATCTGGGCAAGGTCTATGCGGTCCACTCCGTCCAGCTGAACTTCGCCGAGGAGGGCATCCCCCCGATCACCGGGCATCCGGACCTGGAAAAATACGGCCGTTACATCGACGACGGGAAGACGCTGCGCACCCGCTACACGCTGGAAGGCTCTATGGACGGGGAAACATGGGAAATGCTCATAGACGAGTCCGCCTCGGAGGAGGACCGCTCCCACCCGTACCGGGTGCTGCCGGAGGGGACGAAGCTCCGCTATCTTCGGGTGACGGCGGTGGAGCTGCCCTACGGGAGCCGGTTTGCCCTCTCCGGCCTGCGGGCGTTCGGGCTGGACGGCGGGGAGAAGCCGGCCTCTGTCACAGCGCTCCACGCGGAGCGGATGGATCCCATGACCGCCTTCCTCCGGTGGGAGCCGGCGGAAGGGGCGGTCGGCTATAACGTCCGGTACGGCATTTCCGCCGGCAAGCTGTATGCCAGCTGCCTTGTGTATGAGAAAAACGAGCTGCTGCTGACCGGGCTGAACGCCGGGCAGGAATATTTTGTCTGTGTGGATTCCTTCAATGAGAGCGGGGTCACCCGGGGCGCGGTGCAGAAGCTTTAGACTGCGGCCATACCGCGGCAATCATAACCACCCGTCAAACGGGTGGTTTGCACAAGGGCTAAAAGCCCAATGATTACCGGCCAGCGTCTCAAGGCGCTGGCTTTCACTTTTTGCAAAAGTTCAAGCTTATTGTCTTTGTCACTTTTGCAGCCCCTTAAAGGGCGTTCGTATTACTTGCCACCCTTAAAAGGGTCTTCGTACTCTCGGACACTCAGTTTGTCCATTGCGATGTCGTGCTTCTCCTGGTCCTGTATGTATTTCTTGATCGTGGCCTCATTGATACCCACTGTCGAAACGTAGTACCCT
>DVKD01000037.1 GCA_018716285.1 Candidatus Merdivicinus faecavium
AGCTCCGCTTTGCGCATCGCCTCCTCCACGACCTGGCAGATGTTCTCGCAGTGCCGCCGGGAGGCGATCTCCGGCACAACGCCGCCGTATTTGCGGTGCTCCTCCACCTGGGAGGAAACGACGGAGGAGAGAACCTGCCGCCCGTTTACGACCACCGCGGCGGCAGTCTCGTCGCAGGAGCTTTCGATTGCCAGTATTTTCACATCTTTTTCCAAAATGATTCTCCTTTACAGCTTGATCCCCATTAAAACGGCGTCTTCCTCGGGGTTCTGATAAAAGCGCGGGCGCTTTCCCAGCTCAGCAAACCCGGCTGAGTGGTAGAGCGCCTGCGCGGGGAGGTTGGACGCCCGGACCTCGAGGAAGATCCGGGTAATTTTCCGCCCGCGGCAGAATTCCTTGAGCGCCTCGAGCAGCCCGGCGGCAACCCCCTGCCGCCGAAAGTCCGGGTGGACGCAGATGCGGTTGAGATTCAGTTCATCGAGCACCCAGGCGGCGTTAACATATCCGCAGAGTATCCCATCGCACTCCGCCGCGAGAAAGCAGGCGTTTTTCTCCCGGAAGGTGTCCCGCAGGCCCTTGCGGCTCCACGGGTCGGGAAAGCACCGGGCTTCCAGTTCCGCTGCGGCGGGGAGGTCGGTTTCTTCAAAGGGGCGGATGATCATGTCAAAGCTTCCTTTCCATGGGGATATAGGTGATGCCGTCCTGGCACTGCTCGGGCGCTGTGGGGGAAAAGCCCAGCGCCCGGTAAAACGGCTCGCCATAGGGGGCGGCGTGGACGGTGACCCGCGTCTCGCCGGCCTCCGCGCAGCAGGCGAGCATTTCCCGCATGAGGGCGGTGCCGGCCCCTTTGCGGTGCATTTCCCGGCGGACAAAGAGCAGGCTGATATGCCGCGCTTCCCGCAGCGCGCCCACCCCGATGAGCCGTTTGCCGCAATAAGCGCCCCAAAAGGAGAGAATTCCGCTCGCAGTCATCCGGCGCATCTGCCCCGGCTCCAGGAAGTCGAGGAAGGCGGCAATCCCCTCCGGCGGGTAATCCGGGGCCTCGAATTCGAGGAAAACCTCCCGGCAGAGGGCGAGCGCCGCCGGGAGATGAGCCGCCGGAAGGGGCTTTATTTTCAGATCCATATGCCTCATCCCTTCGCCTGATACCAGTTTTTGCCCTGGTGGATGTCGACGCACAGCTTGACCGGCAGGTCGGCTGCCCGTTCCATCTCTTCCTTGACGATCTCCATCACCCGGCCCGCTTCCTCCTCGCGCGCCTCGACCAGCAGCTCGTCGTGGACCTGTAAAATCAGCCGGGATTTGAGCCCCTCGTCCCGCAGGCGGCGGTAGACCCGGATCATCGCAAGCTTGATGATGTCGGCGGCCGTTCCCTGGATGGGCATGTTCATGGCGACCCGCTCGGAAAAGCCGCGCAGCGCCGGCTTCTTGGAATGGATGTCGGGCAGGTAGCGGCGGCGGTGGAAGATGGTTTCCACATACCCGTTCTGCCGGGCGCTCTCGACCGCATTTTTCATATAGGAATCGACCCCGCTGTAGGTGCGGAGATAGTCGTCGATATACTGCTTGGCCTCCTTGACGGTGACGTGGATGTCCTGGGAGAGGGAAAAGGCCGAGATGCCGTAGACGATGCCGAAATTGATGGCCTTGGAACGGCTGCGCAGCTCGGCCGGCACCTCGTCAAAGGGGATGTGGAAGACCTGGGAGGCGGTCATCCGGTGGATATCCGCGCCCTTTGCAAAGCCCTCGATCATATGCCGGTCGCCGGAAACGGCGGCCAGCACCCGCAGCTCGATCTGGGAATAGTCCGCGTCGACCAGGGTGCAGCCCGCTTTTGCCACAAAGAATTTGCGCATCTCCGCCCCGAGCTCGGTGCGGACCGGGATGTTCTGGACGTTCGGGTCTGAGGAGCTGATCCGGCCGGTGCGGGTCTCGGTCTGGTTGAAGGTGGAGCGGACCCGCCCGTCCGGCTGGATGCATTTTTTGAGCCCCACAACATAGGTGCTCGACAGCTTGGAGAGCTTGCGGTATTCAAGGATCTTGCCGACGATTGGGTGGTAGGGCAGCAGCTTTTCCAGCACATCCACATCGGTGGAATAGCCCGTCTTGGTCTTTTTTCCGGGGGGCAGGCCGAGCTCGCCGAAGAGGATCTCGGAGAGGTGGGCAGGGGAATTGGGGTTGAAGGGGCGGCCGGCCAGCTCCATCAGTTCGGCGCGGAGCCGTTCAATCTGTTCGTCGAGGATAGCCCCGAACTCGCTGATCCCGGCCTCGTCGACGAGAAAGCCCTCCTCCTCCATCGACGCCAGCACCTCGCAGAGCGGGCGCTCGATTTCCCGGTAGAGGAACTCCATCCGCCGTTCCGCCAGGATCTCATTCATCGCGTCAAAGAGGCTGCCGAGCGCCGCCGCGTCCCGCAGCTCCTCCGGGAACTCCTCGATAGTGGGACAGTAGGAACGGCAGAGCTCCGGGATCGGGTACGTTTTGTCCGAGCTGCTCAAAAGGTAAGCCTGCAGTTTGACGTCTTCGAGCTCCCCCGCATAGGCGATCTGTTCCCGCATGGCGAAGCGGTAGACCGGCTTTGCATCATAGGTGATCTTCGGAAGGCCGCAGCCCAGCATTTCGGCCAGGATCTCCCGGATATTCCCCGTGTTGACCGCAAATTTCCGCCCGCCCAGATGGGTGCAGAGGCGGATCGGTTCGCCCCCTTCAAAGGTGAGGAGGAAGGTCCAGCGCCCGCACTGCTCCACGAACGGGAGAAGGGAGGACGGCTCGCGGACGATCTCGCAGGGGGGAAGCGCCGGCGCGGTCAGCGGGAGCTGTTCTTCCTCCTGTTCGGAAAGGCCGAGACTCTCGAGGACTGAGGTCAGCTCATATTTGCGCAGGAATTCCCGCAGCGCGCCGTCCTGCCGCTGCTTCTGCGACAGGAGCTCCGGGTTGAAGTCGAGCGGCACCCGGCGGTTGATTTCGCCGAGGGTATGGCTCAAAAGCGCCTCCTCCCGGTGCTCGGCAATGAGCTTTTTGATGCGGGGGGTCGCCTGGATGGAGTCGAGGTTGTCGAGGATATTTTGCAGGCTCCCATTCTGGGAGATGAGGGCCAGGGCGGTTTTCTCGCCGATCCCCTTGACGCCGGGGATGTTGTCGGAGGTGTCGCCCATCAGCGATTTGACCTCTATAAGCTGGCGCGGCTCGATGCCGTAAGTCTCCCGCACCTTCTCCGGCGTGTAGAGGACGTCGCCCTGGTTGGTGGCAAGGCTGACCGTCACCCGGTCGGAGACAAGCTGGAGGGAATCCCGGTCGCCGGTCGCGAGGATGCAGGTGCAGCCGGGGTGGCTGTCCGCGTAGGCGGAAACCGTCCCGAGGATATCGTCGGCCTCGTAGCCCTCGACGCCGATTACCGTCCCGCCGGCCAGCTCGACGAACTCCCGGCCGAGCGGCATCTGAGGCCGCAGCTCGTCCGGCATGGGGGAGCGGGTGCCCTTGTAGGCGTCGTAGAGCTTGTGGCGGAAGGTGGGAGCGCGCAGGTCGTAGGCCGCGACGACCACATCCGGGCAGTGCGCCGCAAGCAGCTTCTGGTAGGTCTTGGTAAAGCCGAAGAGGGCGTTGGTTTCAAAGCCGTCCTTGGTGGAAAGATGGCGGATGGCGTAAAAGGAGCGGTTCATGAGCGAATTGTAATCTATGGCAAGAATTTTCATCCAGCAAAATCCTTTCTGGCGTCAGGCGGCAGCCCGGCCATATGCCCTGTGAAAAGTTCACAGTTTCGTTTCCGGCCCTGCCTTGACAGTCCCACAGTTTTCCATTATAATATATCCATTATAGCATATTTTTCACCCCGATACAACGGAAATCGCGCGGATCTGAACTCCCAAAAGGGAAGTCTCAGCCGCTTACGCTGATAAAAAGAAGGAAGATTTTTTTGAACACCATCCAGATTGGAAACGTGACGATAAAGAAAACCGCCGCCCTCGCGCCGATGGCTTCGGTCGCCGACCGGGCCTACCGCGAAATCTGCAAGGAATACGGGGCGGCTTATGTGGTGGGGGAACTGACCTCGGCGAAGGCCCTGACCTTCTCCGACCGCAAGAGCGAGGAGCTCTTAATGCTCTCGGCCCAGGAGCGCCCCGCTGCCGCCCAGCTTTTCGGCAGCGACCCCGCGGACATGGCGAAAGCGGCGCAGGTCGCCCTCAAATACCGGCCGGACATCCTGGACATCAACATGGGCTGTCCGGTCCCCAAAGTCGTCTCGGGCGGCGCAGGCTCGGCCCTGATGAAAACGCCGGAGCTCGCCGCCGAAATTGTCCGCGCCGTCAAGGCGGTCTGCCCGGTGCCGGTCACCGTCAAGATCCGCAAGGGCTGGAACGAGGATACGGTCAACGCCGTCCCCTTTGCCAGGCTCATGGAGGAGGCCGGGGCAGACGCCATCACCGTCCACGGCCGCACCCGCAGCCAGATGTACCGCCCTTCCGCCGACTGGACCATCATCAAGGCGGTCAAGGAGGCGGTCAGCATCCCGGTCATCGGCAATGGGGACATCCTCACCGCCGCCGACGCGGTGCGGATGTATGAGGAAACCGGCTGCGACCTGGTCATGATCGGGCGGGGAAGCTACGGCAACCCCTTCCTTTTTCGGGAGATTGCCCAGTATCTGGAGACCGGCATCCTCCCGCCGCCGCCCGATCTCGAGGAGAAGCTGGAGGTCATGAAGCGGCACATCCGGCTGACCGTCTCCTATAAAGGCGAGTACATCGGGATGCGGGAAAGCCGCAAGATCGCCGCCTATTACATCAAAGGCATCCCCGGAGCCGCCAAGTTCCGCAACGCCTGCGGCGCCCTCACCAGTCTCGACGACCTCGACGCCCTCATCGCCGTCCTCAAGATGCAGAAGCGGTAGGGAGGGGCGCCTTCCAAAAACAGCTTGAGGTGAGCAAAATGAAAAAAGAGTACCGCACCATCCCCGCGTCCATGAAGCAGATGGAGACCTACGGCTTTTCCTGGATGGATACGGTTTTGAGACAGATGAAATTGCCGCGTCCGGCCTCACCGCGGAAGAAGCGTCGGCAGTCGACGCCCCCCGCATCCGGGAGTGCTTCCTCAACCTCGAGTGCCGCTACCTGTGGGAGCGCGAAATTGCCGAAGGCAGCGCGCATGTCGTGCTCTGCCTGGAAGTTGTGAATATCTGTGCCGACGAGGGCCGTCTGGACGAAGCCGCGCAGGGCAGATATGGCCCGGACGGCTATCTCTATGACGTGCATTACCCGGTCGACCCCGAAACATACGCCGGGAAATCGCACGACTGGCTCGCCGTTCTGCAAAAGTACCGGGATATGGGGGAGTATTGACCCTTTCATTCTTATTTCAGGAGGGATTTTCCATGAAATTCAGGCCCATCTCCAGCGATCTGCTCACCGCCCGCCTTGAACCGCCCAAACCGGGCTGCCGGCTGGTCCTCGACACCGACACCTACAACGAAATCGACGACCCGTTCGCGCTGGTCTACGCCCTCCGCTCGCCCGAGCTCCGGCTGGAGGCCGTCTACGCCGCGCCCTTCCACAACGACCGCTCGGACGGGCCGAAAGACGGCATGGAGCGGAGCTACGGACAGATCTGCGAAATTCTGGAACTGCTCGGGGAAGAGCGCCCGGTCTTCCGCGGCTCGGAGCGGTGGATGACCGGCCCGGACGACCCGGTCGATTCCCCGGCGGCGCGGGACCTCATCGCGCGGGCCATGTCGTCGGAGGAGCCGCTCTACGTCGCGGCCATCGGCGCGCCGACCAACGTCGCCTCCGCCATCCTGCTCGAACCGGCGATCCGGGAAAAGATCACCGTCGTCTGGCTGGGCGGGCACGGGCTGCACATGCCCAAAACAGACGAATTCAACATGGCCCAGGATTATTACGCCTCCCGCGCGCTGCTGGAATCCGGCGTCCCGCTGGTACTGCTGCCCTGCAACGGCGTCGTCAGCCATCTGCTCATCACCATTCCCGAGCTGGAAACCACCCTGGCCGGGAAAGGGAAGTGCGGGCAGTACCTTTTGGACATCACTCGAGATTATATGCAGAAGCATCCCTGCGCCTCCAAGGTCATCTGGGACATCGCGACCATCGGCTGGCTCTGCAATGCCGGCTGGTACCAAAGCCGCCTTATCCCAAGCCCGGTTCTGAACCCGGATATGACCTATTCCGTCAGCGAGGACCCGGAGCGGCACCCGATCCGATATATCAATTTCCTGTCCCGCGACCAGATTTTTGAGGATCTGTATCAGAAAATGTGACGAAAAAATGGAAAACAGCCCTCCCGTTGCAGCTGTCAGCGGGAGGGCTGTTTCATTTCTTTTTGCGGTGATAATTTGCGAGCGGGTTGCTGGCCATCGCGTCTTCCTTCTGGACATCGGCGACATGGGTGTAGATTTCGGTGGTGTTGAGGTGCTCGTGGCCCAGAATTTCCTGCAGGACTTTGACGTCGACATTTCCGTACTGGTACATCATCGTCGCGGCAGTGTGACGAAGCTTGTGGGTCGAAAAGCCCATGTTGGAGAGCCCGGCCTTCTGAAGCAGTTCCGTGATGATCTGCTGGATGCGCCGCTGTCCCAGGCGGCGGCCCTGCCGGTTGAGAAAGAGCGCGTCCTGGTCGACAATTTTGGTATACTCTTTGCGCTCCTCCAGATAGTCTCGGAGGGCGTCCATACAGGCCTCATTCAAATAGAGGATCCGCTCTTTGTTGCCTTTCCCGAGGACGCGGAGGGTGTTGTCCCGGAAACTGGCGACGTTTAAGCCGGACATCTCCGAGAGCCGCATCCCGCAGTTCAAAAACAGGATCACCATACAGTAATCCCGACGGTAGTGCGGATCGGCCGGATCCAGCGCGCCCAGCAGTTCGTAGCACTGTTCCAGATTCAGGTACGCCGGCAGCGCCTTTTTGGTGGCCGGGAGCTCGAGGTTCTCGACCGGGTTCGTTTGGAGCAGGCGGACATTATTGGTCAGATATTTATACAGTCCGCGGATCGCCGAAACCTTGCGGGCGCGGGTATTGGCGTTGTTGGATTTTTCGGAAAAGACGTAGTTCAGAAACTCGTAGACGTCCGAAAGGCTCGCGGATCCGACCAGCTCGACGCTGGAATCTGAAATATCGATCTCCTCGAGCGGCGTGTCCCGCGGCACCAATCCCTTTTGCAGATGCAGGAAGCGCAGGTAGGTGCGCAGGTCGATGTAATAGCCTTCGACCGTCAGCTTGGAGCGGCCTTTGATCGTCAGCATGTAAAAGAGATAGTCCCTTAAAAAGCCGGGACAATCGGTATAATCACTGGTGGTATAAGACATGCGGAATCCCTCCTGAAAAAGCGGCTCTCAATTTCGCGAAATAAGTAATTTAGCGAGCAAAAGCGGGTGGGCGGCGGCGGCGGCTTTACAATCTCGTCCGCAGACGCTGCCGCCGCCGCCCGTCCGCGTTGCGCAAATTCTGCGGAGCCAAGGCGACCAATCGCGGCGCGGCGGCTGAGGGCGGTGTGCCGGTCAGCGCACACTGCAGCACCGTGCAAGGGCGCGGCCCGCAGGGCCTGTGCCCGCAGCCGGTGCGGACGGTGCGTATACTTGACTAAGTATCATAAAGCGGGAAATCGTTGTGCAGGGAAAGTATCGGCAGGACTACGCGGTCGTGAAGCGCTACGGCGTGTCCGGGCTGGAAAAGCTGGTGTATTTCAAAACGCCGGTGCGGCAGAAGGACGCCGGGCCGGTGAAGCGCGGCGAGGGCGGCGGCGAGAAGCTCGACAACAACATCGCCCGTGCGCGGGCGGTGGTCAAGGAACTGGCGCTCTGCAACGAGTGGGAGCTTTTCGGTTCGTTCACGCTCTCGCCGGAAAAGTACGATCGGGACGATCTGGCGCTGTTCCGGAAGGATTTCAGCCAGTTTCTGCGGGATTGCCGCAAGAAGTACGGGGGAAAATGGCAGTACCTGCTCATTCCTGAGCCGCACGAGAAAGGCGGCTGGCACATGCACGGGCTGCTCGGCGGTGTGCCGAGTATTGCCCTCCGGCCCTTCTCCGTCGACGAGAACATTCCGGAGCGGTTGAAAAAGTCCATCCGGGAGGGCTGTGCAATTTACGACTGTGAAGCATACCGGCGGCGGTTCGGCTGGGTTACGCTGTCGCCCATCCGCGACAAGGTGGCGTGCAGCAGCTACATCGTCAAATACATCAGCAAAGACCTGACAAAGCGGGCAGAATCGGTCGGGCAGCACCTTTACTATGCGTCTCAGGGGCTGGCGAGGGCGGAGAAGATTTACGAAGGGAGCGTGCTACTTAAGGAATGCGACTATGAGAACGACTATGTGAAAATCCTGTGGAGCAACGGGGAAAACTATGGGAACGTGGTCTATCTCGACTGAGGGAAAGGCCGGAAGTTGACAGTTTCAGGAATGTGAAGTGGGTGAAAAGATGCAGGCAGAATACTATTTCAAGCGGGAGATCGAGCACATACTGGCGGCACTGATGCCCGCGAACCGGCTGGCGCTCGAAGTGTCGCTGGCGACGGGCCTTCGAATCGGCGACGTGCTGGCGCTCAAGGCCGAGGACGTGCGCAAAGGCCGCTGGACGGTGCAGGAAGCCAAGACGGGCAAGCGGAAGGCCGTGAGACTGACCAAGGAGCTACAGGCGCGCTGTCTGGCGCTGGCGGGGCCTGTGTACGTCTTTTCGGGGCGGCTGGACGGGATGCATCCGAGGACGCGGCAGGCGGTCTGGAAAGACCTGAACCGGGTGGCGAAGGTGTTCCGGCTCAAGGTGAACCTCACGCCGCACAGCATGCGGAAGGTGTACGCGGTTGAGCAATACCACAAGAGCCGCGACCTCAAGCGGGTACAGAAATTGCTCAACCACTCGAGCGAAGCGGTCACGATGCTCTACGCAATGGCAGATCAACAGGTACGGAAGAAGCTGGGAGGTATTGGCGATGAAGAACTCTAACCGGGCGAAAATCAATGTCATGCAGTGGGTGCTGCGCTCCATGATTGCGACCTTTGACGGCGAGGAGGTGCCGGACAAGATTCGCGACTCGGCACTGTTTGTGGCTGACTGGCTCGAATCGGTAGGATGCGACCTTTCTCTAATTGGCAATGAGGTTGTCGCTAGGTTCCTTGACAACGGCGACGATCTGCGGTAGAATGTAACTGCGAGTTACGCACTGAGCCCTCAGCCGCCGCGCCGCGCACCTTGTTTGCTTGTCTTGGCGGAGCGAATTTCGCTAAATTTATATTTTGCGAAATAATGCCTACCTGGAAAATAGCCGGCTTCCCCGGGCGTTGTCAGCTGGGACAGCCGGTCGAGTTTTACGAGCACAGCAGATAAACTGCAAACCAGGTTCTCTCTATACGGCATATACAGTTCCCCGGGCGTTTCACGCCAAAGCATCCGACACTGCCGCCGATTGCGTCGCGCTGTGCAAAACCCGCGGCCGACACGCAAGCCCGATCAAATGCCGGTCCGACAGACGATTCGCCAGCATCCGGGATCTCCCAACGCCACCGCAGAAGCGCAGGTCCCAGACGGTAACAGTAAAGCCGTATAAACCTTGCGGATCACAGAAGCTGCGAAAGCTTCAGCCGGCTCCGTCCAACTGCTGCCGCGATGCCGGGGAATCGACCGGTCTTTGGCGCAATCACGCAGAGAAGATCATACAGAGACCGGCCTATCTGCGAATGGTTAGGAAGCCTGCTTTTTTCATAAAATTTAGCGAAATTCAAATACGCTCTCCGCCGTATCCGATTTGGACCAGGCGGAATGCGCCTCGAAGACGCTGTCGTCTAAAAACAGCCGCAGATAGACGCGGAAATACGGGGCGAGCTTGTCGTCCGGCTGGTCGAGCAGCTCCTGCATGTCCATCCAGAACACTTCGCCTTCCTCTGTCCGTTCCAGCAGCTCTCCAGAAAAGTTTTCTGTTTTATACAAATATACGATGTACTGTTCCCCGTCGTCCAGGCAGTCCCAGTGGATGATGCCGCAGAGGCGGAGATCTGCGGCCGTCAGCCCGGTCTCCTCAAAGACCTCCCGGGCGGCCGACCCAGCGAAGCTCTCCCCTACCTCAACGTGACCGCCGGGGAAGGCGTAGCCGGTCCAGTACTTTTCCCGTTTCTGCACAAGGACCTTGCCGGTGGCGGGGTCTGTGACCATGCACATATTGGTCTGCTCCAGCGGTAATTTTCTGCCCATTTTAACTCCTTTGCAAAATGCAAAATGCACAAAAGCAAGAGCCTGAACCGACAGGCTCTTGCTTATTTCTGCCATTACCCTTCGAGAATCTTCAGCAGCATTTCCTTCATCAGGGCGGGGTTCCCCTTTCCCTTGGAGGCCTTCATGCACTGACCGACGAGGAAGCCGAGGGCGTTGGTCTTGCCGCCGCGGTAGTCGTCGATCGACTTCTGGTTGGCCGCCGCGACGCTGTCGACGATGGCCTGCAGGGCGGCGGTGTCGGAGACCTGTTCAAGCCCCAGCTCCTTGACGAGGTCGGCGGGCGATTTGCCGGTCTTGCGCATCTCCTCAAAGACCTGCTTCGCGGCCGAGCTGGAGATGCGGTTTGCCTCCTGCATGGCGATAATCTCGGCGAGCTGCGCAGGATCGACGCCCAGCTCGGTGATCGGCTTGCCCGTCTCGTTCATCAGGCGGGAGACGTCGCCGAGCACCCAGTTGGAGGCGCTTTTGGGTTTGATTTTTCCTGCCGCCAGGATCTGCTCGAAGAAATCCGTCTTCTCGCAGGTTTCGGCGAGGAGGGACGCGTCCTCCTCCGGGAGGCCCAGCTCGCGGATGTAGCGCACTTTCTTGCGGTTGGGCAGTTCCGGGATGGATGCCTTCAGCCCGTCGAGGTAGTCCTGCTCGAGCACGATGGTCAGCAGGTCCGGCTCAGGGAAATAGCGGTAATCCTGGGCATTTTCCTTGCTGCGCAGCAGGAAATTCTGCCCCTTCAGGTCATCCCAACGGCGGGTTTCCTGGGAAATCTCCCCGCCGCTTTCCAGCACCTCGATCTGGCGGTTCGCCTCGTATTCGATGGCGCGGACTGCGCCGCTGAAGGTGTTGACGTTCTTCATCTCGACCCGGTTGCCGAAGGGCTCGCCGGGCTTATGGACGGAGACGTTGATGTCGCAGCGGATCGACCCCTCCTGCATCTTGCAGTCGGAGATGCCCAGGTATTCCAGGATGGATTTGATGGTGTCGAGGTAGGCTTTGGCCTCCGCAGTGCTGTGCAGGTCCGGCTCCGAGACGATCTCGATGAGCGGCACGCCGCAGCGGTTGAAGTCGACCAGCGTGCCGGTGAAGCTGTCGTCATGGATGAGCTTGCCCGCGTCCTCCTCAATGTGGATGCGGGTGATGCCGACCCGCTTCTCCGCCCCGTCGACCCAGATGTCGAGGTAGCCATTCTCGCACAGCGGGATGTCGAACTGGGAAATCTGGTAGGCCTTGGGCAGGTCGGGATAGAAATAGTTCTTGCGGTCCTGCTTGCTGACCGGATGGACGGTGCAGTTTAAGGCGTAGCCCATCCGGGCGGCGTACTCCACCACCTTTTCGTTCAAGGTGGGCAGGGTGCCGGGCATGCCCATGCAGACCGGGCAGCACTGGGTATTGACTTCCTTGCCGAAGGCGTTGCGGCAGCCGCAGTAGATTTTGGAAGCGGTATTCAGTTCTGCGTGGACCTCAAGGCCCACGACAAGCTCATAATCGTGTTTCATATCTTCTCTCCCCTTCATGCAGTCGGTTATGCGAGCGTGCGGCTCAGGTCAAAGCCGCCCAGCGTCTTTTCCCAGCAGGAGGCGGCCCGGAACAGGGTCGATTCGCTGAATTTCGGGCCGATGAGCTGCGCGCCGATGGGCATCGGCTTGCTGTCGAAGCCGCAGGGCAGGCTCATGCCGGGCAGGCCGGCGATGTTGACGGTGACGGTGAGGATGTCGTTCATGTACATCTTGATCTGGTCGTCGATATTCTCGCCCAGCTTGAAGGCGGTGTCAGGCACCGTCGGGGTGAGGAGCAGGTCGCACTTGTCAAAAGCGGCGGCAAATTCCTGCTGGATGCGCAGCTGGGTGAATTTCGCCTTCTTATAATAGGCGTCATAGTAGCCGGAGCTCAGCACATAGGTGCCGAGCATGATGCGGCGCTTGACCTCCGCACCGAAGCCCTCGCTTCTCGTCTTTTCGTACATTTCGGTGAGGTTTGCAAAATCCTTGGCGCGGTAGCCGTACTTGACCCCGTCGAACCGGGCCAGGTTGGAGGAGGCTTCCGCCGACGCGATGATGTAATAGGCCGAGAGGGCGTAGTCGGTGCTGGGGAGGGAAATCTCGACGAGCTCAGCGCCCTGCGCTTCCAGTTCCTTTGCCATCTTCATGACCGCGTCCCGGACCTCGGCGGAGACGCCTTCGCCGAAATATTCCTTCGGCAGGCCGATGCGCAGGCCCTTGATATCCGGGGTGATCTCCTTCGCGAAGTCGGGGTATTCCCGCAGAGCGGAAGTCGCGTCGTGATTGTCCCGGCCGCAGATCGCGCCGTAAAGCATGGCGACGTCCCTGACGCTCCGGCCCATCGGCCCGATCTGGTCGAGGGAGGAGGCAAAGGCGACGAGGCCGTACCGGGAAACCGAGCTGTAGGTGGGCTTTAAGCCCACAATGCCGCAGTAGGCCGCGGGCTGGCGGATGGAGCCGCCGGTATCCGAACCGAGGGCGAGGACCGCCTCCCCTGCCGCGACCGCCGCAGCGCTGCCACCGGAGGAACCGCCGGGCACCCGCTCGAGGTCAAAGGGGTTGCGGGTCTTCTGAAAATAGGAGGTTTCGGTGGAAGAGCCCATCGCGAACTCGTCCATATTGAGCTTGCCGAGCATGACGGCGCCGGCAGCGTTTAACTTCTCCATGACAAAGGCGTCGTAAGGCGGGACGAAGTTCTCGAGCATCCGGGAAGAACAGGTTGTCCGCACCCCTCTGGTGCAGATGTTGTCCTTGATGCCGATCGGGATGCCGGCGAGGGGATGGAGCGCCTCCCCTGCCGCACGGCGGGCGTCAATTTCCGCCGCCTGTTTGAGGGCTTCCTCCCCGCAGATGGTGACGTAGGCCGCGATTTCGGGCTCCTTCTGCTCCATGCGGGAGAGCACCGAACGGGTGACCTCCTCGCTCGAGCATTCCCGGGCGGCGAGCATGGCGGAGAGCTTCTCCGCTGTCAGCTGATATAATTCCATTGTCCGTAATCCCCTTTCCCTTATTCGATGACCTTCGGCACGACGATGCAGCCGGCCTGCACCTCAGGCGCGTTCTGCAGCAGCTCGTCGCGGTTGGGCTTGTTGGCAACTTCGTCGCTGCGCAGCTGCATCGGGTTATCCGGGTCGATGAGGGCGCCGGAAGCGTCGAGGTCCGGCAGCTTTTCCACCAGCGCGACGATATTGGCCATCTCCTTTTCGAACTTTTCCTCTTCTTCGGGGGTAAAGGTCAGCCGCGACAGGCTGGCCAGATGCTTGATGTTGATACTCATGTGAAGTTCCCTCCATATCGTTACAGCATTGCCTGGAATTCCGCCTCGGTCAGGATGGCGACCCCAAGCTGCTGCGCTTTTGTCAGTTTGCTGCCCGCATCCTCTCCGGCGAGGACAAAATCGGTCTTTTTGGAAACAGAGGAGCTCACCTTGCCGCCGTTCTGCTCAATGAGCGCCTTCGCCTCCTGCCGCGTGTAGCCGGACAGGGTGCCGGTGAGGACGAAGGTCTTGCCGGCGAAGCGCTCGCCTGTCTCGGCGACCTCTTCCTCAAAGTTCAGGCCCGCCGCGCGGAGGCGTTCGACCAGAGCCCGGCTCTGCTCATTCCGGAAATAATCGACGACGCTCTCGGCCATGATCTCGCCGAAGCCGTCGATGGCGGCGACCTCTTCCCCATTCGCCGCGAGGATGGCGTCCATCGTGCGGAAATGCCGGGCGAGGAGCTGGGCCGCCCGCTCGCCGATATTGCGGATGCCGAGCCCAAAGAGCAGCCGCGAAAGGGGGTTCTGTTTCGAGCGCGCAATCGCCTCGACCAGATTGCGGGCCGAGGTTTCGGCAAAACGCTCCAGGCCGGAAAGCTGCTCTTCCGTGAGGTCATACAGGTCAGCCGGCGAGGAAACCAGCCCGGTCTCCACCAGCTGATCGACCGCCGCGGGGCCGAGCCCCTCGATGTCCATCGCACCGCGGGAGGCGAAATGGACGAGGTTGCGGCGCAGGGTGGCCGGGCAGGCCGGATTGATGCAGCGGATGACCGCGTCCTCTCTTACGGTTTCGCTGTGGCAGACCGGGCATTCCATCGGGATGAAATACGGCTCGCTCCCTTCGGCGTGGGAAACCGACCGCAGCACCTCCGGGATGATCTCCCCCGCCTTGCGGACCAGAATGGTGTCGCCGATCCGGAGGTCCTTTTCGGTGATGAAGTCCTGGTTGTGGAGGACCGCCCGGCTCACCGTCGTCCCGGCCAGGGTGATCGGGTCAAAGGACGCCGTCGGCGTGCAGGCACCGGTGCGGCCGACCTGGATGACGATCTCGCGGAGCACCGTCTCCTTCTCCTCGGGCGGGTACTTAAAGGCGACCGCCCAGCGGGGGAATTTCGCGGTTGAACCGAGCGCCTCCCGCTGGGAAAAGCGGTCGACCTTGATAACTGCCCCGTCGATGTCAAAGGAATACCCGCCGCGCTGCGCCCCGATCCGCCGGACCTCCCCGACCGCCTCCTCGATGGTGTCAAAGCAGCGGTAGGACGGGATGACCTGGAAGCCCAGCGCGTGCAGCAGGTCGAGCGATTCCCTGTGTCCTAAAACCTCCCGCCCTTCTATCTGCTGGAGATTGAAGACAAAGATGTCGAGACAGCGCGCTGCCGTCACTTTGGGGTCCTTTTGGCGCAGTCCGCCGGCCGCGGCGTTGCGGGGGTTTTTGAAGGGAGTCTCCTCGTTTTCGATCTGCCGCGCGACCAGGGTCTCAAAGACGTTTTTGGGCATAAAGACCTCGCCGCGCACCTCGAGGTAGGGAATCTTCTCGGCCAGCGCCATAGGGATCGAGCGGATGGTTTTGAGGTTTAAGGTGACGTCCTCCCCCACAAAACCGTTGCCGCGGGTGGAACCGCGGACAAACAGGCCGTCCCGGTATTCCAGGGAAACGGACAGCCCGTCGATCTTGGGCTCGACGACAAAAACCGCATCCGGGACCGCTTCCTTGCAGCGGCGTCCGAAATCATAAAGCTCCTCCTCGCTGAAAACATCCTGGAGGCTGCCCATCTGCACGGTGTGCTCCACCTTCTCAAAGGTATTGAAAAGCCCCTCGTCCCCAATCCGCTGAGTCGGGGAATCCGGCGAGATCTCGTCCGGGTATTCCGCCTCAATGGCTTTGAGCTCCTGCATCCGCAAATCATACTCATAATCGCTGATTTCCGGCGCATCCAGGGTATAATAAAGACGGCTGTGGTAATTCAGTTCTTTTATCAGTTCCAGATACCGCCGTTTGCGCGCATCTGTCATTCCATCAGTTCCTTTCTGTGACGATTGTCAGCGTACAGAATTAGTATACCACAAAATTTCTCCCTGCGGTAGGGGGGAAAATCATCTTTTTGAAAAAATTGGGCCGATACATGGATTTTTGATTTTACTCTTTACAATTCGACCGTTTTTGAGTATAATGAAATTGTTAATTTTTCGCGAATTTATGATGGATTGAAGGGAAACGCTTCTGCTTTGCGTTTCCGTAATATGCAGATTTTTGAAGGGAGGAGCGGTATCCTGTTTTCGATACCGCAGCACATTATGAGAATTGCATTATTTACCGAAACCTATCTGCCCTATATCAGCGGCGTCGTCACACACGTAAAGCTTTTGAAAGAAGGACTTGAAAAACAGGGACACCAGGTCCTTGTCGTCGCCGCAGACCCCGATACCCGGCATCATTATATTCAGGACGGCGTCCTCCACTGTCCCGCAAAGACCTTAAAGCGCATTTATGATTACGGCCTCGCCGCCCCCTATTCCCACCGCCGCCTGAAGATGCTGCGGGAGTTTCACCCCGACATCATCCATATCCACACCGAATTCGGCGTCGGCCTTTCCGCCCTCCACATTGCAAAGGCGCTGCGGGTCCCGCTCGTCTACACTCTCCACACCATGTATGACGAGTACATTTACTATATTGCCCCTCGTCATCTTGTCCCCATGATGACCCGGATCTCCCACCGGTACTTCCGCCTGTTTGCCAAAAAAGCGGCGCAGATCACCGGCCCTTCCCAGAAATGCACCGAGTATATTCAGAACGACTGCAAGCTGAATCGCAGCGTCAACGTCATCCCCAATCCGGTCGAGCTCGATAAATTCCAGCCGGAAAATATCACTGAAGAACAGAAGCACGCCTTCCGGAAGAAATACGGCATCCGGGACGACGAAATGCTCGTCTGTTTCTGCGGGCGGATCGGCCGGGAAAAGAGCGTCGACGTCCTGCTTGACTACTGGGCGCAGACGGTCAAGCCCGACGACAAGATGAGACTGCTCATCATCGGCGACGGTCCCTGCAAACCGGAGCTGGAGGAGCAGGCTGCCCGCCTCGGCATCTCGGACATGGTCGTCTTCACCGGGTCTGTCCCCAATACCGAGCTGCCGCCCTACTACGCGAGCTGTGACCTTTATGTCACTG
This sequence comes from Candidatus Merdivicinus faecavium, assembly GCA_018716285.1. Taxonomy (GTDB): domain Bacteria; phylum Bacillota; class Clostridia; order Oscillospirales; family Ruminococcaceae; genus Merdivicinus; species Merdivicinus faecavium. The sequence goes on from DVKD01000037.1 coordinate 16,634, forward strand.
CCTCCCTCTCGGACACCAACTCCATTTCGATGCTCGAGGCGATGGCGACCGGGCTGCCGGTTGCCCACCGGTACGATAAGTTAAACGAAGGACAGGTCCGCAGCGGCGTCAACGGCTTTATTTACTATGACGCCAAGGGGATGTACGACATCTTCAAGCAGTATCAGAAAAAGACGCCGGAGGAAAAGCGCATCCTCGAACACTCTGTTCGGGAGTCGGTCAAGCAGGCCGGTTCGGAGAATCTCGCAAATTATCTATTAAATGTATATCGGAGAGCCGTCGCTTCCGAGAACGCAGAGAAATAAGCGCTGCATTTGGCGAAATTTGGCGAATAATTTGCCAAGAATTCTATCATGACATAAATTTTTAACGGATTTTTCCGAAAGATCCGTTGACAACACAAAACAGCTATGGTAAAATAGAGACGTTTGTAGCAAAGCCCATTTTCCAGGGCCCCGACTGCTCTGCGACCGCCGTGTACCGGTGCGGCCGTCGCGCACCGGGGTTCTTTTTCTGCGAATTTTGAAAGGGGATTTTTATGGAACTCAGAAAGCACTATGACGTTGCAATCATCGGCGGCGGCATCGGCGGCATCATGACCGCCTACCGCCTGATGGAAAAGCGCCCCGCTCTCCGCGTCTGCATCCTGGAAAAAGGCAGCCCGATCGAAAAGCGGATCTGCCCCATCGTCGCCAAAAAAACGGAAAAGTGCATCAAATGCAGCTCCTGCGCGATCATGGAGGGGATGGCGGGCGCAGGCGCCTTTTCGGACGGCAAGTACGTCATCTCGACCGAGTACGGCGGCTGGCTGACCGACTTTTTGCCGGGCGAGACCGTCCTCAACTACATTGAGCAGGCGGACGCCATCCTGGTCAAGTTCGGCGCGACGACCGAGCGCTTCCTGCCCAGCAACGAATTGAAGCGGCTCTGCCTCCAGCACGATCTCCACATGAGCCAGGCGCAGCTCAAGCACCTCGGCACCGACGCCAATTTTGATACCATGAAAAAGCTCATCCAGTCGCTGGACGGCAAGGTCGACATCGCCGCCAACACCGAGGCCTTCGATGTCGGCCGGGACAGCCATGAAATCCGTTACCGTCATGCGGGCAGAGAGGGCGTCCTCACCGCCGAGACGATCGTCTTCGCGGTCGGCCGCGCCGGGAGCCGGTTTTTCTCCAAATGGTGCGCCGACCACCAGATCCCGCTCCAGAACAACCAGGTGGACATCGGCGTCCGGGTCGAGCTGCCCTCGATGATCTGGGAGGAGTTCTCCAAAAAGATCTACGAGCCCAAGATCTGGTACCGCTCCAAGCAGTACGGCGACGTTACCCGGATGTTCTGCTTCAACGAGCGCGGCAGCGTCGTCACCGAAAACACCGGCGGCGTCCTGACCGTCAACGGCCACTCCTACCGGGACGAGAGCCGCAAGACCGGCAACTCGAACTTCGCCCTCCTGTCGACCATCCGCTTTACCGAGCCCTTCCGCGAGCCGATCGAGTACGCCCGCCATGTCGCGAGCCTTGCAAACCTCATCAGCGGCGGCAGCGTCCTCGTCCAGCGGCTCGGGGACCTGGAAAACGGCCGCCGGACCGATGCCGCCCGCCTCCGCCAATCGACCACCCGCCCGACCCTCAACGCGGTCGCGGGGGATCTGAGCCTCTGCCTGCCCAAGCGGCAGCTGGACAACATCATCGAGACGCTGCACGCCCTCGACCGCATCGCCCCCGGCACCGCCAACTATGACACCCTGCTCTACGGCATCGAGTGCAAGTACTATTCCGCCCGCCCGGACTGCACCGATTTTGCCGTCAACGGCTGCAAGGGCATCTACGCCATCGGGGACGGCGCGGGCTTCACCCGCTCCCTCTCCCAGGCCGCGGCCAACGGCCTCTATGTCGCCGACCAGCTGGTCTAAAGGGGAAAAACGCATGGAAGTATGGGATTTATATGACCTAAACCGGCAGATCATCGGCGAGCACGTCAGAGGCAGAGAATTGCCGGAAAACGGATTTCATCTGGTCGTCCATGTGTGGATCCGGAACTGGCAGGGGCAATATCTGCTCACGCAGCGCGCCGCAAGCCGGCCGACCTTTCCGCTCATGTGGGAATGTGTCGGCGGTTCTGTTTTGAAGGGCGAAAGCAGCATTCAGGGCGCCCTCAGGGAAACTGAGGAAGAAGTCGGTCTCCGATTTTCTTCCGGGGACGGCGCCCTTCTGTTTACAAAAGTCAGGGGGACGATTGGCGGAAAACGCTATAACGACATTGTAGACGTATGGCTTTTCCATTATGACGGAACCGTGAATTTGGAAAAGGCGAGCACCGACGAGGTCGCGCAGGTGCAATGGATGAGCCGGGAAGAAATATTCCGGCTTTATCAGGAAAACAAGCTGGTTCATTCGATCAAGGACTTAAGCTATTTCTTTCAGGAAATGGCCACATCATAACTCCCGGATAGCGAAATCCCCCGTATGATGGATCTCATACGGGGGATTTGATTTATTTCACTTGGAAAAAGCGGATGCTTACGCATTCGCCGGGAAGGCTATTCCCCGCTTTCCATCTCTACCCAATCCTTTGCGCGGGTAACCGCCTTGCGCCAGCCTTTGAGCAGGCGCTGCCGTTTTTCTTCCGGCATGGCGGGAAGATAGGTTCGTTCCACCTTGCCCATTGATCTGAGCTCGTCAAGCCCGGACCAGAACTGCACCGCCAGCCCCGCCAGGTAGGCTGCGCCGAGGGCTGTCGTCTCCCGGATGACCGGACGGACGACCGGCCGATCTATGATATCCGCCTGGAACTGCATCAGGAAGTCGTTTGCGGCAGCGCCGCCGTCCACCTTAAGGGCGGAGAAGCGGATGCCCGCATCCTCCTCGATCGCGTCCAGGACGTCCTTGGACTGGTAGGCGATCGATTCCAGCGAAGCGCGGATGATGTGGGCGCGCTTGGTGCCGCGGGTGATGCCGATGAGCATCCCGCGCGCGAACATATCCCAATGCGGCGCGCCCAGCCCGGTGAAGGCCGGCACCATGTAGACGCCGCCCGAATCCGGGACGCGGGAGGCGTAATAATCGGAGTCCGCCGCGTCTGTGATAAAGCGCATTTCATCCCGCAGCCATTGAACGACTGCCCCGCCGGTGAAGACGCTCCCCTCCAGCGCGTACCGCACCTGGCCCGGACAGCTCGCCGCCAGGGTCGTGATGAGGCCGGTGTGGCTTTCAACCGGCGTCTCCCCGGTGTTCATCAAAAGGAAGCAGCCGGTCCCGTAGGTGTTCTTCGCCTCCCCTTTTTCAAAACAGGCCTGGCCGAAGAGCGCCGCCTGCTGGTCCCCGGCGACGCCCGCGATGGGGACGGCGCAGCCGTTGATCTGGGCCATTCCGAAGATGCCGCTCGACGGCTTGACCGCCGGGAGCATGCAGGCGGGGATGTCCAGCAGCCGGAGGATCTCCTCATCCCATTGGAGGGTGTGGATGTTGAAAAGCATGGTGCGGGAGGCGTTGGTATAGTCGGTCGCATGCACCAAACCGCCGGTCAGCTTCCAGATGAGCCAGGTGTCCACCGTCCCGAAGAGCAGCTCCCCTGCCTCCGCCTTTTCCCGCGCGCCGGGGACGTTGTCGAGGATCCACTTGATCTTGGTGCCGCTGAAATAGGCGTCAGGGAGCAGGCCGGTGCGTTCACGGATGAGGCTGCCGTACCCCTCGGTTTTGAGCCGCTCGCAGAGAGCAGCCGTCCGGCGGCACTGCCAGACAATGGCGTTGCAGACCGGCTTGCCGGTTTTCTTTTCCCACACGATGGTCGTCTCCCGCTGATTGGTGATCCCAATGGCGGCGATCTCCTCCATCGGGATGCCGCTCATCAGCAGCACGTCGATCAGCACCCCGTACTGGGAGGCATAGATCTCGAGCGGGTCATGCTCGACCCAGCCTTCGCGGGGATAGTATTGGGTGAATTCCCGCTGCGCGATGTTGACAATGTTCTGCTCCCGGTCAAAGATCACCGCACGGGAGCTGGTAGTGCCCTGATCGAGGGCGATGACATATTTTTTCATGCAGATTCCCCCTAAAATCTCCGGCTGCCGACGCTGTGCGACCGCCCGCTGGAGCCGATGCTCGACCCGCCCCGCGGCCCGCCGTGGGAGCCTCCGTTATCTGGGTTCCGCCGCGTCCGCGTGACGGCCGAGCGCAGAAACTGGTCGTTGCGCACGCTCAGGCGCAGCTCTTCGTTGATGTAAGCGGACGCCTGCGTCGCCCTGCGCCGCTGTTTGTTGGCCGCCGCCATACAGGCGACCGAAATCCCCCCGGCCGCAGCGGCGATCAGCAGGAAAAACGGCAGCCGCCGCAGATTCCGCGAAAAGGCGGATTCCGTCGCGCGGGCCGCAACCCGGTCCGCTTCCTCAAAAAAGCTCTGGGCGGCGGCATAAAAGTCCCCGTCCGCAGCGCCTTCGTAGACCTCGTCGAGCATCCGGTCGATCTGGCTTTCATTGTAGATGTACTCGCCGCGCCCTGTCCCGCAGATCACCAGCTCGCGGTAATCCATGTTGATAAGGAGCAGCAGCCCGTCCGGCGCAAAAGCATTGTAATCATAAAAATCCTGGGCATAATCGACCGAACTGAGCCCCTCATCGTCGTCAATGGTGACGACTGCATAGTCCATCTGGTACTTTTCCGCCAATGCGTCCGCCTGTTCGGCCAGCGCACTCCTTTCTGTTTCGCTGAAAAGGCCGGCATAGTCGTAGATCCGGTCGGCCGGGTCGACGGAAAGATCCATCGCCATCGCTGAGAACGGCAGAATCCAGAGGGCAATCCAGGAAAAGAGGACAGCTGCCCCCGCAAATTTTCCCTTTTTCACAGCAGCAGCCCTCCTAAAAACAGGATCAGCAGAACGGCCGCGAAGATCCCTCCGAACCAGGCGGCCGCCCGCCCTGCGGATATGGGCAGGTCGCCGACAATCTTCCCGGTCTGGCCGTTCATGGCAAAAAGGTAGTCTTTATCCTTGTAACGGCTCATCAGCATCCACACCGGGAGCAGGACGTTTTCGCACGACTGCCCGCCGATCTCGATATGCCTCTGCTGCACGACAAAGCCGGTGTAACCGCTCACCGTGCCGCGCAGCGCGCTTTCCGCCGACTGCTCCACCCGGGTCTTTACCCGGGGGAAGACGGCCTCGCTCCCCTCGTCATACCGCTCCGCGAGGAATCCGGCCAGGTAGGCGGGCGTAAAATCGACCATCCTGGAAAAATCGTAGGGCTCGATGGAATCCATCAGCGCGTCGTCCATCTTGACGGAGCCGTCGGCCGGGATCTTGGCAAAACGCATCCGGCCCGCCCGGTCGATCTGGTAGTAGTCGGTTTTGGTGTAATGGTACTGGCTGTCCGACCAGGTGGTGATCCGCGTCCCTGAGGCGGAGAGACTCGCCTCCGTATCGCAGTCAAAAAGCCAGAAGGGCACATAGACCCCCGTGATCTTCTCCACCCGGTCCGGCGCGCAGAAATCCCGCGGCAGCAGCGGCTTTTTGGAGCAGAAGCGGCGGAAGGCTTCCTCCGCGTCCTCTTTCGATTTCTGGAACGGGATGACCTTTGCGGGCCGGAAGGCGCCCTTGAGCTTGCCGGGAAAGATCGTCGCACTCTGGCAGAAGACGCAGAAGGAGGCGGCCGTCGTTTCGTCCGTGACGATCTGCGCGCCGCACTGCGGGCAGACGTACTCCTTCATGCTGGCTGTCTCTTCCGTTTCCGCCTTGTCCCCCTGTTTATCCGCTTCCAGCTTTTTGAGGGTCTCAAGGTCAAAGGAGCCGTGGCAGAACTGGCAGTCCCAGCGCTGTGTCTCCTCATGAAAGGTCAGCGGCGCGCCGCATTGCGGGCACTGGTAGGTTAAAACATCCATCATATTCCCCCGCTTTTACAGCTTGGCGCCGCACTCCGGGCAGAATTTCGCCGCCTCCTCAGAATGCCAGCCGCATTTGGGGCAGGTGCTGCCCTGCGGCCGCGGCTTGCCGCATTCGGAGCAGAATTTCCCGGTATTTTCGGTGCCGCAGGAACAAGTCCAGGCAGTTTCCTTTGCCGGCCTGGGTTTTCCGCACTCCGAGCAGAATTTGCCGGTGTTTTCCGTGCCGCAGGAGCAGGTCCAGCTGTCCGGCTTGGCGGCAGGCTGCTCGGCCGCACGCTGCGCCATCTGCGCCATCTGCGCCTGATTGGACTGGCTTGCAGCCGCCATAAAGCCGCCGCCCTGCTGCATTCCCATATTCATGCCCATAAAGCCGTTGACCGCGCCGGCCCGGTTTGATCCGGCAGCCTCCAACCCGCGGGCGATTGCCCCCTGGACATACCCTTCCCGGACGCCGGGATCGGAGAGCATCGCGCCCTGGTTGCGGAGGTTGATGAGCTTCTTGGACTCCTCATCGTAGGAAATCTGGATTCCGACCGACTCGATCTGCATGCCGCGCAGCTGCGTCCACTGCTCGTCAAGGGCGTTCGCGAGATACTGGGAAAGCTTGAGCCCCTGCGAGGCGACATGGGAGATGCGGAAGTTGTCCGCCGACATCTGATTGATGGCCGACTGGAGGCCGGTCATAAATTCGGAGAGATAAAGCTGATAGATATCGCGGATATCCACATGCTCTTTGTTGCGCGGGATCGCCTCCGCGAAAAATTTGAGCGGCTCGACGATCCGGATCGAGAAATAGCCGTGCGCGCGGAGGTAAAGTTCCGCGTTGTAAAAGCTGTCGAAATAGTTGATCGGGTTGACCGTTCCGTAGGGGATATTCTTGATCTCCTGCAAATTGATAAAGTAAACCTTCTGCTGGTAGGGAGTCACGCCGCCGAACTTGATGCGGTTGAAAGTTTCCCGCAGCGCCTCGCCCAATTCCCCATAGAAAAGGGAGGGAGCGGAGCCATCTTCGACCGTATAATAGCCGGGTTCTGCTGTAAAGTCAATCACCTTGCCGCCATCAACCAGCAGCATAAACTGGTTCTGAGCCACATGGACGACCGAACCGTTGCTCACAAAGCCGTCGCTGCCCTTTTTGTTGGAGCCGCGCCGGTCGTTTCCCCGGACAGCCCTGCCCGAACAGAAAACGGTGGTGTCGCTCATGTTGTCTGCCTCTATCACTTCCAGCCACTGATCGGCGAGCCCGCCGCCAACCGCTCCCGTTACTGCGCGAATAATTCCCATATTGACCAACTCCTTTTATCAGATTGACGAAAATCTTATGATTTCAGTATACCATGAATCTGCAGGAATCTCAACAAGATTCTTTTGAATAAAGCTTGCACAATCTGTTGCATTTTTCCCATTCTTGCTGCTCCCGCATACTCAATGAAAATATTTCCTAATTTTTGAAAAAATATCGCTTTCCTTTCCGGTAGGACTGTGCTATAATAAAATCGATTTTAACCGGCCAATGCCGGAAAATGGAGGTTATCAGTATGATTCGGATCGCTTTATTGAGCAAATGGCACGTTCATGCGGAAGGCTACGCCAAGCAGTTCGCCGCAATCCCTGACGTTTCGATCACTGTCGTTTGGGATGAGGATCCTGCCCGCGGGAAAGCCTGGGCGGACGAGCTCGGCTGTGACTATGAGCCTTGTCTGGAAAAGGCGCTTGCACGGGAAGATGTCGACGCCGTTTCCGTCTGCACCGCGACCGGGATGCACAAGGACGTCATCATCGCCGCCGCCAAGGCCGGCAAGGCTGTTTTTACTGAAAAGGTATTAAGCTTTACAGCGGGAGAGGCCCGGGAAATTGCCGATGTTATCCACGAAACCGGCGTACCCTTCCTCATTTCTCTCCGCCGCCGGACCGAGGCGCGGATCAATTACGTCAAGAAGCTGCTGGATGAGGGCGCGATCGGAACCGTCACCCACCTCCGCGTCCGCGACGCGCATGACGGCGCTTCCTCCGGCTGGCTGCCCGACACCTTCTTCGATATCAAGCAGTGCGGCGGCGGCGCAATGATGGACCTCGGCGCCCATCCGATGTATCTCTGCCTCTACCTTCTCGGGGAGCCGAAGAAAGTCTCCTCAACCTTCACCGAAATGACCGGAAAGGGCGCAGACGACAACTGCATCACCGTCCTGGAGTATGAAAACGGCGCAATTGCGACCTCTGAAACGGCCTTCGTCTCCAAGAGCTGCCCCTTCTCGATTGAGGTCAATGGCACGGGCGGCAGCATCTTCCTGAGCGACCTGTTCGGCAATGAGATCTTCCTCAATACCGGGGACGGCCTGCGCAGAATTGCCCCTGAAGAAGTCGGCCCGGAGCTTCCCCAGCCTGTGCCGCTTTTTGCGGAATGCCTGCGGGATGGCAAGGAAATGCCCTTTACAGTCGAAGACGCCGTTGCGCTCAGCCGGTTGATGGAGGCCGCTTACAAATCCGCAGAGATTGGCGCGCCGGTTCTTTACTAATTCAAACATTACAGAGCCTTATTGCAAGCGCTGGAGGAAGCAATCCGCTTCTTTCAGTGCTTCCTTTACCTGCCGATGCTTGATTTTGGCATAGGCCTGATCAAATGGCAGCAGTTCAGCGCCCGATAGCTCCTCACGGTTATAGCGGATTTCCTGCTGCGCGTCAAATTCTCCCAGAAAGACGGTGGTATATTTGATGCCGCCGCTCAGCGACAGGTACTCCGTTTGCATGCAGAACTCTTCCACAAGGCGCGGGCAGATTCCCGTTTCTTCCATGACTTCCCGCAGGGCAGCTGTACGGGCATCTTCTCCTGGCTCTACATGCCCCTTCGGAAGGCCGAAATGCCCGTCCAATTCTGCGACGATCACATAATGGAGGATGCCCCCGATTCTGGTGAACAGGATAGCGCCGCTGCAATATTCTTCCATATGGTCATTCCTCCCTGCAAAAAAGCCGCATGCTTAGAAAACGCATGCGGCTCCTTTCGTATGTATGCGGTTTATGCTTCAGGGGCCGGCGGGTTCGGGCGGTTGGGGTCGGATTTGTCGACAAAGTTGCGCATCATCTGGGCAAGGTCGATGCCGGTCAGGTCGTTCAGGACCTCAAAGCCGTTCATCGCGATGTCGGAAACCGTTTTGGCAACCTTGGAAGCGCCGTCCTTGCCGCCGTTGTCGATGACGGTGATCTTGTCGATCTGCTCCATAGGCTTGGAGACTGCGCCCATGATCTCAGGCAGCTTTTCGACGACCATTTCGACCACAGCCGCCTCACCGTACTTCTTCATCGCCTCAGCCAGGCGGTCCTTGGCTTCTGCGTCGGCAATACCCTTGGCGCGGATCGCATCCGCTTCAGCGGCGCCCTTGGCCTTGATGGCGTCGGCTTCCGCCTGCGCTTCAAACCGGCGTGCTTCCGCTCTCGCCTGCGCTTCGACCTTGATCGCCTCAGCGCGGGCTTCCGCCTCCTTGATCGCCTTGATCTTGTTGGCCTCCGCCTCGACCTCGGTGCGGTATTTTTCGGCGTCGGCGGGCTTTTTCACGCTGGCGACAAGCCGTTCTTCGACGACATGCGCTTCTTTCTGCGCGAGCTCGGCCTGACGGTCGGCGACCTGCTTGTTGTTTTCAATTTCCTGCAGCTTGTAGGCGACGTCGGCGTCGGCTTTTGCCTTATCCTGCTCCGCGCGGTACTGTTCGGTGCGGATGGTCTTGTCGCGCTGGCTCTCGGCGATCTCAGCCTGAGCGCTCAGTTTGGCTTTTTCACCCTCGCGGATGGCTTCGGCCGTCTTGACCTCCGTGTCCCGCTTGCGCTCGGCCGAAGCGATATCGGCGTCGGCTTTGGACTGCGCGATCTGCGGGATGGCGCGGTTTTCCAGGTAGCCGCCCTGGGTTGCGATCCGCAGGACCGTGTAGGACATCAGCCGCAGGCCCATCGCTTTGAGCTCATTTGTGATGCTGTCCTCAATCGAGGTTTCGAAGGCGACGCGGTCTTCGTTGATCTGCTCGACGGTCAAAGTGGAGACGATCCCTCTCAGCTTACCTTCCAGGATCTGTTCCACCACCGTGCGGATGTTTTGCGTTGTCCGTTCGGTGTTCCCGTTGCAGAACTGCTCGACGGCGAGCAGGACCATTGCGGGGTCGTTGTCAACTTTGACGACCGCGGTACCGGCGATATCCACGAAAATTCCCTGCTTGGAGGGGGCTTCGGTGATATCGGTGGTCATGGAAACCGACTCAAGCGAGATCAGGCAGCTTGTTTCCAGAAACGGCACCTGTATGCCGCCCTTGCCGACCAGGACACGCTTTTTCAGGCCGGTGATGACCATTGCCTTATCCGCCGGAACCCGCTTCCAGCAGATGAGCAGGAGCAGGACGACGACGATAATGGCCGCGACGATCATGAAGAATGTGAATGGCGATGGCATAACATTACCTCCTCATATGTTTTTGTTCAATTGAACACCTTTAGTATAACACAACGGCGGATTTTGTCAATTCCTGTCAGCTGAAATGTCGCTTTTGCCAATCCAAACCATCCTTTTGCACCGCGAAAGCCGTTTACAAGCCGCCCGGATTGTGATAAAATGGAGACAGATTTCAACGGAAAGGCAGAGATTTTCATGGAACAGGATACGCGCTGTGCGGAAATTTTATGTATCGGCACCGAGCTGCTGATGGGCAATGTTGTCAACACCAACGCCGCCTATATCGCGAAGGAGCTGGCCGGGCTGGGAATCAACCTTTACCACCAGTCGGTTGTCGGGGACAACCCCGCCCGGCTGAAGGAGAGCCTCTCCCTCGCCTTTTCGCGGGCGGACATTGTCATCACGACCGGCGGCCTCGGGCCGACCTACGACGACCTGAGCAAGGAGACCATCGCCGCCTATTTCGGGCGGAAGCTCGTCCTGCACGAGCCCTCCTATCAGAGAATGTGCGCATATTTCGCGAGTATCGGCCGGGAAATGACCGAAAATAACAAAAAACAGGCGTACATGCCGGAAGGGTGCACCGTCTTTGATAACCCAAACGGCACCGCGCCCGGCTGCTGCATCGAGCAGGACGGCAAGACCGTCATGATGCTCCCCGGGCCGCCCCGCGAGATGAAGCCGATGTTCGATCACTGGTGCGTCCCCATCCTGCGGCGCGGCAGCCACACCAAGCTGGTCTCCAAAAACCTGCATTTCTTTGGGATCGGAGAATCCACATTGGAGAATAAGCTGCACGACCTGATGGAGTCCTCCCTCAACCCTACCGTCGCGCCCTATGCCAAGACGGGCGAGGTCATGCTGCGGGTGACGGCGAGCGTGACCGACGAATCAGAGGCCGAGGCGCTGATGGCGCCGGTCCTCGCGCAGATCAGCGAGGCGGCCGGTGAATTCCTCTATGGCGTTGATGTCGGCGACCTGCAGACAGCCGCTGTCCATCTCCTGAAGGAAAAGGGCCTGCATGTTGCTACGGCAGAAAGCTGCACGGGGGGGCTTGTCTCCAAGCGGCTGACCGAGGTGAGCGGTTCCTCCGAAGTCTTCGAGTGCGGAATCTGCTGCTACTCCAACCGCATCAAGGCGGAACTGCTCGGTGTAAAGGAAAACACCTTGCGTACCTTCGGCGCCGTTTCCCGGGAGGCTGCGGCGGAAATGGCAGCGGGGGTCCGGCGTCTTTCCGGGGCGGACATCGGGATTTCTGTGACCGGGAACGCGGGGCCGTCTGCCTCTGAGGGCAAGCCGGTCGGACTCGTCTACATCGGTGTGGACAGTCTCCCCTACCGCGAGGTGATCGAGCTGCATATCCGGCGCACTGACGAGGATGCGCGGGAGTATATCCGCTGGCTCGCCTCCTCCAATGCTCTCGACCAGATTCTAAAAGCCGCAAAAAAATTTTGAAAAAACCCTTGACAAACGAATTCTGGTTCGCTATAATAAAACCAATCCGAATAAAACCGATGACTGAGAAGAGTAGCAGAGGATTTCCCCCTCTCAGAGAGCTGCGGGTGGTGTGATCGCAGCAGGGCGGGGCTTTTGTGAATGGACTCAGGAGGGCAGGACGAAAGGCAGTTGCCGAGTAGCGCCTGACGGGATCTCCGCCCGTTATCAAGGGAGCATATATTTTCCGTATATGAGACAAGTGGGCGTTTTACGTCAATTTGGGTGGTACCGCAGAAGCTAAGGCTTTTGTCCCAAGCAGTGGGGCAAAAGCCTTTTTTGTTTCCCCACTGCACGGCGCGTCTTCCCCTCTTTCTCTCAACAGCGGAGCCGCTATTGAAAGGAGCGTTTCAAAATGAAAAACATCCCCCACAGAATCTACCTCACCGAAGACCAGATGCCTAAGCAGTGGTACAACCTCCGCGCCGATATGAAGGAGCTCCCCGACCCCATGCTCAATCCCCAGACCTTAAAGCCCATCGCCGAGGAGGACCTTTACCCCATCTTCTGCCGGGAGCTCGCCCATCAGGAGCTGGACAACACGACCCGCTATATCGACATCCCGGAGGAGATCCAGGATTTTTACAAGATGTACCGCCCCTCTCCCCTGATCCGCGCCTATGAGCTGGAAAAGGCGCTCGGCACCCCCGCCCGCATCTATTATAAATTTGAGGGCAACAACACCTCCGGCAGCCACAAGCTCAATTCCGCCGTCGCCCAGGTCTACTACGCCAAAAAGCAGGGCCTGACCAGCCTGACGACCGAAACCGGCGCCGGACAGTGGGGCACCGCCCTCGCCGAGGCGTGCGCCTTCTTCGGCCTCGACCTGACGGTCTACATGGTCAAGGGGTCCTACGACCAGAAGCCCTTCCGCAAATCCATCATCCAGACCTTCGACGCAAACGTCATCGCCAGCCCGAGCGACACCACCGAAGCCGGCCGCCGCATCCTCGCGGAGAACCCCGGCACGACGGGCAGCCTCGGCTGCGCCATCTCGGAGGCGGTGGAAAAGGCGGTCACGACCCCGAACTGCCGCTATGTCCTGGGCTCAGTCCTCAACCAGGTGCTGCTCCACCAGTCCATCATCGGCGAGGAGACCATCAAGGCGATGGAGCTCATCGACGAATACCCCGACATCGTCATCGGCTGCGCCGGCGGCGGCTCCAATCTGGGCGGCCTCATCGGCCCGTTCATGAAGGATAAGCTGCAGGGCAAGGCGGACCCCCGCATCATCGCGGTCGAGCCCGCTTCCTGCCCCTCCCTCACCCGCGGCCGATACGCCTACGACTTCTGCGACACCGGCAAAATCACCCCGATGGCCCGGATGTACACCCTGGGCAGCGGCTTCATCCCCTCCCCCAACCACGCGGGCGGTCTCCGCTACCACGGGATGTCGCCGATCCTCTCCAAGCTTTATCACGACGGGTATATGGAGGCTGTCTCGGTGGAGCAGACCAGAGTCTTCGAAGCGGCGACCTTTTTTGCCAAAAAGGAAACCATCCTCCCCGCCCCGGAATCGGCCCACGCCATCCGCGCGGCCATCGACGAAGCCCTGAAGTGCAAGGAAACCGGCGAGGCCAAGACCATCCTTTTCGGCCTGACCGGCACCGGCTACTTCGATATGACCGCGTACAGCTCCTACCATGAGGGGACGATGACCGACTACATCCCGACCGACGCCGACCTCCAGCGCGGCTTTGACGCCCTGCCGGTGATCCCCGGCGTGCAGGAGTGACGCTTACGCCTTGTTCAGCCAGATCTCGCCTGCGATATAGGCGAGCGCGCTATCCCGTTGCAGAGCCGGAGACCCTGCGCCGCCAAAAGCGGCGTGCAGACAGAGACAGAGTTTTCCGTTCCGGCGCACGATGGTTCCGGTAATCTCGCCGGGTTCCATGTCATCCTCCTCGACCACATTTTCGATACAGCCCAGGATCTCGTCGCTGATCTCCAAAGACAGGTCCATCTTTTCCCCGCTCAGTTCGTATTTCATGATTTTTCCTCCGTTTTCTCATCAAAACACCTTGCCCCGGAAACCGGCTGCCGGCCGTACCGAGGCATTTTGTTTTATTTTACTTCTTTTTGGGTGAAATGCGGGCACCCCGGCTGGTCGGGATCGACCCGGGTCTTCTCCCCCACCCTGTAGCTCCGGCTGAAAAACGGGCCCTTGAGCCGGCAGAACCAGCACTCCCCGCGGCGGTAAACCGTTTCGCGGCGGTCCTCCCAGCAGTGCGCGCACTCCCGGCACACCGGCATCAGGACACCCGCAGCATCTGCGGCAGGAAGAAGTAGAGCAGCACCAGCACGCCCAGCGCGATGCGGTACCAGCCGAACACCTTGAAATCGTGCTTTTTGATATACCCCATCAGGAACTTGATGGCCAGCATCGACACAACGAAGGCAACCACCATCCCGACCAGCAGGATGACCAGCTCCGCCGGCTGAAAATCGAAACCGAATTTCAGCAGCTTGATAGCGCTGCCGCCAAACATGGCGGGGATCGCGAGGAAGAAGGTGAATTCCGCGGCCGTCGTGCGGGAAATGCCGATGAGCAGTGCGCCGACGATGGTCGCGCCCGACCGCGAGGTGCCGGGGAAAACTGCGGCGATGAGCTGGAAGAAGCCGATCAGCAGAGCCGACGTGTAGGTGATCTCCGCGATGCTGTTGACCCGCGCGCGCTTCCCCTTGTTGCGGTTTTCGATCCAGATGAAGAGCACGCCGAAGAGGATGAGCATGACTGCGACGGTGACGGGGTTATAGAAAAGCGCGTTCAGCTCGTCGTCCCAGAGCACGCCGACCACCCCGGCCGGGATGGAGGCGACCAGGATCTTGAACCACATGGAAAACTTTTCCTTGTCGATCCAGTCCTTCTGCCCGATGCGGAAGGGAAAAAGCTTGTTCCAGTACAACACAACGACCGCCATGATTGCGCCGAGCTGGATGACGACCAAAAACATCTCCCAAAAGGATTCGCTGACATCCAGCTTGACAAACTGGTCGAGCAGGATCATGTGCCCGGTGCTGCTGATGGGCAGCCATTCGGTGATACCTTCCACAATGCCGTAGAGGATAGCCTTCAAAATTTCGATAAAATCCAATGCGCTCCCTCGCTTCCGAAAAATTTATCCTTCAAGAGTATAGCACAAGTTTATGCGAACCGTCAATCCGATCTGCGCATTTTATGAAAACTTTATCTTTTCACCGTTTTGCACGCTTCGGCATAAGATGGGGCAGAGATGGGGGGATATGCTTGCTAAACGATCTGCTTCTGGTTCTGGCGCTGGTAGCCGACGCCTTTATCGCCTGTTTTGCCTATGGGACCGAAAAAATCCGCATCCCGTGGAGCTCCGCCCTGCTGATCGGGGGGATTGGGACAGGCGTGCTGCTGCTCTCGATCCTGACGGCGGCCCCTTTCCAGCAGATTCTCCCCGCCGCGCTCTGTCAGTCCCTCGGGAACTGGCTCATCTTCTGCATCGGGCTGCTCAGCCTCTTCCAAAACGCCCTCAAGACGCTCCTACGCAGAGAACGCGCGGCACGCAAACGGCTGCGCTTCCGGTGGGCGGGGATCTCCTTCGCGGTGACCGTCTATCTTGACGAGACCAAGGCGGACGCCGACCGCTCCAAGACCCTTTCCCTGCAGGAGGCGGCGACCCTCGGGGCGGTCCTCTCTCTCGATTCCTTCGGGATCGGCTTTGGCAGCGGGTTTCTCGAGCATCACTTTCTCTTCCTGGCGGCCGCTTCCCTTCTTCTACACACCCTCTGCATCCGGCTGGCCTACCGGCTCGGCGCGCGGGCGGCAAGCAGGCTCCCGGGGGCCTGCTCCCTCTGCGGCGGGCTTCTGCTGATGGCGCTCGCTGCAACGCGAATGTGGAGATAGGAAAAGGGAGACAGTTTCCTGCCTCCCTTTGATTTCTGCGGCTTTATTTCCCGATCGGCAGCCACTCGAGGACGGTCTGGATCTTTTCGTCCCAGTATTTCCACTGATGATCCCCGGGTGAATCCTCGTAGGTCAGGTCGTAGCCGAGGCTCTTCAGGTGGTCGCGCATCCGCAGGTTGCCCTCATAGAGGAAATCCTCGGTGCCGCACCACTGGTACATCTTGGGCAGCGGCTTGCCCGAGGCGGCCAGCTTTTCCGCCAGGTAAAAGAGGTCGTTGTCCGAGCCCTTGACCTTCGACAGGTCGCCAAAAACGCCCTCAGTGATGGGGTTGCGCTCCGGGCGGTCGGCCAGGATGGAAACCAGATCCACCGCGCCGGAGAGGGACGCAACCGCGCTGAAGGTGTCGCTGGCGCGGAGACCGAGCTTGAAGGCGCCGTAGCCGCCCATCGAAAGGCCGGCCGCGAAGGTGTCCTCCCGCCGGTCGGACATGCCGTTGAAGAAGGAGCGGCAGATCTCGGGCAGTTCCTCGGAGATATAAGTCCAGTAGCGGTAGCCGTACTGGGTGTCGGTATAGTAGGCGAGGTGGGTGGTCGGCATGACGACGGCGATGCCGTAATCATTGGCGTACCGCTCGATCGAGGTGCGGCGCTGCCAGATGGTCTGGTCGTCGCTGTAGCCGTGCAGGAGGTAGAGGGTCGGATACTTGCCGTCCCCTCCTTTGCCCTCCATGCCGATCTGTCCGGTCGTGCGCTGCGGGACAATTACATCCATCTGCACGCACATCCCGAGGACGTTGGAAAAGAAATCCACATGCATCAGTGCCATAATTTTTCGCTCCTATCTGGTCTTTTTTCTCTATTTTACCACAGTTTTTCCGGAAATGCAATCCATTTTTCAGGGTGAAACGAAGTTCACCCGCAATGTACCAGTCCGCGGAAACCGCCGGGGCGCCCGAGGTCCTGCTCCGCCCGTTCCCGGCTGAAGCCGAGGAGGGGGATGCCCTTCTCAACAGTGTTCCGGTAGATCGTCTCCATGTCGTTGAGATGCGGCTGGGAGAGATTGATACCGGTCAGGGAGGGGATGCGGCAGAGCGCTTCGATATAGTGGTCGCCGCGCCCGCAGAAATGGACAACTCCCCCGCCGAACCGCGCAAGCAGCTCCGCGTCGTAGGGCATCGCAAACTCCTCGTAAAGCGCCGGCGAGAGGTTCATGGCGCTGTCGTCCCGCAGCAGGATCCTGCCCCTGTGCATCAGGCTGCCCCAATGGCTGCCGAGCTCCCCCGCAGGATAGAGGGCGAACCATTTGTCCAGGAAGGCGGCGTAAGTGTCGGTCGCCAGCCGCAGCATCCCGTGGACAAGCTCCGGCTCGTCGTACATGGCGTAGAACATTTCCCCGCCCCACAGCAGCTCGCAGATGTCGAGCGGACCCTGGGCGTCGGGATGATAGACATGCACATAGCGGGAAATCTTGGGGTAGCCGGCAAACGCCTCGGCGAAAAACTCTCCCATCTCAAACACCTTGCGGCCAAAGCCGCCATTCAGGTCCGGCATTCCCTTTTCAAGGACTGCGCGGATCTTGTCGGTGTCGTTGAACGAATAGGTCGTCGGGAGAGTGTCCATTTCGTAGGGCATAGTAAAAATCTCCGCCCCGAAAAGGGAGGTAAGGATGCCGGTGCCGTAATTCGTGCGGACGTCGAGGACTCCGCTCCGCCCGGCAAGCGCGCGGGACACCCTTTCGAGCTGGCTTACGAGCATCAGCTCGTAATCTTCGACGGCGTCGTTGATGCTGACGCTGCGGTACGGGACCGTGGGTTCGCTCACCCGGGCGCGGCGGGGCGTAAAGATGCCGCCGGTGAAATTCCCGTCAAGGAAGTTCTGCCACTGCCGCCGGTAATCCTCCTCGGTCTCCGGGTCGATCCGATTTTCGATGTCGGCAAGAAGGTCTTGCGTTTCCTTTTGAAGTTTCAGCATAATGATTCACCTCTTGATTTTGCCTGCCGGGCAAGCGTTTCGACCTCATTTTATCAAAGTTTTTTGTATAAATCAAGCTTTTTTCAGATATTTTCTCTGAAATTCAGCCTTTTTTCCCCGCTTTTTCAGCTGCCGTTCAGATCGTTTTCACCTCCTTCCTCTATAATAAGGCTATCAAGCCAAACGGAGGTGTACATATGAGCCCAATAAAATTCCGCTGCGAGTGGAAGCAGCAGATCAGTACCGCAGATTATCAGATTCTCCGTTCGCGGCTGCGCGCGCTTTTGAAATATGACCCGCATGCCGGGGGAAAGGGCGGCTACCGCATCCGCAGCCTGTATTTTGACTATGCAGAGGGCGCAACGCAGCCGGAAATGGCGGAAGTCCCCTACCGCCGCGATCTTTTCCGGCTGCGCTTTTACGACAACGACCTCACCCATATTTCCCTGGAAAAGAAAAGCGTGAACGGCGCCCTCTGCTGTAAGGCAGCATCGCCTTTAAGCTTCTCCCAATGCACCAGCATCCTGCGCGGCAACTGGCGCTGGCTGCGGGACGCGGACGAGCCGCTGCTGCGGGAGTTTTACTGGCAGATGGAGCTCAACCGGCTTCGCCCGAAAACAGTCGCCGACTGCTGGCGCGAGCCTTTTCTCTACCCGACGGGAAACGTACGCATTACCCTGGACAGCCGGTTCCGGGCCGGGCCTGCTGCCGACTTCACCGCGCTCGCCCTGCCCGCCGGCTCAGCGCCGGACAGCTTCATGATGCTTGTTGTCAAATACGATGAAGTCCTGCCGGCCTTTATCCGCTCCGCCCTGTTCCCGACGGGGCCGGCTGAATAAATAAAGCTTCCCCCTCCTTTTCTGTTTGAAAAAGGAGGGGGATTCCTACAGTTCCTCATCAGCTGTGATGAAGATATCGTAAATCGCGCGGATGGCTTTCTCAAAATCTCCGCTGCTGACGCCGATGATGATGTTGAGCTCGCTCGAACCCTGGTCGATCATCCGCACGTTGACCCGCGCGTGGGCGAGGGCGGAAAAGATGCGGCCGGCTGTCCCGTGGGCGGCCTTCATTCCGCGGCCGACCACCGCGACGAGGGCCAGATCCGATTCCAGCTCGATGGAGTCCGGCTGAACTGCCCGGTGAATGCCGGCGATGACCTGTTGCTCGTAGGCGACGAATTCCGCCTCGTGGACCAGCACCGACATCGTGTCGATGCCGGAGGGGATATGTTCAAAAGAGATGCCGTACTGCTCAAAGACGTCGAGCACCTTCCGGCCGAAGCCGACCTCGGTGTTCATCATATCCTTGTCGATGGTGACGGCGCAGAAGCCCTTTTTGCCCGCGATGCCGGTGATGGTATAGCGCGGCTTGCGGCAGGTGCTCTCGACAATGAGGGTGCCGGGGTCGTCGGGC
Source organism: Candidatus Merdivicinus faecavium (assembly GCA_018716285.1). Taxonomy (GTDB): domain Bacteria; phylum Bacillota; class Clostridia; order Oscillospirales; family Ruminococcaceae; genus Merdivicinus; species Merdivicinus faecavium. The sequence goes on from DVKD01000037.1 coordinate 35,697, forward strand.
TTGTTGGTATTGCGGATGTTGATCGGGATGGCTTCCTTGCGGACCGGGAAAATCGCATCCTCGTGCAGGACGCTGGCTCCCATGTAGGAAAGCTCCCGCAGCTCGCGGTAGGTAATGGTCTCGATCGGGACGGGGTTTTCAACGATGCGCGGGTCGGTGACCAGGAAGCCGGAGACGTCGGTCCAGTTCTCGTACAGATCTGCGCGGACCGCGCGGGCGACGATCGAACCGGTGATATCCGAGCCGCCGCGGGAAAAGGTCTTGATGCTGCCGTCCGGCATGGCGCCGTAAAAGCCGGGAATGACCACCTTCTCCTCTCCGCTTAAGCGGCCGGAAAGGAGGCGGTTGGTCTCTTCCGAAAGAAAACGGCCCTGCTCGTCAAAGAGGATGACCTCGGCGGCATCCAGGAAGGTAAAGCCGAGAAAATGCGCGATGAGGATACCGTTTAAATACTCGCCGCGGGAAGCGGCGTAGTCCCGCCCCCTGCGGGCGCTGAAATCCTCTTCGATCCGGCGGAACTCTTCCTCAAGGGAAAGGGAGAGGCCCAGCCCGTCGATAATGCTCTGATAACGCGCTTTGATCCGGTCGAACAGCTTATGGTAATCCCTGCCGGCCGAGGCGGCCTCGTAGCACTGATAGAGCAGGTCGGTAACCTTTTCGTCGCTCGCGGTGCGCTTGCCGGGAGCGGAAGGAACAACGTAGAGCCGGGAGGGGTCCGCGTGGATAATATCGGCGACCTTGCGGATCTGGTTCGCGTCCGCCAGCGAGCTGCCTCCAAATTTCGCAACCTTTTTCATAACCTGATGTGGCATTCCTTTCGTATCCGGGGCGAAAAACGGTTTTCCGCCCCGGCTTCATTCTGTCATAACTCTGCTTTAGTATACCACAAGATGCAGAATCTGGCAACCGTTCCGGCGCATTTTCCCGGGCTTTTACTCAGAATCCTTCTCTTTGGCATGATGATTGCCGTTGTCAAAGCTGACCGGATAGTGCAAAACGCCCCACTCTTCCCCCGCGAACATCCGCGCATAGCGGTCCATCAGCCCGAGCACCTTCTCCTCCGCCAGGCAGATAATCTCCAGGACGCTTTCACAGCGGAGATGCTCCGGCTCATCCGGGCTGCGCCAGCCGCGCTTTTTGAGGTTCAGCGCATCCCAGGCAGGGATATGCGTCTTCAAATGGCTGGAAACATCGCTCCATTCCGGGCGGACCAGACCGGCGCAGCGGGCGGCCTTCTGAAGCTCCCGGCCCCGGCGGTAAAGCAGGTCCTCTACAAGCAGCATATCTGCAAAGGAGTGGGCGGTCTCTTCGGCGGGAAGGACCTCGCCGTAGACCTCCAGCAGGACGGTTTCATAAAGCTCCCCGATTATCCATTTCTGTCCGGTGGGAAGATGGTGGCCGTCATAGGGATGGTATTCGGCGATGTCCCGCCCCTCCCAGCGGTCATAGAGGGCGATATCAATATCCGTCTCAATCTGGCAGTGGATTACGCCGCCGCCGATGTGGGGGTTGCGCTCCATTCCCTTGCGCTGGAGGGCATAGACATAGGGATGGATCTCGCTGTCCAGCGCATAATGGCAGAGGAAGCCGTAAAAATAGGCGAGCAGGACCTCCCTTTTTTCTCCCGACTGACGGCGGATATGCTCTGTCATCGCGGCAAACAGCCGGTCGGTCCATTCGCTGTGCATCCGGTTGCCCAGGCGGTGGAACGGGCCTCCCCCATTCCAAAGCTGGCGGAAAAACAGGATATCCGGCCCCTGGAAGCCCCATCGGAACGCCTCCGGACACCGCTCTGCAGCCTCCCGCACCGCGGCGGGCGCTTCCCGCTCCACCATCATGCCAAACAGATCATGGGTCAAAAAATCAGCCATGACAATCTTCCTCCATTTCTTATTTGAGATATTGCCCGCAGTAGCGCATCAGGCGGCTCGCGGGATTTTCAGCCTGGACAGCCGTAAGGATCTCCTCCCGGCGGAGCGCCCAGCTCTCCGGCGGGAGATTCAGGACAATGTCCTCCACATCAAAGGGTCCGTTGCGGAATTTGCCGACCACTGCGCCGCAGAATTCCCCGTCGATGAGCAGGTACTGCAGCACTTCAAAATCCGGGTAGCGGTAAACCTCCCGCAGCCAGTTCTCGTTGCATTTGACAAGATAATCGTTGCGGTGCAGAACAAAAACGCTTCTGGGCACATCCAGTTCTTCGCCCTCGAGGGAAGGCAGATCCTCCGGCAGCGCATAGCCGTCGCGGAACGGGACAAGCTTGCCTTCCGCAGCCAGCTCCTCAAAGGCTGTCTGGATTTTGCGGGCAGGCAGCTGATAAAAGCTCCGCGCCCCATCCACATAAGCGATGCCGTTTAAGCGGGTATAGCGGAGCAGGACGATACGTAGCGCTTCTTCCTGCGGGGGCATCTCAGCAGACAGATCGGGGAACACCTCCTCCATCGGGCGCCAGCAGCGGTCCCACTCGCTGTCAATCTGATCCTCGAGCACCAGGAAGCGCTGCTGCAGCCGGTGAAGCACCGCGGTAATTTCGCGGGCAAGCATGCCGGTGAATTCCCGGATCAGCCCAACGCTGAGCGGCCCCTCCCGCCTGAGCAGCGATAAAAGCTCCTCCTCCGCGTGGGTGGGGACGCCGGCCTTGCGGTAAAGAGCTGCAAAAAGCGGGAGTTCATCCGCAAACACATAGCCGATACTGCCTTTCTGAAACCTGCCCTTGACGATCCGCCGCTCCGTCCGCCAGGAAAAACAAGGGGCTGTACTGTCAAACTCCGTCCGGTGGCGCAGTTCGGGCGGGCTGCCGGGGCAGCACCAATAGGGAGTCGCCACAGGGGACATATCGCGAAACAACTGTTCCAGCTCATCGGGACCGGCCTTGGGGGAAAAATGCTGCCGGGCCATTCGTAAGGCTACCGCATTTTTCATGCAAACACGCTCCTATTTGACAAATTACAGGCTTTTCAATTAAATTATACACAAAACCTCTTTACAAAGAAAGAGGTTTCCTGTAAAATTAAAATAACGTTAAAATTTTTCGAGAGGAGCCCTGTCATGTCAAACGAAAAACTCACCAAAATCGAAAAAAGCTGGATTCTCTACGACGTCGCAAACTCCGCTTTTATCCTCCTCGTTTCTACGACCATCCCCATCTTTTTCCGCAGTCTCGCCGAAGCAGAAGGCTTTTCCCCCGAACAGGCGACCGGCATCTGGGGGACGGTGACTTCGGTGGCCGTCATCATCCTGGCGGTCCTCTCCCCCATTCTCGGAGCGATCGCAGACTACAACGGGATGAAAAAGAAAATGTTCACCGCCTCCCTGCTGCTGGGCGTCGCCGGGCTGATCAGCCTGTCGGTGACGACCGAATGGGCCGCCTTCCTTGTATTATTTGTCATTGCCCGGATCGGTTATACAGCCTGCAACGTCTTTTACGACTCAATGCTGACCGACATTACGACGGACGAAAAGATGGACATGGTCTCCTCCCACGGCTTTGCCTGGGGATACATCGGCAGCTGCATCCCGTTCATCATCGGGATCGTGCTGATCTTCACCCTCCCGTTCGGGCTGACGACACAGGCAGCGACCCAGCTCTCCTTCCTCATCACCGCGGTGTGGTGGATCGCGCTGACCGTCCCGCTGCTCAGGCGCTACAAGCAGACCTACTACCTGGAAGACCGCAAAGGCAAGGTTGCGGACGCCTTCCGCAGAATCGGCCAGACTTTCAAAAAAATCTGCAAGAACAAGCGGCTGCTCTTCTTCATCCTCGCCTATTTCTGCTACATCGACGGGGTCAACACCATCATTTCGATGTCCACCTCCTACGGCGCGGAGGTTGGGATTTCGGACACCAGCATGATTTTAGCGCTACTGCTCACCCAGTTCATCGCCTTCCCCTGCGCGATCATCAGCGGCAGGCTGGCGAAGCGGTTTGGGGCCATCAAGCTGGTCAAATTCTTTATCCTCTGCTACATCGCGATCTGCCTGTTCGGCTACCAGCTGGACAAAGCCTGGGAATTCTGGCTCTTAGCTGTCGCGGTCGGCATCTGCCAGGGCGGCATCCAGGCGCTTTCGCGCTCCTATTACGGCAAGATCATCCCCAAAGAGGAATCGAACGAGTATTTCGGCTTCTTCGATATCTTCGGCAAGTTCGCCGATTTCTTCGGCCCGCTCATCATCTCGATCTGCGCGTTTACGCTTGGTTCCTCCACCTATGGGATCCTGGCGCTGGTTGTCCTCTTTGTCGTCGGCTTTGTTCTGCTGCTCCGGTCGGAAAAGCACGCAAAAGAGTGAAAAACAAAAGAAAAGCAACGGCATGGCTGCGCGCTGTGCCGTTGCTTTTTGCTGCCGTTTATTTGCCGGCCATGAGCCGGACCATGACCGCTTTCTGGGCGTGGAGGCGGTTCTCCGCCTCGTCGAAGATTTCGTCCGCGTGCTCCTCAAAGACCTTGGCGGTGATCTCTTCCTCGCGGTGAGCGGGCAGGCAGTGCTGGACCATTGCGCCGGGATTGGCGGCGGCCATCACCGTGTCGTTGACCTGGAATCCGGCAAACGCCTCACGGCGGAGCTCCGCTTCCCCTTCCTGACCCATCGAGGCCCAGACATCGGTGCAGACGATATCGGCGCCGGCGGCCATCTCGAGAATGTTGGAGGAGATGGAGAAATTCTCCCCGTAGGCTTTGGCGAAATCGAGGACAAAGGGGTCGGGACGGTAGTTGTCAGGGCAGGCGATGGAAACCTTCATCCCGACGGTCAGGCCGCCGACGATGTAGGAGTTTGCCATGTTGTTGCCGTCCCCGATGTAGCAGAGCTTGTGTCCCTCGAGGCTGCCCTTGTGCTCACGGATGGTCATGAGGTCGGCGAGAATCTGGCAGGGATGGCAGTAGTCGGTCAGGCCGTTGATGATCGGAATGGAGCCGTATTTCGCCAGGTCCTCGACCTCCTTCTGGGCAAAGGTGCGGATCATAATGCCGTCCAGGTAGCGGGAGAGGACGCGGGCGGTGTCCTGCACCGGTTCGCCGCGGCCGATCTGAAGGTCGCGGCTGCTCAAAAACAGCGCCTGCCCGCCCAGCTGGTACATGCCAGTCTCAAAGGAGACGCGGGTGCGGGTGGAAGATTTCTGGAAAATCATGCCGAGCGTTTTTCCGGCAAGATGGGGGTGGGCGATCCCGTGTTTCTGTTCATATTTGAGCTGGTCCGCCAGATTGAGGGTCTCGAGGATGTCCGCTTTGGACCAGTCGCTCAGCTTCAGCAGATGTTTCATGGCAGTATTCCTCCTTATTTTACGCCAGCACATCCCAGAGGATCTGCAGGCCCTTCTTCAGTTCGTCGTCGGTAATGGTGAGGGGCGGCAGCAGCCGGACCCGGTCTTTGGCCGTCAGCACCAGCAGCCCCTTTTCGAGGCAGGCGTTGGCGACGTCTGCGGCCGTCTTCTTTTTGAGCTGGATGCCGAGCATCATGCCCTTGCCGGTGATGCCGGCGACATCCCCGCACATCGAGATGCAGGCGCGCAGTTTTTCGCCCTTCGCAGCGACCTCGCGCAGGAATTTCTCGTTGCAGACGGTGCGCAGCACGACGTTTGCGCCCGCACAGGCGACCGGGTTGCCGCCGAAGGTCGAGCCGTGGCTCGAATAGCCCATGACAGGCTTCAAACGCTCCTCAACCAGGACCGCGCCGATGGGAAGTCCGCCGCCCAGCCCTTTGGCGAGGGTGGTGATGTCGGGGCGGACGCCGTAATGCTCGGCCGCGAGGAATTTGCCGGTCCGGCCGACGCCGGTCTGCACCTCGTCGGCGATGACCAGGATGTCGCGCTCCTTGCAGAAGGCGAAGAGCTGGCGGACAAACTGCTCGTCGAGCGGGACGACCCCGCCCTCCCCCTGGATAAACTCGAGCATGACGGCGCAGGTGTCTTTGCCGCAGGCTGCGGCGACCGATTCCATCGAATTTGCCTCCGCGTAGCGGAAGCCCTCAGTGAAGGGGCCGAAATACTGATGGAAAACGTCCTGCCCGGTTGCGGCGAGGGTGGTCACCGTCCGGCCGTGGAAGGAGTTGACAAGGGTGACGATCTGGCTGCGTCCCGCGCCGTACTTGTCAAAGCTGTATTTGCGGGCGACCTTGATCGCGCCTTCATTTGCCTCCGCGCCGGAGTTGCCGAAAAAGACGGCGCCGTAGCCGGTCTGCTCGCAGAGGGCCTTGGCGAGCTCGTTGTCGGGGATGGTGTAATAAAGGTTTGAGATGTGCGCGAGCTTCGCCGCCTGCCCGGTCACTGCCTTGACCCATTCGGGGTGGGCAAAGCCGAGGGAGTTGACCCCGATTCCGCTGGTGAAATCGATGTAGGTCTTGCCGTTTACATCTTTACAGGTCGCACCCCTGCCGCTCTCGATGCAGACGTCGAAGCGGTGGTAGGTGTTCAGGATATTCTTCTGGTCCTGCTCCTTGATTTTCTGGAAATTCACGCTGCTCACTCCTTATTTGAAGAGGGTGCCGACGCCCTCGTTTGAGAGAATTTCGATGAGGATGGCGTGCGGGATCCGCCCGTCGATGATAAAGGTCTTGGCAACGCCGCGGCGGACCGCCTCGACGCAGCATTCAATTTTGGGGATCATGCCGCCCGAGATGATCCCCTGGCGGATGAGGGAGGGCACCTCGCTGACCTGCACCTCGGGGATGAGGGTCGATTCGTCGTCCTTGTCCCGCAGCAGGCCGCGAATGTCGGTCATGAGAATCAGGCTTTCCGCGCCCAGCGCCGCGGCGATCTGGGCGGCGGCGGTGTCGGCGTTGATGTTGTAGACCTGGCCGTCGCGGTCGGTGGCGACCGTCGCGATGACCGGGATGTACCCTTTGTCCAGCGCATCGGTGATGGGGGCGACATTGACGCCGGTGATCTCGCCGACAAACCCGAGGTCTTCCTCCGCTTCGAGCTTCTTGACCTTGAGCATCCCGCCGTCCGACCCGCAGAGGCCGAGCGCCCTGCCGCCGTGGGACTCGAGCAGGGAGACAAGGGCTTTATTGATCTTGCCCGCCAGCACCATCCGCACGATCTCCGCCGTCTCAGCATCGGTGTAGCGCAGGCCGCCGACAAAGCGGCTGACGATGCCGACCCGCTTGAGCATCTCGCTGATCTCCGGCCCGCCGCCGTGGACGAGGACCGTTTTGATGCCGACCAGCGAGAGGAGGACCATGTCGCTCATGACCGCGTTTTTAAGCTCCTCGCTGGTCATGGCGTTGCCGCCGTATTTGACGACGACGATCTTATTGTGGTACTTCTGGATATAGGGCAGCGCGTCGTTTAAAATCTGCGCTTTGACGAAATTGGAGATATTTTCCATGACGCGGCCTCCTTAAGAGCGATAATCGCCGTTGATGCGGACATAGTCGTAGGTCAGGTCGCAGCCCCAGGCGGTGGCCGTTTCAGCGCCGTCGTTTAAGTCGACCAGGATCTTGACCTCGTCGGCGGAGAGGACGGTTTTGGCGGTCTCTTCGGAGAAGTCGATGCCCGCGCCCTTTTTGCAGACGGCGACGGCCCCGTTTTCGGAGGCGAAGGTCACGTCGACGAGGTTCACGTCCACCTCGGTGTCCGCGTAGCCGACTGCGCAGAGGACCCGTCCCCAGTTGGCGTCGGCGCCGAACATGGCGGCCTTGAGGAGGGAAGAATTGATGACCGACTTGGCGACGACAGCCGCCTGCTCCCGGCTCTCAGCGCCCGAGACGGTGCATTCGAGCAGCTTGGTGGCCCCCTCCCCATCGGCCGCGATCATCCGCGACAGGTTCATAAGGACGACGTAGAGGGCGTTTGCAAAGCGGGAGAAATCCGCGTCCTGCCGGACAATCTCCTCATTGCCCGCGTCGCCGGAGGCGAGGAGGAGGACGGTGTCGTTGGTCGAGGTGTCGCCGTCGACGCTGACCATGTTGAAGGTGTCGTCCACCACCCGCTTGAGGGCGAGCCGCAGGAGCTCCGGGGAGATCGCGGCGTCGGTGGTGAGGAAGCAGAGCATGGTGGCCATATTGGGCATGATCATGCCGGAGCCCTTGGCGCAGCCGCCGATGCGGCAGGTCTTGCCGCCCAGGGTGAATTCGACCGCAACCTCCTTCATGACGGTGTCGGTCGTCATGATGGCCGAGGCGAAGTCGGCGTGGTTTTCCGGGGAAAGCGCCCCCGCGAGCTCTCCGATGCTCGCTTCGATCGGCTCGAGGGGCAGCGGCTGTCCAATGACGCCGGTCGAGGCGACGGCAAAGGACTTTTCCGGAAGGCCGGTCGCCTTGGCGGCGATTCTGCACATTCCCTCGGCCTTTTCGATACCGTCGGCGTTGCAGGTGTTGGCGATGCCCGAATTGACAATGACGCCCCGGCAGGACCCGTCTGCGATATGCTCCTTGGTGACGGCGATGGGCGCGCCCTTGACCTTGTTGAGGGTATAGACCCCTGCGGCGGCGCAGTCATGGTCGGCGACCAGCAGCCCGAGGTCCTTTTTCGACTTGTTGGCGCGGATGCCGCAATGCAGCCCGGCCGCGGAAAAGCCTTTCGCGGCGGTAATGCCGCCTTCTACAAACGGGAACCCGTCAAATTGTACCAGTTTCATCGATTCATTTCTCCTTCTGCTCAAAGGGTGAGCCCGGTTTCTTCGGGGCAGCCCAGCATGATGTTCATATTCTGGACGGCGGCGCCCGAAGCGCCCTTGCCCAGGTTGTCGAGGCGGCTGATGAGGGTGAGCTGTTCCGCGTTCCCGCAGACGAAGATCTCCAGAATATCCCGGCCGGCCAGGTTGTTGGCCCCCAGGAAGCCGCTCGCCGGCTCGCCGGCCGGCTGGACCCGGATGAAGGGCTGCCCGGCGTAATATTCCGCGTAAAAGGCGCGGAGGGCGTCGGGGTCCGCAGCCCTGTTCAACTGGGCAGAAAAAAGCGGGACCGAAACGGTCATCCCCTGCGGGTAGTCGCAGATCATGGGATTGAAGAGCGGCTTGTGGGTCAGGCCGGCGAGGGCCGCCATTTCGGGAAGATGCTTGTGGGAAAGGCCGAGGCCGTACTGCCGGGGGGAATCCAGCTCGGGGTCGCGGTCCGGCGCGCCGTACTGGGCGATCGCCTTCTTGCCCGCGCCGGTGTAACCGGAGAGGGCGTGGCAGGAGACGAGGGCGTCGGGCAAAAGGAACCCGCCTCTCACCAGCGGCGCGACAAGCGCGATAAAGCCGGTCGCGTAGCAGCCGGGGTTGGCGACCCGTTTGGCGGCGGCGATCTTTTCCCGCTGACCCTTTTCCAGCTCGGGGAAGCCGTAGGTCCAGCCGGGGGCGGTGCGGTGAGCGGTCGAGGCGTCGATGACCCGGGTGTTTGGATTGTCGATCATGGCGACAGCCTCTTTCGCCGCCGCGTCAGGCAGGCAGAGGAAGACCAGGTCGGCGGCGTTTAGGAATTTCCGTCGTTCGTCGGCGTCCTTGCGCTTGTCCTCGTCAATCCGGAGCAGCTCGAGCTCCTCCCGGCGGCTCAGGCGCTCCTCGATCTGAAGGCCGGTGGTGCCTTCCCTGCCGTCGATAAAAATTTTCGTTTTCAACGGAAATCCCTCCTGATTTCGGTCATCATTTCTTTTTGAGCACCAGCATGGTCGCCTGGTGCAGGACGGAAAACTGTTCCGGGGCCGTTTTTTCGAGCAGGGCGCGGTGCTCTTTCTCAAAAGCCGCCACCTGTTCGGGCGGCAGCGACGCCTCGATCCCGCGGCAGGCCCGCATCCGGCCGTTCCAGCTCTCCCTGGTAAACGGGACCTGCAGGTCAAAGGCTTCGGCCCGCTCGGTTTCGAACCATTCCCTTCCCCACTCCGGCGGGAAGACGGTCTCGCGCAGGTATCCCGCCCCTGTCCAGTCGGGATTGTAGCGGAGGACGAGCTCCTCGCTCGCCTTCGCGAGGGGGTCCTCCTCCGGCAGCCAGTTCATGGTGAGGATGCAGAGCCTTCCGCCCGGCTTGAGCAGCCCGGCAAGCCTCGGGAGCAGCCTTGCCCGGTCAAAATAGCAGAAGCACTGGCAGGCGGTCACGGCGTCGAAGCTCCCGTCCGGGAAATCGATCTCTTCCGCCGGGCAGGCCCGGTAATCGACAGACAGCCCGGCTTTGGCGGTCAGGCGTCTCGCCTCGGCAATCTGGTTCTCCGACAGGTCGACACCGGTGAAATGGGCGCCGTACCGCGCCATATGCCGCGGCAGCACGCCGGTCCCGGTCCCGAGGTCGAGTATTTCCTGTCCCGGCAGGCCGATACCGGCGGCATACACCCGCTCGTAAAACTCCTCCGGGTAAATATCCCGGTATTTGGCGTAGCTTTTTGAGGTTTTGCCCCAGTCAAAAGCCTTTCCGTGGTCAATCGCCGCATTGTGCATAGCACGTCCTCCTTCACAGATCGAGATAAAAGGTAATGTCCTTTTTGCCCTCCTGAGGGGTGCCTTCGTACACCTTGGTATCCAGGCCGCCTATCACGAACCCCGTTTTCAGGTAGAACAGGCAGGCGCCGAGGTTGTTGTCCTGCGCCTGGGTGTAGATGCCGCGGCAGCCATTCTCCGCGGCAATCTCCCCCGCCTTTTTGATGAGGGCGGCCGCCGCTCCCATCCGGCGGTAACGGCGGCTCACCTTCAGGTCGTAAAGGTACATATACCCGAACATCGCCTGCTGCAGGATCGCCAGCCCGATGCAGGCGTCCCCGTCGTAGGCGCCGAGGAAGACGCTGTTCCCCGCCATCCGTTCATAGTCGTAGTTTTCGTCCGGGAAGCACATTTCCGACGCTTCCGCAAACTTCTCGATGGTATACGTCCAGGTTTTGCCATCATACAGCGGGACCATCCGGCCGAAAAGAGAAAACGGCTCATTGGGGATATTGATGTCCGCGCTGCGTTCCCTGCCGATCCGGCGGATGACAAGCTCTTTCACACGCAGCCCTTCCCTTCTCTGCATCTAAAGTTAATAAGCCGCGAGCTTCTCCCGCATCCAGGCGATCTGCCGCTCGACGCTCTCCCTGGCGGGGCCGCCCAAAGCGCCGCGCGCCATCGCGCAGGTCTCCAGCCGGATCGCGTCGAAGACGTCCGCCTCAAAGAGCCCGCTCAGTTCCTTGTAGGCGGAGAGGGGCAGCGTTTCCAGCGTCTTGCCGCTGTCGACGCAGATGCCGACCAGGGTGCCGGTGATCTTGTAGGCGTCCCGGAAGGGCATCCCCTTTTTGACGAGGTAGTCGGCGCAGTCAGTGGCGTTGATAAAGCCCTTCGCCGCGGCGGCCCGCATATTCTCCTTGAGGATCCGCGCGGTCTTCAGCATGGGGGTGAAGGTGGTCAGGCAGAGCTTTACGGTGTCCACCGCGTCGAAGATAGCCTCCTTGTCCTCCTGCATATCCTTGTTGTAGGCGAGCGGGAGGGATTTCATCATGGAAAGGAGGGTGACGAGGTCGCCGTAGACCCGCCCGGTCTTACCGCGGACCAGCTCGGCGACGTCGGGGTTTTTCTTCTGGGGCATGATGCTCGAACCGGTGGCGTAGGCGTCGTCCAGCTCGATAAACTTAAATTCCCAGGAGCTCCAGAGGATAATTTCCTCCGAAAAACGGGAGAGGTGCATCATGATGGTCGAAATGGCGGCCGCCAGCTCGATGCAGAAGTCCCGGTCGGAGACGCCGTCGAGGCTGTTCTGGGTGGGGGCGTCAAATCCGAGCAGGGAGCTCGTGAGCTCCCGGTCGATGGGATAGGTCGTCGCCGCCAGCGCGCCGCTCCCGAGGGGGGTTTCGTTCATCCGCCCGGCGGTATCCGACAGACGGCCGAGGTCCCGCAGCAGCATATTGGCGTAGGCCATCAGGTGGTGCCCGAAGGTGATGGGCTGCGCCCTTTGCAGGTGGGTGTAGCCGGGCATGATGGTCTCGGTGTGCTCCGCCGCCATGTCGCAGAGGGTTTCGGCGAGGGCTTTGACCTGCGCGGAGATTTCCTTCACCTCGTCGCGGAGGTACAGGCGGATGTCGAGGGCGACCTGGTCGTTGCGGCTGCGTGCGGTGTGGAGGCGCTTGCCGGTGTCGCCCAGGCGTTTGGTCAGCTCCGCCTCGATGAACATGTGGATGTCCTCCGCCTCCATGTCAAAGGAAAGGGCGCCGCTGTCCAGGTCGGCGAGGATCCCCGTCAGGCCGGCGATGATCTTTTCCGACTCGGCGGGGTCGATGATGCCGGTCTTTCCCAGCATGGTGGCGTGGGCGATGCTGCCCATGATATCGTGGCGGTACATCCGCCCGTCGAATGAAATGGAGGAATTGAAGTCATTGACCCTGCTGTCCACTTCCTTTTTGAAGCGTCCGGCCCACATTTTCGCCATAGCTTTGACCAGTCCTTCCTGATTTGTCGTAAAATGGGAACGGGCGGGCTGGCCGCTGTTATGCGAGCAGCCTCCCGCCCATGCGATCGATTCAAATAAGCTTACTTGCTGTTTTTCCGCTTCTCATCCAGCATGGCCTTGACCTGGATGGGCAGGCCGAAGAGGTTGATGAAGCCGGCGGCGTCCGCCTGGTTGTAGACGTGATCCTCGCTGAAGGTCGCGACTTCCTCGTCGTAGAGGGTGTAGGGAGAGGTGACGCCGGCGTTGATGATGTTGCCCTTGTAGAGCTTCAGCTTGACCTCGCCGGTGACGGTCTCCTGGGTCTTGTCGACAAAGGCGGTGAGGGCTTCCCGCAGGGGGGTGTACCACTGGCCATTGTAGACCAGATCGGCGAACTTGAGGGCGATCTGCTGCTTGTAGTGCTGGGTCTCCTTGTCGAGACAGATGGTCTCCAGGACGTCGTGGGCATGGTAGAGAATGGTGCCGCCGGGGGTCT
>DVKD01000038.1 GCA_018716285.1 Candidatus Merdivicinus faecavium
TAATCCCGGTTAACATTCGTAAAATGCACGAACTGGTAGTGGGTCAGGCTGTCAAAGCCCAGCTCCTTTGCCAGCTCGGCCGGCGTCCCAGCGGCGGTGGTATCCACCCCGCTTAAATTGAGGGTGTCCTCCCCCCACAGGGTGAGCTGGAGGTGAAGCCCCGGCAGGCCCGCGCGGACCGCCTCCTCCCGGAACCAGGAAAACGCCTCCCTGACCGCCTGCACGCCGCCCAGACCCCGCGTCAGGTTCTGGATGTCGTAGATCTCAAAGACCGGCCTGCCGTCAATGCGGTAGTACTCGTCCAGGCAGAAGTATTTTCGGATGAGCCGCCGCCCGATCCGCTCGAATTCCGCCCGGCCGACCGCGCCGTCCCAGATGAGATTTCGCGGGTCGTCCGAGTTGCGGATGTCCCAGGTGTTGTTGACATTGTGGTTGGCCCACATGAGGTAAAACTTCATCCGGCCGCGGTTTTTAGCCTTGAGGAAGCCGTCGTTCAAGCAATTCTCGAGAAAAGGCCGCCGGTCGTACCAGTACCAGTCGTAGATGAAGACGCTGACGCCGTGGTCGGCGGCGGCGTTAATCTCCATTTCCATGACATAGGGGTCGGCCTCGTTGACATAGCCCCAGAGCGGCCTGCGCGGCCATTCATGTCCGGGAAATTTGGGGGCGGCGTCCCGGACCGTCTGCCACTCCCCCATCCCTTCCGGCCAGAAAATGCGGGTGCGGGGCTCGTCGCCGGTGTAGGCGGGCCAGATGTATGCCGCGACGTCGTACCGCCTGCCCATATCAGCCGATCCTCCTGACGGCAAAGGAGGCGGCGACCGCCTTGCGCGCCTCCTCGACCGAGCCGTACTGCCCGGCCGCAATCATCTGGGCGAGGATGTTGCCGAGCGCCGTCGCCTCGGAGGGGCCGGCATAGACCGTCTTGCCGGTATACTCAGCGGTCAGCTCGTTTAAGTACCAGTCCTTGCTGCCCCCGCCGACGATGTGGATGCAGGGAATATGGATGCCGACGACCTCCTCCATCTCCCGGACCGCTTTGCGGTAGCCTTCGGCGAGGCTTCTGTAGATGCAGGCCATCAGCTCCTCATTGGTGGCGGGAACCTGCTGCCCGGTGCGGGCGCAGTAGTCCTTCACCGCGGCGATCATGCTCTTGGGCGCTAAGAAGCACTCGTCCGCCACATCGACCCGGGAGGGAAAGTCCCCCGCCGCGATGGCGAGGTCGCAGAGGTCGTCGAAGCTGTACTGGGTCCCCTGGGCCTTGAATTCCCGCCGGACCGACTGGATCATCCAGAGGCCCATGATGTTTTTCAGGTAGCGGAAGCGGTAGCCGTAACCGCCCTCGTTTGTAAAATTGAGGCGGCAGCTCTGCTCCGAGCAGTCCGGCTCGTCCCGCTCCACCCCGATGAGAGACCAGGTGCCCGAGCTGATGTACATCGCGTTTTTGTCCGCCATCGGGACCGCCAGCACCGCCGAGGCGGTGTCGTGGGTGCCGGGCAGGACGACGGCGCAGGAGAAGCCGGCCCGCTCTGCGATCTCAGGCAGCAGCTCCCCGACCGCCGTGCCGGGCAGGGAAAGCTCCCCGAAGATCCCGTCCGGGATCCCCAGGGTGCGCATCAGCTCCCGGTCCCAGTCTTTTGCCGCGGCGTTGACAAGCTGGGTCGTCGTCGCGAGGGTGTACTCGTTTTTCCCCACGCCGGTGAGGAGGTAGTGGAAATATTCCGGAACCATCAAAAACCGCCGCGCCGCGGCGAGCTGCTCCGGATGCTCCTTTTTGACCGCCATCAGCTGATAGATGGTGTTGAAGCTCTGCTTCTGGATGCCGGTGCGGGCGTAAAGCTCCTCCGGGGAGATGTATTTTGCGACCTCCCCGTCCATCCCGGCGGTGCGGCTGTCGCGGTAGGCGACGGTGTCGCCCAGGACCTTCCCGTCTTCATCCAGCAGAACAAAATCGACCCCCCAGGTGTCGATGCCCATTGTCGCGGGGATTTTGCCGAGCTCCGCGCACTTTTTCATACCGGTCAAAATCTCGGCGAACAGCCGCTCAAAATCCCAGCAGAGGTGTCCGTTTTTCTCGACCAGCCCGTTTTCAAAGCGGTAGACCTCCTCGAGGACGATTTTCCCGTCCTGGACCGAGCCCAGAATGTGCCGGCCGCTCGAGGCGCCGATGTCGACGGCGAGTACATAGCGAATATCCATAACATTCTCCTTTCCAGATGAAAAATTTCGTTACTTTGTCCTTATTATACTCCCTTTCCTCCTACTTGAAAAGGTCTGATTTTGAGTTTTTTATTGACCGCATTTGCAAAAATCCCGCAAACCGGTTGTAAAGCGCCCGGATTTGTGTTAAAATCGAGACAGAACATGCCGCTGCAGCCGCGCCGCGGCCTGAAAGGATGGATTCTCATGCCAATCTATTATAATGAGCAGACCAAAACCTTCCGCCTGGACGCCGGGAAGGCGAGCTACGCCTTCTGCGTCGGCCCCTGTGATACCCTGATCCACCTGTATTTCGGCCCCCGCATCCCCGACGGGGACCTGTCCGGGCTGGAATTCTCCCTCGGCCTTTCCTCCTTCTCCCCCAACCCGCCTGGCATGGCGGGCAGCCGCTTCACCCTGGACGCGGCGCTGCAGGAATACCCGGCAAACGGCGCCGGCGACTACCGCCTCTCCGCCCTCGCCATCCGCGGGGAGAACGGCTCCTCCGCGACCTGCCTGCGCTACCGCTCCCACGAGATCCGGGACGGCAAGTACGCCCTCGAGGGAATGCCCGCCGTCTATGCCGGGGAAGCCGCGGCCCAGACCCTCGACGTCCTGCTGGAAGACCCGCTCACCGGCGCGGAGGTCCACCTCCTCTATGGTGTGATCGAGGGCTTTGACGCCATCACCCGCGCCGCCGTCATCCGCAACGCGGGCTCCGCCCCCTTTGTCATCGAAAAGGCAGCCTCCGCCGCCCTCGATTTCCCCCGGATGGACTTCGACCTCGTCCACCTCTACGGCCAGTGGGCGCAGGAGCGCCAGCTCTCCCGCGCGCCCCTCACCCACGACATCCGCACCATCGCGAGCAAGCGCGGCTCCTCCTCCCACAACCACACCCCCTTCGCCGCCCTCGCGGGGAAATACACCAGCGAGACCCACGGCGAAGCCTACGGCATGAGCCTTATTTACAGCGGCAGCTTCGCCATCGAGACCGAATGCGACGCCTACGACGCGGCCCGCGCCGTTCTGGGCATAAACCCCATCGACTTCGAATGGATCCTCGCGCCCGGCGAGCGCTTCTCCACCCCCGAAGCCGTCCTCGTTTACTCGGGCGAGGGCCTGGGCGGGATGTCCCGCACCTTCCACAAGCTCTACCGCCGCCACCTCTGCCGCGGGGAGTGGAAGGAAAAGATCCGCCCCATCCTCGTCAACAACTGGGAGGCGACCTATTTCAATTTTAATGAAGAAAAGCTGCTCGCCATCGCCAAAGACGCCGCCGAGCTGGGCATCGAGATGCTGGTCATGGACGACGGCTGGTTCGGGAAGCGCAACGACGACAAGAGCTCGCTCGGCGACTGGTTCGTCAATGAGGAAAAGCTGAAGGGCGGCTTGAAGCCGCTGGTCGAGAAGGTCAACGCTCTGGGGCTGCAGTTCGGCATCTGGTTTGAGCCGGAGATGATCTCCCCCGACTCCGACCTCTTCCGCGTCCACCCCGACTGGGTGCTCTGCGCGCCCGGGCGGAAGCCGTCCATCGCCCGGAATCAGTATGTGCTGGACATGACCCGCAAGGAGGTCCGCGACTACCTCTTTGACACCATTTCCGGCGTCCTCCATTCCGCCAACATCGCCTATGTCAAATGGGACTTCAACCGCAACCTGACCGAAGCCGCCTCCCCCGCCCTCCCGCCGGAGCGGCGGAAGGAAACCGGCCACCGCTACGTTCTGGGGCTTTATGAGCTGCTCGAGCGGCTGACCTCCGCCTTCCCGCGGGTCCTCTTTGAGGGATGCTCGGGCGGCGGCGGGCGGTTCGACCCGGCGATGCTCTACTATTCCCCCCAGATCTGGACGAGCGACGACTCCGACGCCATCGAGCGCTGCCGCATCCAGTACGGCACGAGCTTCGTCTACCCGCCCTCCTCTATCAGCGCCCACGTCTCGGCCGTCCCGAACCACCAGACCGGGCGGGTCACCGATTTTTCGACCCGCGGCAATGTCGCGATGGCCGGGGCCTTCGGCTATGAGCTCGACCTCACCAAGCTCACCGCCGAAGAAAAAGAACTTGTGAAGCAGCAGGTCGCCCAGTACCACGCCTACGCCCCGCTGGTGCAGGACGGCGACTTCTACCGCCTCATCAGCCCCTTCGAGGACGAGAACCGCTGCGCCTGGATGAGCGTCTCGCCGGACCGGAGCGAAGCCCTCGTCACCTTTGTCGTACCGAAGACTAAGGTCAACTTCACAAGCTACCTCCGCCTCGCCGGGCTCGACCCCGACCGCTTCTACGAGGACAGCCTGACCGGCGCAGTCCGCTCCGGCAGCCTGCTCATGAACGCGGGCTTAAACCTCTCCCGCACCTGGCGCGACGGCGAGAGCGTCCTCATCCACCTGAAGGCTGTCCAATAATACAAGGAGGACAGATATGG
This sequence comes from Candidatus Merdivicinus faecavium, assembly GCA_018716285.1. Classification (GTDB taxonomy): domain Bacteria; phylum Bacillota; class Clostridia; order Oscillospirales; family Ruminococcaceae; genus Merdivicinus; species Merdivicinus faecavium. Next base: position 4,620 of record DVKD01000038.1, read on the forward strand.
CAGCATCCAAACCCATCCTCATCGGCATCGCCGGCGGCTCCTGCTCCGGCAAAACCACCTTCTGCGCCGCGCTGGAAAAGGCGCTCTCCGCCCTCTCCCCCCGCGTATTCCACATCGACGATTACTTTCTCCCCCCGGAGGAGCGCCCCCGCATCACCGGGTTTGTAAACGGCAGGGAGTACCCCGACCACAACGCCCCCGCCTCCTTCCGCCTTGACCTGCTCCACAAAGATTTGGAGGAGGTTATGCAGAGCGGCTGCGCCACCGTCATCGTCGAAGGGCTGCTCGCCCTCTGGGACGAGGAAATCTACCAAAGGCTCGACCTAAAGCTCTACGTCGACTGCCCGGACGAGGAGCGCCTCGCCCGCCGCATCAAGCGCCATTTGAGCTTGGGGCAGGACTTCGAGGAGATCACCGACCGGTACTTAAACGCCGTCCGGCCCCGCTTTGCCCAGTTTGTCGAGCCCTGCAAGTGGCGGGCCGACCTGATTTTGAACGGCAGCTTCCCCTCCGCGCGCGCCCTTTCGATGATCGCGGAGCAGATTCTGTCCTGGGCGGAAAAGAAAGGAGAATGACCATGAAAAATCTTGCGTCCCACCCCGCCAACATCGGCCGCGACTATCAGTTCGACGGCTCTATTTCCGAAACCGTGCTCCGCAACTACCTCTCCCGCTCAATGGTCCTCTCGCTCTTCGACAGCGGCAGCGAGTACGGCATCCCTGAGGAGCAGCTCGCCGGCGAAGCCATCCGCCTCATCACCGAAAGCGGCGCCAAATACATCGCCCGCGCCGGCTGCGCCTGGATCCCCTCCGGAAGGGAGATCCCCCGCTGGGAGAAGATGCGCGCCCTCGCCGGAAAGCTGCACGCCGCCGACCCCGACCTCGTGCTGGAAGCCTGTATTTTTGAGACAGCCTACCGCTCCTTCGAGGATTTCGCCATCCCCGCCCACGTCTTCGAGGCCTTCGGCCTGCCGGTGGAGGAACGGCATTTCCGCTACGAGGATATGCTCTTCCCCGACGGGCGGTACGTCGACCACTGGGAGAAAGGCGGCAGCGTCCCGGATATGACCCGGCTCGAGACCCAGCTCTTTTTCTACTTCCGCGGCTGCCTCTACATCGACATGGGCTTTGAGGCGCTCCACTGCGGCCAGGTGCTGCTCATGGGGGAGACGGACGAGAACCACGCCTGCTGGACCAAGGTCATGAACCTGCTGCGGGAGTACGCCCGCACCCACGCCCGCCGGCATTTTGTTATGCTCAACGCCCACACCCACGGGATGATCGGGACCGACGGCAGGCTCCTCTTCGACTTCCACGCCTACCCCGTCCGGCCGGTCGCCTTCGCGGAGGACCCGCCCCACGTCGCCACCGAACACAACCCCCAGCGCTGCCGCCTCATCAGCGGGTGGGGCAACTCCATCTATAACCGCAGCATGGGGGGACTCACCCACAGCGGATGGAGCTGCGAACATCTCCCCTATTTTGTCGAGATCGACAACTACGGCTGCCAGCCGCCGGAACTCTTAAACACCCAGGTCGACTACTACCCCTGGGGCTACGACGAGGTGAGCTGGTTTGCAAACCAGCCTAAGTGGTACCGCAAGCAGTGGATTGCCTACGCCTGGCAGTGGCTCAAGGACAACGATCCCGACGGATACCTCGAGCTTTTGGGCGGCCGCACCGCCCGGTTTTATGACCCCCAAAAGCCCGACCTCCTCACCCGCGGCACCTTTTACTATGTAAACGGGCCGGAATTTGAGGATTTCGACATCCTGGCGGAGACCTGGGCAAACGACAACCGGCAGCCGTAATGTCTGGACAGCTGCGCCTTTTTGGGAGATTACCGGCCAAAATTGGCCGGTAATCCTTGTATTTCCCCCGTTTTTCCCATATAATAATGAATACTGGAACGTATCCGAAAACAGAATGCCTGTTTACGGAGCAAGATGCCGTAAAAGATACGGCTTTTGTCTTTTTGACCAGGCGCCAGGTGTTTCAAACACGCTCCAAGGAAGTGGGAGGAAACATTCTATGAATCGCTCTTTTGATTCCGATTTTTACAAGCGCATCCTCAACCGGATCCACTCGAACGTCTATATCACCGACGTGGAAACGGATGAGATTGTTTATATGAACGACTATATGAAGCGCTCCTTCGGCCTCTCAGACCCCGAGGGGCAGATCTGCTGGAAGGTCCTGCCTTCCGGCACGGACGGGCGCTGCCCCTTCTGCAAAATTGGCGAGCTGCGCAAAAACGGGCCGGGGCACGTCTGCCTCTGGCGGGAGAAAAATACCATGACCGGCCGCGTCTACATGAACCACGACGTCCTGGAGGAATGGGACGGGCGCCTCTACCACATCCAGAACTCTCTGGACATCACCGACCAGCTCATCCTCTCGATGGAAGCCTCGATCGACGAGCTGACCGGCATTTTAAACCGCAGCGCCGGCAAAAAGAAGCTGGCGGATATGCTGGCCGGCATGCACGGGGACGACCATTTCACCGTCGTCTTCTACGACATCAACGGCCTCAAGTGGGTCAACGACACCTACGGCCATCTCGAGGGGGACCGCCTGCTCACCTTTGTCGCCCAGAACATGCAGAAAAGCCTCCAAAGCCCCGATTTTGTCTTCCGCCTGAGCGGCGACGAGTTTATCGCCGTCCTGTCCGGCAAGGAAGCCGGCGAGGCGGAGGAATGGGCGCAGCGGATGCTGGAGGTCCTCGACCGTCACCGTGAGGAGCACCGCATCGCATATGACGTCTCCTTAAGCTATGGCCTCGCCACCATCTACGCGGGCGAAAACTTAAGCGTTTCCGATGTCCTCTCCATCGCCGACACCCAGATGTATATCCAGAAGCGGGACCATCACCTCCTGATGGGCAAAAAGCCGCTCCGCCGGCACGCCGCGCCCTCCTTCCACTATAACCGCGATTACTTCTTTGAAGCTGTGGCCGAAAGCGTCGACGACTATCTCTTCACCGGCGACCTCAAGACCGGCGCCTTCCGGTATTCCCAGAAGCTCGTCCTCGATTTCGGCCTGCCGGGAGACGTTGTCGCCGACGCCGCAAGCTTTTGGGCGGAAAAGGTCCACCCGGATGACCGGGACCGCTTCCTCCGGGCCAACCGGGAAGTGGCCGAGGGCCGGGCGGAGAAGCATGCCGTCACCTACCGGGCGATGGACCGAAACGGCGAATGGGTCCATCTCCTCTGCCGGGGCCGGATGATCCGGGATCCCGACGGGCAGCCCGCCGTTTTTGCCGGCGTCATCCGCAACCTGGACCGCCCTGTTCCCGGGGCGCGCCGCAGCCTGGAAGAGCTCGACCAGTTTTTGAGCGCCGCCTTCTGGGACGACTTTCTGGCAAAGCCACAGAGCCTGCCCGCCGCAGCAGCCAGCCAGGAACCGCCTGAAGCGCCGCCCCGCTCCTTCTATTTCCTGCAGGAAATCCAGGGCGGCGAACGGCTGAAAACCGAGCTTCGGCTATTGAACTTCGTCAACCGCAACATTCCCGGCGGCATCCTGGCCGTCTATGACGAGCCTGAATACCCCATCTTTTGTTTCAACCAGGCGATTTTAGAGTACACCGGGTACCGTTATGAGGAGCTCCTCGCCGCAACCGGCGGCCATTTTGCCAAACTCATGCACCCGGACGACCGCCGGATGGTCGGGGAGGAAATCACAAAGCAGCTTGCCGCCCGCGGCACCTACGAGCTCCGCTACCGTCTCCTCCGCAAATCGGACGGCGTCATCTGGGTCTATGAGCGCGGCCGCTATGTCGCCGCCGAGGACGGGCGGCCCTTAATCCTTTCCTTTTTTGTCGATATCTCCCATGAAATGGAAAGCGAACAGGAACTCCGCTTCATCGCCGACAACAGCGCCGGCGGCATCTTCAAGGTGGAAAACCGGGACGGATTTCCACTCCTTTACGCAAGCGACGGCTTTTACCGCCTGCACGGCTACACCCGGGAGCAGATGGCTGCGGAACTGGACAACTGCGCCGAACGGCTCATCCTCCCCGAGGACAGCAGGCGGATCCGCAAACAGGCGAACATCCTCATCCAAAAGGGATTTCAGCAGGCCGAAATGGAATACCGGGCCCGCCGGCGCGACGGCAGCCTGATTTGGATTCATACCTCGGCGAGCCTCACGGTCCTGGCAAGCGGGAAACAGGCGTTCATGGGGGTGCTGATGGACATCACCGGCCGGCGCGAGCTGGAGGAACGGCTGCTCCGCACCGAGCAGCTTTACCGCATTGCTCAAAAATACAGCCGGCTCAATATGTGGGAATACGACATCGAAAACCGCCGCATTCTGCGGGCGGAAGGCACCCAGAAACTGGGTGCGCCCATGCAGACGATCGAGGACGTCCCGGAGAGCCTGATTCGGGGCGGATACATCCATCCCGAAAGCGTCGGCGCTCTCCGCGACCTCTACAGCCGCGCCGCCGCCGGAGAACAGGGCGCACACGCCGATATCCGCGTCCGCGGCCGTGAAGAAGAGGGAGGCTACCTTTGGGCGCGCATCCTCTTCACCGCGATCCGCAGCATAGACGGGCGTCCGGTCTGGGCAGTGGGCGTCTCGGAGGATATCACCGCCCAAAAGGAGGCCGAGCTCCAGGCTTTCCAGGAGGAAGCCATGCGCGGCCTGCTCGCAAAGGAGCTGCTCTTCAGCTTCCGCCTGAACCTTACCCGCGATACCCTCGAGGAAATCCTCCGCTACGACGGCCAGCCGGTCCGCGCAGAAGCAGCCGGCGGCTACGAGGAGCTCTCCCGCCGGATCCTCAGACGGATCGCAAGCGAGGACGACCGCAAGCGCTTTTCCACCCAATATACCCGGGAGAAGGTCGAGGAATGGCTGCGGGACGGCGGCACCGTGCCGGACTTTGAATTCAAGCTCAAGCGGGACGACGGGCGGGTCGTCTGGGCCATCCTCAATCTGCGGGAACTGCCCGCCCCCGGCAGCGGGGATCGCATCCTCTTCGGCTATGCGCGCGACATCGACCGCCACAAAAAGCAGGAGATGGCCCTGCAGCGCAAAGCGGAGTCAGACGAAGCGAGCGGCCTATATAACCAGGATACCTTCCGCCTGATCGCCCAGAATATTATGCGCAAGGAGGCGAGACACCCCGGCGTTATGGCCCTGCAGCTGCTTGACATCGACAATTTTACCGACGTGCACCTGACCGGCGGCCTTCCGGCTGCAGAAGACGCTGTCCGCCTCATCGGCGACGAGATCCGCAAAGCCGTCCCTCCCACCTGCTTTGCCGGGCGGCTGAACGGGGACATCTTCCTCCTCTTTTACTACGATATGGAGTCCGAACAGGAGACCCTGCTTGCCGCCGAACGGGTCCGGCAGGCCGTCTGCCGCAGCTACCGAATCGGCCGGGCAGCCGTCGCGCTGACTGCTTCCTCCGGCATTGCCGGCCGAAGCCCGGGAATGCGCTATGACGAGCTCTACCAGCGCGCCCTCTATGCCCTCGGCGCGGCCAAAAAAGGCGGCAAGGACCGGCTTGTCCCTTACCGCGAAGCCGAGCTGCCCGCTCCCTCCTCCGATCCGGACAGCCCCGTCTACGCGGGGACGGCGTCGAACGCAGAATTCTACGCCCTCCTGGGGGAATGCTGGGCCGGCACCGAGCAGGGCGGCGGTCAAACCGGCGAACTGCTCGCCTACCTCGAACAGCTCGGCCGCTTCTACCATGCCGGCAGCGTCCTGCTGCTCAGGCGGCGGAATCCGGGAGAGGCGCTCTCACCCGGGCTTATGTGGCGGGCGGACGACACGGCCGAAAGCAGCGGCGGCCCGCAGGGAGAGCTGGCCTGTCTGGAAGCAGCCCTCCAGGCCGCCTTTCCCGAAACCTGCCTGCTGGTGGAAGATGCGAGGAGTCCCGGCTATGCCGCGCTGCGCAGCTGTTACGGCGGGGAGCCGCCGCTGCCGGTCATGGCGTCCGGCATTTATGAGGGCGGACAGCTGATAAGCTGCCTGCTGCTGGAGCGGGTCGGGCGTCAGTCTCCCCCGTTCCGGGCCCTCAAAGCCGTGGCCGGCTTTATCCGCCGCACCCAGAACCTGCACGCGCTGCAGCAGGACTACCGCTATGCTGTCAGCCATGACCATAAAACAGGTCTGCTCAATTACGACAGCTATCTGCGCTATCTCGATGCGGCCAACGAGGACCTCTTCTCCGCCTTTGGGATGGTAGGGGTCCATATTGCCGATCTGCGGGACTTCAACTACCGGTTCGGCGCCCGCAAGGGGGACGAGCTGCTCCTCTTCACGGCCGGGCTGCTCTCCGAGATCTTCGGCGCGGAGAACTGCTACCGCATGAGCGGCGCAGGGTTCCTGGTGCTCTGCCCGGATATCACCTATGACGCCTTCGCAGCCCGGTGCGGCCAGCTCCAGAAGCGGCTGGAGGAAGCTTATCCGGGGTGGACGGTCTGCTGCCACGCCTGGGAACAGTACGCCATCTCGGTCGAAAAGATGCAGCAGCAGCTGGAGGAAAAACAGCAGGTGGCGCTCAACAGCCTGACCGGCGGCAGCCGTGCGGCGGGCAGCAAGACTGCGGACGAGATTCTCGCGGATATCCGCGAAGCCATCGCGAAGGGCTCTTTCCGCACCTTTCTTCAGCCCAAGGCGGAGGCCGCGACCGGCAGGGTCTGCGGCGCAGAGGCGCTCATCCGCTATCAGGATGAAAAGTACGGCGTCGTCCCGCCCGGGCGTTTCCTTCCCGGAATCGAGCGCGCCGGGCTCATCCGGCACATCGACCTTTTTGTCCTCGAGGACGTCTGCCGCCTCCTCAAGAGCTGGATGGGTAAAGGCTGGACGCCCTTTCCCATTTCTTTAAATTATTCGCGGGCAACCATCCTCGAGCCGGGCATCCTCGAAGAAACCAACCGCATCGTCGAGCGGTACGGCATCGCGAAGGAGCTCATCGAGATCGAGGTGACCGAGTCCATCAGCTCGATTGACAGCGTGAGCCTCCAGGACATCGTGAGCCGCTTCGTCAAAGCAGGGTACCACATGGCCCTCGACGATTTCGGGGCGGAATACAGCAACATCTATGTCCTGTATTCCCTGGACATCCACTCCCTCAAGCTGGAACGGCGGATCGTCGGGGACGTCTACCACGACGGCCGGGCGCGTGTGGTGGTGGAAAGCCTCATCGGCATCTGCAAGCGACTCGGCATCGCCTGCGTCGCCGAAGGGGTCGAGACAGCCGAGCAGTTTGAGGCCCTGCGGGAGATGGGCTGCGCCCTCATCCAGGGGTATTATCTCAACAAGCCGCTTTCCGAAAAAGACTTTGAAACGCAGTACATTTTCCCACAGCAGTAAAGATCCCCGCCGCAGAGTCTTGCGCCCGCGGCGGGGATTTTTTCTGAGGTTACAGCTTGAGGTTCTGCATCCGGTCGCAGTAATACTGGACGTTTTCGAATTTCGCGTCCGGGGCGATGCGGTGGTCGGGGCAGGGAATGTAGCCGCCCAGCTCGATGAGCGGGCGCAGCCGCTCGATTTCCGCGTCAACAGCCTTGTAATCGCGGGCGAAGACGGTCTTGTTCATGCCGCCGACGCCGCGCAGCTCCTTGCCGTACTGCTCCCGCCAGGGGGCGATGCTCGCGTTCCAGGTGCCGACCTCGATGGGGAACATGGTGTTGACCCCGTTCTCGATCCAGGTGGGGATGAGCCGGTCGATCCAGCCGTCGCAGTCGAGGGAGACGATGTCGATGCCGTAGCTGTTCAAAAGGGAGGTGATTTTCTTATAGTGGGGCCCGACGTATTCGTCGAACATCGAGGGGATGACGAGCGGGCCGTTTTTGAAGCAGATATCCTCCCAAAAATGGCCGTAGTCGAACTTGGCGCCGGTTTCCAGCATAGCCTTGACGCAGTCGTAGCAGAGGGTGTCCATCGTGTCGATGATCTCGACGTAGAGGTCGGGGTCGTCGGCGATGAGGTAGCTCAGCTGCTCCACCCCCAGGAGGTCGCGCATCCGGCCCATCAGTGAGCCGCAGTGGATGCCGACGGGGATGTCGCGGCCGGTGTCGTCGCGGAGGGTTTTGAGGAGCTCCGTGTTGATCCGCTCCATCGAAAACTGCAGCTTGGGGAGGTACTCCTCCTCCCAGACCTTCCGGTCGGTCAGCGAGGTGCCGATCTCGGCGGGGATGGAGACGATGCCGGGCTTGACTAAGGTGATGAGGCCGTAATTGTCCCGCACGACCTGGCTGCCGTCGGAGCGGGTTTCCAGAATTTTGCGCTCAAATCCCGGGAAGAGGTCGGTGGCCGCCCCAACGCAGGAGTTCCAGTTGAAATCAAATCCGAGCTTTTTCATGATGGAGCGGTCGCCGCTGCCGTTGTCGCCGAAACGGGCGTAATTTTCCGCTTCCTCGTGGGTGATATGCCCCTCGTTCGCCCATTTTTCCACCGTTTCGTTCCAGTATCCGAAGGAGACGACGGGGAGATGGTCAAATTTCTCGTAATGAAGGACCGCCAAAGCGTTTTCACGAAATGTCATGCCAAAAACCGCCTTTCAAAAAAACTTGCAAAATCTGCTTGCCGATAGTACAATGATAACAGGAAATTCCCTGCTTTTCCAGCGAGAATCCTGCGGAAAAATTCCGGATTCCTGCTTTTTTCACGGAGGTGACGAAAGATGATCTTAAACGCCGAGATGGGGGACCAGAGCCGGCACAAAATCGGCCTGTACACCAGCCTGGAATCGGCGGAGCTGCTCCCCTTCCGGCTGCTGCGCTACGGCGAATTTACAAGCGACAGCCGTTATTACACCGAACGGGAGGGCTACCGCAGCTGCCTGCTGCTCGCGACCATCTCCGGCTGCGGGGAGCTGCGCTACGCCGGGCAGGAGGCGCTGCTGACACCGGGGCGGACGGCGGTCATCGACTGCAGCCACTACCAGTACTACGCGACCCACGGCGAGGAGGACTGGAAGTTCGTCTGGTTCCACTTTGTCGGGACGGCGGCCGATGCTTTTGTCCAGATGATCAACGGCAGCGGGCTGCGGGTGATGGAGTGGGAGCGATGGCGGGCGGAGGAGCTTTACGGCGAGCTGTCCGCCCTGACCGCCGCGCCGGGACGCCAGACCGACTTTCTTGTCTCGCTCTGGATCCACCAGCTGTTAAGCGAGCTGGCCCAATCATCCGACGGGAGGACTGCCGCCCGATACCAGGAGGAAATGCAGCGCGCAGCAGCCTACCTGCGGGACAACCTCGAAAAACCGCTGCGGGTGGGCGACCTCGCAAAGCGGAGCGGCTTGAGCGAATACCACTTCCTCCGGGTCTTCAAAAGCATCATCGGCCAGCCCCCTTACGAATATCTGACCCTGCTGCGGGTCAGCCGCGCCAAGCAGCTGCTCGCCTTCACCCCTCTAAGCGTCGCGGAGATCGCCGAACAGGTGGGCTATTCGGATGCGCGCGGCCTCATCGACAACTTCAAGCGCCACACCGGGCTTACCCCTTCGCGTTTCCGCCGCATTTCCCGCGGGAGCGAAGGCATGGCCTGAGTGAAGATGGAACTTTTCACAAAAAACAGGCGCGCGGCCCGTTCAATCTCTCCATGAAACGGGCGAAAAAGTCTTTATTGAAAGCCGAAAATCGTGTATAATAAAGGGAGAACCTGTTGAACAGAAGTCTACCCCTCTCCCTAAGAAAGGAAGATCCTCTTGAAAAACCAGATTGTCATCGTCCTGGACTTTGGCGGGCAGTACAACCAGCTCATCGCACGGCGGGTGCGGGAGTGCGGAGTCTACTGCGAGGTCAAGCCCTACACCACCCCCCTCTCCGAGATCCGGGCCAAAAACCCCATCGGCATCATCTTCACCGGCGGGCCGGACAGCGTCTACCTCGAAGACTCGCCGAAGGTCGACCCGGCGATTTTCACCCTCGGGGTTCCGATCCTCGGCATCTGCTACGGCTGCCAGCTGATGAGCCACCTCCTGGGCGGGCGGGTGACTGCCGCGCAGGAGGATTCCGCACGGGAATACGGCAAGACCATGACCTACTACGACCAGTCCTGCAAGCTCTTTAAAGACCTGCCCGAGCAGGGCATCTCCTGGATGAGCCACGGCGATTACATGGCGGCCATCCCCGAAGGGTTCCGGCTGACCGCCCACTCGGACGCCTGCCCCAACGTCGCGATCGCCGACGAGGCGCGCGGCTTCTACGGCGTGCAGTTCCACCCCGAGGTCAGCCACACCGAAAACGGCCTGGCGATGATCCGCAACTTCCTCTACGAGGTCTGCGGCGCGGACGGCAGCTGGGTGATGGGCGACTTCTGCAAGCGCACAGTCGCCGCCCTGCGGGAGGAAATCGGCGAAAAAGGCCGGGTGCTGCTCGCGCTGTCGGGCGGGGTCGATTCCTCGGTGCTGGCCGCCCTGCTCGCTGAGGCGATCGGCGACCGGCTGACCTGCGTCTTCGTCGACCACGGCCTGATGCGCAAGAACGAAGGCGACGAGGTCGAGGCCGCTTTCCGCAAGTGGAAGGTGAACTTTGTCCGTGTAGACGCGGAAGAACGGTTTTTGAGCAAGCTCGCCGGGGTGGAGGCGCCCCAGGAAAAGCGCCGGATCATCGGAGCCGAGTTCGGCTATGTCTTCCGGGACGAGGCGGAGCGCTTCGGCATCACAAACGAGGATTTCCTCGCCCAGGGGACCATCTACCCGGACGTGATCGAGTCCGGCGAGGGCGACGCCGACGTCATCAAGAGCCATCACAACCGGCTGCTCCCGCCGGAAGTCGTCGCCCGCTTCAAGGGGGTGCTCGAGCCGCTGCAGCTCCTCTTTAAGGACGAGGTGCGGCAGCTGGGGCGCGAGCTCGGCCTGCCCGACTACCTGGTCCGGCGGCAGCCCTTCCCGGGACCCGGCCTTGCCATCCGCATCATCGGCGCAGTCACCAAAGAGAAGGCGGACACGCTGCGGGAAGCGGACGCGATTTTCCGGGAAGAGATCGCGAACGCCGGGCTGGAATACATGATCAGCCAGTATTTCGCCGTCCTGACCAATGTCCGCTCGGTGGGCGTCATGGGCGACGGCGGGACCTACGACTACACCTTGGCGCTGCGCGGGGTTACGACGACCGACTTCATGACCGCTGACTGGGCGCGGATCCCCTACGAGGTGCTCGACCGTGTCTCGGTGCGGATCGTCAACGAGGTCCGCGGCATCAGCCGGATTGTGTACGACATTACCTCGAAGCCCCCGGCGACGATTGAGTGGGAATAATCGGCAATTTGAGTGCCCGCAAGGTCTTGTACTGCAAGGCTTTGCGGGTTCATTATTCTCCGCAGCCGGTGGATCCATCGGACCTTGGGAGCCCGGACGATAAAGAGACGGCTTCACGAATATTCTCATGATATCATGCTATAAATCAATTTGTGGATATATAGGAATTCGATGTCCCTAAACAATTTTGTTTGGAGAAAACAAAAAAGCAGGCGGATAATGCGTCAAGGGAAAATGTGAATATGAAAA
>DVKD01000039.1 GCA_018716285.1 Candidatus Merdivicinus faecavium
GTAATTCTCTGCCATATGGACCCTCCTTACCCCATCCCGGACGGGACGGATCTTGCATTTTCCGGCGTAAAGCACGCCAACACTTTAATTGTATCGTAGATTAACCGCAAAGTCAAGCATATTTTGTAAAGCTTTTGTTTTGAGAAAATGAACTAAGTTTTTTCAACTTTTTTGAAAAATACTATTGACAACGTCTGCATCCCGTGCTATACTATAACCATAGAAGATAATCAAATATCTTCAAAGAAACAGAAAGGGTGATTCCGATGGACAATATTGAATCTTGTTTTATCCGAATCAGCGGAGACCGTTCGTAAAACCTTTCGATGCAGATTTCTGAGAGAATTTTTCTTAAGTGAATCGATCCGTGAAAGCTTCCAGAAAATCATTTCAGCCAATGCTTTCGTTAGAAGATCAGCGAATCAAAAAGGTAAATTCCAGAAGACATCTCATGTTTGGAGGACTTCCCTCATTTGAATTTTACGAAACCGTTTGATTATTTTCTATTTGAAATAATCCGCTGATTCCGGATAAACGACATCGCTACAATTGAATAGCCCAGACGGGCAAAACCAAACATTCTGAACCAGACAGCAAACAGGAGTGAGTCCAATGGAGAAGGATCCCTTCCCCAAATAACCGATGTCATCGTTTTCCCTATCTGACGTACAACCGTTCCCATTCGAAATTCGGAGCGAACAGCGTAAGACAGAAAGCCGAAACGCACGATTCATTTGCAGGAGTGAGTCCCATGAAATAGTCATTCCCTCTTTCCCGCTTATCATTCGCAGAAATGAAGCATAAGAAAAGGAATGAGTCCCATGTACGCATGACCCTGTTGATAAAGAGATTTATCGTCTGATTCAGGAGTGAGTCCCATGCAGTAATCAGTCCTTATCAATAGAAACCGCTTTTCGAAAATTATCCGTGAATGTCTCTTCGCAGGATATCTAGGAAAACGGAACTGAAATTGATGCAGGAGTGAGTCCGATGAAGTAGTATTTCTCCTTTCGCCGCAAGCAGAAAACGGTCTTACTATGAAAGCAAAAAGGCAGTCAGAATCGTGAGTGCAAAAGCGATCGCAGATGACCGAAACAAAAGCTGCGGGCAGAAACAGGAGACCGATCCCGTTCCAGATAGAAACAGTCATTTTCCATAATCTAGCCTGTCCGGAAATTATCCCGAAACAGTGAAAGCAGACGATGCAGTTTTAGATGACAGAAATTGCATAAGCATTGAAAAGACTGATGGAAACTGGAAAGGAAATCATTATTCGTGGAGGAAATCATTGTTGATTAGTGAGATGTAGCGCCGCCTTTCGTTGGAAAAGGCGGCGCTTGTGGTTATATTTCACATCCTCCCCCCTTTTTTGCGGTATATTTTTCCGGTTTTGGGAAAAGCTATGGGCAAACAAACCGCAAAAGGGGGATTTTTCATGCTTCATATCCGCACCCGCGTGCGGCTCGTCACCTTTGCCGCCGCCGCGATCCTGGTCTGCGGCGGGATGGCGTGGCAAAACTACCGGATGGCCCAAAAGTACAAAAACGCCCTGGAGGTCTCTTACCTCCGGGCGATGGAGGATCTCTCCTCCTACACTGAAAACATCTCTTCCGCCCTTATCAAGGGGATGTACGCCGGCACCCCGGAGCAGCTCAACGCCCTGACCGCCAAGCTCTGGAAGGAAGCCTCCGCCGCCAAGGTCGCCCTCTCCCAGATCCCGACCAGCCGCTACAACCTCGAAAACACCTACAAATTCCTCTCCCAGGTCGGCGAATACGCCGTTTCCCTCGCGAAAAAGTCGGAAAACGGGGAGCAGCTTTCCGACGAGGACCGGGAAAACCTGAAAGCCCTGTCCGGCTACGCGCAGGGCCTTGAGGAGAGCATGCTCATCATCCAGGACGAGGTCCGCAGCGGGCGGATGAGCATCGGCGCAGCCGAGGAGATGGCGGACGGCATCCAGGCGGACGCCGCCTCCGACCTGGCCGAGGATCTCGCCGAATTCGAGGAGGGCTTCACCGCCTACCCCACCCTCATCTATGACGGCCCCTTCTCCGACCACCTGCTCGAGATCGAGCCCCGCCGGCTGGAGGGCGAGGAGGAAATCACCCTCGCAGAGGCGCGGGAAAAGGCCGCCGCGGCCTTTAACGTCGATTCCGGCCTCATGTCCAACGAGTCGGAGGAACACAGCAGCATGCCCTCCTTCACCTTCTCTTTTGAAAACCGCTCGGCTGCCGTGACCATGCAGGGCGGCTACCTCAGCTACCTCACCGACCCGCGCACCCCCGGCGAACGCACTCTCACGCCGGAGGAGGCGGTGGCCAAGGCGGAGAATTACCTGGCCTGGCTTGAGATCCCCGACATGCAGGTCACCTACTATGAAATCGCCGACAATGTCCTCACCGCAAACTTCGCCTACACCGAGGGGGATGTGCTCTTCTATCCCGACCTCATCAAGGTGAGCGTCGCGATGGACAACGGCGGCATCCTCGGCTTTGACGCCCGGGCCTATCTGACGAGCAACTGCGAGCGCGGCCTTGCGGCGCCCCTGATCTCAGAGGAGGAGGCGCGCAAGTCGGTGAGCCCGGCCCTGGAAATCCAGAGCACCCGGCTCGCGGTCATCCCGTCGGACGGGAAACAGGAGCGCTACTGCTACGAATTCCACTGCCTGGCGGAAGACGGCGAAGAGCTCTTAGTCTACGTCAACGCCGATACCGGACGGGAGGAGCAGATCCTCATCCTCATGATCGACGAAAACGGGACCCTCGTCATCTGACCCACGCGCAAAAACCGCCCGCTTCCCTTTTGCCGAATGGGAAGCGGGCGGTTCTTTATACTTTTTGCAGCTTTGCGAAGTTCGCCATGATCTTTTTGGTGCCGACCCGGTCGAAGGCGGTCTCGACGAGGTTGTCGTTGCCCATCGGGGTGATGGAGAGGACGGTCCCCTCCCCGAAGACCTTGTGCCGCACCCGGTCGCCGACCCGGAAGCTGACCGCGGCCGCCGCCTTGGGCCGGGAGGCGCCCGCCACTGCCGCCGGCCGCGCGGGCGGAGGCGGGGGGGCCTGCCGCTGCCGGGACGCGCCGAAGGAGCGGTACTGCGAAATGGTGTCGTCGATCCGCTCGATATTTTCCGCCGGGATCTCCTCCGCGAAGCGGGAGACGCGGTTGCGGTTGGTGGTGCCGAAGACCATCCGGGCCGCCGCATGGGTGATGTAGAGCTGCTGCTTGGCCCGGGTGATGGCCACATAGGCGAGGCGGCGCTCCTCCTCAAGCTCAGCGGTGTCGTAAAGGACGCGCGGCGACGGGAAGATGCCGTCCTCCATCCCCGGCAGGAAAACGACCGGGAACTCGAGCCCTTTGGAGCTGTGCATGGTCATCAAAACGACGGCGTCGTCGGCGTTGTTCATGCTGTCAAGGTCGGTGTAGAGGGCGATCTCCTCGAGGAAGCCGGAGAGGTTCCCCTCGGGGTTCTGCTGCTCGTACTTGACCAGGGTGGATTTGAGCTCGCCGATGTTCTCGAGGCGGTTCTTGCCCTCCTCGCCCTGGGCGCTCAGCATGGCGCGGTAGCCGGTCCTGTCGAGCAGGTCTTCCAGCAGGATGTCGAGCGGCTGGGTGAGCGCCTCGTCCCGCAGCTCCTCGATCATCCGGGCAAAGTCCATCAGCACCCCCGCCTTGCGGGAGAGGACGGTGTAGGCGCCGGCGTTTTTGAGCACCTCAAAGACGCTCTGCCCGCTCTTGGCCGCGATTTCCTCGGCGGAGAGCATGGTCGCCTCGCCGATGGAGCGCTTGGGCTCGTTGATGATGCGGCGCAGCCGGATGATGTCGCTCGGGTTGTTGATGACGCTCAAATAGGCGACGAGGTCCTTGATCTCCTTGCGCTCGAAGAACTTGGTGCCGCCGAACAGCCGGTAGGGGATGCCCGCCTTGATGAAATACTGCTCAATGACGCCGGACTGGGCGTTCATCCGGTAGAGGACGGCGTGGTCGCCGTAGCGCATCCCTTTGGAGACGTCCTCCTCGACAGTGTCGGCGATGAATTTCGCCTCGGCGTGCTCGTCGGAGAGCTTGCGCAGCTGGATCTTCTGGCCCGCGCCGTTCTCGGTCCAGAGGTTTTTGCCCTTGCGGGCCATATTGTGGCGGATGACCTCGTTGGCGGCGTCGAGGATGTTCTGGGTGGAGCGGTAGTTCTGCTCGAGCCGGATGACGGCCGTGCCGGGGAACTGCTGTTCAAAGCTCAGGATGTTCTCGATGGTCGCGCCGCGGAACTTGTAGATGCTCTGGTCGTCGTCGCCGACGACACAGAGGTTTTTGTGGGCGCGCGCCAGCAGGCTCACCAGCTTAAACTGGGCGTGGTTGGTGTCCTGGTACTCGTCGACGAGGATGTAGCGCCAGCGGTTCTGGTAGTACTCGAGGACGTCGGGGTACTGCTCGAAGAGCTCGACCGTCTTGCAGATGATATCGTCGAAATCGAGGGCGTTTGCCTGTAGAAGGCGGGACTGGTAGCGCTGGTAGACCTTGGCGATCTCCTGCTTGCGGTAGTCGCTGCCGACAGTCAGGAGGTAATCCCGCGGGGAGATCATATTATCCTTGGCCCGGCTGATCTCGCCCAAAATCGCCTTGGGCTTGAAGAGCTTGTCGTTTAAGTTCAATTCGTTCATGCAGTCCTTGATGAGCCGCTGGCTGTCGTCCGCGTCGTAGATGGTGAAGCTCCTGCTATAGCCCAGCCGCTCGATGTCCCGCCGCAGGATGCGGACGCAGCAGGAGTGGAAGGTCGAGGCCGCGACATCGAGCGCCTCCTCCCCCAGCATGAGCTGGAGGCGGTCCTTCATCTCATTGGCTGCCTTGTTTGTAAAGGTGATGGCGAGGATGTTCCAGGGGCGGACCGGGTAGCGCCCGATCAGCTCGCTCAGGATCTCGTCCGGGACGTTTTCCCCGTCCAGATAGGCCTGCAGGACGGAGAGCTGCTCCTCCCCGATCCCGTCCGGCATCCAGGCGGAGGGCTTCGCGTTGCCGAAGCGGATCATATAGGCGATGCGGTTGATGATGACGGTGGTCTTGCCGCTCCCCGCGCCGGCGAGGATGAGGACGGGCCCGTCCATCTGGAAAATCGCCTCCCGCTGCATGGGGTTCATCTTGGAAAAGCGCTTTTCGAGGACCTTGTCCTTGAGCGCCAGATATTGTTCCTTAAGTTCCAGCATAGTCATTTCCTTTTCTGTCATAATGTCATGGGCAGATTCATTATACACCAGACGGCGGAAGATTTCAACGGGGAAGTTCCGCTCCGGCCTCCGCCTTCATATTTCCCCGGAAAAGCCATGCCGCGAGGAGGACGGTGATCGGCACCGAAAACAGAATGCCGATGCTGCCGACGATGGCCTGCACCACCTCGACGACGATCATCTCGAAGTTTAACATCATCAGCGGGTTGCGGTTGTAGGCGGTGAAGAGCAGCACCACCGCCATCGAGCCGCCCAGATAGGCGAGGATCAGGGTGTTGGTCATGGTGCCGATGGCGTCGCGGCCGATGTTCATCCCCGCCGCGATCATCCGCTTCGTCCCCCCGGGCCCGCCGACCTCAAAGGAGAGCTCGTACATCGCCGAGGTGATGGACATGGACACGTCCATGATCGCCCCGAGGGAGCCGATGAGGATCCCGCCCCAGACCACCCCGCGCAGGTCGATGGAGACGTCGCCGCTGAGCATCATGAGGAAGGTGTATTCGGTGTCGAGGATGCCGGTGATCTTGAGTGCGCTGTTGACAATGAGCGCCAGCACGCCGGCCACCGCCACCCCGCCGCTATTGCCGGCCACCGCGCAGAGGGTCTTGCGGTTGAGTCCCCCCAGCAGGGCCAGGCTCGACAGGATGACAAAGAGGCTGACGACGATGGTCGAGGCGTACACATTGCGGCCGGTCAGGATGGCGGGGATATAGACGCAGAAAAGGGCGGCAAAGGTGATAAGAAGGGCGATGACGGTCGCGGCCCCCTTCCACCGGCCGATCACGACGACCAGAAGCAGGAAGGCCGCCGCAAGCCAGATCATCCCGGGGATGCGGTTCTGCCCGCCGTAAATCCACTGGTACTCGGTGTCAAGCCCCATCTGGTAGGCGTCGAGGACGAGGATGCGGTCCCCTTCCGCAACGGGATCGGGCTTTGGCAGGACCATCGGCTCGATGGTCTGCTGCATCTCGAGCACCTGCCCGTCGTACTCCCCTGAGGTCATCCGCGCGCGGAAGATGATGACCTCGGTGGCGGAGCCCTCCACAACGCTTTGCTCATACCGGTCGACCACCTCGACAACGGTGGCGGTCTCGCACTCCTCCTCGACGGCGTCGGTCGGCTGGTACCGGCAGACCCGCCAGCCGATGAGCAGAAAGAGGGCGGACAGAAGGAGCACAAAGGCCCGTTCCACAGCGGGCCAGATGCTTTTCCGCGGCTTTGTTTCCATCATGCGTCTCCTTTCTCACAATGATGTGCGGCACAGCATGTGCAGCACAGCAAAACGGGCCGTTCTCGACGGCCCGGATATTTTATACAATCAAAGGGAGGCATTACTCCACCGGGATGCCGTGCCGCTCGAGCAGCGCGCGGGAGACGTCGGCCACCAGCTTGACGGCCGTTTCGGCGGCTTCCGGCGGCAGCAGCTCGGAGGTAGAAGTGGCTTCCGAGGAAAACTCGCCCTGATACCCAATCTCCTTGAGGGTTTCGAGAAACGCGTCCCAGTCGATGTTGCCGTAGCCGCAGACGAGGTGATCGTCCCGCTCCGACCAGTTGTCGTGGACGTGCAGGCATTTGAGCATCCCGCCCAGCTTGCGGGCGGCCAGGGAGGGCGATTCGCGGTGGATGTTGGAATGCCCGGTGTCGAGGCAGACGCAGACCCACTCGCTGTCAAGCCGGCGGGCGCATTCGAGCATCTCCTCTATTGTCGAAAAGGTCGTCCGGCAGAGGCGCTTGACCGCCGGGTCCCAGCCGAACATATTCTCCAGCGCGATGGAGACCCTGTGCTTTTCAGCAAGCGGGAGCAGCTCACGGTAGAATTCCACATTGAGGGAGAGGTACTCCCCTGCCTTTTCCCCATTGATGCCGTCCGGGAACATGCGCGGATGGATGACAAGGTACGGCGCGCCCAGGATCTCGCAGACCCGGAAGAACCGCCGCGTGACCTCCATCTTCCGCTGTACGACGGCCGGCGCGTCGCCGTAAAACAGCATCGGCGCATGCGCCTGGGAAAAGATGATGCCGCTCTCATCCGCCGCCTTGCGGAGGGAATGCGCATACTCCTCCCAGCCGTCCTGCAGGTAAATGCTGTCCGGCCCGTCGTGCAGGTAGCCGCTGTAGTCGAGGGCGCTGACCCCCAGCTCCGCGTAGCGGGCGACGGCCTGCCGCTCATCGCGGTACACCTTCCGCAGCATGTCCGAGCATACTCCAATTCTCATCAAAAAATCCTCCTATCTTTCGGCGCCGAAAAAGAACAGCGCGATGGTCCCCGGCCCCGAATGGCTGCCGATGACCGGACCGATGGTGCTGTAGACGATCTCCTTGACCTTGCACCGGGAACGAACCTGCTTGCCGACATATTCGGCGTCCTCGCGCGCGCCGCCGTCGCTGATGAAGATGGTCTGCCCCTCTTTCGGGTCGCAGGTCTTGACCATATGGTCGACCAGCGCGTCGAGGGAGCGGCGGCGTCCCCGCACCTTTTCCATCGGGATGAGGTGGCCCTCATTGTCGACGTGCATGACCGGCTTGATCCCCAAGGCGGTGCCGATGACGGCGACGGTCGGGCTCACCCGTCCGCCCCGCTTGAGATGGAAGAGGTCGTCGACGGTAAACCAGTGGCAGAGGTGCAGGCGGTTGTCCGCGACCCACTGCGCGAGCGCGTCGATGTCCATCCCCTCCGCCTTTTTGCAGGCGGCCGTATAGACGAGGAGGCCCTCGCCCCCCGACGCGGCCAGCGTGTCGACGCAGACGATCTTCGCCTCAGGGTAACGGCTCCTCAGCTCCTCCGCGGCCAGAAGGGAACTCTGGTAAGTGCCGCTCAAGCCCGAGGAAAAGCCGAGGTAGAGGACGTCCTTCCCCTCCCGCAGGATCGGTTCGAAGACCTCGAGGAAGGTCTGCTGGTTGATCTGGGAGGTGGTCGAGGTCTTGCCCGCCTTTAAGCCGGCGTAAAACTCCTGCATGTTGTACTCCCGCTCGTCGGGATAGTTGTGATAGGATTTGCCGTCGATGTGGAATTCCATCGGAATCACGGTGACGTCGATCTTTTCCAGTACGGAAACCGCGAGGTCGGCGGTGGAATCGGTGACAATCTGGTAATCGCGCATAAAATGACCCCCTTCATCTTTCTGGTATTATTATACTCGATTCCCGGCCCAAAAGCAAGGAAAAGGCCCCGGAATTTTTACTTTTTGGTGAATCGGCACAAACATCATGACAGCGACTGCTGCTCGTCTAGGCTCATCGAGAAGGCCGGGATGAATTCCCGCAGAAAATCCGCGACCTCGGGCAGCCCCATCTCCTCGAGGGCGGCGCGCTGGCTTTTTAAAGCGCTGTCGAACTCCCGGTTGCCCCCCGCCGCCTCCTGGAGGCACTTGACATAGGCGGCGAGCCGGTCGGCAGCCTTCAGATAGGGCAGCAGCTCCTCCTCCTTGCCCGGGAGAAAGAGGGGACGGTATTCCTCCCGCAGGTCTTCGGGCAGGCGGGAAATGAGTTCCGCGGCGGCTTCCCGCTCCACTTCCTTGTAAAGGTCGCGCAGAGCGCTGCTGCGGTACTTGACGGGGGTCGGCATATCGCCGGTGAGGATCTCGCTCGCGTCATGGTAGAGGGCGAGGAGGGCGCAGCGCCCCGCGTCGAGCTGCCTGCCGTACCGCCGGTTGCCGATCGCGCAGAGGGCGTGGGCGAAGACGGCGGTATCGAGGCTGTGCTCGGCCAGGTTGTCGCCGAAGGTGTTGCGCATCAGTCCCCAGCGTTCGATCCATTTCATCCGCAGGATCAGGGCGAAAAAGCTGCTTGCCATAGAAAATCACTCCTTATTTTCCATCTTACCAGAAAAGTTTGCATTTGTCCATTTAAAAAACAGAACAGATGTGGTATACTAGGTGTGTATATACCCGGTTTTGCCTGCGCAATACCAAAATAATACCTTCCACAGGAGTTGACCCCGCGTGAATTTGTACAAAAAAAGTGTCCTGCGGCAGTACGGAGCCGTATTTGGTCTCGGGCTGCTGACCAGTTTTCTCTTCTTCCTCCCCTTCCTCATCTGGGACAACGGGCTGTTTATCTACTACGGCGACTTCAACGTCCAGCAGATCCCCTTCTACCAGATGTGCCACGACTCCATCCTCTCCGGCAACTGGATGTGGAACTGGTACACAGACCTTGGCGCAAACTTCATCGGCTCCTACTCCTTCTACCTGCTGGGCAGCCCCTGGTTCTGGCTGACCCTCCTCTTTCCGAGCGAGGCGGTGCCCTACCTGATGGCGCCGCTGCTCATGCTCAAATTCGCGACCGCGGCCGTCACAAGCTACGCCTATATCCGCCGCTTTGTCAAAAACCCCGGCTACGCCGTCATCGGCGGGCTGCTCTACGCCTTTTCGGGGTACAGCATCTACAACATCTTCTTCAACCATTTCCACGAGGTCATCGCCATCTTCCCCCTCCTCCTCATCGGGATGGAGGAATTCATGGTCAACAACCGCCGGGGCGCCTTTGCGCTGGCGGTCGGGGCCTGTGCCTTCATCAACTACTACTTTTTCTTCGGAGAGGTCATCTTCGCGGTGATGTACTTCCTCTTCCGCGCCGTTTATGACCGCAAAAACCCCTACGGGTTTTATGTGACCTGGCGGAAATTTCTCCTGCTCGCCTTCGAGGCGGTGCTCGGGCTGCTGCTTTCGGCCTGCCTGCTGCTGCCGTCGCTGATGGCGATCGTCTCCAATCCCCGGACCTCCAACTTCCTCTTCGGCTGGAACGGCATTTTCTACGGCAACGTCCAGCGGTACGGGCTCATCCTCTCGAGCTTCTTCTTCCCGCCCGACATCCCCGCCTACCCGAACCTCTTCCCGGATTCCAACGCGAAATGGTCGTCGGTGTCGGCCTTCCTCCCCCTCTTCTCGATGAGCGGGGTGCTGACCTTCTTCAAATGCGCCCGCCGCCGGTGGGAAAAGGCCCTCTTCGGCCTGTGCATCATCTTCGCCTTCATCCCCTTCCTAAACAGCTCCTTCTCGGCCTTCAACAACGCCTACTACGCCCGCTGGTTTTTCATGTTCCTCCTGATTATGGCCATGATGACCGCCGTCTCCCTCGAGCGGTACCGGGAGCATTTCTCCTTTGGCATCAAATGGACGCTCATCATCACAATGGCCTTCACGGTGCTGGCTGTCTTCCCCTCCTACGAGAACGGCGTCCTCACCTTCGGCAAGCTCATCAACTACCAGGAGCGCTTCTGGCCTTACCTGATCGTCTCGCTGATGGGGCTGGTCCTCGCCTCCTTCCTCGTCCAGCTCGACGGCAAGGCGTTTTTCCGGGTCACAGCGGCCGCCGTCTGTTTTGTCGCCATCGTGATGTCGGTGCTCATGCTCGCCCTGGGCAAGGCAAATCCCGCAAACGCCCACCGCGTTTCGGAAATGGCCCTCAAGGGCTCGGAAAAGTTCTCCTTCCTCAAAGATGACCCCGACGATTTCTACCGCATCGACCTGGACAACTGCATGGACAACTTCCCGATGTACTGGAAGATCCCCACGATTCAGGCCTTCCACTCGGTCGTCCCCGGCTCGATCTTTGAGTTTTACGACACCATCGGCTACGACCGGAGCGTCGGCTCCCGCCCCGAGCTGGAATACGACGGGCTGCGGCTGCTCACCTCGGTCAAATATCTCCTCGCCTATGAGACCGAGACGGAGGACCCCGATATCGCCGGCTTCACCTATGTCACCACCGAAAACGAGCTGAAGATCTACGAAAACGAGAACTTCATCCCGATGGGCTTCACCTACGACTACTACGTCTCGGAGGAGGCGCTCAATTCCTACACCGAAAAACGGCGCGACCGGCTGATGCTGGCCGGCATCTATCTCGACGACGAGGCGGTTGCCCGCAATTCCGACATTCTCTCCCCCCTGCCCGACGAGGAATACCCCGTCCTGACCGACGAAGGGCTTGCAGACCTCGCCGCGGCCCGCAATGAGCATACCTGCTCGAGCTTTACAAGGGATAATACGGGCTTCACCGCGACGATTACCCTCGACCGGGAAAACCTTGTCTTCTTCAGCGTCCCCTACGACGAGGGCTGGTCGGCGACCGTCAACGGCGTGCCGGTCCTCATCGAGAAGGCCAACGCCGGCTTTATGGCGGTGCGGGTCCCTGAAGGCGAGTCGGTTATCCGCTTTGACTACCGCACGCCCGGCCTCACGGCGGGCATCTGCATCACCGGCGGGGCGGCTGTCCTGTTGCTTTGCTACTGGCTCATCATCCGCCGGATGCGGGCCAGAAAGCGCGCCCTTCCCTATCGCCCGTACGCACACTTAAACGCCGAATACGCCCCGGAGGAGCTGGAAGCCGCCTCCGCCTACAGCCGGCGCATCGCCGCAAATATCCACGCCGCTTCCCTGAAAGAGGCAAAAGAACGGAAAGGATCGGATGAATCATGACCTTATACCTGGTAATCCCCTGCTACAACGAGGAGGCCGTCCTCCCGGAAACCTCCCGCCGCCTCGCCGAAAAGCTCACCGCCCTGACCGCCGCCGGCAAGATCTCGGCGGACAGCCGGGTCCTCTTTGTCGACGACGGCAGCAAAGACCGCACCTGGGCGCTCATTTCCGAGTGCCACCGGGCCGACCGCCGCTTCGGCGGGGTCAAGCTCTCCCGCAACCGCGGCCATCAGAACGCCCTTTTGGCCGGGCTGATGACGGCAAAGGAGCGCTGCGACGCCGCGATCTCCCTCGACGCCGACCTGCAGGACGACCTCGACGCCATCGACAGGATGGTCGACGCCTTCCATGAGGGCTACGACATCGTCTACGGCGTCCGCTCCAGCCGGGAGACCGACACCTTCTTCAAGCGGACGACCGCCCAGGGCTTTTACAAATTCATGAAGCTCATGGGGGTCGACATCGTCTACAACCACGCCGATTTCCGGCTGATGAGCCGCCGGGCGCTGGAGGGGCTCTCCGGCTACGAGGAAGTAAACCTCTTCCTCCGCGGCATCGTCCCCCTCATCGGCTACCCGAGCACGACGGTCGAATATGAGCGCCACGAGCGCTTCGCCGGGGAGAGCAAGTACCCCCTCAAAAAGATGCTGGCCTTTGCCTTCGACGGCATCACCTCCTTCTCGGTAAAGCCGATCCGCTGGGTGACGGGGCTCGGGTTCCTCATCTTTTTGGCGAGCATCCTGGCGCTTTTATACATCCTGGTGGTCAAGCTGCTGGGCTTTACCGTCGCAGGCTGGGCGGCGACGACGGCCTCCATCTGGATGTTGGGCGGCTTACAGCTCCTCTGCCTCGGGATCATCGGGGAATATGTCGGCAAGATCTACACCGAGGTCAAGGCCCGGCCGCGCTACTTTATCGAGGCGCTGGAGCTGACGCCGGAGGAGCCGGAGGAAACGGCGGAAAACCAGGCAGAATAAGGGCTGCCTTTCCGGAGGGAGGACATCGGGTTGGAGATCTTAGTTCGAGCGGAAAAGCCGCAGGATTACAGAGAGGTGGAAGAACTCACCCGCAGCGCGTTCGGATATCCCGAGAGAATCGCCCGCGGAGGCATCGGCTGCCCATATGAGCACTGGATGGTGCACGAGCTGCGCAGCCGGGACGGCATCCCGGAGCTGAGCCTGGTGGCGGAGGAAAACGGCAGGATCGTCGGGCACATCATTTGCAGCAAAGCAGCCGTACGCACCGGCAGCGGGGAGATTCCGGTGCTGAACTTCGGCCCGTTGAGCGTCCTGCCCGCATTGCAACGGCGCGGCGTGGGCAGGGCGCTGGTGACCGCCATGATCGAAAAGGCAAGGCAGCGCGGATACGGCGCGATTGTGTTCTTCGGACGGCCGGAGTATTACCCGCAGTTCGGATTCAAGGAAGCGGAAAAATTCGGCATCCGCGACCGGGAGGGCGGCAGCTGCCCGGCGTTTATGGCGATGGAGCTGATCCCCGGCTATCTGCGCCGGGCGCAGGGCGGCCGGTACTGGGAATCGGACATCTATGACGACGATTTGAACCGGGAAAGCGTAAAGGAATTTGACCGGCAGTTCCTTCATCAGAGTGAAACTGTAAAGGAAACCCCCGAAAGAAAATGAATGCTGACAAAAAACATCCCGCTGTCTGTACATGACAGCGGGATGTTTTTTGTCAGCTGTTTCGAGAAAGGCCGCGATTTCCTGCGCAGCCGTTTGATTTTGACCTTTCCGGATATTCTGCTACTCGGCAAAAACGGCGCGGTAGAGGGCGTCCTGCTCCGGCAGGTGGGTAATATATCCCACCGGTATCCGGTTCCCGGTCGCCTCCGCGACTGCCCTCGCCCCCTCCGGACCGAAGGCGCCGCACAACTCGATACAGCCGGCCCCTTCCGCGCACAGTGCGCGTGCGGCCGCGGCCGCCTCTTCGAGATTGGCAACCCCGACGATCTGTGCCGCACCGTCCCGGATGGCGGCGCGGTCGGCTGCATAATGGAAGTCCCCCATGATGAGAAACGCAAATTTCATCTGATTTCTCCCCTTTTCTCCAAACTGCTGCAAAAATCCGCAGCTTCCTGCGTAGCCGCCCGATACAAATCAGAACCCGGGTCGGGAAGCATCTGCCATTCGCGGCCGGTAGGACAGCTCTCCTCCACCTGCTCGCACAGCGCAAGCAGGGCGGCGTTGGCGGCGGCGAGGTCTTCCGGCACATCCCCCGCCTCCACCGCCGCGAACAGTTCGCCGTAAAGGGCCGGGAGGAGGTCATCGTCCAGCGGCGGGAGGACGTCCACATGGAGGAGGACCGTATCCATCAGCCTGTCCAGCTCCCCGCTCTCCGGCACGGCGGAACCGGCGCAGAACGCCGCAGCCTTCTCGGCCGTCTGCCGGAGCAGCTCCCACTCCTTGCGGTTATAGTCCGCTTTGGCCTCTTTCGCGTCTTCCTCCTGCTGGATTTGGAGGAAAGCCTCCGCAAGCGGCTCCTCGTACTCGTCAAACAGGTCGAGGAGCGCCCCGTCCACCTCCCGCGAGAGGTCGGAATCCGGGTCGGCGAGCTAGAGGCTGTCCGCCTCCAGCGCCCTATCACAGAGGCTGCGGAGGGCGGTGCTGAACTCCGTGAGGAGGGCCTCCTCCTCCGCGCTGCCCCCTTCCTGGACGCGGATGGCGAGGTTTTGATACGGGATGAGGATCTCCGGCTCCCACCGCCGGAAAGCGCTGCTCGGGCGGGCGGCGTCGATCTTGGCGGTGGCGATCTCCGCATACAGGGCGAGCTCCTGCGGCGTATTGCTGTCCGGATAGTTGTAGTGGACGGATTCGCCGCAGAGCGCGGCGAACCGGTCGGAAAGCTCCCAGAGCTCCGCCCAGGCCTCCTGGGTGTTGGCGGCGCGCTCCTAGCGGAGCTCCCGGTTCTCCCGGAAAAGGAAGAAGCAGGCCGCCGCGAGGACCGCCGCTGCCGCGGAAAGCAGCGAAATGGCGATGACGCCGGATTTTTTCATGGGGATGCCTCCTTTCGGAAGGAAAATCCGTTATTTTTTCGGCTTCCTGCCCATTTCGAGCACCAGCTCGCCGCCGGAGACGATCTGCTCGTGGGTGAGGAAGGGGCGCTCGAGCGGCACGCCGTTCAGCTTGGCCGACTGGATGTAGCGCAGCCCGTCCCCCGCGCCTTCGCTGACGACGGTGAAGGTCTTTCCGCCGCCGACCTGGATCTCCGCGCGGTCAAAGAGCGGGGTGCCGATGGCGTACTCCGCCTTGCCGGGGCAGACCGGGTAGAAGCCGAGCGCCGAGAAGACGAGCCAGCTCGACATCGCGCCGCCGTCCTCGTCGCCGCAGATGCCGGTCGGGGAGTTGGTAAACCAGATGTCCATCAGGTCGCGGAGCTTCTTCTGGGCCTTCCAGGGGGTCCCGAAGTAGTCGTAGAGGTAGGGGATGTGGAAGGAGGGCTCGTTGCCCATCGCGAACTGGCCCATCAGGCCGGTGGAATCGGGGAACTGCCCGAGGTAGACGTACTTGCTTTCCGGCCAGGTGAAGCCCTCGCGGAAGACCTGGTCGAGCCGCTCGGAGGCGGCCTCCCTGCCGCCCATCAGCTCCGCGAGCCCCTCCGGGTCGTGGAAGACCGACCAGGTGTAGGTCCAGGTGTTGTTTTCGGCGGTGTAGGCGCGGCCGCCCATGCCGCCCGCGAATTTGGGGTTGAAGTCCTCGACCCACTCGCCGCGGATGTCCTTGGGGGCCATCCAGCCGATCGCGGGGTTGTAGAGGTTGCGGTAATTCTGCCCGCGCTTCTCGAAGAGGGCGGCGTCCTCCTCTTTCCCGAGGGCTTTGGCGAGCTGGCCGGCGCACCAGTCGTCGTAGGCGTGCTCGAGGGTGACGGCGATAGCCTGGCGGCGCTCCCAGCTGTCGGCGTTTTTGCAGGTCTCCTCCTCCCCTTTGGCGAGGGCGGGGAAATAGCCGTTCTGCTGATAGCAGATGTCCGGCGCTTCGAGGGGGCGGTTGCAGCACCAGGGGAACATGCTCTCCTCCATCGCGTTCTTGCGGATGCCCTCGTAGGCGGTCTCGTAGTCGGCTTCGACCCCCTTGGCGAGCGCGTCGGCAAAGAGGGAGGCCGCGTGGAAGCCGATCATGACCGGCCGGTCGCCCTCAAAGGAGGGAAAGGAGGGCATCAGGCCGCTCTGGCGGTACATGAGGTTGTAGCTTGCGAGGATGTCGCGGTGGCGCTCCCCGTCGATTAACAGCTGGAGCGGGTGCATGCAGCGGAAGGTGTCCCACAGCCCGTCGCCGGTGTAGAAAATCCCCTCGTGGACCTGCCCGTCGTAGCCGGAGAAATACTGGCCGTATTCGGTGTAGTCGGTCATCCGCATGAAGGCGCGGAAGAGGGCGGTGTAGTAGACGGCTTTGCGCTCCTCGGTGTTGCCGGTGACGGCGGCTTTGGAAAGCTGCCTGTCCCAGATTTCCCGCGCCTCACCGGCGATCCGGCCGAAATCTTTGCCGTCCGTCTCCTTGCGGAGGCTTTCTGCGGCCTTTTCAAAGGAAATGTAGGAGACGGCGCCCCGGACGACAACTGTTTCCGGCACGCGGAGAACCCACTCCTCCCCCTCGCGGCGGAGGACCTTGAGCGGGCAGTCGAGGGCGACCAGGATGTACTCGTAAACCTCGAACTTCGGGTGCTCCCGGCGGATGCGGACGGCGATGCAGCCCTCCCGCTCCTCCGCTTCGCCGTTCGGGAAGCGGAGCCGCAGCTCGTTTGCGCCGGTGAAGCGGTGAAGGTAGACGTGCCGGGTCACGGTCGATTCGGCGACGATGTCCATCTCCTCCAGCTCGGCGCGGAGGTAATAACAGCGGAAATCCTCCCGGCTGTGGTCGAGGCTGTTGTCAAACGCGCCGTCCCGCCCGGGCATGACGTTCGCTTTGCCGAGCGGGTAGCCCTGCACGCGGTCGTTGCAGTAATAGTCGCCGCAGTCGGTCATGACCGGGGTGCTGCGGGCCATGCCGTAGGGGAGCATGACCTCGGGCTTGCAGGAGGCGAGCATGTGGGAGATGCTGCCGATGTAGGGATTTATGTAATCTGCGAGATGCTGCATAGAATATTCCTCCAAAAATATCATTTCGCCGCATATCGAAAGCCCCGCCGCTTTGCAGCAGCGGGGCAGGATATGGGCGTTGTCAGGCGTTTATCTGTCGGGCACGATCAGGCCGTAGCCGCCATCGTTGCGGCGGTAGACGACGTTGACAGTACCGCTTTCGGCGTTCAGGAAGACAAAGAAGCTGTGGCCGAGCATGTTCATCTGCAAGATGGCCTCGTCAACGTGGGTCGGGCGGAGGGTAACCTCCTTGGTGCGGATAACGTCGTAGTCGGTCTCCTCGGGGATGGGCTCCTCCGGCAGCTCGAAGGCGGATGCCTTGACCTTCTTCTGCAGGCGGGTCTTATTTTTGCGGATGCGGCGGATCAGGTTGTCGATGGCGTCGTTTAAGGCGTCCAGCTTGTCGATGCTGCGGGCCTCGGCACGGAAGATCATCCCGCCGGCCCAGACGGTGAGCTCGACGGTGGCCATCTCCTTCTGAGAGGACACGGTGACCTGCGCTTTGACATCGTCAAAAAACTTGTCCAGCTTTTTGAGCTTCTGTTCAGCGCGTTCTTTAAACGAGTCGGAGAGAGTCATTTTTCTTGCGACGAAAACTGTGTTCATAATCATGCCTCCTAATCCATTCGGGAAAGGCGGGCCTTTCCTTGTGATTTCATTATACCACAAATCGCCAGAAAAATCCAGTCGTTTCCCGAAAAATTAGAGAAATCCGCAAAGATTATTCACATAATTTCCTATCCCAGAACCTTTTCCCCATCGATGAAGACCATCGCCGGGCGCGCATAGGGGCCGCAGGGATCGTCCCCGTCCCGGTAGATGACGAGGTCGGCGTCCTTGCCGGGGCGGATGGAGCCGACCCGCTCGTCAATGCCGGCCGCCTCGGCTGCGTAGATGGTGATGGCCTTGAGGGCTTCCTCGTATTCCAGCCCGGCGCCGACTGCCAGCCCGGCGCAGAGCGGCAGGTACTGGATGGGGATGACCGGATGGTCGGTGCAGAGGGCGGGTTTGAGGCCCGCGCTGTGGAGGAGGGCGGGGCCCTGGATGTCGAGGTTGCGCATCTCCGGCTTGGAGCGGTCGCAGAGGATGGGGCCAGCGATGACCCGCAGCTTCTCCCCGGCGAGGAGATCCCGGACCAGGTGCCCCTCAGTGCAGTGGACGACCACCAGGTCGAGCTTGAACTCCTTGGCGATGCGGACGGCGGTGAAGATATCGTCGGCGCGGTGGGCATGGAAGAAAGCCTTCTGCTTACGGGTGAGGACCGGGATCAGCGCCTCGCATTTGGCATCGTACTCGGGCTCGTCGAAATCCTCGTCCTCGTCAGCCCGCTCCTTGTCGTCGAGGTAGCGCTTGGCCTTGTTTAACTGGTCGCGGATGAGGGCGGCGGTTGCCATCCGGGTCATGGGGGCGGCGTTTTTCTCGTTGTAAACCGTCTTGGGGTTCTCGCCGAGGGCAAACTTCATGCCGATCGCCGGGTCGATGACCATATCATCGATGCGGCGGCCCTTCGTTTTGATGGCCGCCCACTGGCCGGAAATGGGGTTGGCGCTGCCGGGGCCGGTCAGGACGGTGGTGACGCCGCCCTTCCAGGCCTCTTCAAAGGTCCGGTCGAGGGGGTTCAAGGCGTCGATGGCGCGGAGCTGGGGGGTGACGGGGTCGGTGCTCTCGTTGCCGTCGTCCCCCTCAAAGCCGAGGCCGTCCTCCCACATCCCGAGGTGGGAGTGGGGGTCGATGAAGCCGGGCAGGACGGTCGCGCCCTCCAGGTCGACGACCGTTTCACCGGCGGGGACCTCGCTCATGGGGCCGACGCTGTGAATCTTGCCGTTCCGGATGCAGAGATAGCCGTCCGGGTAATTGATGTCCTCCATTGTCAGGATATTGCCGTGGATGAGCAGCATAGTTTCGTTCCTTTCTGTCATTTTGCTTCTTCCTCCGCCTTCTGGGCGTCGAACCAGGCGTTGCGCTGGGTGTAGGCGAGCTCGCCGCGCAGGATGCGTTCGCGGGTCCTGTCCGCCTCAGCGATATACAGGCGGTGCCAGGTGAGGAAGACCAGGATGGACCAGAGCTTGCGGTAGTTGTCCGCCTTGCCGGAGCGGTGGTCCTCAAGCATTTGCAGCGCGGCCTTCCGATCGATAAATTCGTCGGCGGTCGAGCGGCTGATGATCTCTCTGGCCCACTCGTAGAGCTCATTTTTGAGCCAGACCCGCACCGGCACAGGATAGCCGAGCTTGGGACGCATAAAGGTGGCCGGGTCGACATAGTCTTTAAATGCGTAGCGGAGGAGGTACTTGGTCGTGCCGTTCTGCAGCTTGTCGGAATCCTTGAGGGTCGAGGCGAATGCGAAGACCTCCTTGTCGAGGAAGGGCACCCGCACCTCGAGGGAGTTGCCCATGCTCAGGCGGTCGCCCTTGACCAGGATGTCGCCCTTGAGCCAGGTGCCGATGTCGACGTACTGCATCTTGATGAGGGGGTCGCGGTCGTGCACCTCGTCGAAATAGGGGCGGGTGAGTTCCGTGTAGGTCTGATTCGGGTTGCAGCATTTGAGGAAGGCGGCCTTCTGCTTTTCGTTAAAGAGGAAGGCGTTGCCGACGTAGCGCTCCTCAAGCGGGTAGCCGGCGCGGAGGAGGAAATTTTTCCCCTTGACCCCGTTGGGGATGAGGTGGGAAAGCCCGCGGCAAACCGCTTTGACCGCGGCGGGCGCGTCCTCAAACCGCCCGGCGCCGAGGGAGTCGCGGTAGGTCTTGTAGCCGGCGAACAGCTCGTCCGAGCCCTCGCCGGAGAGCATGACCTTAACATGGCTGGCCGCTTCCCGCGCAAGCATATAGATGGCGACGGTGGAGGGGTCGGCGACCGGGGAATCGAGGTGGAAGACGGTCTTCTCGAAGGCGTCCCGGAACTGTTCGCAATTGCCCTTGAGGACAATGTGCTCGACGTTCAAATGCTTGGCGATCTCCCGCGCGTCGTCGATCTCGCTGTAGGCGGCGACGTCGAAGCCGATGGTGAGGGCCTTGATGCCGGGATTTAAGCGGCTCGCGATGGCGGTCACGATGGCGGAATCGATGCCGCTCGAGAGGAAGGTTCCGACCTCGACGTCCGAGATCATGTGGTACTCGACCGACTCGGTCAAAACCTTGCGGAGCTTCTCCGCCTTGGCCTCAAAGCTCTCCTCGGAGGGCTTGCCGAAGGCCGGGGTGAAATACCGCTCGGTGCGGAATCCCTTCTCATCCGCGACCATATAGTGCGCCGCCTCGAGCGCCTGGATGCCGGGGGTGATGGTATGCGGTTCCGGGACGTACTGGAAGGTAAAATAATGCTGGAGCATCGCGGGGTCGACGGTGAACTCCCCCATCTCTCCGTCAAAGAGGAAGGCCTTCATTTCGGAGGAAAAGAGGAGGCCGTCCCTGGTCTCGCGGTAGTAGAGGGGCTTGATGCCGAAGTAATCCCGGCCGGCGAAGACGGTCTTCTGCTCCGCGTCATAGATGAGGATGGCGAACATCCCGCGGAGCATCCCGATGAACTTTTCGCCGTACTTGCGGTAGAGGGCGACGATGACCTCGATCTCGGAATTGGTGCGGAACTCCACCCCCTCCTCGATCAGCGGGGCGCGGAGGTCGCGGTAGTTGTAAATTTCCCCGTTGAAGACGGCGATAAAGCGGCCGTCCTCCGAGGCAAACGGCTGGGCGCCGGTGTCGAGGTCGATGATGGAAAGGCGGCGGAAGGCGATGTGGAAGCCGTCCCGGCGCAGGTACTGGCTGTCGTCCGGGCCGCGGTGGCGGATGGCGGCCGACATGCCGGTCATCATCTGCTCCGCGTCACACGCGCTGTTTCGGTTAAACATTCCTACAAATCCGCACAAAATTGCAACATCCTTTCTGGCGTAAAGATCGGGCGGGCAGGCTTCCCCGCCATAGAAAAATATCCTCCCTCGCGCGTTGACAAGGGAGGATACCGGTCAGTCGTTTATTTGGAGCCAAAGATCCGCATGATGTCGCCAAAGTCCGCGTCCAGTTCAGGGAGGGGGGATTTGGCAGACTGATCTGCCGCCGGCTCTTCCTTGCCGGAACCGGCGCCGACCCGCGCCTTGGACTTGTCCTCCAGGCCGGAATTGTAATCCTCGTCGAACCCGGTCGCGATGACGGTGACCCGGATCTCGTCGTTCATGCTGTCGTCGAAAACAAGGCCCCAGAAAATCGCGGCGTCGGGATGGGCCGCCTTTTCGATCATGGTCGAGACGAACTCGGCGTCCTCGTAGAGGAGGTCGTTGGAGGCGGTGATGTTGATAATCACAGCCTTCGCGCCGGTGATGGAGGTCTCGAGCAGCGGGCTGGAAATCGCCATATCGGCGGCCGCCTCCGCCTTGTCCTTGCCGGTCGCGTTGCCGACGCCCATGTGGGCGACGCCGGCGTCCCGCATGACCGAGCAGAGGTCGGCGAAGTCGAGGTTGACGAAACCATCGGTGTTGATGAGGTCGGAGATACTCTGGATGCCCTGCTTTAAGACCCCGTCGACGACCTTAAAGGCGTCCTTGAAGGTCGTCTTCTGGTCGATGACCTGGCGGATGCGGTCGTTGGGAATGATGACCAGCGAGTCGACCACCTCGCTTAAGGCCTTGATGCCCTCCTCAGCGTACATCATCCGGCGTTTCCCCTCATAGCTGAAGGGCTTGGTGACGACGCCGATGGTGAGGATGCCCATCTCGCGGGCGATCTGGGCCACAACGGGGGCTGCGCCCGTACCGGTGCCGCCGCCCATGCCGGCGGTGATGAAGACCATCTGCGCGCCCTTTAAGGCGGCCGCGATCTCGTCGCGGTTTTCCTCAGCCGACTGGGTGCCGAGCTCGGGCTTGCCGCCCGCGCCGCGCCCGTTGGAAGTCTTCAGGCCGATCTGGATCTTATACTCGGCTTTGGAGATGTCGAGGACCTGACGGTCGGTATTGATGGCGATAAAATCCACGTCGCGGACGCCGTCCTCGACCATGCGGTTGACCGCATTGCCGCCCGCGCCGCCGACGCCGATGACCTTGATCACAACTGTTCTCTGCATATCATTCTCTAATGTAAAAGGCATGCCTACGTCCTCCTGTTTGCTAAGCGTACTATATTTTTTCCTTTCCATTTTGAAAAGGGGGTGCTCTACCTAATATCGTACCAGATTCCGGTCGAAAATTCAATAGAAAAAAGTGATTTTCTTCTGAAAAAATCCGACTTCTTTTGCCCGATCAGGTCGAATCGGAAACACTGACCTGGCTTTCTCCGCCGCTGTCCCCGTCCGGTAGGGCGGCGCTGCTGTCGGAAGACGGCTCAGACGGCGCGGAGGAGTCCTCCGGCGTGGAAGAAACGTCCTCCGGCTGAGAGGAGGCGTCCTCGGGGGCGGTCTCGTCTGCAAGGCCGTCGTCCCAGTTCCATTCCCCCGCCCCGCCGCCCGGGACCTCGATCCCGGCCGCCGGCTGGAAGGGCATGACCGACGAGGCCGACTGCGCGTCCAGGATTCCCGCCTCACCGGGCGGGATGATCGCACTGTATTCCTCTCCGGTCAGGACCTCTTTGACAAAGCGCAGCTTGTACTCGAGCTCGGAAAAGGAGCCGAGGCGAATCTCGATCCGGTTTTGCCAATAGATGGTGAGGGAGACCTCGCTCGAGATATCCACCGCGTTGACCTCGGAGAATTCCGCGGCTTCCAGCGCGCTGAACAGGGTCTTGAGGCTGGCCAGCTCATCCGGCATTTCCGGCGGGTCCTCGCCCTGTTCCTTGGCAAGAGCGGAGGCTTCCTCCCAGTTTTTCTGCTGAAGCTTGTCAACATAATCGCCGACCTGGGCGTTTTCGAGGGTGACCCCTACGACGACGACCCCGCTGCCGGAGCGGGCCTCCGCGTTCTTTTGCAGGATGCGGCCGCTCTGGCTGACGACATAATAGCTGCCGTCATAGAAAAGCTGGGCGCTCGGCTCCCCGTCGGCGATGGTGACGGTTAAGCCGGAGGGGAAATTCCGGTCGATGGTTACCCGGTCTGCCTGGGGCAGGCTTTCGAGCAGCGCATCCTCCATCGCGCCGGTATTGATGCGCAGGAGGTTGTCCCCTGTCTCGACGCCGAGGAGCGGGAGGACATCGGAGGCGGCGTATACCTCGCTGCCCTGCACCGTGATGGTCTCGATGTTGAAAAAGACGGTCAGCGAAAGGACGATGCCGGTCGCGCTCAGGAAGAAGAAAAGGATGATGTAATAGAGGGTGTAATTGCGCTTGTGCCTGCGCCTGCGGCGGCGCTGGACCTCCCCGATGGCGGCCGCCCGCTGGTCCTGGGAATGCTGCTGCGGGCGGCGGGCGTTCCGGTCGATGGGGCGGGAGACATTCTGGCCGCTGCGCGGCGTCCATTCAGGCGGATGCTGCGGAGCAGGACGCTGCCTGCTCTTTTTCCCCCGCTTTTTTGGCGGGCGCCGGCCCGGCGGGTGCCTGTTCGGCGGGTACTCCTGCGGCGGGCGCGGCTGCGGCGTCCCCCGGCTGGCGGGAACCGCCTGCTGCTGAGAGGACGGACGGCTGCGGGGAGCCGTCCGCTTCTGGGCAGGCCGTTTCCCGGATGGTTTTCCGGCCGGTTTTCTGGTCTGCGGCATCCCCTGCCCTCCTTTCCTTCTGATTAATCGGCGATCCGGCGGATATGTGCGCCGAGCGGCGTGAGCGCCTCTTCGATCCGCTCGTATCCGCGGTCGAGATGGTGGATCTCCCGCAGGATGGTCTCCCCTTCGGCGGCCAAACCGGCTGCCACAAGGGCCGCGCCGCCGCGCAGGTCGGTGCAGGACACCTCCGCGCCGTGCAGGGCGGGGACCCCTTCGACGACGGCCACCCTGCCTTCCAGCTTGATCTTTGCACCCATCCGCGTAAGCTCGCCCGCGTGTTTGTAGCGGCTTTCAAAGATATTTTCGACGAACATGCTGGTCCCTTCCGCCACGGCGGCTGCCGCCATGAGCGGCGCCTGCGCGTCGGTCGGGAAGCCGGGGTAGGGCATGGTGCGGACATCCCCGGCGGCGCGCAGCCGCGCAGGAGCCTTGAGCCGGATGCTCTTTCCTTCCACCTTGACCGCACAGCCCATTTCCTCGAAAATCGGGAGGATCCCGGCGAGGTGGACCGGCTCGGTTTCGGTGACGAGGATGTCGCCGCCGGTGCAGGCGGCGCAGCTTAAGTAGGTTGCCGCTACGATGCGGTCGGGGATGACCCGGTGCTCGCAGCCGCGCAGGGCTTCGACGCCGTCGACGACGATCGTCCCTTCCCCCGCGCCGCTGATCTTTGCGCCGCATTTGTTGAGAAAGTCGGCCAGATCGATGATCTCCGGCTCCCGCGCGGCGTTGGTGAGGACGGTGCGCCCCTCGGCGGTCGCGGCGGCGAGGAGGATGTTCTCGGTCGCGCCGACGCTCGGGAAGGAAAGGGCGATCTGCGCGCCCTTTAAGCGCCCGTCCACCCGGCAGAGCAGCCGCCCCCGGTCCTCCTCGATGATCAGCCCGAGCTTTTTAAGCCCGGCGAGGTGCAGGTCAATGGGGCGCGGGCCAAGCTCGCAGCCGCCGGGGAAGCTTAAATCCGCCTGCCCCGCGCGGGCGGCGATCGCGCCCAGGAAGACGATGGAGGAGCGCATCTCCCGCATGAGCGGTTCCGGCACGCTGTGGCTGCGGATGTCCGCGGCGTCGATGACGACGCTCCGCCCCTGCCGCCGGACTTTGCAGCCGAGGTAGGACAGGATCTCGCAGGCCGCCCCCACGTCCGAAAGCTCCGGGCAGTTGTGCAGCACCGTCTCTCCGCGGCAAAGGACGGCGGCCGCCAGGAGCGGCAGGGAGCTGTTTTTCGCCCCATGTACCTTGATTTCTCCGCGGAGCGGACTTCCTCCGGTAATCATCAGCCGTTCCATTGAAACACTCCCTTCAAAGGATCGCGCCGTTTTGCGCGTAATACTACAGACCATCCTATGCGCGCCCCTGTTCGGAGGTTCCAAAACAGCTTGTCCGCTCCGGCGTCTGAAAAAGCTTCCGCCGCAAAACGAGGCGGAAGGCGCATTTTCTTTAACATCCCGTTATTTCCCGCCTTTGGCGGCGAGGGTCGCCAGAATCGACTGGCAGATGCGGTCGGCGGTGTCGTAGACCGCGAGCTTGGCGGCGTTTGCGCCGAGCCTTGCAGTCTCCTCCGGGTCGGAGGAGAGGGCCTTGACCCGCGCGATCAGGGCGTCGCGGTCGTAGTCCTTTTCCTCGATGAGCAGGGCCGCGCCGTGATCCGCCAGGACCTTCGCGTTGTGGTACTGGTGGTTCTCTGCCGCATAGGGGTAGGGCACCAGGATGGACGCCCGTCCCACCACCTCCAGCTCGCTGATGGTGATCGCGCCGGCGCGGCTGATGATGAGGTCGGCCGCCGTCATGCAGAGGTCCATGTTGTCGATATACTCCCGCGTGCGGATCCGCGGGCAGTTTTCGAGCGAGACGCCCCGGTCGGCTAAAAGCCTCGGGAAATTCTCCCGCCCGTGCTTGCCGAAGCCGTGGATATGGTTGATCTTCCCTTCTTTGCTGTGCCAGGCCATCAGGTCGGCGGCCATCTCGTTGATTTTGTTGGCGCCGAGGCTGCCGCCCACCGAGAAGATGGTGAAGGCGCCGTCGAGGCCGAGCTTTTTCCGGGCATTTTCCCGGGTGGCCGAGAGGAAGGACTGCCGCACGGGGTTGCCCACCGTCTCGCAGCGGATGCCGGCCGGCATCCGGGATTTCGCCTCGGGGAAGGCCAGGAAGACGATATCCGCCTTCCTGGCGAGCAGCTTGTTGGTAACCCCCGGGAAGGCGTTCTGCTCATGGATGAAGGTCGGGATCTTCATCTTCTGGGCCTCCATCACGATGGGGCCGCCCAGGTAGCCGCCGGTGCCGATGACGGCGTCCGGACGGAAATCCCGCAGGACCTTCCGGGCCTTGAAGTCCGCGCTCGCAAGGTAGGAAACCGTCTTGATATTGTGGACGATATCGTGCGCCGAAAAACCGCGTGCGAAGCCGGATACCCGGATGTGCGCGACCGGATAGCCGGCACGGGGGACGAGGGTGTTCTCCATCCCGTCCGGATTCGCGATAAAGAGGAATTCCGCGTCGGGCAGCCGCGCCTTCAGCTCGTTCGCGATGGCGATGGCGGGGTTGATGTGCCCGCCGGTGCCGCCGCCTACCAGGATAAATTTCATACGATCACGCCTTGTCGTCAGATTTTGTGGGAACCGGCTCCGTTTCCTTGGGCTTCGGTTCTGGTTTCCGCGCATAGCGCGAAATATTGAGGATGACCCCCATCTGGGCAAGCAGCATGGTCAGCGCCGTGCCGCCCGAGCTGAAAAAGGGGAGCGAAATGCCGGTATTGGGGATGGAATTGGTCACAACGGCGATGTTTAGCAGCACCTGCCACCCCACCTGGGCGGTCAGCCCGATGGCGAGCATGCAGCCGAACTTATCCGGCGCCCGCATCGCGATCATAAAGCCTTCGTAGACGAAGAGGACAAAGAGCAGGATGATGACCATCGCCCCGACGAAGCCCAGCTCCTCACAGATGATGGAGAAGATCATATCGTTCATCGGTTCGGAGACGTAGAGGTGCTTCTGGGTCGAGTTGCCGAGCCCCACCCCCATCAGCCCGCCTGAGCCGATGGCGTAAAGGCCCTGCGCCGTCTGCCATTTGGTGCCGGTGAGGTCGCCC
Source organism: Candidatus Merdivicinus faecavium (assembly GCA_018716285.1). Taxonomy (GTDB): domain Bacteria; phylum Bacillota; class Clostridia; order Oscillospirales; family Ruminococcaceae; genus Merdivicinus; species Merdivicinus faecavium. The sequence goes on from DVKD01000039.1 coordinate 26,411, forward strand.
TCCAGAGGGTTTAACCAGTTCTGGAACCGCTCCCCGACGTATGCGAATTTGTCAATGCCGCCTGAAACGAGCAGGAAGAGCGCAAGGCCCGCCGCGCCGATTCCGGCCAGGGCAAAAAACCAGCGGAGCTTGCTCCCGCCGATGAACATCATGGTGCAGCCGATCAGCAGCACGATGAGAAGGCCGGACAGGTGCCGCTGCAGGACCAGAAGCCCGAGGACCGGCACAATGATCATCCAAAAGGGGAGAAAGCCGTATTTTATCTGCTTCATCCGCTTATAGTTGGAAGCGATCAGGTGGGCGCAGAGAATCGCGACGGAAAATTTCATGATTTCGGACGGCTGGAAGGAGATCGGCCCGAGATAGACCCACCGCTTCGCCCCGTGGACGCCGTCAAACAGCAGGGCGGCGCACATGAGCCCCATCCCGCCGATATAAATCAGCCACTTGAATTTCCGCCAGATATGGTAATCGATATAGGAAGCGATAAACATCGCGACCAGGCCGACTACGGCGAAGATCGTCTGACGGGTCACGTAGTAAAGACTGTCCCCCTCTTCCCGCAGGGCGGTCACATAGCTCGCGGAAAAGAGCATGATGAGCCCGATGGTCTGGAGGACGATGATGAGGAAAAAGAAGGAGACGTCCATCCTCCCGCGCGCCGGGCGTTCCTGCTGCTCCTCATTTTTGGCGCGGAAGGCGTCAAAATCCAGCCGCTTTCCCTGCGCGGGCTTTCTGCGTTTGACCGCGGATGAGTTCCGCGGGAGATTTCGGGTCCTGGAACTGGCCAAATAACCCCCTCCTTTCCACACAAAAGAATATCAGATGTTGAAAACCGCCACGACCGAGATAATCCCGCCGAGCAGCGTGACCAGGGAGAAAACGCCGACGATTTTCTTCTCGCTCCACCCGCACATCTCGAAATGGTGGTGGATGGGGCTCATTTTAAAGATGCGCTTGCCGGTGGTCTGGAAGCTGATGACCTGCAAAACGACCGACAGCGCCTCGATCACGTAAATGATGCCGAAGGCGGCGATCAGCACCGGGAGATTGATTCCAAAGCCGAGGGCCAGCACCGACCCGCCGAGAAACATGGAACCGGTGTCCCCCATGAAGACCTTGGCGGGATAGAAGTTATAGATGAGGAAGCCGAGCAGGCCGCCCGCCAGCGCGCCGGCGTAAAGGCCCATCCCGTCCAGCTGCAAAAGCCCCGCCATCGCGAGCACCGCAAGGCAGACGATAAAGGTCACCGACCCGGCCAGACCGTCGATGCCGTCTGTCAGGTTGACGGCGTTGGAGACAAAGAGGATGACCAGCACCATCAGCGGGTAATAGAAGAGCCCGAAATCGATCTGCCCGAAGAAGGGGAAAATAACCGTTGTCGAGGTGTCCCCCGCGAGATAGATGGTGGCAAGATAGGCCGCGGCTGCAAGCAGCTGCATGGCGAGCTTCTGCTTGGCGCGCAGCCCGAGGTTCTGCTTTTTGACATCCTTGATGTAGTCGTCCAAAAAGCCGATGAACCCGCAGGCGAGCGCAAGCCCCAGCCCCCCGAAAAGCTTCGCGTTGTTGACGACGCTCAGAGAGGCGGCGCCGTCCGCGGCCAGAAGGATAAAGCCGGCCGCAATTCCCGCGACGGTCCCGAAGATGAACAAAAACCCGCCCATATTCGGGGTGCCCTGCTTTTTCTTGTGCCAGGTGGGGCCGATCTCCTTGATGGTCTGCCCAAATTTGATCCTGCGCAGAAAGGGGATCAGGAACTTTCCTGTGATCGCGCTGACCGCGAAGGCGATAACCGCTGCGGCCGCAATGCTGATATTCTCCATACTGTCTACCCTGCTTCCAATATTTTTTCCGTCAGTGCTCGAGCTTGATGCCGTGCACCGCCTCGATGACCTCCTCGAGCCGCATCCCGCGGCTTGCCTTATACAGGACGGCGTCGCCCGGCCTCAGCCAGACGCGGAGGTACGAGGCCATCTCCTCCCGCGTCTCAAAGCGGCGGGTGAGGAGGTGGCGGGACGCGAGGGCGCTTTCCTCCATCGCCCCGGCGTGCTCGCCGATGACAAAAAGCGCGTCGATTTGATTTCTGGCGACATACCGCCCGACCTTGCGGTGCATCTCCTCGGCAAAGCTGCCCAGCTCGAGCATCTCCCCGAGCACGGCGACCCGGCGCTTGGCCTTGCGGAAGCCGTCCAGCACGCTCAGCGAGGCTTTCATCGAGTCGGGGCTCGCGTTATAGCAGTCGGCGATCACCGTGATCCCGTTGGGAAGGCGGATGATGTTCTGCCGCATCGCGGAGGGGGCGTAGGTCCTGAGACCCTCGACGATATCGTCCGGGCTCATCCCGGCCGCCAGCCCGACCGAAAAGGCGGCCAGGGCGTTGTAGACGTTGTGCCGGCCGAGGACCGGGATCATGGCGGTCACCATTTTGCCGTAAAACCGGATCCCAAAGATGGTGCAGCCGTCCTGCTCCCGGATATTGACCGCCTGCACGTCGGCGGTACTGGAATCGATGCCATAATAAATAATATCCCGTTCCAGCTGGTTGTATACCTCGGCAAGCAGCTTATCGTCCGCATTGAGGACGAGCGGCGCCGTGCTGCTCATCCCTTCGGTGATCTCGAGCTTTGCTTTCAGGATGTTTTCCTTGCTGCCCAGATTCTCGATATGGGAAACGCCGATGTTGGTGATGACCCCGACGCTCGGGCGGGCGGCCCGGGTCAGGAGGGAGATTTCCCCCGCGTGGGACATCCCCATCTCGATGACTGCGTTTTTGTAGCTCGAATCCAGCCGGAAAATGGTCTTGGGCAGGCCGATGCCGTTGTTTAAGTTGCCCATCGTCTTGAGGGTCCGCCCGCTCATCTGAAGGACCGAGCAGATCATGTCCTTTGTGGAGGTTTTGCCCACACTCCCGGTCACCCCGACCACAAAGGTGTGGAAAAGCCCCCGGTACCACCGGGCCAGCTCGATGAGGGCGCTTCGGGTGGAGGCGACCTGCAAAACCGGGATGCCGACCGGGAGCGGGCGTTCGCCCAGAACCGCGGCGGCGCCCAGTTCCTCCGCCTTGGGGGCGAAGTCGTGCCCGTCAAAGCGCTCCCCTTTGATTGCGACAAAGAGGGCGCCGGGCGTCACCTGCGAGGTATCGGTGACAATGTTTGAAATGGCACAGTCGGCGGGACAGTCGGTCCGGAGCGCCTGCGCGATCTGCCGCAGCTGAATGGATTCCAACAGGAACCCCCCTTTCTTTTACGCTTCCTTCGCCTTGCGGGCGGCGACAGCCTCCGCGACGATCTCGCGCTCGTCAAAATGGAATTTTTCATGGCCGATGATCTGGTAATCCTCGTGCCCTTTGCCGCAGAGGACGATGGTGTCCCCGGGAAGGGCGGTATCAATCGCGCGGAAGATGGCTTCCCGCCGGTTGACGATGACCTCATAGGGGGTGCCGTGCCCCTCGACGCCGGGCAGGATCTCGGCGATGATGGCTTCCGGATCCTCGGTGCGGGGGTTGTCGGAGGTGACGTAGACGTAATCCGCCCACTTGGCGGCAGCCTCCCCCATCAGGGGGCGCTTGGTGCGGTCGCGGTCCCCGCCGCAGCCGAAGAGGGCGACGAGCCGCCCTTTGACCGTCTCTTTTAAGGCGGAGAGGATGTTCTCCATCGCGTCGGGGCTGTGGGCGTAGTCGCTGATGACGGTGAAATCCATCCCGGTGGGGAGGATCTCGTTGCGCCCGCGCGCGCCTGCGACGACCGAGAGAGTCCCGGCGATGGTGTTGAGGCAGACGCCGAGCGCGAGGCAGGCGCCCATTGCCGCGAGTGCATTTTTCACCGAGAAATTGCCCGGCATCCCGAAGTGGATCCGGCTCTCGACGCCGCGGTAGGCGTAGCGGAAGTCGACCGCATCGACGTGGTGACTGACCTCAAAGGCATTGAGCTCCCCCCTCCCCTCCATCGAGAAGCCGAGGACAGGGCAGGAGATCTCGCCGGCCAGGCGCTGCCCCCAGCTGTCGTCCATGTTGACGACGGCCGTGTCGCAGACCGCAAAGAGCTTCTTTTTGGCCTGGTAATAGGCTTCCATCGTCCCGTGGTAGTCGAGATGCTCGTGGCTTAAGTTTGTGAAAACAGCGGCCTCGTAGTGCGCGTCCCCGATCCGGTTCTGGTCGAGGGCGTGGGAAGAGACCTCCATCACGCAGTACTCGCAGCCGGTCTTTACCATCTCGGCAAAAAGGGCTTCCAGCTCGAGGGCGTCGGGGGTCGTCTTGTCGGCGGGGAGGATTTTGTCCCCGATCTCATTCTGGATGGTGCCGATGAGCCCGACCTTTTTGCCGGCGGCGACCAGGATCTGTTTGATGAGGTAGGATACGGTCGACTTGCCCTTGGTGCCGGTCACGCCGATGAGGCGGAGCCTGCGGGAGGGGTTGCCGTACCAGTTTGCCGCCATCCGGCTGTAGGCCGCGTGGGTATCCGGGACAAGGATCTGGCAGGAAAGGCCGAGATCCTGTTCACAGACGACGGCCAGCGCCCCCTTTTCGAGGGCGGAGGCCGCATAATCATGCCCGTCGGCTGCCGTGCCGGCGATGCAGACAAAGACGCTGCCGGGCACGACCTTGCGGGAATCGCTGGTCATTCCGGAAACCTCGCAGCCGGCAAGGGCAGCGGGAAGGTTTCCGGGGATATGCGCAACAAGTTCGGAAAGCTTCATAATCACTCGTTCCTTTCTGATCCGCGGCGGACTACTCGCCGTCCTCGCCCTCAATGAGGCACTCGATTGTGACGACGGTGCCCCTGGCGACCGACGCGCCCGCCTCGGTATCCTGGCTGCTCACCCGGGCGCGGCTGTTCTGGGCGGCGCCGCCGGTGATGCGGATATTTAGGCCCGCGTTGGTCAGGATCTGGTTCGCCTGAGACGGGGTAAGGCCGACCACGTTGGGAACGGTGGTCATTTCCGTCTCCCGGTCGTCGGTGTAAATGATGATATTGCTGCCGGTCGCAACCTTTGTGCCGGAAGCGGGATACATGCTGACAACGGTCTTGCCTTCGCCGATGATGGTGCTCTCGAGCCCTTTGACCCGGAGCTTGCTCTGCGCGGCGAGCGGGTCGGTGCCGATAAGGCCGCCGGGTACGGAGACGTCCTGGGTCTTGGCCTCTTCCTCCGAATACTGCGGCTGGATGCCGAGATACGGGAGCAGGTCGGCCATCAGGGAGGCGACGGTCGGCGCAACGACGGTGTTGGCGTATTCCGCGCCGGAGGTCGCTTCATCGACCAGGACGAGGGCCGCGACCTGCGGATCGTCGACAGGGGCAAAAACAAAGTAGGAGAAGATGTAGACGTCCTCTTCCTTGTTGAGCTTCTGGGCGGTACCGGACTTGCCGCCGATGCGGTAGCCCTTCACATAGGCGTTGGAGCCGCCGTTTGCCGCGACGACCTGCTCAAGGGCCAGGCACATCGCCTCAGAGGTTTCCTCCGAAATGACCTGCCGGCGCACCTCGGTGCCGGTCTCCTCGACGATATTGCCGTCCGAATCCAGGACCTTGCTGACGATGTGGGGGGTGAGCAGCTTGCCTCCGTTGACGACAGCTGCCGCCGCAGTGAGCATCTGGATGGGGGTAACGGTGTTGGACTGACCAAAGGAGCAGGACGCGAGGCTGACCGCGTTGAGCTGCTCGGCGGTGTAGTAGCTGTTCTGCGCCTCCGCAGGGAGGTCAATGCCGGTCTTTTCGGTCAGGCCGAAGGCGTCGAAGTACTTAAAGAAGCGGTCCGCACCCAGCGAGTTGCCGATGGCAATAAAGGCGGGGTTACAGGAATTGACGACTGCTTCGGTAAAACTCTGGAGGCCGTGGCCGGAATGGTCATGGCAGTGGATTGGGCGGGGCCAGCCGGGCACCATGACCGATCCGGTGCAGTTATAGCTGGAATTCAGCGTCGCAGCGCCTTCCTCGAGGGCGGCGGAGGCGGTTACCACCTTGAAGACCGAACCGGGCTCGTAAATATCGGTAACGGCCTTATTCTTCCACTGCTTCTCCTGGGCGGCGACCCGGGTGGCGTCCTTTTCCTCCCCATCGGGCATGGCGTCGATCTCGGCTCTCGTTTCCTCATCAGCGATCACGAGCGGGTCGTTGAGGTCAAAGCTTGGCATCGAAGCCATCGCCAGAATCCCGCCGGTGTTGAGGTCCATGACGATGCCGGCCGCGCCCTCCTGCGGCGCATGCTGGGCGATGGTCGCGTCCAGGGCCTTTTCGAGGTAGTGCTGGGCGACCTGGTCGATGGTGAGGACGAGGGAATAGCCGTCCTGAGCGGGGTAGTACTGCTCATATCCGGCGTCAAGCTTTTCGCCGTTTGCGTTTTTGGCCGAGATCTGGCGGCCCGGAGTGCCGGAAAGGTACTCGTCATATTCCGCCTCGATGCCGTAAACGCCCTGGTTGTCGTAGTTGGTAAAGCCGATGACGCTGGAAGCGAGATCGTCGTAGGGGTAGAAGCGCTTGGTGTTGACCATCAGGTAGATTCCGCCGATATCGTTGTCGGCGACAAACTCTGACACCTCGTCCGCAACCGATTTGACCACCTTGCGCTTGACCTCGCGGTACATGCTTTCGGTGTGGCTGAGATGCTCGACGATCGTCTCGGCGTCCACCTCCAAAATCTCGCAGAGCCCGTCGATGAGGGTCTGCTCATACGCCTCCTTTTCGGCGGCGGTGGCGGGCCGCGTCCCGTTTTCGGCCGTCTCGTCCTCGACTCTCAGCTCGTCCTGCGCCTGATAAAATTCCTTGGGCGAGAGGACGACGTCCCAAACTGTCGCGCTTTGGGCGAGGACGTTCATATTGCAGTCATAAATTGAGCCGCGGTTGGCAGTGATGGACACATCCCGCAGCTGCTGATCCGCTGCTGCTGCGCGGAGCTCATCGCCGGTGACCAGCGAGCGGTATACGAGGTTTGCAACAATCCATCCCAAAAAAAGGGCCATCAGACTGCAAAGCACGATCGTCCGCAGCTTGAGTTTTTTGTTTGCACCGTCAGCCATAGGCAAAATGCTCCTTTCTTCTGATAACAACAAGAGGTCAAGATCTCACATCTCAACCTCCCTGTCAATTGATATGTATGGAGGAATCCGCGGTTTTATACCGCTTCCCCGGATTTATCAGGCAAACCAGGGTGCGGCCGTCTTCGGTATTCCGTTTTCAGTTCCCGCCTGCGGCCGTTCCGTCAAAAAGATCCTGCACGTATTCCACGATCCGCTCGAAGAAATTTAAGTCCTTCTCAGCGGCTTCCACCCGGTTTTCACGCTCAAGCTGCACATAGGTGACCTGCGATCCGTCCGGTTTGACCATCCCATATTCGCCGACCGCTTTTTCCTCGATCTCCTTTAAGGACATTTTGCCCTCAAGGTCGGTCTGCATCCGCACGTTTTCGGCTTCCAGGACATTCAGCTGCTGCTCAGCTTCGTTGATCGCGCCATTGAGCTCGGTCAGGACCACCTGACTGTACAGAAAGATGAAGCCCATTGTCAGGGCCAGCACCGCGAAAACAACGATTTTGGCGGGATGGACAGTCTTTTCCTGCCTTTTGACAGTTAAATTAGGACTGGGGTTTGCCGCTGTGCCGGAAGGCTGCTCGAACCGTTCCAGATCGTAAGCCAAATTGGTGTTCGTTGCCATGATGCATCAACCCTCTCTGCATAATTCAGTGGAAGATGGGCCGTCAGTTTCGCGGTCCTTGATTTTTTCAATCACGCGAAGTTTCGCGCTCTGGCTGCGGCGGTTGCGGGCAAGCTCTTCCTCGGAAGGGAGAAGCGGCTTGCGGAAGGGCAGCCGCCCCTCCGGGGTATGTCCGCAGACGCAGACGGGGAAATCGGGCGGGCAGATACAGCCTTTGCAGAGGGCCGCAAACTTCTGCTTTACCATCCGATCCTCCAGCGAGTGGAAGGTAATGATCGCAAGCCGTCCGCCCGGCTTTAAGGCGTCAAAAGCGGCGTCGATGCCCTGAGAGAGGGCGTCCAGTTCGGAATTGACCGCGATGCGCAGCGCCTGGAAGGAACGCTTGCAGGGGTTCTTCTCCCGCCTGGCCGCGGCGGGCATCGATGCCTTGATGATCTCCGCCAGCTCGAGGGTCGTTTCAATCGGCTTCTCGGCGCGGCGGCGCGCGATATTCTGCGCAATCCTCCCGGCGTACCGCTCTTCTCCAAACTCTCTGAAAATGCGCGAGAGCTCGTCCGGCGGACTTTCATTGACCAAATCGCGGGCACTGATCCCCTCCTTGGACATCCGCATATCGAGCGGCGCGTCTTTCAGATAGGAAAACCCCCGCTCCGCGGTGTCGAGCTGGTAGGAGGAAATGCCAAGATCAAGCAGCACCCCATCCACCCGGTCGACGCCGAGGGAATCCAGGGCCTGCCGCATATTGCGGAAATTGATGTGGACAACCTGTGCGTTCGGGTAAGCGGCGAGCCGCTCCCGCGCTGTGCGGACCGCATCCGGATCCTGGTCCAGGGCGATGAGCCGCCCGGTGGTCAGGCGCTTTGCAATCTCGGAGGAATGCCCCGCTCCGCCGGCGGTCCCGTCCACATAGGTGCCGCCGGGCTTGATATCCAGCCCGTCCATGCATTCGTTCAGCATAACCGGGATGTGCTGAAATTCCATACTGCCTCCTGCTGCCGGTCCGCAGCGGCCGGCGCCTTCTTTTTCTGTACGGCGCGCCGGCCTAGAAGCCGACCATCTGGATGAGCTCTTTGATTCTCTGTGCGCTCATCGCCTGCTTGGTCCGCTCCCACTCCTGCTTGCTCCAGATTTCACAGCGGTTGTCCGAACCGATCACCATGACCTCCTTTTCGGGGCCGATATGGTCCCGCAGGCCTTGCGGGATGACGATTCTCCCCTGCTTGTCCGGCTCCACTTCGGCAGCCGTAGAAAACAGGTAACGCTGGAGCTCTGCCGCCTGGTAGGCCGGAAGGGCGCGCAGCTTCTCCCGCTTGCGGTCCCATTCCTCGAGCGGATAGACGCAAAGGCAGGGATCCCCCAGCCCTTTTGCGACGACAAAACGCTCGCCCAGGTCTTCGCGGAGTTTGGCGGGGAAATTCAAACGCCCTTTGAGATCCATGCTGCATGGAAATTCGCCGATCAGCATCCCGCCGCACTCCTTTCACGGAAGAAACGCGCCATTCGGCTCATTTTTCCCGCAATTTCGTGGTTGTATTCACCATTTTACACCGCTGTTCACCACTACCATTCCATTATAACGGCTAGCCCGCGATTTTGCAATAGTTTTTTTGCGCAAAATCGGAGCTAGCCGTTCTGTTCACAATAAATTTACATTTTACCTGGCAATCTTTTCCTTTTTTGACGGAATCACGAAAAAGGAAGCGATAAAATCGAGGTTTTCAAATCTTTGCAACAAAGGCTCGGATTTTGTCGAAACTATTACTCTTTTTCCGCATCTGTGCCTTACCGCCCGAAAATCCGCAAAAATGCCTCCACTTCGTCAATCTGAATATTGTGCATCCGCAGATGGTAGTGTTTCTCCGAAAAAGTATGCACCACAACATCCGCGCATTGGGACATTTTCTGAAAAAGAGACTGGCGCACCTCCACCCGGGCAATTTTATCCTTATGAACCGTTACAGTAAAAAAGGCGTAAGCAAAGGTATAACGGAAGGTATAGATATCCTCCTTGATCCCGATGCCGACGTGGAAATAGGCGGCGATTTTGACAAAAAGCCACCAAACTGCCGGGAGCATCGCCATCAGCCCAAAAAAGAGGGTTGTGCGCCCAAAACGCGGAAATAGAAGATACAGTCCCCCGAAAAAGAGGACTATCACCAGCATAATCGTCAGCGGCGGAATCAGGAAGCGGCTGAGGGTGCGGAGATAGGGCCGGTATTTGCGGCGGGAGATCCGGTATTCCGGCAGCAGCAGCCGCAGACTGCGTTTGAGCTCCTCATCCCCGACTGCGGGCAGCAGGACGGCAAGCTCATTGCGTTCCTTCCCGTAGCCGGTGCAGTTGAGGAAGGCGGAATAAAATCCGCAGAGCCTGGTGATGAGATTCTGGCGGAACATCACGTAATTGATCCGCTCAACCGCAAGGTAATATTCCTTTTTCGTGACAATCCCCGCCCGGACCGTCAGGAGGCGCCCTTTGCGCTGTGCGCGGAAGCGGAGGTTGCTGATCAGGGTCATCAAAAAGGCAATCGCCCATCCGCCCAGCAGGATGGCCGCCGCCATAGCTGCTGCCGGCGGGATATTGAAGGCGAGGATCTGGACGATGCGGGTGAAGGAATTGACCAGCAGCCGCTCGAACTGCTCTCCCAGCACCTTGCCGCTCTGGGAGAGAAAGGTCGCGGCAAAGAGGACGCCGGTGAGGGTATTGGAAGTGATGAGGGAGAGAATGGCGATATAAAGGGCGCGCGGATGGTAGCTGCGCGCACCCTCCGGCCCTCCCTTCAGGTCGGCAAGGCGGTCGGCGCCGCAGCCGATGATCTCCTCCGCCTGACCGCGGCTGAGGAGAAAGGTGAGGTCAGCCTTCTGGGCCGAGCCGCTGTCCGTCTCAAGCCGAAGCCGTGAGATCCGGAAGGGACGCAGATAAAACGGCTCCTCGATCGCGATGGAAGAAAGGTTTTTGTATGGGATGTACCGTTCTTTCCGGACGAGGATTCCCGAAACGGCAAAAATGCCTTCTTCGCGCAGGGCATATCGGGTAGCCATCCATTGCGCCACTCCGGCCCCGATGATGGCGAGGAGGACGAGGATGTCAAACCAGGTGCCGCGCACCCAGGTCAGGACATCCCCCCTGAGGAGAACCAGGGAACGCAGCAGCGGCAAAAGCAGGAGGATGAGGTATTTGGAAAAGGCATGCACCACAAAAACCGGATGCTGCCGCTGGAATTCACGCATGACGCCTCCCTTTCCGGTCAAAAATCCGGGGCTGGAGCGCCGGAGAGTGCGGCGTGAGGTCGGAAAGCAGCGCTTCTGCGTCCTTCACCGGCAGAAATGGAATCGCCATCCGCGCCCCCATCGAGCAGACCACCACCGTGCGGGTATTGAGCAGGAGGGACAGCGGCGTGCGGACGACGCTGACATAAAGCACCGACCGCTTGAGGATCCGGGTGCGGGCAAAGATAATGAGGCCGCGCTGATATTCCACATAATCCTCATTGGAACAATAAAGCTCATTCTCGTACCGCAGCGGCAGGTAGAGGAACTCACAGAGAACCAGAAAAAAGCCGGTCAGCCAGAGCAGAAGATACCAGAAAAAGCTGCCGTCCGGCAGCAGCAGCCAGATTGCGGCAGCCAGCACGGCGGCAGCAAGCAGCGCCGCCAGTTCCCAAACGGCCAGCGCTTTTTTCGAGATCTTCCCCTCCATAGCTTCCCCTCCGCAGCAATTTTCTTTCCCAAAATGTAATCCGGCACAGCATCTGTTTGTTGACAAAGCGGCGTGCTCCGGCCAATTGCCGGCAGCAAACACATCTAGTGTTCCGCAAAACGAGCCGGCCATGCGCCGCGGGCAGAAGCTTTCTGGCGCGCAAAGCAAAAAAACGGCATTGTAAGGCCCTCCTGCAAAACCCGAGATGATACAATGTTTTCAAAGGGAATCCTGCCGGATTCCGAGGGGAAACGCAGTTTCCCCCAGCTTCCGCCAGGAAGCCTTTGAGGTTATTATACCATAAATTCCCGCCCCTGCAAACCTTTGGACAGGAAAAATTTACATAATTGAAAAAAACGGCCCCCGGAAATGGACTCCGGGGGCCGGGATGGCGCTGTGTAATCCGGGAAGTTATTCGCCGAGCGCCTCATAGGCGGCGGCGTACTCTTCCTCCATGGCAGCGGCGGCGGGGATGTAGGTGTTGTTGATAAAGTCCTCGAAAGCGGCGCGGTCGATCTCACCGACAACGAAAGCGGTCTCCATCTCGGAGCGCTCGGTGATGAGGTCGGGGTTGTCCGCATCAAAGTTGTTGACAAGGTTGGACTTGATGGTGGGGGTCTCGATCAGCTCGGTTACAGCTAAGACCGCATCAAAATCCTTGTTGAACTTCTCAACACGGGCCTCATTGTCGACATTCTCGTAAATAGCCGGGAAGCCGTCCTTCGCGAAGGCAAAGGTGAAGTAGGAGCTGGAGTAGGTTTTGAGGGTCTCAGCCTGCTCGGTGGTGCGGACAACGCTGTGGGCTTCCGCGTCGTAGGACTCGTAGTCGACGCCCTCGATGCCGAGGTTCATCAGCACGAAGCCTTCGTCGCCATTGCCCCAGTCGATGAGTTCCAGGCACTTTTCGACATCCGCATCGGCGGAAATCATCCAGCAGCCCCAGATCGGAGGTGCAGAATAGACAGTGGGCTTGCCGGTGTAGACATTCTCCAGCGGAGCGGCATAGGTGAAGGTCGAGAGGCAGGTCTCCTCATCCATGTAGGCGAGCTGCTGGTGGACGCCGGTCTGGAAGGAGCTGTAGGCGCCGATGGTCTGCGCGCGGAGCTTCTCTGCGTCTGCCATGTAGGCGTTGGTGAAGTACTCGGGGTCAAAGGAGCCGTCGAGGTAGCACTCGCGGAGGAACTCGAGGTAGTCGATATACTCGGTGCGGCAGTAGCGGGTGCTCGGGTTGCCGTCCTTATCGACGACGTCGCCCAGCCCGAACGCATTGCTGATATAGGGGATATCCACAGCAGTGCCGGTGACGGCGGTGGAGAAGCCGTAGGTGTCGTCTACGCCGTTGCCGTCGGGATCGTCATAGGTAAAAGCGTGCATGACTTCCTTGAACTCGTCGAGCGTAGTGGGAACCTCGAGATCCAGGTTGTCGAGCCACTGCTGGTTGATGACCATGCCCCAGTAGTTGACCATATTCGGCTTTGCAATGGCGTGGATCTTGCCGGTGTTGGTGGAGCGCATCGCCTCCATCATCGACTCGGGGACGTTGGCGACGATATTCTCATAGTTGGGGATATAGTCGTCCAGCTCGGCGAGCAGGCCGTCTGCCGCCCACTGCTCATAGTTGGAATCTGCGCCGCCCCAGTTGTAGATGATGTCGGGCAGGTCGCCGGAAGCCATCGTGATCTGAAGGCGTTCGTTGTAGTTGTTGATCGGAGGCGCTTCATACTCGATCACCAGGTTCAGGCGGTTTTCGATCTCAGCGAGCAGGGGGTTGTCCTCTACGGCAACCTCAGCGTTCAGGCGGTTGAAGATGCGAATGGTTGTGGGTTCTTCGCTCTCGCTGCTTTCAGAAGTACCGGTGGAAGCAGTCGTGTCGCTCCCGGTGGAAGCGGTGCTGGAGCCTGAATCGCCGCTGCAGGAGCTCAGGCCGACAGAAGCCAGCATGGAGGCCGCGCAGAGGGTCACGAAAACTCTCTTTGTCATCTTAGTCATCAACAAATCACTCCTAAATAGTTTTAGATTGTCGCCGGATCCGGGCCTGCCGGCAGGCCGGAACCGCAACTGTTTGTGACAACCTCATTATGACAAAAGAGCGGCCAAAAGTAAATAATGATTATGATTGGCCATAACATCAACAGATTCTCCTCAGAAAACAGGGAGAAATGCGTGTTATTCTTGTGCATTTTTGTTATCGTCCATCATTTTGCGATACTGTCCGGGGGTGATCCCCTCGATCCCCTTGAAGGTTTTGATGAAATAGTGCGCGTAGGCGAAGCCGACCCGGTGGGAAATGGCCTCGACGGTCAGGGCGTGGTCTTTGAGCAGCTCCTTGGCGAGCTGGACGCGCTGGTGGTTGACATAGTCGTTGAAGGTCTTCCCGGTTTTTTCCTTGATCAGCCTGGCGAGGTAGTTGCGGTTCATGCTGAGCTGGTCGGACATGGTGTTCAGGTTGAAGTCATTGTCGCAGAGGTTTTCCCGGATATACTGGAAGATGCTGTCCTCGAGGATGTTCTCGTCCCGGGCGTTTTTCCTGCTGATTTCATCGAGGATCGTCCGGAGGAAGCCCATCAGCCACTCCTCTATGTCCGAAGCCTGGTAGAAATGGGGTTTTGCGTCCTCCTGGTACAGCTTGATCGAAATGGGGAGGGAGGTGATCTCCCTGAGGACCGCGTTCTGCAGCTGGTAGGCGTAACTCTCGATCAGGGTGTCCGGCAGGAAGTTTTCCCGGGACAGGATGGTGTCGAGAAACTTCTGCGCATACAGGAAGCAGCCCTCCGCATTGGCGATCATCATATTATTGAGGATCTGCCGCTCGCAGTTGAGCGGATACGGCACGGGGTCGCCGCCGGCCAGGCGGTTTCCGGGCTGGATGACGTTGCTGCGGGAGACGAGCTTGTAATCGAGCATCTGGAGCGCCTCGTTGAAGATGGCGGGGATATCGCGGAGCGAATCGCTCTGCCTGCCGACGGACAGCCAGACACGAGGGGGGGGTGTAGTGCTCTGTTCGGAAAAGCTTCGGAACAGAGCCTTCAGATAGACGTCCCGCATCTCCGCAAAACTGCGCGCTTCTTCCTTATTATAGATGAAAAACAGGACGGTCAGCCCCGGGCGGATATCGATCACGCGCACATCCAGCCCGCGCGCCTTTTCTTTGATGCCGGCGTTGCACTGCTGGATCAGGGCGGAAAGGCTCGCCAGCTCGCCGATATGCTCGATGAGGACGAGGGAGAAAGCGCTGCCGGAAAGGTTTTGGCTGATCATCGCAAGCTGTTTCCGGGCAGATTCCCCGTCCGGGTCGGAATTCAATAGGATGTCGCGGAAGACCTTTTCATTGTAGGCGAAGATCGCCTCCTTCAGCGGCCTGGTCAGCCGCCAGATAAAGATGTAGGAAAGGACGAGGAGCAGCAGGAAGAGGAGGAGCACAACGACGGTTGCCGCAAATTGGTCGAAAAACTCATCGATGTCGAACTGCATCTCGCTGATGAGGTGGAAGTCCCACCCGATGGATTCGATCGCGGAGGAGGACTGCACCGACATCGGGCTGTCGGTCAGGAAATCCACCCAGAGGGAATCCCCGCTGATTTCCTTGGAGTCGTCGAATACCTCCTCGACCGGCCGGCCGTAAAACGGGGAGTTTGCAGGCGCGAAAATCCGCCCCTCGGTGTCGGTGATATAGAGCTCCATCCCTTCGGCCGCGCCGTTTTTCCGGAGCATATCGTCGTAGAGGGACTGGAGGTTGACATTGACGGAAAGGACGCAGTCTGCCTGGGAAAGGGCAAGCGGGATGAGGATGGAGAAGATGAGCTGGTTGCCGCTCTCATTCGTTGTGCCACGGATGGTGCGGACCATGCGGACCGGCGACTGCTCGATATGCGTCGTATGGAAATACGGCAGGATCTCCTGGTCGTAGAAATTCGCTTCGGTGAAGGAGCAGCCCCATTCGGTGGCGTAGATGCGGGAAGTGACGCCGTTGCCGCCGTAGATGTTTTCCGTCGTCGGGAAGTACAGGTACGCGCTGTACAGATACCGGTTGCTCATGACGATGCTGTCCAGGATGTCGTAAAGGCCGGTGGTCGCGACAATGGAGGTCCGCATATCCTCCAGGACACCGCCCAGCTCGGTGTTATAGACGATGAGGTTGTAGGACTGGTCCGTGATCTGCTCGACCACCGTTTCAAAGGTGGTCGAGATCTGGTCCACAAAGCGCTGGTTGTTGCTGGTATAGTTTTTGATCAGCACAGACTGCACGACCGTATAAAGGAAAATGACAGAAACGATAAGGGTCGCAGCAAGCGTGCCTGCAATGAGCTGCAGCAGCCTTTTCTGAAGCCTTTTTTCCATAGCAAATCTCCCTAAAGCAAAAATATTATGCGGGACTCCTTCTGTTATTCGAACGTTTTGTGTTATTCTGCCGCAGCATATCCGGTATCCTTCCCAGTAAAACGCCCTGTAACGTGTCTTATTATATCGCAAATTCCGGCAATTGTCCATAACACTCGGCGGATTTTATAACAAAAATGCAACATTTGCGCAAAAAACCGCTGTTACCCAAGCAGGCTGTTATCAAGCCGCAAGATTTCTATTTACGAATCGGCCTTTTTTCGGTAATATGGAACCAGAGCCAAGCTTTTGAGCAAAACAAACAAGGAGTTGATGGTTATGACCAAAAAAACTGCTGCCGCCAACGCAGCTCCCGCCAAGAGCCTCCCCAAGTGGCTGCTCTATCTGTCGCGGAAAAAGTACCTGTACATCATGCTGATCCCGTGCATCGTCTACTTCATCATTTTCAACTATGTTCCGATGTACGGCGTGCTGATCGCTTTCAAGGATTTCAACTTCAAGCTCGGCATCCTGGGAAGCCCCTGGATCGGCTTTGAAAACTTCGAGTACATGTTCGGCCTGTCCGACTTCTACGAAGTCCTCCGCAATTCCATCGTCCTGAGCGTGCTGCGCATGATCTTCACCTTCCCCTTCCCCATCATCCTGGCGCTGCTCATGAACGACATCGCGATCCCCAAATACCAGAAGACGGTGCAGACGATCATCTACCTGCCGCACTTCGTATCCTGGGTCGTCATCGGCGGTATTCTGGTAAACTTCCTCTCCCCCACCAACGGCGCGGTCAACAACATCATCAAGTCGATGGGCGGCGAGCCGATCTTTTTCCTGGGCGAGCCGCAGTATTTCCGCACCCTCACCATCCTCACCAGCATCTGGAAGGATTCCGGCTGGGGCACGATCATCTACCTCGCCGCGATCACCAGCATCCCGGCCGAGCTCTATGAGGCCTCCACCATGGACGGCGCGAACAAGCTCCAGAACCTGTGGTATGTCACCCTCCCCTCCATCAAATCCACCGTTGTCATCATGTTCATCCTCCAGATGGGCCGCATCATGAGCAACGGCTTTGAGCAGGTCTTCATCCTCCAGAATACCCGGAACCTGAGCGTGTCGGATGTTTTTGAAACCTATACCTACCGCGTCGGCATGGTCGGAGGGCGCTACTCCTTCGCAACGACCGTCGGCCTGTTCACATCGGTCGTCAGCATCATCTTCCTTCTCGCCAGCAACAAGCTCGCCAACGCGCTCGGCGAGGAAGGCATCTGGTAAAGCGCTGAAGGAAAAGGAGGTTTTATCCATGAAAATCAAAATGACAAAGCTTGATATTGCATACAAGGCTTTTGTGTATATTTTCTGCACGCTGTTCGCCGTAATCTGCTTCTACCCCATGCTCTGCGTGCTCGCCTATTCCGTGACCCCTTACATGGAATACCTCGAGCATCCGCTGCGCCTCATCCCCTCGCACTTTGACTTCTCGGCCTATGAGAAGCTGCTCGGCTTTGACCTGGTCTACAGCGGCTACCGCAACACCATCTTCATTACCGTCGTCGGCGTCCTGCTCAACATCACCCTGATGTGCCTGTCCGCCTACCCGCTCTCCAAGAAGGACCTCAAGGGCCGCAACTTTGTCCTCGGCATGATCACCGTCACCATGTTCTTCAACGGCGGCATGATCCCGAACTTCTACCTTGTCCGCACCCTGGGACTTTACGACACCATCTGGTCCCTCATCATCCCCGGCGCCCTGGGGGCCTACAACCTGATCCTCATGAAGAACTTCATGACCCAGATCCCCGACAGCCTGGAGGAGTCCGCGGTCATCGACGGCGCGAACGAATTCGTCGTCCTCTTCCGGATCATCATCCCGCTCTCCAAGCCGGCGATCGCGACCTTCATCATCTTCCACGCGGTCTCCCAGTGGAACGGCTACTTCAACGCCATCCTCTACACCGTCAAGCGGAGCCTCTGGCCGCTGATGCTGGTCCTGCGCGAGATGGTCGTCGAAGACGGCATGAACATGGTCAACCAGGGCCAGATTTCGGACAGCAGCCTGACCACCATCTTTACCATGAAGATGGCCATCATCATCATCGCCGTCCTGCCGATCATCTGCATCTACCCCTTCCTCCAGAAATACTTCACCAAGGGCCTCATGGTCGGGTCGGTCAAGGGCTGATCCAAAAAACTCATATCAAAACATTCCGGCATTGGCGGTACCGCACCGCCAATGCCGGTTATGGAAATCTGCCGCGGCATTCCCGCGCGAAAGAAGGTTTTGCTTATGCCAAAAATGCTCCCCGAACTCACCTCCAGCCCGGTCATCCACCGCTACAACGGCGGCGCGCCGGTGCTGTCCGCCAAGGACATCCCCTATGAGGCCACCTGCATCTTCAACGCGGGCGTCGCCAAATACCAGGGCAAGTATGTCATGGCCTTCCGCGACGATTTTACGCATACGCCGAATACGGCGGCGTTCCGCGGCACGGTCGTCGGCGTCGCCTACAGCGACGACGGCATCCACTGGGACGTCCGCAAGACCCCCTTCCTCACCCCCGAAAGCATGGGAGACCCCGACGTCACGCGGGTCTATGACCCCCGCATCACCGTCATCGACGGGAAATGCTGCCTCTGCTTCGCGGTCGACACCCGGCACGGCCTCCGCGGCGGCATCGCGCTGACCGAGGACTTTGAGAAGATCGAGGTCATGACCATGAGCGTCCCCGACAACCGCAACATGGTCCTCTTCCCCGAAAAGATCGGCGGCCGCTATGTCCGGCTGGAGCGCCCGATGCCCGTCTACTCCCGCGGCAAAGACCGGTTCGACACCTGGCTCTCCGCCTCCCCCGACCTGCGCTACTGGGGCGACTCCAAGCTCGTCCTCGCCGTCGAGGACGTCCCCTTTGCCAACGATAAGGTCGGCCCCGGCGCTCCCCCCATCAAGACAAAGGACGGCTGGCTGACCCTCTTCCACGCGGTCCATCGGGACGAGAGCCGCGGCAAAAACGGATGGGAGCCCAAGTGGGCGAAGTGCTACTCGGCGGGCATCATGCTGCTCGACCTGGAAGACCCCTCCAAGGTCATCGGCATGTCCAAAGCCCCGCTGCTCGCCCCCGAGACCCCCTGGGAGGCAGACGACGGCTTCCGCACCAACGTCATCTTCCCCGGCGGCATGATCCTCGAGGACGACGGCGAGGTAAAAATCTACTACGGCGCTTCCGACACGGTCGAGTGCCTGGCCACCGCCCATGTCGACGAGCTGGTCGCCCTCTGCAAGGACCCGAAGTAACAGAAAAATCCAATGCCCCCGGCGCCGCAGAAAGCGCCGGGGGCATTTTTCAGGTGGGGCGTTCTATTTGGCGTACCGCCCGTAGGTCCGCGCGGTCTCGATCATGGCGAAAATGTTCTCCTCCGGGGTATCCCGCCCGCACTGGTCGCCGGTGGACAGGATGAACCGCCCGCCCTCGGCCGCATCGTCGATGGCCTGCCTGCTCGCCCGGACGACGTCCTCGACCGAACCGTTGAGCATCACGTCGGTGGTGTGCAGGTTCCCCTTGAGGACGAGCTTGTCGCCGTACAGGCGCTTGAGCTCCCGCAGGTTGCAGTCGCCCATCGGCGGGATCTCGAGGGGGTCGATGATGGTGAGGTCGGTCTCGTCGTGGCAGATGCGGACCAGCTCCTTCTCCGGCCCGCAGGAATGGATGTGGGAGGGGACGCCGTACTCCTTACAGAGCTGGGTGACCCGCTTGACGACCGGAAGGGCGAGCTTGCGGAAGGTCTCGACCGTCTGATAGACAAGGGTTCCCGAGCCGCCGGTGCAGATAAAGTCCGGCCTGGTCTCAAGGCTCATCAGCTTGCGGAAATAAACCTCGGAGTCGTGCAGCCGCTGCCGGCTGCGCTCCTCGTACCGCTCCGGATAGTCGAAGTACTCGTAGATCTGCTCCTCGGAGCCGATGAAGACCGATCCGCCGCAGGAAACCCCGACCAGGCCGTGGTCCCCCATCTCCTCCTTGACCAGCTTGAGCAGCGCCTCCCCCTCGATGCCGGCGTAGGGGTTGCGTTTTTCGACCGTTTCAAAATGGTTGGGCGTCGGGTCGACCCCCGCCTTTTCAATGGGGACGCCGTGGACGGGCGGGTTGCCGATAAAATAGAAGCTGACATGGTTGTCCCAGAAGATCCTGCCGTTCGCCTTGCGGTAAACGCGGGTGATGATCTGGTCTTCCGTCCGCTTGACGATCGCCTCACGGCGGTCGTAGTCGATCTGGCCCAGCTCGTCGAAGCGGATGGGGACGTAGCCATCCATCAGCGAGTCAAAGCCGAAGTATTTGACGCAGTCGATGTACGCCTTCCATTTCGGGATCTCCTCATAGAGGTAAATATCCCAAAACGGGCGTCCGGTCATTTTGACCGGGATCATGTTTGAGGTGTCCGGGGCGACCGGCACGCAGTCCGGGATCTCGCCGCGGATTACGGTCAGAAGGCGTTCGCGGGAAGTCATGGCAGCTTCTTCCTTTCTGTTTGCATAATCAAGGGTGCGCGCCGGCCCCGTCAGCGGATCGCAGAGCCGATTTTCGGGGATCCCGGCGGCTGATTTCATTATAGCAGATTCCCTCTTCCCTTTCTTCCCCGTTTTTGATATAATATTTGTGATTTTTTGACATCGGAGGTGGCGGTATGCCGCGCGTTATCGAATCGGAAAGCATCTTCTCCCCCGGGCGGGTCCATTTCCGCCTCATCCGCAGCCTGGCGGAAGCTTCCTCCCCGCACACCCACACCTTTTTTGAGATCTTCCTGCTGATCAGCGGGCAGATGCGCCACCTGGTCAACGGGGAAGCGGTGCTGCTGCGCCAGAATGCGGCCGTCCTCATCCGGCCGGAGGACACCCACGGCTTTGCACGCGCCGGGGAAAGCGACTGCTGCTTTCTGAACCTCGCCTTCCCGGCAGGGCTCCTGGGGGAGGTCTGCGCCTTTTTGGGGCAGGGGCTCTCCGTCGAGGGGTTCCTTACGCAGCCCACCTGTCTGACGGCGCAGGCGCCGGCCTCCCTCTGCGCCCGGGCCGAACAGGTCTATCGGGAATACTGCCTGCTGCCGCCCGGGGACCGTTCGGCCGACGTGCGGGCAAAGCTTCTGCTCGCCGAGCTGCTTGAGGGCTGCTTTCTGCCGGCCGGGCAGACGGGGGACGCGCCCGGGTGGTTTCTCCGCCTGGAGGAGGAGATGCGGC
Organism: Candidatus Merdivicinus faecavium; assembly: GCA_018716285.1. Classification (GTDB taxonomy): domain Bacteria; phylum Bacillota; class Clostridia; order Oscillospirales; family Ruminococcaceae; genus Merdivicinus; species Merdivicinus faecavium. The sequence goes on from DVKD01000039.1 coordinate 47,310, forward strand.
GCCCGGAGGTCTTCGCGGGCGGCCTGCAGAAGCTCGCCGAGCTGAGCGGAAAGACCCCCGAGCACATCTGCCGCTCCTTCCGCAGGTACCGCTCCACGACGCCGCACGAGGTCCTCTCCAGGCTGCGGGCCGTCTATGCCGCCAATCTGCTGCGGACGACCTCCATGCCGGTTCTTGACATCTGCCTGGAGTGCGGGTACACGAGCCTCAGCCATTTTTACAGCCGCTTCCGCGCGGCCTACGGCCTCTCCCCCGCCGCCTACCGCAGCAAGCATCAGGCCATTTGACAAAACGGGGCCGCCCCTTTGCGGGACAGCCCCGTTTTTTACAGCCCGAGCAGCCGCTCCGCCTCGTCGGCGATCAGCTTCATCTGGCGCATGACGAGCTCGTCGTACTCCCCGCACTCGGAAGCCGGCCGGACGCGGGTCTCCAGCGAAAAGCCGAGCCCTTCCAGTTCCGAAAGGTGGTACTTGGCGGTGACCGGGTAATGCAGGCTCTCGGTAAAGGACGCCAGTGAAAGGAGAGCCGCCAGCTTTTCCGCCTTTTCCGGCTCAGCCTCATAATGCTCGCAGAGCCAGACGTAGAGCTTCGGGTGGAAATTGGCCATGATCCCGCAGTATCCCGCCGCGCCCATCCGCAGCGAGGGCAGCAGGGTCTGGGCGTTGGCGTTATAAAGCTGCATCCCGCTCCCTTTGAGCGTCTGCATCCGCTCGCCGATGGCCGGCGCGCTGCAGCAGGTGTCCTTGATGAAAGAAAACCGCCCCGAAGCGGCGCACCAGCGGAGCATCTCCCCGCTCAGCAGGCGTTTATACGGGGTGGGGCATTCGTAGAGCCCCAGCGGCATCTCCTCCGGCAGGAGCGCAAGCAGCCGCTCGGTGTCCGCAATCCATGCGGCGTCCCCGCGGTTTGCGAAATCCATCCGGTTGGTGAGGAGGACGACCGCTTCCGCGCCCGCCTCAAAGATAGCCGCAGCCTGTTCCGCCTGCTCCTCCGCCGTAAGGGCGATGCAGCCGGACGCGACGACCGCCATCCGGCTGCCGTCCGGGCGGCGGTGCGCTTCCGCGGCGGCCTTGACCCGCCGCACCAGTTCGGCGCTCTCCTTCAAATTCAGCTGGTAGAGCTCGCTTGACTGGCAGACGGCAAAAACGCCGTGGCAGCCGGCTGCGGCGTACCACTCCGTCAGGCGCTCCGCCGCTTCGAAGTCGACCGACTGATCCGGGCGGAAGGGGGTGATCATTGTCGGGAAGGCCCCGGATGGAAACTGTGCTTTCATAAAAGTCACCTGTCCTTTTGCAGTAGATTCGGGCGCCGGGCGGGGCTGCCGCCCGGCTGTCTGTTTTCCATTATACCGCTTTCCCGCCCGTTTGTAAATCGCGCCCGCCATTTTTTCCGCCGGAAAATGGCCGCAGGCGGGTAATCCCCCGTCTGCGGCCATTCTGTTGTTTTCCCCAAAATGATGGTCACTCCTCCACAAATTTGAGGTTGGCAAAGATTTTCTGCATTCGCTCGTCGGGATAGTGCTCGTCGACCCAGACCATGAAGCTGTTCTGCGGCGGGTTGCCGGCAGTGCGGTCCATCCAGCGGTAAACGGTCGCAGCTGTCATCGCCGAATCAAAGATCATAAAGCCGAGCAGCGCCCAGGTCAGGATCTTGCCGAATCGGTTGGGGATCTTGAGGATCCATTTTGCCATCCGCGGATAGACCGACTTGATCCACAGCACCCCAAGAATCCCCCAAAAAAGGGAATAAACCAGGCAGATCCGTCCGTTGATGTTGAACGGCATTCCGCTGTAGTCCCACGAGGTCGAGCCAAAGACCATTTCCTGGAACCAGGAGCAGAGGTACTCCACAACGCTGCCCACCAAAAATCCCCCTACAAAGGACAGAACCGGGTTGCGGTTGCGGTAGCGGTAAAGGGCGGCGGACAGGCAGCAGGCCCCCACCCCGTAAACCAGGTTGAACGGCCCGTAAATCAGCCCCACCCGGCTTTCATAATGCCCGCGGTTGATGATGCACCAGAGCGTCTCGATGACGACCCCGAGAAAACAGCCGATAAAGAACACCCAGAACAGCTTATAGAAGGTGATCCCCTGCGCAAAATGCTGGCTCTTCTTTTCCTCCAGGTCGATCTGGGCATTGGTGGGCGACGGCGAGAGGAAGCGCGGCCCGATCTTCATTCTGGCCTCGTAGTTGTAAGACTCCCGCAGCCGGGTCTCGATTTCGTCGGCAAGAGTGGTGCAGCTGCGGTGGATTTTCTGATGGAGCTCCCCCGCCTCTTTCAGGGCCTTGGCCTCCTCCCTGAGGGTGACGCAGAGCTCGGAGTCCTTGGAAAGCCCGCTGCCGGTGTCCAGCGCAAGCTGGTCAAGCTGGCTTGTGACAACGCGGGCCGTATCGTTTTCCAGCATCCGGAGCTGGTTTTCAAGTGAGTGATAGCGAGTCAGGATGGATTTCATGTGCAGCTCCTTTGATTCGACGGAAATTGAGCAAAGAACAGTTCATCTTCTACTATACACGAAAATCCGCCGCTTGTCCAGCCGCAGAGATTAAGAATTGATTAAATCCGAAACAGCGCCCCAAAATCGGAAACCGGGGCTCCTTTCTGACCAAAAATTCCCGCGCCGTTTAACCTTCTCTGTTCTGCCCATCCTAATCAGGAGCAAACGGAGTCTTCTCCCCACAAAACATTTTGAAAGGATGAACTGCATGAAATCTGTCAACCCGCGCAAGGCAGCGATCATCGGCTGCGGCTTTGTCGGCTCTTCGACCGCCTTCAGCCTGATGCAGAGCGGCCTCTTTTCCGAGCTCGTGCTGCTGGACATCGACCGCAGGCGGGCCGAAGGGGAGGCAATGGATATCAGCCACGGCCTCCCCCTCGCAAAACCGATGAAGATCTATGCCGGCGATTACGAGGATCTCTCCGACGCCTCCATCGTGATCGTCACCGCCGGGGCCAACCAGAAGCCCGGCGAGACCCGCCTCGACCTTGTCCAGAAAAACGCCGCCATTTTCCGCAGCATTATCCCGGAGATCACCGCCCGGGATTTCGACGGCATCCTCCTCATTGTCACAAACCCGGTCGACGTCCTCACCCAGGTCGCGCTCGAGCTTTCCGGGCTCCCCGAAAGCAGGGTCATCGGCTCGGGGACCGTCCTCGACACCGCCCGGCTCAAAAACCTTCTGGGCGAGCACCTCTCGGTGGACAGCCGGAGCGTCCACGCCTTTATTGTCGGGGAGCACGGGGACAGCGAGTTCCCGGTCTGGAGCAGCGCCAGCGTCTCGGGCATCCCCATCCACACCTTCTGCGAGATGCGCGGCTATTTTGACCATGACCAGGCGATGGAGGAAATCGCCCGCTCGGTCAAAAACAGCGCCTACGAGATCATCGCCCGCAAGCAGGCGACCTACTACGGCGTCGCGATGGCCATCCGCCGCATCTGCACCGCCATTGTGCGGGACGAGAAGTCCATCCTCCCGATTTCGACCATCCTGCATGGGGAGTACGGCATCTCGGACACCGTTTTAAGCGTCCCGGCCCTGGTCGGGGCCGGCGGCGTGGAGCGGGTCGTCCCCATCTCGATGAGCGAGCCTGAGCGCAAAATGCTCTGCGATTCCGCCGAAATCCTGCGGGAGACCCTCAAAGGGATCCAGGACTGACCGCGATAAAAGACAGGGATCCCAGCGTTTCAGGCTGGGATCCCTGCTTTCATTATATATGGATAGGTTATGCTTTCCCCTCGCTGCCGAACACCTGCATCTTGCGGATCGTCGCCGCCTTGACCGCCTCCGTGATGGCGGGCATAAGGTCGGTCAGTCCCTTCCCCGCCGCCCAATTGGCGTGAGCGGCGTCCGCCGCGGCGCAGTTGATGTCGGTGAAGATGTTGACCTTGGCGATGCCGTTCTGGATGCAGCGCCGGAAATCCTCGTCCGACAGCCCCGAGCCGCCGTGAAGGACGAGCGGCGCGCCGACCAGCCCCGCGATTTTGGCAAGGCGGTCAAAATCCAGCCGCGGCTTGGCCCGGTAGGCCCCGTGGGCGGTCCCGATGGCGACGGCGAGGGCGTCGACCCCGGTCGCCTCCCAGAAGCGGCGGGCCTCCTCCGGCTTGGTGTAGATGGAATCATCCGCACCATCGGATTCATCTGTGCCCGCGTTCGCGCCGACATGGCCGAGCTCCGCCTCGACGGTGATCCCGCGGCTGTGCGCTTCGCGGGTCAGGGCGGCGACCTCCCTGCAGTTGCCGTCAAAGTCGAGGGTGGAGCAGTCGTACATCACCGAGGTGAAGCCGAGCTCCATCGCCTGATGGACCCGCTCCCCGGTCAGGCCGTGGTCATAGTGGAGGACGACCGGCACCTTTGCCTTCCGGGCCATGGGGACCAGGAAATAGGCGAGTTCCTCGAGCTCCGCATAGGGCAGCAGGATTTCGGCGGTGCCGATGATGACGGGGGATCGCATCTCCTCGGCGGCGGCGAGGACGCCTTTGGCCATCTCCAGGTTTACCGTGTTGAAGAGCCCGACGGCGTAATGCTCCCTGGCCGCCCGGGGCAGGATATCGTTCAGATTTACTAACATGGGGCTTCTCCTTTCAGTCTTCGATCTCGGGGATGCGGCGGATGCGGGGGTCGGTGAAGATGTCGTACTCGTCGTAGCTCGGCGTGCTGAACTCCGAGACGACCGCGCCCTCATCGCCCGCCTGGAACCAGTGGCGGGTGTTCGGGCGGATGGTGTACTGCTCGCCGGGCGCCAGCGCGATCTCGTGCCAGACCGTATAGTGCTCCTCGCTGCCGGCCGGAGGGGTGCAGGCAGGGGTTTGCGCCGGATCCCCCTCGACGTAGAGGTAGCAAAGGCCGTACCGGCAGCGGAAGGTTTCCTCCTTGCCCGGGTACCCGAGGGAGGGGATGGGGGCGTGGCGGTGTTCCGGGCAGGTCTGGCGCGGCATGAGGGCCATTTCCTTGGCGCAGCAGCGCTCGGTGTTGACATACACGATCAGCTGCAGCCCGGTCCGGGCGAGATCCTCGAGTCCAAAGTCGGCGACTTCGAGGTTTTCGATCTCCTCTGGGGTCAGGGTGATATGGGCCTTGTCAAAGAGGGCGAGGGCCTTTGCTTTTGCGGCTTCATAGTCGGATTTTTTCATCACAATACATCCTTTCGCTGTAATTTGGGATGGCGTTCCATAAAATCGAGCACGGCCGGAAGGGAGGGGATCCCCGTCGAGGCGCCGACGGCCTGGATGCAGTGGGCGCCGACCGCGTTGGCGAGCCGCCCGCATTGTTCAAAGCTCCAGCCCTGCGCAAGCCCGCAGAGGAAGCCGGCGCAGAAGGAATCCCCCGCCCCCGTCGTATCGACCGGGCGGATTTCGGTATAGGCGGGGAGGAGAAAGCGCTCCTCCCGGCTGGGGGCGAAATAGGCGCCGTCCCCGCCGGTCTTGACGACGACCTGCCCGACGCCGCAGTCAAAAAAGAAGTCGGCGATCTTTGAAAGCTCCCGCTCCCCGGACAGGGCCGCCGCTTCGTCGTAGCTGGGCATAAACAGGTCGAGCCCCGGCAGCGCCTCCCGGATCTTGGGCAGCCAGACGCCGTCAAAGTCGCAGGCGGTGTCCATGACGGTGAACTTTCCCTGCTCCCGCATCCTGCGCAGCAGCTGTCCGCAGGGCGCGCCGTCAAAGGAGGTCAGCAGCAGCGCGCCGCCGATGAAAATGATGCCGCACTCCGCGAGCAGCCCTTCCGGGATCTCCTCCGCGCGCAGCGCCGAAGTCGATCCGGGGCAGTAGAGGAAGGAGCGCTCCCCCTCGGAGCTCACGCAGACGGCCGAGGTGGTGGTGGCAGCCGACGGGTCGCGGAGCACGCCGCGGGTGTCCACCCCCGCTTCCTCGCAGGTGCGGAGGACGAAATCCCCGAAGCTGTCCGCGCCGACCTTGCAGCAGAGCAGGGCCGGGACTCCGAGCTTCGCGAGGTCGATGGCGGCGTTGGAGGCGCAGCCGCCGACGTGGGTCGACGCGCCCGCGATCTTTTGCAGTTTCCCCGGCGCGGGGAGGGCGTCGACCGGCGACAGGATGATGTCGGTCGTCACGCTGCCGATACAGCAGATCTTTTTCATAGAATTCCCCCTTTTTTGTTTGACATCTTATGGAAAATGCGGTATGATGGAGAAAAAGTGCCCGCCTTTTGCGATATGAAGGCGGCTCGCTTTTTCTCCCGATTAACCACAGTATACACCATTCCGTCCTATTTGTAAATAGCATATATAAATTTATTTGCACGCTTCCCTCTATGGGAGGGCAGATGCAAAAACACGGCTGCCGGCCGCACTGCAAGGAGGATCCCTATGAAAAACCGCGGAATCAACAGCGAGCAGGCCAAACGGACCAACCGTCTGCTGGTGCTGCAAAATCTGAGCATGACGGGCGGAGCTTCCCGCACCGAGCTGACCCGGCGGGTCGGCCTGGCCAAAATGACCGTCACGAACATCACGGCCGAGCTGATCCGCAGCGGCATCCTCCGCGAAAGCCAGTCTCTCGGCCACGACCGGCCCGGCGCAGGCCGCCCCCAGATGCTGCTGAGCTTTACGCCAAAAGCGCCGGCCGTCATCGGCATCTGGCTTTCCCGCGACGCCTGCACCGGCATCCTCGCGGATATGGCCCTCAAAGTTCTCGAAACCCGCACCCATCCCCTTTCCGCCGGCGAGACCGCCGAAACGCTGCTGGACAAGTTTGCGGACCTCTGCGCCTCCCTCCGCGGCGCGCTTTCTCCCGGCCAGCCGCTGCTCGGGGCGGGGATCGCCTCGATCGGCCCGCTCGATCTGCAAAGCGGCAGTATCCTCAACCCGCCGAACTTCGGCGGGCTCCATGACATCCCGGTCTGCGCCGCTTTGTCGGAGCGCCTGGATCTGCCGGTTTTTCTGGAAAACGACACCAACGCCGCCGCCCTGGCCGAAAAATATTTCGGCTGCTGCGCCTCCTGTTCAAACTTTGTCTACGTCGGCCTGACCAACGGCCTGAGCGCCGGCATCGTCCTGCGGGACGCGCTGCTGCACGGCCAGCACGGCTTTGCGGGGGAACTTGGCCACACCGTCGTCGATCCGGCGGGTGCGAAATGCTACTGCGGCCGCCGCGGATGCCTTGAGACGCTGGTCGCCGCCTCCCGCCTGCTTCGGGAGGCGGAGGGACGGTTTGGATACCCTTTCCGGGATTTTGCGCAGCTTTGCCGTTTTTGCGAAAGCAGGACGGAGGGGGAGGAGTGGCTCGCCGGGAAGCTCGAGCCGCTTGCGCTGGCGCTTGCCAACCTCGCAAACCTCGTCGACCCGGAATGCATCCTGCTTGGGCACGAAGGCGCCTGCCTCCCCGACCGCATTCTGGACCTGCTCGCCCGCCGGGTCAACGCGGAAGTTCTCGCGGGAGAGCGCGCGGGTATCCGCATCGGGCGCAGCTCCTTCGGCCCGCTCGCGGCGGTCTACGGGGCGGCGGTGGTCGTCCTCAAAAAGGTGTTCGACGGCGAGCTTGGCTACGCGCAGTTTTTCCGCGAAGCGTGACCGCGCCGCCCGGCCGTTTTTCCACAAAAAATCCGCAAAAAACTGCCGCCGGTTGGGGAAAGCCCTTCCGGCGGCAGTTTTTCTGAAATCAGGCCAAAAAGCGGATGCCCGCGGCCTCGCTGTATTCCTCGGGGGTCCCGACCAGGACGGTCAGAGTGAGATTTTTCTCGAGCCGGATGCCGACCCGCCAGAGCCCCTCCGCCTTCGGCAGCGGCAGCTCAACGGAGAAGTCCTTGGCAAGGCCCTTCCCCTCCGCGCGGAGGGAGAGGCGCAGCGCCGAGCCGTCCTCCAGATCATCGGGCTCGAGGCGGAGGAATTCGGTCTCGCTCCAGACGGTCTGGCCGTCCGCGCGGCCGAGATCGGCCAGGACGACAGTCTCCTCCGTCTCCTTGACGCCGCCGTCCCCGTTTTCATAGCGGTAGACGACCGCCTTGAGGGAGCTCAGACTGCTGACCAGCCGGGCGCGGTGTTCGGCGCAGAAGCTGTCGACCGACCCGCCTCCCCCGAGATCCCCGAGCGCGGGCATCCCGCAGTAGGGGCAGGCTGTCCCCTCGTAAGATGTCTGACATAATTTGCATACCATATCGGAATCCTCCTTTATCATCAGGAATTTGCACTGCGTTCGAGCATCTCTTCACTCGCGGTAACGCCCAGCTGGATCTCCTCCTGTACGAGGGCAAGCCAGCCTGCGATCTGTTCCAGATCGCCCTTGACGGCGGCGGGGAGGTCCTTCTCCCCTTTGTAAGCCGACTTTTCGGGCAGCCGCGCCTGAAGCCGCGCTAAAACCTGGGCGCGTTCAGCCTCGTTGCGGTCCCAGAGGTTCTCCCATGCCTTGCGGAATACCTCGGTCCGGGCGGCGATCTCCTGCTGCGCGCGTTCCAGTTCGGTGCGGGAGGCTTCGAAAGCGTCCAGCTGCTCCTTTGCCCGGCTCGCGCGCTCCCCGGCCTGCTCCATAGCCGATTTGCGGTCGGCAAGGGTCTTTGTGAGCGACGCTTCCTGCTGGAGGAGGGCGTCCTCCTCGGCCTTGTACCGCGCGATCTCATCGTCCAGGGCCTTTTTCCGGCTGCGGACGGAGGCGAGCGTCTCTTCCCGTGTCTTAGAAAGCTCCTCCAGTTCCTGGCAGCGGCGGTCGATCTCCGCGGCCTCCGCTGCCGCCTGGTCCAGACGGCCGTCCTCAAGCTCCTCGATGCGGGCGCGCTTGCGCTCATTTTCCTTCCGGCGCTCGAGAAGCCCTGCGCGTTCCGGCTCGAGCCTCGCCAGAAGCGCGTCCAGCCGGCTGCCCTCTGCATCCGCCTCGGCGGCGAGGTTCTGGATCTCATTGAGGGAGGTCTCCGTCTGCTGCGCCTGCCGGACAAAGCCGTCGAGACGCTGGCGCTGCGCGCCGGCTGAAAAAGCCACGCTGTTTGCCGCGGCGAGGCGGAGCAGGCCGTTGAACAGCGCGCTCAAGCCGGTCGCATCCTGCGGCGTACAAGTCAGCCGGTCGACGCCGGAGGGGCTTGCGAATTCCTTAAGCGCTTCGGTGAGGAATCGAACGGCGTCGCTGCCGGTGGGCTGCGCTTTCTGGCCGATGACCTCCAGCATATACTGAATATTGCGGGTATTCATCTTGATTTCTCCCCTTTCTGATCTGCGGCGGCGGTGCGGAATATGAGAAGGCCGTCGTAAAGCTCGTGCAGGGTGCCGAGGCGGCGAACCTGCGGCGTGCCGCTTTCCACAAATTTGGGCGTCGGCGGGAAAACGCTGTCATCGTACCGCGATTCGACCGGCACGATATGGAGGCTCAGCTGCAGGGATTCGTCGAGCGAAAAGCCGATGAAGAACAGCAGATTGCTGCCGAGGACGTCGCTTCCGAAGGTAAACGCCTTCTGCAGCTCCTGGGCCACCGGCACCCGCTGGCCGAACGCCGGGTTGTCGGTCAGGTTGATGAGGATCTGGTCGATCTTGCTGGCCCCGCAGGGGAGCGGCGTCCCGTCGGCGTTTAAGAGGTAGCAGGGCTGCCCTTCCCGCACGACGTCGTCCTTGCGGATGGAATAGAGGTCCACCTGCTTCCCGTCCGGATCGAGGGCGCAGAAGCCGACCGAGAAGGGGCTGGTCTGGATGACCTCGATCACATGGTTGGCGGCGAGGGTGAGGCCGTAGGAGACGGCCATCGCCCGCTCGCTCTGGACGAGCTGCTGGCTGAACCGGGGATCGAAGCCCTCGCCCTGCCAGCCCATCTCCTCCTTGACCTGCGCCTCGACCAGCGGGAAGTTGCAGAATCCGCCGCAGAGGATGATCCGGAAGAGCCCTTCGCCGGAGTTCTCGTTCCGTCCGGCGTCGGCAGCGGTCCAGGGGATGCCTTTTTCGTCCAGGTACTGGCGGACCTCGGCGATCTCCTTGCGGATGACCGGCGCGATGTGGCGGTCATAGGCCCCCATCAGCAGGCCGTAGCTGATGTCCAGCGTGTCCTCATCCGCCCCGGCCTCGTCGTCATCCAGGCCGTTGAAGTCGATAGAAAAGGCGGTCTCCTTCATCTCCTCCGCCTCATCCATCCCGCCGAGGTAGTAGATTTCGCGCAGGGCGCGGAGGTTGTCGCTGATGCTCGTGCACTCCCGCCCCTCTTCCGCGGCGCGGGAAACGAGATTTTCGCCGCTGTCGCCCAAAATGGTCGCCTCGACCGCCCGGACGTACTGCTGGAACTTCGGCCCCCGGACGATCTCCTGCTCGCTGCGGCCGGTCAGGGCTGCGAGCGCCATCAAAACGACCATCTCCATATACGCGATGCCGGAGGCGCCGAGGGTGCGGTCGGTATTCTCGCCGACGCCGTTGCGGAAAACGCCGCGGATCCGGCTGCGGGGACCGTTCTCGTCGGCCTCGCAGACGGTGAGGTCGAGGGTGCCGCCGCCCGCGTCAAAGACGAAGCAGTGCCCGCGGAAGGGCCGGCCGGCTTCCCGCCGGTATTTGTGGACAAAGTAGGCGCAGGCCGCGACCGGCTCGGAAACCAGCCGCACCCGCTTGACCTGCGGGAGGCTTTTGCAGATGTCGAGGAGCTGGGTCCGCGCGTCGTAGGTGCTCTCCTTGCGGAGCCAGCTTTCCGGCACCCCGATGGCGACCTCCTCCAGCTCGGAGAGGGAAAAATTCTGGGCGACGGCGGAAAAAATGAACTGGTAGTAGCGCCGGCAGATCTCCTCCGGGGTATCCGGGGCGGTATAGCCGCGCTCGGCGATCATCTCCTGGTTCTCCTCGGCAAGCAGGAGCTTCCAGCCGGTCCAGCTGCGGCAGGGGCGGTCAGCCGTCGCCTGATTGACAGCAGTCTTTGCCTGGGCGGCAAACAGGTAGGAGGTCTGCCCCTTTCTTGTCTTCGCAGCGACGATGGACGGCAGGTAAGGGCTGTCCATCCCCTGGGTGATAAAGGGGTGAAGCTGCTCATCCTCCCCGAGGTAGGAGACCGAAAAGTAGGTAGAGCCTCCGTCGACGCCAAATCCGCTGTATTTCATGATTGACCACTCCTTCGCGTATTTTCAGTGCGTCAGCCCACCGCCGTAAAGCGCTCGAGGTCGGGGACCTTGCGGCAGTCGTGCTGCGCGTCGGGCTGCGCGCCGATTTCTTCGTGCAGAAGCTGCCCGATCTCAGCCGACGTCTGGTGGGCGCGGCCGTAATCATCCTCACCGTCATAGACGATGAAATCGACATTGGGCTTGCCGGAACCGTCGCCGCCGATGCGGAATGCGACCCGGTTGCCGGAGCCGTCGTTGTAAACTAAGGACATATCCTCCCGCTCATCGCCGCCGCAGTAGTCGGCGACCTCGCGCTGCCAGCTGCTGCCGGTCATGACGTCGTTGATGGCGAGGGCCTGCCGGAGGGCGGCCTCGGAGCGGATGAGCGCGTCGGTGGCCTGCTGGGAAGCGACGTGCGCTTCCTCGCGGACGGCAGCCAGAGCGGCGGCGACTTCGTCAAGCTGAGAGAAGCCGACCGATTCGTCTCTGTCGGCCCGGTCGAGGACGGCCATCTGCGCATCGAAACGCCGGCGCAGGTCGGTCACAGCGCCGCGGGTCCAGAAGTCGACGTCGCAGGGGCGGGTGACCTGTTCGCCGTCGGATTCAAAGGTCACCTCGCGGCTTCCGAGGGTTTCGAGCTCGGAGAGCAGGGCGCTCGCCTCTTTGCGGAGGAAGAGCAGGGTGTCGGCGAACTGGCGGTTCTGGATAGTCAGCCGGCCCTTGAGGGCGTAGGCTTCGGGGACGCAGACATTCGCGGTGCCAAGGGCGGCCTCGGCGTTGCCGGCGCGGAGGGAGGCTTCACCGGCTTCCAGCTGCTGGCGGAGGGTGGCAAAGCGCTCGCCCTCAAAACGGCCGGGGTGCAGGCCCTGCATCTCCTCGACCTGGCCGCGGAGCTCTTTCAAAGCGCAGGCAGCGGCCTCATGGGCGCTCTCCTTCTGGGCGGCAATGGCCTGGAACTGGGCGGCGGTCTCCTTCGACAGGCTCTGGACCTGGTCGCTGATGCCGCGGATGCGGGTGTTCATCTGGCCCATCGCCAGGCGGATGGACTCGAAGCTCTGCTGGGTCTGGGCCTGTTCGGCCTGCTGCTGGCGGGTGAGCGCATCGATGCGGTCGTTGAAGCGCCGGTTTAACTCTGCCGTCTCCTTGCGGGCGGCGTTTGCCTCCCTGCGGCTGCGTTCGGCGGCGGCCTCCGCTTCGCGGCGCCTGCTTTCGAGCTCGCGGCTGCGCTGCTGTTCCCGGCGGAGGCTCTCCTGGGCGGCTGCGGCCTGGGCGCGGTTGGCGGCGCTTTCGCGCATCTGGCGGTTGTAGTCGTTGCGGTTGACTACCATAGTGTATCCGGACATACAATACCTCTCCTTCAAAAATCTATTTGGGTTTCTGCGGGATTTTCTCCCTTTCGCCCTAATAAAATCACGGGAGGATGTTTTCTGTCAGATGGGGAAAAATTTTTTTGGATAGTATCTGTCACGCCTCGTCCGCTCCCCCATACGCCTCGCGGGCCAGCGCCCAGAAGTTGCGGATGTGGGCCATGAAGTTCACCTCATCGCCTGTTTCGCCGAAGGCGCCCTGGAAGATGCCGCCGGCATAGCCGTCCTCGAGCAGGACGGGGCTGCCGGAGTTGCCGTGCTTGCCTTCGATCTGGAGGTCGACGACCTCGCGCACGCCCCTCGTGCGCTTGATGCCGGCTGCGACCCTGCCGTCATAGAGGTGCAGGTTGGTCAGCCCTTTCGGGAAGCCCGGCATCCAGACCGGCTCGCCGATGCGGCAGTTGTAATCCGCCGGCGCCAGGGGGATGCAGGGGTAGCTGTCGCCCCGCTCCAGCCGGATGACCGCGATGTCCCGCGCCTCATCCGCGAGCAGGACCTGGCAGGGGCACCAGACCGGCTGCCCGTCCCGGTACCCGATCCGGATCTCGACCTTCACCGCATCCCGCACGCAGTGGGCGCAGGTGAGGACGTCCCCCTCCGGGGAGACAAGGAAGGCGGTGCCGGTGCCGAGGCCGCCGGCCGTCTGGAGTCTCAGGTAGAGCACCGCGTTCAGCCGCTCTTCCGGGTCGGCCGGAACGGCGTTGTCGGTGGCCTGGGCGATCCGCTCGAGGGCCTCCCGCGCGGCACGGAGGCCGGCGGGGGTCCGGAAGGTGCGGACTGCGGACGATGCGGCAACGGTGCGGTCTTCCGGGTCGATGTCCTCCGGCGTCAGGATCCAGCGGTCGGGGAGCTTATCGACATCCTGCCCGGCTTCCGCCGCCTTCTGCATCCGCCGCGAATGGCAGGTGATCGAGCGGTTGATATAGTTGCGGACCTCCCGCGCGTTGCCGAATTCCGGGTCGTTTTGGGCGATCCAGGCCGCGAAGATGCGCTCGCTTTCGGCTAAGAACTCCTCCGAAGCGCTGTCAAAATTCTCATTTTTGGTCATCACTTCCGCAATCTGCCGGAGCTCGGAAGCGGCATAGTTTGGGAAGTGCACCTTAGAAAACCGGGACTTTAAGCCCGGGTTCGTTTTGATGAGCTCATCGAGCTGCTTTTCATACCCGGCGAAAATCACAGTTACCTCGCCTTTATGGTTTTCCACATATTTCATCAGCTCATCCAGCGCCTGCTCCCCGATGCGGGTATCCCGCAGGGTATAGGCCTCGTCGACAAAGAGGATGCCGCCGAGCGCTTCGTCGAGCTGCTTTTTCAGCTTCCCGATCGCGTCCCCGGTGAGCAGGCCCTGCACGTCGACCTCGACAAACCGGCCGTGACTGAGTGCGCCGATCCGGCGCAGGATCGGCCCCATCCGTTTGGCGACCTCATTTTTACCGGTGCCGGGGTTGCCGACGAAAAGGTACGCCTCCCCTTTCTGGCTGTTTTTCGCGCCGCCGCGGGTGCCGAATTGGATGTTCGCCATCAGATCCCTGATCTTCTGCTTCACATTGCCGAGACCGATCAGGCCGTCCAGCTCCTGCCAGGGGTCGGCGCTGAGCGCGCGCTTTTCCCAGTAGGGCTTCAAATCCTCGTGGATGATGTCGGGGGTCATGACCTCCTGCCTGCCTTCAAACTTCAGCCAGGAGTCGCTGAGCGGCTGATAGAACTCGTTTTCCATCGTGCGGATGTTCGCCCATTCCTTGTCGCTGCTCCGGCGGGTATTGTACCAGTTTTCAAAGAAGGCGGGCAGGCCCTTTTCCAGTTCGGGGGAGAAAGGGATATCCCGCGCCTTTTTGCGGAAGATGCGGTACAGCTGGTCGGAGGTGTAGTCGGGGATTTCGATTTGGGTGGGGAAACGGCTGTCAAAGCCCGGATACTTCTTAAACAGGTCGTGCGACTGCTGCTTGTAGCCCGCCAGAACGACAGCCATCGTCCCGCGGCGTTCCAAGGCAACGGTGAGCAGCGCGTCCATGATGTCCTTCTGGAAGCTGTCCCCGTCCTGATTGTCCCCGCCGTCCATCTGGTAAATCTCGTCGACAAAGAGGACGCCCTGGTCGGCTTCGTCCGCCTTCTGGCGCAGCATGGCCGAGGAGTGGCCGACGTACTTCCCTTTCAGGTCGGCTTTGGTGACTTTGACGACATGCCCAACCTTTAAGAGGCCGTAGTGGAGGAGCAGCATGCCGTAGTACTCGGCGAGGGTAGTCTTGCCGGTGCCGGGAGGCCCTAAGAGGACGAGGTTGAAGTTCGGCGGTTGCCCTACAAACTGAACTTCGCTTCCGAACCGCTCGAGGGTGAGGGCGTCTGCGGCTGCTTCCTTCCGGCGCGCCCTGTTGGCCTGGCGGACGACTTCGAGAATATGCTTCTCAAGCTTGGCAAAGCCATTGGTGTCCCGCAGCCGGTCGAGCAGCTTCTGGTGCTTATTTTCCTGCTCCGCATAGGCGGCGCGGAGCAGGGGGCCGAACTTGTCGGGGTTGTCGCGCAGGCTGCGGCAGAAGGTGAAGACCGGGGCTTCGGGGTCGAAGCTGTAGACCCGCAGCTGGCTGCTGCTCTCCTCGCCGGGCTGCAGATGCTCCCGCAGATAGGCGACCAGGACCTTTGCGAGCGCCGCCCGCTCCTCGGCGGTGATGGAAAGGTTATAGAAGACCGCGGCGCGGTCGAGCAGCCTGCCCGCTTCGTCGAGGCCGACGCTGCGCCCGCGGATCAGCCGGTATCCGAGCGTCTTCTCGAGCCCCTCGAGCGCCTTGCTGCGGGAATCCTGGCTCTTGTATTCCTCGACCTGCTCCTGCAGAAGGTAGGAGCAGATGGTCTCGTAGAAGGAGCTTTCGTGCTGGTAATCCTCGATCAGCCGCTCTTCGCTCCGGGTTGTAAAAATCATGATGCTGCGGCCGCGCCGGTATTCCCCGGTGCTGGCAATCAGGTCGCGCAGGATCTCCCGCACGCAGGGGAGGCTGAAATAGCAGAAAGATTCCTCCGGGAAAATAATCGCGGTGCGGAGCTTTTCCGACTGCATACAGGGGAGGATGACATTCCGGAAGTTCTGCTCAAAGCTCTTGGCATTGTTGATAAAGGGCTTTTTCATCCGGACCGGGCCGATTTCGCTGCTGCGGCCCGCATAATCCCCGTCCATTTCGGCAAAGCGGTCCCGTCCGAGCTTATTCTGGGAAGCGTTCTTCGCGCCGTGCTTCTGCAAAAACTCCTCCTTGCTGCCCGAGAATTTCTCATAATCCGCAGCGAAACGGAAGGCGTACTCGGAGAAGCGGTCGTAGGTCTCGAAATAGAGGATCTTCGCGTCGTTGACGGCGAAGACGATCCGATCAAAGCCCTGCTCGCGCAGGGTGCGGTAAAGGTAGGCGTTCTGGTCGATGACCTCGAGGGATGGGAGGATAAAGCGGTCCCGGGTGCAGGCATAGAAATAATAAAGGCTCCGGTTTTCATGAAATTGTAACATACGTCCATCTCCTTGCTAAATTTTTCACCCTGATAAAGGTGAAAAAAACCTCTTTCTGTCACCTGAGAGCGCGCAAATTTCCCGTGAGAATTTTGTGGATTGTGCGAAAGCCCGCCTCTTCCAAAGAAAAGGCGGTGCGTTTCTTGCGTTTCTTTCATTATATCAATTTTTCCGGTGCAATGCAATCCATTTTAGATAAAAATCTGTCACAAAACCGCCTCTGCTAGCGGAACTCCACCGGACAGCGGATCCCCGCGTCCGCGATCTCCTGCTGCCGGTTTCTCCAGGAACGCGGCAAGACGGCGCGCTGAAGGCGCCATTGGCTAAAGGCGGATTTGCCGAGATGCATTAAGCTGTCCGGCAGCTCGATCTCCTTGAGGTTCTCGCAGTCCTCAAATGTTTTCTCCTCGATCGCTTCCAGCCCCTCGGGGAGGGAGATGGAACGCAGGGACGAGTTCCGCCAGAAGGCGCACTTCCCGATGACCCGGAGGGTGGAGGGGAGCTTTACCTCTTCCAGTTTTGTGCAGTGGTCAAAGCAGTAGTTGCCCAGCTCCCGCACCCCTTCCGGGATAAATATCCGGCGGACTGTGCCGCTTTCCCGCAGGGCGTTGAAACCGAGCCTGGTCACCGGCTGTCCCGCGAAGGTCTGCGGCACGGTGAGGACTTCCGGCGCTGCGGCGCCTTTTTTCAAACACAGAGCGCCGCTGCCGTCCATTTCCCAGAGCCTTTCATCGGCGGCGGGGTCTGGCTCCGGCCGGTTCCCGCGGGGGGATCGCTCCATCTGCCGGGGCCTGGCGGGATAGACAGGCTCCTGCGCCTGCAGGCGGGCGAGTTCCTCCTCCACCCATTGGACGTCCGAGCCGCGCTGCTTCTGCTCCGCGCGCAGGCGGGCGATGATCCCCTCAAGCTCCGCGATCCGCCGCTCATCGGCGCGGTGCTGATCGATCAGCCGTCTGTTCTCGTTGTCCAGGAGCCTGAGACGTGTGACGAGGTGCCCCATCTCCCCCGGCACAGGCGCGGTCTTCTCGGGATTGCAGCGGAAAACCCGCTCCCTCCGCAGCCGCGCAAGGGACGGGTAGCGCGCCGCGTCCCGGCTTAAGTCGTACCCGCAGACGGGGCAGCATTCTTTATCCGGCATAAAAAATCCTCCTCTTTCTCAATCAGTCCGCTGAAATCTCCCGGAATTCCACCATGCAGGGGACGCCGGTGTACGGATCCCCCGGTATGATCGACCGGTACCGGACGCCCGCCTCCGGGCAGGAAAGCCCCGCCGCCCCGATCTCCTCTATCCGGTCTTTCCAGGAATGCGGGAAGCTCACTCGCTTCAGGCCGGTGCATTGGTAAAAGCAAAGCATCCCGATGCGCTCCAAACTGTCCGGGAATGCGATTTCCTCAAGCGCCCGGCAGTTTGCGAAGGCCCCTTCGCCAATCTTCCGCAGCCCCTCCGGCAGGGCGACCGCGCGCAGCGCCGCGTCCCCCATGCAGGCGGACCCTTCGATCCGCTCGAGGGTGGAGGGCAGGATCAGCGTTTCGAGCTTTTTGCAGCCGGAAAGCCCCAGCTCCGGCAGCGCCCGGAACCCCTCCGGCACGGCCACATGGCGCACGCTTTTGCACAGCTGCAGCGTCCACCCGCCGTCCGGCACCTCCCGCCCGCCAACCGTTCTGGGGACGACGACCGTGTCCGGCAGCGCAACGCCCGGCCTTATCCGGAGTTCCCCTTCTTCATCAAATGCCCACAGGCTCTCGTCCGGCGCGGCGCGGCGGGACAGATTGAGCCGCATCAGCGAAAGCGCGCCGCCCCGGGCGCGGAAACGATGTTCCTCCATCTTTTCTTCCTCATTTTTATCAAATTCTCAAAGAAATTCCACCGTGCTGTACAGGGAAACAATGTCCTCGATCTCTTCCTCCCTCCCCTTCCAGCTGCGGGGGAAGACGAAGCGCCGGGGCCCGCAGCCCACAAGCAGGCAGGAGAAGGCGCCGTACCCGATCATCTCCAGGCTGTCCGGCAGCCAGACCTCCTCAATCGCCCCGCATTCGGAGAAGGCGAGCTCCCCGATCACTTTCAGGCCGCGGGAAAACCGCACCTCCCGCAGATTTTCGCAGAGCAGGAACGCGTTTATCCCGATTGTCCTGAGGGAAGGGGGGAAGGAAATCTTCTCCAAACCCGCGCAGCGTGCAAAGGCGCCCCGCTTAATCTCCTCGAGCCCTTCGGGCAGGAGGATGGTGCGGAGGGAGGCGCAGCTCCAAAAGGCGTCTTCCTCAATCACCCGGAGGGAGGGGGGCAGCACGACCTCCTCGAGCGCTTTACACCCGGCAAAGCAAATGCCTTTCAGCTCCCGCACCCCTTCCGGGACGACCACGCGGCGGACGCCGGTCCCGCAGACGCTGCCCACCGCCGTCACCGGGCGACCCGCCACCTTCTGCGGGATGGCCACCTCCTCGGGCAGGGACGCGCCCTCTTTACTGCGCAGCGCCCCCCTCCAGTCAAACTCCCAGAGGCTCTCGTCCGGGGCGGGCGCGCGCTCGATGCGCCGCTTTATCTCCCTCGTCTGCAAGGCGAAGTGCTCCTTCTCTTTTTTGTCGAGCTTCTTTTGCAGCCTGGCGATTGTCTTCTCATTCTCCGCGTACTCTTTTTTCAGCCGGATGAGCTCCTGCTTTTCGCGCTTCAAATTCTCCTTCTCTTTCCGCGCGGCGTCCGATTTCTCAAAAATCCCCATACCTTTTCCTCCCTGTTTTTCATAAATCCGGTCAGCGGAACTGTACCGTGCAGTAGATGCTCGCCTCCCGGATCTCCTGCTTGCGGTTCATCCAGGAGCGCGGGAAAACGGCGAGCTGCAGGCTGTCGCAGCACTGGAAGCAGTACTTTCCGAGGCTTTCCAGGCTGTCCGGCAGCTCGATCTTCTCAAGCGCCTTGCAGCCCCAGAAGCCCGACCTGCCGATGGCTTTCAGGGTAGAGGAAAACTTTACCTCCCGCAGATTTGTGCAGGAACTGAAGGCGTTATCCCCGACCTTTACAAGCCCCTCCGGCAGATTGACCGCGCGCAGGGAGGGGTTGTTCCAGCAGGCGTACTCCCCGATCGTCCGCAGGCTTTTGGGCAGCGAGATCTCCTCCAGCCGCGGGTTGCTGCAAAGGCTGTACTTTCCCAGTTCCCGGATCCCCTCCGGGACAATCACGCGCCGGATTTTCTCCTGATCGTTCAGGGCAAAGTCGCCGAGCATTGTGACCGGCCGAACGCCGATCTGCGCAGGGATGGCGACCGTTTCGGGGAAACATACGCCCTCTTTCCGCTTGAGCGTATCCCCAAGCAGGAACCAGAGGCTCTCGTCCGGGACAGCCGCCCATACCCATCCGGTCGAGGCGCCGCCCTTCGGGGCCTGAGGGGCTTTGGGGGCCTGATTGGCTTCGGAGAGCCTCCGCTCCAGTTCGGCGACGCGGTTTTGGGCGCGGCGGTTTTCCTCCCGCAGGGCTTCGAGCTGCCGCCCGGCCTCCTCAATCTCCTTTTTGTCTTTCCGGGCTTTGTCCTGGAGCCGGCGTTTCTCCTTTTTGAGGGACGCGAGCTCTGCTTCAAGCTTTTCAAGCTCGGCTTGCGGGCGGACAGCGAGCTTCGGCTGGTTCAAAATCGCCGCGCCTTTCTTTAACCGCGCCAGGGAGGGGCGGGCGGCAATGTCGCGGCTCCCGTCATGGCCGCAGACGGGGCAGATTCGATCGTTTTTCATGATCAAAGCTCCTTTCCGGGAAATTTACCGGTAAACAAACCGGCAGTGCCCGAGACCGGCGTCGAGCAGGAAGGACCACCGCCCGCTCTTCCAGGAGCGGGCCAGTTCCACTGTCTTGACCGGCGCGCCGGCAAAGGCGCGGCTCCCGATCCGCCAAAGCGATTCCGGCAGCGCGATTCTGCGCAGGGACGCGCAGTTTTCAAAGGCGGAGGAGCCGATCGCCCGCAGGCTGTCCGGAAGGACGACTTCCGTAAGCTGCCCGCAGTCGGCAAACGCGCCCGCCCCGATCTCCTCGATCCCTTCCGGAAGGACGACCCGCCGCACCGCGCTGCCGCTGAAGGCGCCGTTTGCGATCCCTCGCACCGGGCAGCCCTCCCAGACCGCGGGGACCTCCGTTTCCTCGGGAAGCGCAAGCAGGTCGGCGGGGCGGATGCTGCCGCTCAAGCGCTCCATCCGCCAGGAGGACGGGCAGGAAGCGGCCCTGCGGACAGGCGCATCCTCCCGCAGGCGCGCAAGCTCGTCCTTCAGCGCCTCCCATTCGGCTCGGGGGACGAGGACGCAGTCCGCCCTTTCAAAAACAGCGCTCCCGCTTCGGAGCCTCGCAAGGGAAGGATAGACAAACGGATCCCTCCCCGGTTCATAACCGCAGATGGGACAGGTCACTGGCCTTTTCACAAAGGAACGCTCCTTTCGCTTCTTTTGACAAACTAAAACGATCGCGGACGGATTTCTGACAGCCGCCGGAAAATAATGCGGGACAGCCCGCCGCTCAATAATAAAGGATCCGGCATCCCTGCGGCAGGGTGAGCGGAGCGGTCCACTCGTAGGGGAGCTCCAACTCGGAAAGATTCCCGCAGCCCGCGAAGGCGTCCTCCCCAACTCGGGAAGCAGTCGTCGGAATCACAGCCCGGCGGAGGGCGCGGCAGTTTTTGAACGCCTCGTCCCCAACCGTCTCGAGCCCTTCCGGCAAAGTCAGCTCAGCCAGCGAGAAACAGTCGCAGAAGGCGCGGTTTCCGACTTCCCGCAGGGTGGAGGGCAGGCCGAGCCGGGCCAGCTGCTCGCACCCGCTGAAGGCCCCTGCGCCGATCGCGGTCAGCCCCTCCGGAAGGTCAGCCCGTTCCAGCATCCAGCAAAGGCCGAAAGCCCCATCCCCGATCGTGCGGAGGGTGGAGGGGAACCTCACCCGCTTGAGGCTCCAGCAGGCGTAAAAAAGCTGCTCCGCAATCGCTGCGAGCCCCTCCGGCAGCGCAGCCTCCTCGAGCTTGACGCAGCCTGAGAATGCCCCCGCCCCGACAAAGCGGAGGCTCCGCGGCAAAACGGCGCGCTCGAGCGAATTGCAGTCGGCAAAGGCTCCCGTCCCGACAGAGACGACCCCCTCCGGCAGGAGGGCTTCCTCCAATACCCGGCAGCCCGCAAAGGCGCAGCTGCCGATCTCGCGCAGGGCAGGCGGGAAAACGACCCGCCTAAGGCTCGCGCACTTCTCAAAAACGCCGTCGGGCAGCGCCTCAATCCCCTCCGGCAGGATGGCCTCCTCGAGCCTTGCGCAGCCGGAAAAGGCCCGTTCCCCGATCCGGCGCAGGGTGGAGGGGAAGACCGCCCGGCGCAGGTTTTTACAGTCCAGAAATGCTTCGTCGTCGATTTCCTCGATCCCTTCGGGAAGAAGGAGCTCCTCAAGTTCGCCGAAGCTGTCGTTTTTGTGGTACATCGCGCACCCTCCTTCTCTGCTTGGTTTTTCTGCTAATCCCGGTACTCGACCCGGCAGGATTGGCGGAGCCGCAGCTTCAGCCCCCGCAGCGATCCGGGAAGGCTGACCTTCTCGAGCGCCTCGCAGGAGACAAAGGCGTCCGTCCGCACGTTTTTGATACCGTCGGGCACTGCGATCTCCCGCAGCGCGCTGCACCCGGCGAACGCCCGGTTTTCGATCCAGCCGAGCCCATCGGGGAGCCGCGCCTCCCGCAGCGAGGTGCAGTCGGCAAAGGCTTCCGCGCCGATGACGGTGGCCCCCGCGGGGATTTCTATCCGTTCCAGCCGCTCGCAGTAGCGGAACGCCCGCTCCCCGACGGTGCGGAGGGCGGCGGGCAGCTTCACCTCTCTCAGGGAGCGGCAATTGAAAAAGGTGTCGTCCGCGACCGCTTCCACTGCATCCGGGAGCAGCGCCCGCTCGAGCTTCTCGCAGCCGGAAAAGGCGGAAGGGCCGATCCACCGCAGGGTGGAGGGCAGCTCGACTTCCACCAGCCGCCCGCAGCCTTCGAAGCAATGGCGCCCGATGTCCGTGATCCCCTCGGGGAGGACCACCCGCCGGATCAGGCTGTTTGAGAATTCAAAACTCCCCAGCACGGTGACCGGCTCCCCCTTCCACACGGCCGGGACCGCCACCCCGTCGGGGAGCGCCGCCCCTTTGCGCAGCCGGACATAGCCTTTCTCCCCCGCCCAGACGGCGGGGTTTTCCGTGATCGGGAGGGAATAGACCTGCCGGTCCAGCTGTTCCTCGAGGGCGGCGACGCGGGCTTCCAGCGCGGCAATCCGGGCGCCGTCCGGGCTGCTGCCCCCGCCGGACGGGGCAGCCCCCTCCCGGAGTTTCGCGAGGGCGGGGTATTTTGCAGCGTCCCGGCTCCGGTCGTAGCCGCAGACCGGGCAGATATCTGTTTTGCTCATAGGAATTCTCCTTTCTCTGCGGAAAATCAGCGGAAAACAATCGCGCAGCTCTCCGGGAACCCGGCCGCTTCGATTTCCTCCTGCCGCCCTTTCCAGCTGGCGGGAAATTCCGCCCGTTTGAGGCTGACGCAGAACCAGAACGCCAGTTTTCCCAGGCTTTCTATCCGGTCCGGCAGCAAAACTTCCGTCAGGGAGGGGCAGAAGACGAAGGCTTCCTCCCCGATGCGCCGGAGGGTGGAGGGGAGGACAATCTCTGCAAGATCGCTGCAGCCGAAAAACGCAAAATTCCCAATCTCCTCGAGCCCTTCCGGCAAAACGGCGCGCCGCATGTTTTCACAGACGGCAAACGCTTGCTGCTCGACCCGCCGGATCCCCGCAGGGAAGACGGGCTCCCGGCAATCCCGCCGCGTCCCGCGGAAGGAAAGGCGGCAGCTTCCGGGGAGCCCGCTTTGGGCAAGGTCCGCCCCCAATTTTCTGTCCAGCCGGTACCGGTCGGGAAGCTCCACCCGGGCAAGCCGCGGCGCGGAGGAAAAGCAGCCGGGCTCGAGGAGGGCCATGCTGTCGGGCAGGACAATCTCCTCGAGCAAACTGCATCCGGCAAAGGCGTCCGCGCCGACTTCCCGGATGCCTTCGGGGAGAATCACCTTCCGCACACTACTTTCCGCCAAGGCTCCCGGCGCAAGGCGGAGGATCTGACGCCCGTCCAGAAAGGGCGGGACAACGAGCTCCTCCGGCACAGCCCCGCGCGGCGATTTTAAGCGGATGCTCCCCGGCTCAGAGCGCGGCTGCTCCCAGAGGGAGGGGTCCATCGCCCGCGCCAGGGCGGTGAGGAGGGCGGTGTCCTCCATAACCGGCGGCTCCTTTTCCCCGGAGAGGGGGCTGTCCTCCCCAAGCGGCGAAAGGGAGAGATAGGGGCGGATATTTCGGCTTTTGTCATCGTTTTTGTTCATCTCAGCATTCCTCCAAACCGGGTAATGTGCGCAATCAGATCATCTGTCCCAATACTGGACGCGGCAGCCGGCCGGCAGATTGAGCGGCCGCCAGCTGAACGCAGCGGGCAGGGACGCCCGCTCCAGGTTCCAGCAGCCTGCAAAGGCGTCGGGATACCAGGTGGCCGGATCCCCGCGCATCTCCAGCTCCCGCAGGCCGGTGCAGCCGGCAAAGGCCCTGTCCCCCATCCGCTTCAGGGTGGAGGGCAGGCAGAGCGCGCGCAGCGACGTACAGCCCGCAAAGGCGCTGGTCCCGATTGATTCCAGCCCTTCGGGCAAATCGATGCTTTCAAGGCTTTCGCATTGGACAAAGGCTTTCTTGCCGATCCGCCTGATGGCGGAGGGCAGGCGCACCTCGCGCAGCGATGCGCAGCCGAAAAAAGTCCCCTGGTCGATCTCGGCGATCCCTTCGGGGATGATCGCCCGCGTAAGCCGGGTGCAGCCGTTGAAAGCGCGCCGCTCGATCCGCGCAAGGGAAGTGGGAAGGACGACCTCGACGAGGCTCCTGCAGTCGGTAAAGCAGTGCCACCCGATGCTTTGCAGCCCCTCCGGGAGGACAACCCGCCGGACTGCCGCCTCCTGGAAGGCGTAGTCCTCGAGCCGGGTCACCGGTTCCCCATTCCAGGACGCCGGGACGAAAACCACATCGGGGAGAACGGCGTCCGGGCGAGGGCGGA
The DNA here is from genome assembly GCA_018716285.1 of Candidatus Merdivicinus faecavium. Taxonomy (GTDB): domain Bacteria; phylum Bacillota; class Clostridia; order Oscillospirales; family Ruminococcaceae; genus Merdivicinus; species Merdivicinus faecavium. Next base: position 71,200 of record DVKD01000039.1, read on the forward strand.
TGCTGCCGAGCGTCTTGCCGGCCGTCCAGAGGGAGGGATCCGCCGAATCCAGGACGGGCGGGGGCGAAAGCTCCTCCAAAAGCGCTTCCAGCTCGGCGACCCGGGCGCGCAGCGCGATAACCTCCGCATAAAGGGCCGCCCCTTCCCCTCCGAAGGGAATCGCGTCTTGGCGGAGCCGGGCGAGGGCGGGGTGCCTTGCCGCATCCCGGCTTTCGTCATAGCCGCAGACCGGACAGATTTTCGTTTTGCTCATGGCTAGCTCCTCCTAAAGTAGATACTTGATCACACAGCCTTCCGGAAGATCCGTCTTTTTTATTTCTTCTGTCCGGCCCCGCCAGGAGGCGGGAAGGTAGAGGACAGAGAGCTGCGGGCTGCGGGCAAAGCAGTGCGCCCCCAGCTCGGCGAGGCTGTCAGGAAGGGTGACCCGCTCCAGTTCGGGGCATTCGGCGAAAGCGTAAGCGCCGATCTCCCGGACGCCCTCGGAAACGACGGCCTCCCGCGCGCCGCTGCACCGGAGCGCGTCCACCGCCAGCCGCCGGACCTTTTTGTTATGGAGGGCAGAAGGCACAACGACCTGCTCCGGGACCGGCTTCGTGTAGGACAGGCGGAGTCCGCCGTCTGTCAGCATCCACCCGTCCCACTCTTCCTGGCCGGGCGGGGCGGCTTCTGTCCGGGGAGGAGCTTCCCTCTGCCGCGGGAAGTCCGCCTGCTCCCGCGGCTTTTCTTTTTCCTCTGCGGAAGGGGGATCCGCAGGGATCAGGCCCTGTGCGGCGCACAGGCGGGCAAGCAGCTCCTCGATCCTGGAAAGCCGCCGGTTGAGCTCCTCCCAGCCATGCGCCGTAAAGAGCGCGCTGTTTGCCCGCACCCGGGCGAGTGCAGGGTACCTTGCCGCGTCCCGGCTTTGGTCATAGCCGCAGACGGGGCAGATTTTCGTTTTGGACACGGCGAACCCTCCTAACTCCGGTATTCAACCCGGCATGAAATATACTCCTCCCGCAGAGGGGCAAGCAGATCTCTGAGCAGGCAGCTCCCCCGCCAGGAGGCGGGGACCGAAAAGACGACCGCTTCGTATTCGGGGATCTGGCTGCCGTCCATCGCGAAGGCGTCCTCCCCGATGCGGCGCAGGCTGGCGGGCAATTCGATCCGCCGCAGGCCGTTGCAGCAGTAAAAGGCGCCCCTGCCGAGCTCCTCGAGCCCCTCGGGCAGGGTGAGGGTGCGCAGCCGGTCCTGCCAGGAGAAGGCGTAATCCCCGATCCGCCGGATGCTCGACGGCAGCGAGAGTTCATAAAGACAAGCCCGCGAAAACGCCTCCTTGCCGATCTCGGCAATCCCTTCCGGGAAAATGGCCTCCTCGACGCTGGTCACCGAAAATCCCATCCGTTCAAAGCCGGTCACCCGCTTTCCTTCCCACACCGCGGGGATTTCCAGCCGCCGAAAGCGCAATTCAGCGTCCTCCCGCGTGCGGAGGAAGCCGGGGCGGCTCCCCCATTCCCAGATTCCCGCGGCCCGGAACCGCTCCCTGCGGATCCGCATTAAGGACGGGTATTGTTCCCAGTGTTTCATGTTGATTCCTCCTTTGGGTTCCCGCCCGGTCTCCGACGGGAAAAGCTCCATGCCGCCTTCCCCTCGAATCAGGCGGCGCGCCGCGGCCGGGTAGCAGCGCCCGGTGTCGGCGCCCACGCGCGGTTTGTCCATCATATCTCTCTCCTTTCAGCGGTAAACGCGGATGCTTTCCGGGATGCCGGCGCGGCTGAGCTCATCCGCTCTGCCCCGCCAGGAAGCGGGCAGAGAGACCCGCCGGAGGGAGCTGCACCCTTTGAAAGCGTCTTCTTTGATTTTTGTGACTCCCTCGGGGATGACGATTTCGCGCAGGCTCCGGCAGTCTCTCAATGCCCACCTGCCAATTTCTGTCACCCCTTTCGGGATGGAAACCCCGCGCAGGCTCTGGCATCCCCAAAATTCACCCCAGCCAATCCTGCGCAGCGTTTCCGGCAGCTTAACCGTTTCCAAATTTTCGCAGCCGCTGAATGTGAACCCGCCAAGCATCGTGATCCCTTCCGGAACGACGATTTCGCGCAGACTTCGGCAGTCCATAAATGCGCTGTTTTCAAGCTCCCGCAGTGTTTTGGGCAGGGTAACGAATTTAAGATTCCTGCAGCATCCGAATGCAGAGGCTCCGATTCGCTCCACCCCTTCCGGGATGACAATCTCGCGCAGGTTACAGCAATCGTAAAACGCATCCCAGCCGATTTCCCGCAGCGTTTTCGGCAGGACAACCGTTCTCAGGTTGCTGCAATTGCGGAATGCACTGTCCTCGATTCCGATCATCGCTTCCGGGACGACCACATGCCGGAGATCCCTCCGATAGGCATAGGCTCTTGCGGGGATACGCGACGACGACGGCATAATGTAGAGGACGCCCTCCTGTGAGAAGCGACTGCTCCCCCGCCGGATTCTCGCGAGGGACGGGTGGGAAAAAATTTCACGTTCAGCCATAACAATGCTCCTTTCAGCGGTAAACGCGGGCGCTTGCGGGGATGCCGGCGCGGTCGAGCGCATCTTTCCTGGCCCGCCAGGCGGCAGGCAGCGAGACCTGCCCCAGTGAGGTGCAGCCGGTAAAGGCGTCTTCCCCGAGTTCTTCGAGCGAATTCGGCAGAATGACAGATTCCAAAACTGCGCAATCGGCAAAGGCATGGCCCCCGATGCGGAACACCCCTTCCGGGATGGCAATCCCGCGCAGGCGCGCGCAGCCCATGAACGCGCCCCGGCTAACCTCCTCGAGCGAAGCCGGCAGCGCGGCCGTTTCCAGGCTGCTGCAGCCGCTGAAGGCATAGTCCCCAAGCCCGGCGGCGCCGTCGGGGAGGACGAGGCTGCGCAGGCTTCGGCAGTTCCGGAACGCCCCGTTCCGAATGTCCCGCAGCGAATCGGGCAGCGCGGCCGTTTTTAGCCCCGCACAGTATGCAAAGGCGTTATCGTCAATCGAGACGACCCCTTCCGGGATGGAGATGGCACGGAGATTATGGCACTTTTCAAATGCACCCCACATGATTCTCCGCAGCGTCTTCGGCAAAACGACGGTTTCCAGATTTGCGCAGCTTTGGAATGCGTACACTCCGATTTTGCGCACCCCCTCGGGGATAACCACATGCCGGAGGTCTTCCCGCTCCTTATAGGCGTTCGCGGGGACGCTCTCCCCGCTGATTTCTGCGAGGGACGGATGGGAGAAAATTTCCTGGTCAGCCATCGTAATGCTCCTTTCAGCGGTAAACGCGGGCGCTTGCGGGGATATGCAGGCGCGGCTGAACTCCATGCGCCGCCGTCCATCCTGGCCGCTCCTTCTGCTTCCTATTGTATCATATTCTATCGGTAAACGCGAGCCTGTTTGGGGATCCCCGCCTGCTCGAGCCGCTCCCTCCATCTTCCCCGCGCGCCGAGGGCCCGCCAGGCGTGCGGGAGGCGCGCCTCCGTCAGGGAACCGCAGCGGGCGAAAGCGTCCTTGCCGAGCGTCTGCAGCCCGTCCGGGAAGGAGACGCTCCGCAGCGACCGGCAGTGGTCGAAGGCGTGTTCGCCCACCTCCGCAAGCCCTGCCGGGAGGGCAAGCTGTTTCAGCGCGCCGCAGTGCCGGAACGCCCCCGCCCCGATTTTCCGCAGGGTGGAGGGGAAGCGCACTTCCTCCAGCGCGGTACAGGCGAAAAAGGCGTCTTCGCCGATTTCCGCGAGCCCTTCGGGGAGGGTCAGGGTGCGCAGCGCGCCGCAGAAGGAAAAGGCTGCTTCCCCCCACCTGCTGAGGCCGGCGGGCAGGATGAGCTCTGTCAGGGAGGAGCAGTCGGTAAAGGCTTCCTTCCCAACCTCCCGCAGCCCGGCGGGGAGCTCCAGCCGGGTGAGGTTCGGGCATTCGATGAAAGCGTGCTCCCCGATCTCCCGCAGGGTGGAGGGGAACTGCACCGCCCGGATTTTTGTGCCTGCAAAGGCGTTCGCCCCCACCCGGGTCAGCCCCTCGGGGAGAACAATCTCGAGGTTCGCCGCCGCAAAGCTGGGAGAAAAATGATAGGTAAGGGTGTCGATAAAGTTATCCTCGGGAGACACGCCCTGGTCCTCGCTGCAAAGCTTCTCCGGGAGCACGACCCGCCGCAGCCGGACGCAGCCGTGCAGACGCGGCAGCGTTTCCGCGCAGCGGGGGAAGACAATCTCCTCGAGCGCCTCGCAGCCCACAAACAGGTCCTCCGGCAGCGTCCGCAGCCCGGCGGGCAGGACGAGCCTGCGCAGCCGGCTGCAATTGCGGAGGGCGCCCTGCCCAATCTCCTGCACGCTGTCCGGTATGACCAGCCCCTCGAGCCTTCTGCATCCGGAACAGGCGTACTTGCCGATTCGCTGGAGGGAGGGCGGCAGGGTCAGGCTGGTCAGGCTTTCACAATCCGCAAAAGCGCTGTCCGCGATTTCCCGGACGCCGTCCGGAATCACCAGCTCTTTGAGCGCCCTGCATCCCGAGAATGTGGACATGCCAATCCAATTAAGGAAGGGCGGCAGGGTCAGCGTGGTCAAATTTTCACAATCGGCAAAAGCTCCGCTCCCGATTTCCCGGACGCCAGCCGGGATGTTCAGCTCCACAAGCGCGCTGCATCCCGAAAAGGCACGGCTGCCAATCCGTTCGAGGGAAGGCGGCAGGGTCAGAGTACTCAGGCTTTCACAACCCCAAAAGGCGCTCTCCTCGATCACCCGCAGGGTGGACGGGAGGGAGACCCGCGTCAGGCGGCGGCAGCCTGCAAACGCGGACGCGTCGAGGACTTCCACCCCTTCCGGAACCACGGCCTCCTCGACGTCGCTGCCGCGCAAGCTGTCCGAAAAGACACTTCCCTCATCCCACGGGCGGCAGGCGAGGCAGGGCGGGTTCGGCGGCTGGAGCATCTCCTCCCAGCCGTCCGGCAGGAAGCGCCGGCTGTTCCGCCGGATTCTGGCGAGGGACGGGTGCGCGAAACTCTCTTTGCTGGCCATGGTCATACTCCTTTCAGCGGAAGACGCGGGCTTCTTTGGGGATAGCCGCTCTTTCGAGCTGCCGGCGCTTGCCCGACCCCTTCCAGGACGCCGGCAGCGAGACTTTGCGGAGGGAATCGCAGCCGTAGAAGGCAGAGTACCCCAGCTCCTGCAGCGAATCGGGCAGCGTGACGGTTTCGAGATTTTTACAAAAACGGAACGCATCTTCCCCGATTTTCGTCACTCCTTCGGGGACAACAAGCTCGTGCAGGCTCTCACAGCTGCTAAACGCATACCTGCCGATTTCCCGCAGCGTGCCCGGCAGGGAAACCGTCTCCAAATTTTTACAGTCCCAGAAGGCAGATCTCTCGATTTCCGTCACCCCTTCGGGGACAACGAGCTTACGCAGATTTTCACATCCGTGAAACGCGTTCCAGCCTATTATCCGCAGTGTGCTTGGGAGGGAGACAGTTTCCAAATTGATACATCTCTCAAAGGCGCACATGTCGATTTCCGTCACACCTTCGGGAATCACTAGGCGCCGGATGTCCGCCCGCTTTTGGTAGGCGAAATCGGGGATAACCGTCGTCCCCTCCGGGACGCGGAAGACGTCCTCCTGCGGGAAACGGTTGTCCCCCTGAAAGCGCTTGCTTTCCCGCCGGATTCTGGCGAGGGACGGGTAGGTAAAGGTTTCCTTGCTTGCCATAATCATGCTCCTTTCAGCGGTAGACGCGGACTTCCTCGGAAATAATATGAGCCATTGCGAGCTGCCGGCGCTTGCCCAGCCCCTTCCAGGACGCCGGCAGCGAGACCTCGCGGAGGGAATCGCAGCCGCAGAAAGCGGCGTCCCCCAGCTTCCGCAGCGAATCGGGCAGCGTGACCGTTTCCAGGTTCTTGCAGTACCAGAACGCATAGTCCCCGATCCTCGTCACGCCTTCCGGGATGACAATCTCGCGCAGGCCATCGCAGCCTTCAAACGCGTGCCAGCCGATTTTTCGCAGCGTGCCCGGCAGGGAAACCGTCTCCAGATTTTTGCAGTACTGGAAAGCGGATCCCTCGATTTTGGCCACCCCTTCCGGGACGGCGATCCCGCGCAGGCTATGGCAGCCTTCAAACGCATACCAGCCGATTTTCCGCAGCGTGCCCGGGAGGGAGACGGTCTCCAGATTTTCACAGTACTGGAAAGCGGAAAATCCAATTTCCGTCACACCTTCGGGAATCACCAGGCGCCGGATGTTCGCCCGGCGGCGGTAGGCGAAATCGGGGATAACACGCGTCCCCTCCGGGACGCGGAGGACGCCGTCCTGCGGGAAACGGCTGTCCCTCTGAAATCGCTTGCTTTCCCGCCGGATTCTGGCGAGGGACGGGTAGGTAAAGGTTTCCTTGCTTGCCATAATCATGCTCCTTTCAGCGGTAGGCGCGGATGTTTCGGGGAACGGACGCCCCCTTTACCTTATCAAAACCATCCGCACCCCGTTTCTGTCAGTCGGCGGGGAAATTTGCGGGCTATTGCGCGCGGTAACGGCGGGCGCGTTTGGAAATGCCGGCTTCATCGAGCCGCCGCTGCCAGTAGGCGGAACCGGAGAAGGCGGCAGGGAGGGAGACTTCCCGCAGGGAGCAGCCCTCGAACGCCTGCTTCCCGATTTCCAGGACGCTGTCCGGGATGGAGAACTCGGTCAGCATCGTGCAAAAACGAAAGGCATTCCGGTCGATTTTGCGCAGTCCTTCGGGGAGGGAGATCTGTGCAAGCGAACGGCAGCCCCAGAAGGCATCTCTGCCGATGATCTGTACCCCAGCTGGCAGGGAGATTTCCCGAAGGCCTGTGCAGTGAAAAAAGAGGCCCTGTTCAATCTCCCAGAGCCCGTCCGGGAGGACGGCCTGTTCCAGCTTTTCGCAGAAGGAAAAGGCGCTCGCGCCGATTTTCCGGACGCTGTCCGGGATGGACACCTGCCGCAGCTCCCTGCGCTCGTAAAAGGCGTATTCGCCGATCACCGCAAGCCCTTCGGGGAGGACGGCGCGCCGGATCTGCCTGTGCTGGGAGGAAGCATATTCCCACGAAGGGATGACCGCCGTCCCCGCCGGAACGCGGAGGGTGCGGTTTTCCCGGTCAAACCGGGCGCTTTGTGCCCCCAGGGGCACGAGGGAGGGATACAAAAAAGTTTCTCTACTGGCCATAAGGAGCTCCTTTCTCAAACGTTATCGGTAATGGCGGACGCTTTCGGGGACGCCAGCATTCGCAAGCATCTTCTGCCCCTCCGGCGACTGCCAGGCGGCGGGGAGCTCGACCCGGCGGAGGGAATTGCAGAAGCGGAAAGCCCCCTCTCCGATTTCTGTGACGCTGTCCGGGATGGAAATTTTCTCCAGGCGGTAGCATGCGGCGAAGCTCATATCCCCGATCCGGGCAAGCCCCGCGGGGAGAGAGACGGCACGCAGCTCCTCGCAGAAGTTGAAAGCCCCCTCCATCTCCCGCAGGGTGGACGGCAGAGAAACGCGCTCCAGGTGCCGGCAGAGGACAAAGGTGTAATCCAGCGTCTCTACCCCCTCCGGCACGGTGAAGGCAGTCAGGCTGCCGCACGCCCAGAACGCCCCAAACCCGATCTGCCGCATCCGGTCGGGGAGGAGGGCCGCCGCGAGGTTTTTGCAGTCGCAGAAGGCGTAGTCCCCGATCTCCTCGACTCCCTGCGGGAGGAAGAGGGAGGTGATGTCCTCCCGCCCGCGGTAGGCTTCCTTCCCGACCATTCTCGTCCCGTCCGGCAGGGCGAGGAGGCCGTCCCGGAGCGCCGGACCTGTCCCGGCGGGGGCGGCCTGCCTGCTCCCTTGAAAGCGGCTGCTTTCAAGGCGGATTCTCATGAGGGATGGGTGGGAAAGCTTATCTGCCATAACGATTCTCCTTTCGTCTGTAAACGCGGATATTTGCGGGAACACCGGCATATTCGAGCATCCGCTGCCTCTCCGGCGATTGCCAGGCGGCGGGGAGGGAGACCTCCCGCAGGGCGGTGCATTCAAAAAATGCGAAGAATCCGATCTCCTCGAGCTCCTCCGGCAGGCGGACCGTTTGCAGCGCGGCGCATTCTCCGAAAGCATACCGCCCGATTTTCCGCAGGCTTTCCGGCAGCGCGATTGCCTGAAGATTTTTGCAGCCCCAGAAAGCGCTCTCCCCAATCTCGGCCACCCCCTCGGGGAGGACAGCCAGCCGGATATCCTCCCGCCCGCGGAAGGCGTTTTCGGGGATGACCGCTGTCCCGTCCGGAATGCGCAGGATGCCGTCTTCCAGCCCCTCCCGCTTTTCCGGGGCGCGGAAAATGCGGACTCCTGCAGGGATACCGGCATTTTCGAGCATTCCCTGCTTTTCCTGCGATTGCCAGGCGGCAGGAAGCAGGACTTTATGCAGGAAGCCGCAGTCGGAAAAGGCATGGCGCGCAATTTTCGTGACTCCGTCCGGGATGGCAATCTCTCCCAGGCTTTCGCATCCGGCGAAGGCGTACTCCCCAATGGTCCGCAGGGTGGAAGGAAGGGAGACGCGCTCCAATGAGCCGCACGCGGAAAACACACAGGTTTCGAGTTCCGTCACCCCCTCCGGCACGGTGATCTCCCGCAGGGAGATACAGTAGTAGAAGGCCCGGCTCCCGATAACTCTTAACGACGCAGGGAGGACCGCTTTCATCAGATTATCGCAGCGGCTGAAGGCGAATGCGCCGATACGCTCCACCCCCTCCGGGACAGCGATCTCCAGCAGCCTTTCGCATCTGGCAAAGGCGTACTCCCCAATGGCCCGCAGAGTGGAAGGGAGGGAGACGCGTTCCAAATATCTGTATCCGGAAACCATGCCGGCCTGGAGCTCCGTCACCCCCTCCGGGACGGCGATCTCCGGCAGGAAGGAAAATGTTTTGCTGTCATACTGCGCATGGACAGGCAGAGAGACGCGCGTCAACCCGCAGCCGTCAAACGCCCTCTCCCCGATCTCCGTCACCTTTTCCGGGAGGGCGAGTTCGCGCAGGCTTTTGCATCCGGCGAAGGCGCAACGCCTGATCACCCGCAGGGTGGAAGGGAGGGAGACGCGCTCCAAACGGCAGCAGCCGGCAAAGGTCTCCTCGCCGATGGACTCCACCCCTTCCGGGATAACGATTTCCCGCAGGGCGGTGCAGTTCTCAAAAACTTCAAAGTCGAATTTTCGCAGGCTGGAGGGGAGGGAAACCTGTTCCAAACGGATGCAGTTGTGAAACATGCCCCAGGAGAGCTCCTTCATCCCGTCCGGAATGGCAATTTCCCGCAGGCTTTCACAGTGGCTGAAGGCTGCTCTGGCGTTCCTTAAGGACGCGGGGAGTACAGCTTTCTCCAGCAATTTGCAGTTGTGGAACGCGTGGAACTCGATTGTCTCCACCCCGTCCGGGATGGCAATTTCCCGCAAAGACCCGCAGCCGTCAAAGGCGTATTCCCCGATGGTTTTTAAGGACGCGGGGAGGCGCGCCTGCTGCAATCCCCCGCAGCCGCAGAACGCATACCGGGAAATCTGCTCCACCCCCTCCGGGATGCTGATTTCCCGCAGGGAATCGCAGAACGCAAAGGCGCCCCCCAGATTTCTCTGAGGGAGGCGGGGAGGGCGGCCTTTTCCAGCGTTTTGCAGCCTGCAAAGGCGGAGCCGGCGATTCTCTCCACCCCGTCCGGGATGGTCAGTTCGCGCAGGCTCTTGCACCCGGCGAAGGCGTGCCCCCCAATCACCCGCAGGGTGGAGGGGAGGGAGACGCGCTCTAGCTGCGTGCAGCCAGCGAACGCCCAGTTGGTGAGGGCTGTCACCCCCTCCGGGATTTCGAGGGCGCGGATGTCTTCCCGATCCATGTAAGCTTCTCTGCCGACGGCTTCTGTCCCCGCGGCTATGCGCAGGACGCCGTTTTCCAGCATGTCTTTCATCATGGTCATCCTTTCTGTCTGTAAACGCGGATATTTGCGGGGATGCCGGCATATTCGAGCATCCGCTGCCTCTCCGGCGATTGCCAGGCGGCGGGGAGGGAGACCTCCCGCAGGGCGGTGCAGCCGGAGAAAGCGCCCTGCCCGATGGATTCCACTCCGTCTGGAATGACGACCCCCCGGAGGGAGCCGCAGCATCCGAAGGCGTAGGCGCCGATGCGGCGCAGCCCGCGCGGGAGGACGAGGGTTTGCAGCGCGCCGCACCCGAAAAAGGTCCCGCTGCGGATCTCCTCGACCCCGTCGGGGAGGACGGCTTCCCGGAGCGAGGAGCATTCCCGGAAGGCGTGCTCCCCGATGACCCGCAGCCCGGGCGGGAAGCCCAGCCGCCGCAGCGACGCATAGCCCGCAAAGGCGCGATTTGCGATGATTTCCACCTCATCCGGGAGGTTGGCTTCGATATATGAATCGTCCGCGAACCCCTCGACGATCCCGGTCCCCTCCGGGATGGTGAAAACCTGCTCCGGGCGGCAGGCCATGCACTCGGGGGTGCAGGGGCGCTCCTCGTATTCTCTGTAATCCATCTCTGTCATCATGGAAAATTCTCCTTTCATCGGTAAACGCGGATGTTTGCGGGGATGCCGGCGCGGTCGAGCTTTCGCTGCTTCTCCGGCGCGCGGAAGGAGGCGGGCAGCTCGACCCGCTTCAGGGCGGTGCAGCCGGCAAACGCGGCCCTGTCGATGCTCCGCAGCCCCTCCGGGAGGAAGACGGTTTCCAGGCTTTCGCACCCTTCGAACGTGCCGTGCAAGATCGCGGTCACGCCCTCGGGGACCGTGATTTCCCGGAGTCTGCGGCACCTTGCAAAAGCCCACCCGCTGATGCTGGTCAGGGTGCGGGGCAGTTCCGCCCGCTCGAGCCGTTCGCAGCCCTCAAACGCATCGGCCCGGATTTCGGACAGCCCCTCAGGCAGGACGATCTCCCGCAGAGCCGCGCAATGGGCAAACGCGCCCGGGCCGATCTCCCGCAGGGTGCCGGGCAGGGCGACCCGTTCCAGGCTTTTGCAGTCTTCAAACGCAGCGACCCCGATTTCTGTCACGCCGTCGGGGATGGAAATTTCGCGAAGGCTTTGACAGAGATTGAAGGCCCCGTCGCCGATAACCCGCAGCGTCTCCGGCAGGTTGATTTCCTCCAGGCTTTTGCAGAAGAAGAAGGCGTGTCCCCTGATCTCGGTCACCCCATCGGGAATGACCACCCGCCGGATATCCTGCCGTTTCAGGTATGCCTCTTCCGGGACTATCGACGTCCCTTCCGGGACGCGAAGAACGCCCGCCTCCCCCAAAGGCAGCCCGCACCCATGAAAGCAGCTGCTTCCCCACCGGATTCTCGCAAGGGACGGGTGGGAAAAAATCTCTCGGCTCATCGCACTTCTCCTTTCATCGGTAGACGCGGGCGCTTTCCGGGATGCCCGCCCGGTTCAGATCCAATTGTTCATAGAAAGCGCGGCAATGATCGGGCAGCTCTGCCTCCCGCAGCGATGTGCAGCCTCGGAAGGCATTGGCGCCGAGCGCCGTCTCGCCCCACAGGACGACGCACTCCAGCAGGGCGCAGTCCCGGAAGGCGTCGCCGCCGGTCAGCCGCACGCCGGCCGGGATATCGACCTCCCGGAGAGATCTGCACGCGCGGAACGCAGCCCGCCCGATCTCCCGCAGCGTCCCCGGGAGGGAGACCCGCTCAAGGTTTTCACAGAAAGCAAAGGCACTCGGCTCGATGACCTCCACCCCCTCTGGGATGACGACTTCCCGCAGCTGGACGCGGCCCTGAAAGGCCTCCTCGGCGATCCGCCGGATTTGTGTGTTCGACCACACGGCGGGAATCTCCAGCGTTTCCGGAAGGGTGGAACCCGTGGCGAGACGGATGCCGGCACCGTCCCGCCCGCCCCGCGTCAGCACCCAGTCCGCCCGGTAAACGCGGGCTTTCACGGGGACTGCCGCGATGTCCAGCTCCAGCTGGTTGAAGAAGCTGCGGCAGCCGGCGGGCAGCTCTGCCTCCCGCAGGGCCGCGCAGCCTTTGAAGGCGTTGGTGTTGAGCGCCGTGCCGGCCGACCACAGAGAGACGCGCTCCAGCCGGGAGCAGTTTAAGAACGCGTCGCTGCCGACCATCCGCACGCTGCCCGGGATGTCTACCTCCCGGAGAGCGGCGCAGGACTGGAAGGCTGACCGGCCGATCTCCCGCAGCGTCCCCGGGAGGGAGACCCGCTCGAGATTTTCGCAGGAAGCAAAAGCGTTCGGCTCGATGACCTCCACCCCCTCGGGGATGACAACTTCCCGCAGCTGGACGCGGCCTTCAAAAGCCTGCGCGGAGATCCGCCCGACCTGGGCGTTCGACCACACGGCGGGGATCTCCAGCCGTTCGGGCAGTGCGGACCCTGCGGCGGGGCGGATGCCGGCGCTGTTTTTCCCGCTGTTTGTCAATACCCAATCCGTCCGGGCGGAAAAAGCGGCGACCTCTTTTCTCAGCCGGGAAAGCTCCTCCAAAAGGGCTTCCCACTCCTCCCGGGAGACGAAAACGCCGTCCTCCCGGGAGAAAAAGCGGCCCTCCCGCCGGAGTTTCGCGAGGGAGGGGTATTTTTCAAAGTCCAGTCTGCTGTCATCTGCCATACCGTTTCTCCTCTCTTATCGGAAAATGCGGACCTTTGCGGGGATCTGCGCGCCGGCCATCCCCAACAGCCGGTGCTTTTCCGGCGCGCGCCATGAGCTTGGCAGCAAAACGGATTGCAGCCCGGAACAGCCGGAAAACGCCCCTTTCCCGATCCCTTTGATGCTATCGGGAAGCACGGCCCGCTCGAGATTTTTGCAGGATTGGAACGCGTATCCTCCGACCCCGGTCACCCCTTCGGGAATGATGATCTCCCGCAGCTTCCTGCATTCTTGAAATGCGCCATAACTGATCGTGCGCAGGGTGCTGGGCAGGGAAACCGTCTCCAGATTCCCGCACTTTTCAAATGCGAGGGCTTCAATCTCCCGGACGCCCTCCGGAATGACGAGATGCCGGACATTCTCCCGCTCGCTGCCGGCAATCCGGGAGGCCGTACGCCCCGCCGGGACGCGGAGGGCGCTCCCCTCGAAAAGCAGCCGGCTCCCATGAAAGCGGCTGCTTTCCCGCCGGATTTTCACAAGGGACGGATACGTAAAAATCTCCTGGCTGGCCATATCGGCCCTCCTTTCTCATCTGTCGCAAAGGCGCTCCCCCTTCGGCTTCAGGCTCAATTTTCGCGCCGCGCCCGTTCCTCCAGCGCGCGGGCGATGAGCTGTTTCGTCCCTTTCTGCGGGATGCCGACGACAAAGACATCGTCCCCGTCCATGCAGACCTCCGCCTGCCGGCCCTCTTTCCCGTAAATCTCGGCCGCCTCCCGCTCCCAGCGCGGGGTGAGGGGGTGGATCCCCTGGTTCGAGGATCCGCGCAGGCTCATCCCGTCGTTTAGTTCCTCGACATAGGGGCCGTCGACGAGCAGGTCGCAGAGCCCGTTTAAGATCTCATCCACAGCCGGGTCCCCCATCTCCCGCAGCTCGGAAAGCCAGTAACCGGTGTAGATGACCACCCCGAAATCCCGCCCGTCCCGCAGCTGCCTGAGCAGCCGGGCGAGCGGCGCGGGCTGCAAAAACGGTTCCCCGCCGCTGACCACGATGCCGGACAGGCCGGGCAGCGCGCGGATATAGGCCGCCAGCCGGTCCACCTCGATCAGCTTCCCGCCGTCGAGGGGGTGGGAGCCGGGCGCGATGCAGCCGGGGCAGCGCCGGGGGCAGCCCTGCGTCCACAGCCCGAACAGCTTCCCGGGGCCGAGCGCCTCGGTTTCGTTCACCATATGATAGACCCGCAGCAAATTGTCCTTCATCGCGATCCCTCCATGCAGTTTGATCCCCGCCTTTAGAATTTGTAGCGGCTGACCTTCATTTCCACCTCAAAATTCTCGTGCCGCAGCCCCTCGAGCTCCAGCCGGTAGAAAAGCTTGCCGCCCGCGCCGATTTCCGGCTCAAGCACCTCGGCCACAAAGTCGCTGCCCTCCTCGGGGTAGAGGAAGAGGACCGGCAGGTCGTTCCAGCCGTTTTTCCGCCCCTCCATCTCGACGCAGAGGACCTCTTCCTCAAAATGCGCCGACAGCCGGCAGTATTCGCCCCGCATCCGGGAGGTGAGCCGCAGCGACTGCGCGCGCTCCTCCCCGAGGGTGAAGCCGGCGCCGTCCCAGCGCCCGGCAAAGCGGAAGAGGACTTCCCCGAGCGACCAGTCGAGGAGATTCCCCCGCGTGAGACGCTCATCGCTGTAGGCGGAAATCCCCGAGCGCTCGTTGACCTCGTCGAGGAGGTCGTCCAGATCCTCCTCCGCCCAATCCTCTTTCACAGCATCCGCGGCGGCCAGCTCGAGGTTCTGCATCGCCTGCGCGAGCCGCCGGCATTCTGGGCAGGTGGCGAGGTGGCGGGTGAAGGCGTCCGCCTCCGCACGTTCCACCTCATCCGCCGCAAGGTAGCGGGAAAGGGCCATCATCGAGGGGTGCTCTCCGTCCCATTCCTCCAAAATCAGCGGGCGTTTTTCCGTTTCGCCGCGGGCCTGATCCGCCGGTACTTCGGGCATCTTCCGCTGCTCTTCTTCACGCTTCATAATCTGATTCTCCCTTCTCCACGAAAGACTGCAAAGATTCCCGGACCCGTTTGTTCCAGGTGTCGATGTTCGCGATATTGCCGCCGGCTTCGCCGAAGGTCTTTTCCCCGGTTTTCCGCCCGGCGCTCGTCTGTTCCAGCGCCTCATCTATTTTACTAAAATCGTCCTCCCGCAGTTTCTGACAGCAGATTTTCTGGAAAAGCCAGCAAAAATTTTCGAAGACGTCCTCCCGCATCAAAAAGAGGATGAGCGCCCGGTATTCCCGCTCCAGGCGGCGGCTGACCGAGCTTTCCTCCGGGTAAAGCTCGTCTGTCCGCTGGCTGAGCGCGTCTTCCGGGATGAGGGGGTAGAACAGCCGGCAGAAGGAATAAGCAAAAATAGCCGCCGGGGTCCGCCGCACACCCAAAAGGGCGCGCAGAGACTCCCCGCAGCGTTCTCTTCTCTCCAGGCTCAGCAGCTTTTCCGGACCGCTCGGATCGGGAATATCCGGGGCAGGGCTGTCGTCATCCTTCGGCGTCATGCTGATAAGGTCGGGACGCGACTCCTTTTTACGCTTTAGGTTGGAGACGGTGCCATCAACCGTTATGTGAATCCAGCTGACCAGCTGATAGACGCTCGGGTAATCCAGGCAGCTGAGCGGCAGCCGCCGCCAGAGCTTTTCCCAAAGCTCCGCCTGGACATCCTCCCAGTCCTCCCGATACCCGCGGAGGGTCGGGCCGTAGCTTTGCAGGTAACTCCCCAAAAGGTTCCAGAGCATCTGCGCCATATCGCTCTCCAAAGCGGCATAGGCCGCGCCGTCCCCTTCCCGAACGGCGCGGCAGTAGTCCTCGTAGAGCTTCTCGTCGGTATAAGCCTTCACCGAACGACGATAGCTTCTGCCTTCCATAAAATCCTTCCTTTCCTCACTCGCCTTGCGGCGTTACGGCCGGAGGCGGCCCATCCGGACGCTGACGGCCTCCCGGTCTCCTTTGAGCCAGGACAGGTCGAGCAGCGACTCGGAGACTTCCCATTCGGCAAACTCGCTGCACTCCGGGTCGCCGAGCAGTCCGGCCGCCGCGCCGTAAAGGCGCTGTTCCCATTCGCGGGCCTGCTCGGCCCCAAGCGTCCCGCCTTGCTGCGCAAGGTAAAAAATCTGCCGCGAGATGTCGGAAAGCGCCATCTTCTCCTCCAGCTTATAAAAATAATTATACATGATTTTTCCGCTCATGTCACGAAAAATCAGCATTTCATTCTCCAAAAGATAGGAAAAAAGCGCCGGTTTTTCGGAAGCGGCCGCAAAATGCTCCCCGATCCGCTCTTTCTGAATCCAGGCGCGGATCCCGCGGCCCATCTCCTTGTCCGGAGCCGGGTCGGAAGGCTGCCGCTTTTCGTTATAGAGGCTGATGGTGCGGAAGAAAACCTTCTCTTCAATTGCATTCATGATACATCCTCCTATTCATCGTCGTCACTGCCGCCGGTATCGCCGGAATCATCCGCATCGCTACTGCCGCCGGTGTCGCCCGCATCGCCGGTATCCCCGCCGATTTCGCCGCCGGAAGAACCAAAGTCGCCGCCGGCATTGCCGCCGCTTTCCCCGCCAAGGCCGCCGATGGAAATGCCGCCATCCGCCGCTTCCCCGCCGGTCTCCCCGGAGGTGGGCGAGAAGCCGGCCGTTTCGTTCTCAGCGCTCAGTTCTGCGAATCGCGCCTCAGCCATCGCCATGTAGTCGTTTTCGAGGGCTGCGCGGGCTTCGTCCGCCTTATCGGGATTGTCCAGGGCGGAGAGGTTCTCCGAGATGCGGTCGAAGGTTCCGGGATCGCCGGTCAGCCGCTCCATATTGCCTTTAAGGCCGTCGAGCTTGCCACCGTAGTAGGCGTCCTCCAGCGTCCCCGGGTCGAGAATTCCCTCGAGCTTGGCGCAGAATCCGCGCTGCGGGCCGTAGCAGTTGCAGGAGTTGGCCGCCTGCCAGTCGCCGCGGCTGTTTAACTCTCTGAGGGTGTACATCTCGGTCAGGCCCTCGTTCATGGCGCGGTTGGAGACGCTCACATGGCGGTTGCCCTCGGGGTCGATGGTGGTCTCGACCCGGAAGATGCCGCTCGCGTAAAGGCTCTGCCTGCTGCCGTCCTCATTCTCCTGAAAGGAAGTTTCCTTATGGGAGCAGAGATGGGTCGTCTCATGGGTGACAATGTGGTTGACCTTATCCTGGCTGTCGTTGACGGCGTAGACCGTATCGTTGTGGTAGCGCCCGATTACATAGGGGCTGGCGTCCGGGAATTTATTGTGAAAATCGCGGTAGTCGAGCACTTCAATCTTGGCGCGGGTATCGTGGGCCTCGAGGCGGTTCAGATTTTTCTCCCCCATCTGCTCGCCGTACCGGTTCATGAGGTTCTGCTTGGTGTTTTCGGCGACCTTGCGGCCGTACTCGGTCATCTCGGGAGCAGACTTGTATTCTCCGTAGGAGCGGCCGATCATCTCCTCCCCCGCTCCGTTTTCGCGGGTCTCGCCGGAACGGTCGGATTCGCGGAACCTCTCCTGCTCCTTTTTTTCAGGCTGTTCGGTTTCCCGGTACTGTTCTTTCATAAAAGTTCCTCTCCTTTCGGCGCCAGCGCGGCGATCGCCCGGCGCTGTTCATAAAGGGGCCGTCCCCCGCAGCGGGAGATCATCGCGGCCTGGAGGCAGAAGCGCGTCTCCCCCCGGACGCCGAACCGCCGCGCAAGATTCTCGGAGGCCTCAGCCGCACGGTGCGGGTCGGGGTGGAAAAGCCCGGCGCTGAAGAATTCCAGTTCGGCCGGGCTGATCCCCGCAAGCAGGGTTTCGGCCTCCTGCCTGCGGCAGGTTTTGGCGGTGCAGAAGGCGCAGCCCTCGCTGAAGGGCGGCGGGATCCGCAGTGCGCGGCCGGTCACCTGGATGCGGCTGATCTCGTGCTCGCCCGCGACCCGGATGACCGCCTGGCCGGGTTTGAGCTCTGCGAGCAGGGCGCGGCGGTAATCCTGGAGATGGAGCGCGCCCGCGATGGCGTCGACGTCCTCCCGCTCGTCCTGGTTGTGGACGATGCGCACCGAGGTGTTGGCGATCGCTGCGGGGTGGATGGCTGAGGCGCGCTGGTCGGCGATGAGCAGCCCCGTCCCGTAGGCGCTGATTTCAGCGAGCATGTCGCTGAACTGCTCGGTCACCCGCGCGGCCGCCCGGCTCACCCCGGCGGAGGGGGCGCGGAAGACGGTGTGGGCCTCCTCGATGACCAGGAGGTTTTTCAGGTCGTGGCTTTCCTCCCGCCGGCGGATGGCCTCATTGAGGGAAGTGAGGAGCAGGGAGGCGACGAGGGCCTTTTCCTCCCCCTGGAGGTCGTCGAGCTCGACGACCGCCGGGCCGGAGAGCAGCGCCTCGGCGATGCTGTCCTCACCGGAAAAGACCAGGCCGCAGAGCCCGCTGCAGATGCGCTGGCTGACGCGGTTGTCGAGCGCGCCGCGGATGTTCGAGCGCACCTCGGGGCCGTGGTGCACCTCCTCCTGCACAAAAATCTCGATGCGGTCGGCGAGATCGCGGACGGTGGGATAGCGCCGCCCCGCCGGGAGCCGCGCGGGGGCCGCCGCCTCGAGCTCCCAGCCGAAATCGCGGTAGGTCCGCTCGAGCAGGCCGGTGAATGCGCCGGTCAGCGGGTCCTCGAGGTCGAACGCCCCGGTGAAGGCGGTCATCAGGCCGCTGATGTGCTCCCCGATCCGGACGCCGCGCTCCGGGCGCAGGGGGTTGAAGCGCAGCGGCAGCGCGTCCCCGCCCGCCGAATAGACCCGCAGCGACGGGATGGCCCCGCAGAGCTTGCGGTACTCCTTCTTCCGGGTCTCCAGCACAAGGAAGGGGAGACCCAGCGAAAGGAGGATAGCCTGCACCGTCGTCGACTTGCCGTACCGCGTCCGGCCGCAGACAAAGGTGTGCCGCGCGAGGGCCGAAACGGGAAGGCGGTAGGTAAATCCCGCCGCCGTATCCCCCAGCTCGATGGCCGGGCCGCCGGCCGGGGAACCCGCGTAGCGGTCGAAGGGGTGGATGGCGCCGGCCTCCTCCGGCTCCAGGACCGTAAAGCCGGGATGATAGTGGAGCGGCGGGCAGAAGCTCCCGCCCAGCCCGTCAATCGGGAAGACCGGAGCCAGCCGGTCGAAAAACGGCCTGCCCGGGCTGCGCGGCAGCGAAAACCCGCCGTTTGCCGGGTCAAACACCGGGAACGACAGGGCGACCGCCTCGGCGCGCTCCCCCTCCGCCGGGTGGAAGGCCCCCTCCAGCATGCTGCCGAGGATGGAAGCGTTTTCCCGATCGGGCGCGGCGTACAGAAGGCTTGCCCGGCAGCAGGCGCCCGCCTTGGTCAGGGTGTCCCGCTTTTTGCGCAGCTGGTCGAGCAGCAGGGCCGCATCCGGGAAATACCGGTCCTGGCTGCGGATGCCGAAGCCGCTGCCGAAGGAATACTGGACATGGTCGATCTCCTGGTAGCGGGCGATCTCTGTTTCCAGCTCGGCGCGGGCCGCCTCGAGCTCGGCCGCCGCAAGCGGCGCCGAAAAGAGGGCGATCAAAAACTCCTGCCCCTCCAACAGGGTCAAAAGCTGGTCAAGCCCGCCCGGCTCGGCGTGAAAATCCCCCGAAAGGACGCCGCCCGCCTGCCATCGCCCGGAGAGGGAGCGGGGGGAGAGCGGCTGCTCCGAAACCCGCAGGTCGGGCAGCGCCGCCGCCAAAAAGAGCGGCTCAGCCGCGTCCCAAGGCAGGCCGTACCAGATTTCCATCCCCTTCTCCCCCGAAATGATGAGCAGCGCCGCAGGACGCCGCAGGAAAAGGGCGGCGCTCTGGCGAACGCGGTCGAACACCTCCTGAACGGTCAGGCTGCGGCGGTAGCCTTCCAGCCGGATAAAGCGCAGCGGCGCGGGCCTTTCGGCATCAAGTGCCGCGATTCCGCTCGGGGCGGACCCGCCGAACCAGGCGAGCCGGTCGAGCGTCTCCCCAAGGCGGCGGTTCATTTGATGGATGCGGTAATTTGCCATGATCTGCCTTCCTTTCTAAAGTCAGCGCCATCGCCTGGAGCGCAGCCAGAACCAGAGCACGCCGATGATGATGAGCGGGAGCATGAGCTGCGAGAGCAGCGCCAGAAACGCCCCGGAAACAAAAAAATTGACGACCTCCGCCGTAAAGGCAAACAGCAAAAACACGGCGGCGAAAAAGAGCACCCGCACCAGCCAAACCGGAACCCGGACGCTCTCGGGCGAAAGAGGGCGGTTGTGGTCAAAGGAATAGATCCGCGCCGCCATATACCGCCCCCGCCGGCGGACGCATTCGAGCTGCACGTCGTCCCCGGTGGCGAGCTGGGACTCGATGTCCCCGTAATAGACGACCGTCTCGCTCCGCTCGGGGTACCCGGTATCGGTGTGCTCCTCGATCCGGATATTGGTCAGGTAGCAGGCGCGCCCCAGTTGGAAAGGCTCCCCGGCAAAGACGCAGTAAAATACCTTGCGCAGAAAGCCGTATTCCCGCACCAGGGTATCCACATGAAAGACCGCTCCGCGGAAAATATAACGTCCGCCCTCCTGGACGAGAAAGGCGGGAAGGCCGTTCTGCGGCTGCGGCGGGGCCGCCCTGTTCCAGGTGCGCTCCTGCTGCTGTCCGCTGTTGGGCCGCGAGCGGTCCGGCGGCGCTTCGCCTGCTGCAAACTGAGAAAAGCCTGCGCCTCCGGCGGTGCCGTTCGAACTGGAGCGCCGGGGCTGCGCGGGAGCTTCCCTTGTTTCGGATTGCGCTGCTGTATCCCTGGACTGGGGCGGCGCGCTGGTTTGCTGATAAGGTACTAAAGGTCGATTGCAGTCGGGACAGGACGTCTGCGAATCATCATATAAAAAGAAATCACCACAATGCGGACAATATTTCGCCATCTTCGGTCAGCTCCTTTCGACTACATAAAATCATATTGCGGTCCAATCTGTCAGAAGGAGCAAATTTTTTTTGCAGCGGCCCAATCCGCTTTTCCGCTGAAAAAGCAAAAAACGCCGGCTCCATGCAGTCCATGCACAGAGCCGGCGTTTTCCTTTGATTATCTTACGTTGTACAAGTCGCGGCAGCACAGCCACCTCGGATGAGTAAATTCCGGCCAGAAGCTGTTGCGCCAGGTGCAGGGATAGATCCGGCAGCAGCCGTTCTGGTCGCAGCAGAGCCGGCATTTGTGGCTCTTTTCGCAGCAGGCGTTGAGGACCGGGACGTCCGGGTCGTCGCAGTCGGCGCTCGGAGAGACCGAGCTGCTGACGCAGGAGACCGTATTGCCGTCCGCCGCCATCAGGCTGGGATCAAAAGCGTCGCTGCTGACGAGCTGGGCGCCGCTGCCGCAGTTACAGCCACATCCGCATGCGCAGCTGCAATCACAGTTACGGCAGGAATTGCAATGGCAATTCCCATTGCGGTTAGAGCCGCAGCTTTCCGCCTGGCAGCCGCAGAGCCTCTGCCACTCCTGATGGGCGGCTGTCGGTTCGGCGCCGCAGGACGCAGACTGCTGACCGAAGCCGCAGCCGCTCAACGCCTCGGCCGAGAGGCCGCAGGCCTCCGCGAGGGCGGCAAGGCTGTCTTTCCCGCATCCGCTCTGATTGGACATGTGCATTCCTCCTTTCCATACATGCGCAGAAGCAATTCTGCTGCATTATTCTATGGAAAAGAGGAGGGATCGGTGCAGGACGCAAAATGAAGCCGCTTCGGGGCCGCTTTCGCTGCGGTTCGCCGCATTTTTCCGCAGGATGAAAAAAGGCGCAGCCCCCGGAAGGAGACCGCGCCTATTCATTTTCAGACAAGCGTCTCTGCGCAGCCGCGGCGAATCATCCGGCGATGCGCAGGCCGGAGACGGCAAGGTCGACCCGGCCGTCCGGAGTGAAGGAAACGCCCTCCTCTTCGAGCAGCCGGCGCTGCATGTCGTCCCCATACTGCCGGAAAGCGGCGGCTGTCCGCCCCATCCGGTCGACGACCCGGTGGCAGGGCACCCCTTCCGGGGCGACGTGGAGCGCATACCCCACCACCCGGGAAAGCCGCGGATTTCCCGCCAGAAGGGCGACCTGCCCGTAGGTCGCCGCCTTCCCGGGCGGGATGGAGCGCACAATCTCGTAAATGCGCGCGTAAAGTTCGGACATCAGACGCGGGTGACGAGGAGTTTCGCCTTGCCGGTCAGCAGGTAATCGCCCGCTCCGGCGGGGATAAAGACGCTCTCCCCCTTGCCGATGGGCATAGTCTCGCCGCCCATCTCGAGGGTCAGGCTGCCGTCCAAAACGAGGAGGGACTGGAAGGAGGTTTCGTCCGCGCAGAGGGCCGCCTTCTCCGCGACCTCCAGCTCATGGACGGTGAAATACTCGCAGGAAGCGAGCAGGGTGGAGGTATAGCCCTCCTTCTGCTCGGGGCTGCCCTGCGCGCCGACCGGGCGGATGGGCGGGGTGAGACGGGTGACGTCCAGCGCCTTTTCGATGTGAAGCGGGCGGGTCTTGCCGTCCGCGCCGACCCGGCCGTAGTCGTAGACGCGGTAGGTCGTGTTGGAGTTCTGCTGGATCTCGGCGATGAGGATGCCGCTGCCGATGGCGTGGAGGGTCCGCGCGTCGATGAAGAACATATCGCCGGGATGGACCTCGACCCGGTTGGTCACCTCGAGGAGGGTGTTGTTCTCGATCCGCTCCTTGAACTCCTCCTTGGAGATCTCATGGGTGAAGCCGTAGAGCAGCGAGGCGCCCGGCTCGCAGTCGACGATATACCACATCTCGGTCTTGCCGTACTCCCCTTCCACCCGGAGGGCGTACTCGTTGTCGGGGTGGACCTGGACGGAGAGGTTATCCTTGGCGTCGATGAGCTTGATGAGGATGGGAAAGTTCTCGAACTTCGCGCAGTCGGTCCCCAGGACGCCCTTCCCCTCCTGCTCGACGTAGGCGGCGAGGGTCATGCCGGCGAATTCACCGTCCGCGATGACCGAATTGCCGTCCTTGTGGCAGGAGAGCTCCCAGCTCTCGGCGACCTTGTCGAAGTCGCATTTTTTGCCGTACTCGTCGCGGAGCTTTGTGCCGCCCCAGAGATAGTCCTTGAACGCGGGATTCAGTTTCATGGCTTTCATGATGATGACCTCCTGATTTTGATTTTATTTAAGAAAGGAAGCGCGATACAGTGGTTACAGGGCGGCGCAGCCGGCGGCCTCCAGCGCCTTGTCGAGGGTTTTTGCGTCCTCGACGTTCAGGGCCGTGACCCCCTTGAGGGTCTTTTTGACAAGGCCGGTCAGGACCTTGCCGGGGCCGCACTCGAAGAAGGCGTCCGCCCCGGCCGCCTGCATGGCGGCGAGCTCTTTGGTAAAGAGGACGGGCGAAACGATGTGCCGCGCGAGACGGGCGGGCATGTCCGAAAAATCGGTGAGTTTTTCGCCGGAGAGGTTCGAATAGAAGTCCACCTCCGGCTCTTTGAAGGCAAAAGCTTTCGCCCCCTCGTAAAACTCGTCGGCGGCGGGCTGCATGAGCTTGGAGTGGAAGGCTGCGGCGACCGCGAGCGGCACCGCCTTTTTGCCCATCCCGGCAAAGGTTTCGGAGACCGCGGCGACCGCGTCCTTCTCCCCGGCGACGACCGTCTGGGCGGGGGAATTGAAGTTGACCGGGACGACGTATCCGGAGGTCTTTTCACAGACGGCGGCGACCGTTTCCTCGTCCGAGCCGAGGATGGCGGCCATCGTCCCGCCCGCCTGCGCGGCGCAGCGGCCCATCGCTTCGGCACGCAGCTTGATGAGAGCAAAGCCTTCCTCCATCGAAAGCATCCCGGAGGCGACCATCGCGGCGTATTCGCCGAGCGAGTGCCCCGCTACAGCCGAAAAGGGCACGCCGGCCTCCTTAAGGCAGGCAAACGCCGCGAGCGACGCCGCCATGATGGCGGGCTGGGCCACCTCGGTGGCGGCGAGCTCCCCGGCGGAGCCGTCGCGGCAGAGGGCGAGCAGGTCGTATCCGAGGACAGCCGAAGCCGTCTCGAAAACGGCCCGCGCAGCATGGGAGCGCTCGGTCAGCTCCGCCGCCATGCCCGGCTTCTGGGAGCCTTGTCCGGAAAACAGGAGTGCGTTCATAAAAAACGTCCTTTCTGAAGTGAAATTTGCAGCTGGTAAAACTTGCGGAAAACGGAATTTGCAATCGGCACAATTCGAGCAGTTTTTTGGCTTAATTTGTTACTTTTTCGTTAAATTTCCCCTGCGTATTCTGCAAAGCCGGCCGCGGAAGAGGTTTGCTTGTTGACAAACCGGTAACAAATCGGTACAATAAGATACAGATAAAGAGGCGCCGTTTGCCCTTTCCGCCCCGCGGGCGGGAAATGTTACCTCTTTCACTATAACAAATCTGCGCCCTTTTTGCAAGAGTTTCTTTGCCGGCACAGGGGCCACACGGAACAGAAAGGAATGGAAGATGGGAATCAGAATTTTGGGAACGGGTTCCTTCGTGCCCGAACGGGTGGTTGAAAACGAAGAATTCACGAAATTTGTCGACACCTCGGACGAATGGATCGTCAAGCATTCCGGCATCAAGCGCCGCCGCCTGCACGACGGGGCGAACTTTGAGATGGCCGCGGCGGCAGCCGAACGCGCCCTTGAAAGCGCGGGGCTTTCCCCCCTTGACCTCGACCTCATTCTCTGCACGACGGTCTCGTCCGACTACGCGACCCCTTCCCTCGCCTGCGTCGTGCAGGGTAAAATCGGAGCCAAAAACGCCCTCGCGATGGACTTAAACGCCGCCTGCGCGGGCTTTGTTTTCGGTCTTGACGCCGCGCGGCTCTACCTGCGCGACGGGATGCGCCGGGTGATGGTCATCTCTTCCGAAAAGCTTTCGCAGATCACAAACTACGCCGACCGCAGCACCTGCGTCCTCTTCGGGGACGGCGCGGGGGCGGTCGTCCTCGAGGACTCGGACGCGCCCTTTGCGGCGGCTTTCGGGACCGACGGCGCCGGGGCCTGCACCCTCTTCGCCCGCTACCCGGAAAACGACGTCCCCTTCGTCGAGACCCGCTCCGTTGCCTCCTGCGACGGCTTCGCCGAGGCGAAGCCCGGCACCCTCTATATGGACGGGCAGAAGGTCTACAAATTCGCCGTGACCGCCATGCCAAAGGCGGTGCGGGAAGCCTGCGCCAAATACGGCATCGAGCCGGATGAGCTCGACTGGCTCGTCCCCCATCAGGCCAACATCCGGATCATCCAGACCGCAGTGAGCGCCCTGAAATTCCCGATGGAGAAGACCATCTGCAACATCGCGGACCGGGCCAACACCTCCTCCGCCTGCATCCCCATCGCCCTCGACGAGGCGGTCCGGGACGGCCGCATCCAGCGCGGACAGAAGCTCTGCGTCGTCGGCTTCGGCGCGGGCCTCGTCTACGGCGGCGCGGTCTTTGAGTATTGAGAGAAAGGACTTGATTTGATATGAAAACCAGAATTACCGATCTGCTCGGCGTCGAGTACCCCGTCCTCCAGGGCGGCATGGCGTGGGTCGCCGAATCCACCCTGGCCGCAGCCGTCTCCAATGCGGGCGGCGTCGGCCTCATCGCGGGCGGCTCCGCCCCGGCGGAAGTGATCCGGGAGGAGATCCGCAAGGCCAAGGCCCTGACGGACAAGCCCTTCGGCGTAAACATCATGCTCATGAGCCCCAACGCCGACGACCTCGCCAAAATCGTCGTCGAGGAGGGGGTTAAGATCGTCACCACCGGCGCCGGCAACCCCGGCAAGTATATGGAAGCCTGGAAAGCGGCCGGCGTCAAGGTCATCCCGGTCGTGCCGTCGGTCGCCCTCGCCCGGCGGATGGAGCGGGCCGGCGCGGACGCCGTCATCGCGGAAGGCTGCGAGTCGGGCGGCCACATCGGCCAGACGACCACCATGTGCCTGGTCCCGCAGGTCGTGGACGCCGTCTCCATCCCGGTCATCGCCGCGGGCGGCATCGCCGACGGGCGGGGCCTGGCCGCCGCCCTCATGCTGGGCGCCGAAGGCATCCAGATGGGAACCGTCTTCTTAGCCTCCGAGGAATGCCAGATCCACCCGAACTACAAGGAGCTGGTCCTGGGCGCCAAGGACACCGACTCGGCCGTCACCGGCCAGATCTGCGGCGTCGCCTCGGTCCGCCAGATCAAAAACCGCTACACCAAGAAGGTGGTCGAGCGGGAACGGGAAGGCGCTTCCTTCGACGAGATCGAGAGCATGACCATCGGCTCCCTCCGCCGGGCCGTCAAGGACGGCGACAAGGAAAACGGCAGCTTCATGGCGGGCCAGATCGCCGGCATGATCAAAGAGATCCGTCCCTGCGCCAAAATCATCACCGACATCTTCGGCGAGGCCGAGCAGCTGCTCCGCGCCAAAGCCGCAGAATATACAAAATAACAGGAAAACCACACCGTTTTCACAAAGGAGTATCAGAAATATGGCTAAAACCGCGTTAATTACCGGCGCTTCCCAGGGTATCGGCGCCTGCATTGCCGTCACGCTGGCCTCGGAAGGCTTCAACGTTGCGATCAACTGCCGCGGCGAGCGAGAGCTTGAAAACGGCGGCATCCAGACCGCCGAGGCCTGCCGCGCCCACGGCGTCGAAGCCGAGTGCTTCCTCTGCGACGTCTCGGATTTTGCCGCCTGCGGCGAGATGGTCAAGGCGGTCAAGGAGCGCTTCGGCTCGCTGGACGTGCTGGTCAACAACGCCGGCATCACCCGCGACGGCCTCCTCGCCCGGATGAAGGAGGAGGATTTTGACGCCGTCACCAACGTAAACTACAAATCCGTCTTCAACATGATGCGCCACGCGAGCGGCGTCATGATCCGCCAGAAGAGCGGCCGCATCATCAACATCTCCTCGGTCGCCGGCATCTACGGCAACGCCGGCCAGATGAACTACTCCGCCGCCAAGGCCGGCATCATCGGCATGACCAAGACCGCCGCCAAGGAGCTCGGCTCCCGCGGCATTACCGTCAACGCCGTCGCCCCCGGCTTTGTCCGCACCCCCATGACCGACGTGCTGGATGAAAAGTACAAGGAGGCCATCATCGAGCGGATCGCCCTCAAACGCTTCGGCGAGCCGCAGGACATCGCCAACGCTGTCGCCTTCTTCGCCTCGGACAAGGCTTCCTATGTGACCGGGCAGGTCCTCGAGGTCTCCGGCTGCATGTCGATGTGACGGGAGGGCTTTCATGAGAAGAGTTGTCATTACCGGCATCGGCGCCATCACCCCTGTTGGCAACGATCCGAAAACCATGTGGGAAAACATCCTCGCCGGAAAACACGGCATCGCCCCCATCACCTCCTTCGACACCTCGGATATCGAGGTGAAGCTCGCCGCCCAGGTCAAGGATTTCGACCCCGCCCCCGTCGTCGATAAAAAAGAACAGCGGCGCACCGACCGCTACTGCCAGTACGCCCTCTGCGCCGCCAAACAGGCGATGGACGACTGCGGCTCCGACCTGAAGGACCTCGACCCCTACCGGGTCGGCGTTATCGTCGGCAGCGGCATCGGCGGCATCCAGACCTTTGAGGAAGAGTACGCCAAATTTGAGCAGAAGGGCAGCAAGCGGGTCTCGGTCTTCTTCATCCCCATGCTCATCAGCAACATGGCCGCGGGGATGATCTCCATCCGCACCGGCTTCAAGGGGGTAAACTTCGCCCCCGTCACCGCCTGCGCCACCTCCTCCCACGCCGTCGGCGAGGCCTTCCGCCAGATCAAAAACGGCTACCTCGACGCCTGCGTCACCGGCGGCGCGGAAGCTTCGGTCACCAAGTTCGCAGCCGCCGGCTTCCACAATATGGGCGCCCTCTCCACCTCCGCCGACCCCGACCGCGCCTCCATCCCCTTCGACAAGGAGCGGGACGGTTTCGTCATGGGCGAGGGGGCCGGGATGCTCGTCCTTGAGGAGCTCGAGCACGCCAAGGCCCGCGGCGCGCACATCTACGCCGAAATTGCGGGCTACGGCGCGACCGGCGACGCCTACCACATCACCAGCCCCGCCCCGGACGGCGAAGCGGCCGCCAAGGCCATGCAGCTCGCCTTTGAGGAGGCCGGACTGACCGCTGAAGAGATCGATTACGTCAACGCCCACGGCACCTCCACCCCCATCAACGAGCGGTACGAGACCATCGCCGTCAAAAAGGCCCTCGGCGCGCACGCGGCGAAGACCCCCGTCTCCTCCACCAAGTCGATGACCGGGCACATGCTCGGCGCGGCGGGCGCGGTCGAGGCGATCATCACCGCCCTCGCCCTCGAAAGCGGCGTCATCCCCCAGACCCTCGGCTACAAGGTTCCCGACGAGGAGTGCGACCTCGACTGCGTCCCGGAAGGCCCGCGCAAGGCTGACTTGAACGCCGCCCTCTCCAACTCCCTCGGCTTCGGCGGCCACAACGCCACCCTCTGCCTCAAAAAATACCGGGATTGACCCGAAAGGAAGTGCCTGTATGTCCGAGCTCAAACTGACAGTCTCCGAAATCAAGGAGCTGATGGAAAAAATGTCCGCGACCGGCCTCACCGCCTTAAAGGTGCAGGACGGCGACTTCTCCCTGACCCTCAAGGCGGAGCAGAAGGAGATCCTCGTCCAGGGCGAAAACATCCCCGCCGCGGTCATTCCCGCCGCCGGCGCGGCCGCTCCCGCCCCCAAAACGGAGGAGATTTCCGGCAACACCGTCAAATCCCCCATCGTCGGCACCTTCTACGCCGCCCCCGCCCCCGATAAAGCCCCCTTTGTCACCGAGGGGAAGGCTGTGAAAAAGGGCGACGTCCTCTTCATTATCGAATCCATGAAGCTCATGAACGAGATCCAGAGCGAATTTGACGGCACCGTCAAAAAGATCCTCGTCCAGGACGGCCAGCCGGTCGAATACGGCCAGCCGATCCTCATCATCGAATAAGAAAGGGGGCATTTCCCATGTCCGTTCTCAATCTGGAGCAAATCAAAGAGATCATCCCCCACCGCGACCCCTTCCTCCTCATCGACGAGGTGGTGGAGCTTACGCCCGGCGTCCGGGCTGTGGCGAAAAAATATCTGAAGCCCGACGAGTTCTGGTTCAAGGGGCATTTCCCCCAGGAACCGGTCCAGCCCGGCGTCCTGACCATCGAGATGCTCGCCCAGACCGGCGCCGTATGCGCCCTCTGCCTCCCCGAAAACAAGGGGAAAATCGCCTTCTTCGCCGGCATTGACAAAGCCCGCTTCCGCGGCAAGGCCGGCCCCGGGGACACCCTCACCCTCGAGGTCGAGGTGATCAAGACGGTCCACGGCGTCAGCTTCTGCAAGGGCGTCGCCACCGTCGACGGCAAAAAGATCGCCACGGCGGAATTTTCCTCGGTGCTGGGGGCGTAAACCATGTTTCGGAAAGTACTGATTGCAAACCGGGGCGAGATCGCGGTCCGGATCATCCGCGCCTGCCGGGAGCTCGGCATCGCGACGGTCGCCGTCTTCTCGGAGGCCGACCGCTCCGCCCTTCACGCCCAGATCGCCGACGAGGCCA
Organism: Candidatus Merdivicinus faecavium; assembly: GCA_018716285.1. Taxonomy (GTDB): domain Bacteria; phylum Bacillota; class Clostridia; order Oscillospirales; family Ruminococcaceae; genus Merdivicinus; species Merdivicinus faecavium. Next base: position 100,169 of record DVKD01000039.1, read on the forward strand.
TCTGCATCGGCCCGCCCAGGACGGCTGACAGCTACCTGAACATCAAGGCCATCCTCGCGGCCTGCGAGCTGACCGGCGCCGAGGCCATCCACCCCGGCTTCGGCTTCCTCTCGGAAAACGCGGGGTTTGCCCGGATGTGCGAAAAATGCGGCATCACCTTCATCGGCCCCCCGCCCTCCGCGATGGAGCGGATGGGGGATAAGGCCGAGGCCAAGGCGACCATGAAGGCGGCCGGCGTCCCGGTCGTGCCCGGCTCGGACGGGGAGATTGCCACCTTGAGCGAGGCGAAGGAAATCGCCCGCGAGATCGGCTACCCCGTCATGGTCAAGGCTTCCGCCGGCGGCGGCGGGCGCGGCATCCGCCGGGTGGACACCGAAGAACAGCTTGAGAGCGCTATCCTCGCCGCCAGGCAGGAGGCGGGCAGCTTTTTCGGCAACGACGGGCTGTACCTTGAGAAGTTCATTGTCGATCCCCGCCATGTCGAGATCCAGGTCGTCGCCGACAACTACGGCAGCATCCTCCACTTAGGCGAGCGCGACTGCTCTTTGCAGCGGCGCAACCAGAAGATGATCGAGGAGTGCCCCTGCCCCATTATGACCCCCGCCCTGCGGGAAAAGATGGGCGCTGCGGCGGTCAAGGCAGCCGCGGCCTGCGGATACCGCAACGTCGGCACCGTCGAATTTCTCCTCTCGGGCGAAGAGTTCTACTTCATGGAGATGAACACCCGCATCCAGGTCGAGCACCCCATCACCGAGCTGGTGACCGGCATCGACCTCGTCAAGACCCAGCTGCGCATCGCGGCCGGGGAGCCGCTCTCCATCCGCCAGGAAAATGTGAAGATGACCGGCCACGCCATCGAGTGCCGGATCAACGCCGAAAACCCCGCCCTCGATTTCCGTCCCTGCCCCGGCCGGATCGAGAGCCTGCACATGCCCGGCGGTCCCGGCGTCCGCATCGACTCGGCCATGTACCAGGGCTGCGAGATCCCTCCCTACTACGACTCGATGATCGCCAAGCTCATCGTCTACGCCCCCACCCGCGCCGAGGCGCTGATGAAAATGAAGTGGGCGCTGGCAGAATTTTTGGTGGAAGGGGTTGACACCAACATCGATTTTCAGTTAAACTTAATAAAAGACGCCGATGTGGAAGCAGCCCGCTATGACATCGGCTTCCTGACCCGGCGCAGGGACCTCTTCCCCCAGAAGCCCTGACCGGGGCCCCCATTCTGTATGGAAAGGCTGAGGTACATTTATGCTGGAAGATTTATTCAAGGTCGTCAAGTCCCGGCTTGATTACGACAGTAAAAGCGGCGGTCCGGTCCGCTCCAACATCCCGAGCGACCTGCTCTTCAAATGCCCCCGCTGCCAGAACGTCATGTTTATGGACGAGTACAAGGCGGCCATGAAGGTCTGCTCCGCCTGTTCCTACCATTCCCGCATTTCCGCGCGGGAGCGGCTCGAGATTACGGTCGACAAGGGAAGCTTCGTCGAATACGACGCCGGCCTTATCTCCAAAAACCCGCTGGAGTTCGAAGGGTATGACGAAAAGCTCGCGGCCGCCCGCGAATCGACCGGCTTAAACGACGCCGTCCTGACCGGCGAATGCACCATCCGCACCCGCCGCTGCGTCATCGCGGTGATGGATTCCCACTTCATGATGGCCTCGATGGGTTCGGTCGTCGGGGAAAAGATCACCCGCGCCTTTGAGCGCGCGACCGAAAAACGGCTGCCGGTCGTCCTCTTCGCCGCTTCGGGCGGCGCGCGGATGCAGGAGGGGATCCTCTCCCTCATGCAGATGGCCAAGACTTCGGCCGCCGTCGCCCGCCATTCCGACGCGGGACTCCTTTACATCACCGTCCTCACCGACCCCACGACAGGCGGCGTCACAGCGTCCTTCGCATCGCTGGGCGATATCATCATCGCCGAGCCGAAGGTCCTCGTCGGCTTTGCCGGGCGGCGGGTTATCGAGAGCACCATCAAGCAGCACCTGCCCGACGATTTCCAGTCGGCGGAATTCCTGCTCGAGCACGGCTTTGTGGACATGATCGTCAGCCGGGTCAATATGCGGCGGACCATTTCCAAGCTCTTGAAGCTTCATCTCAACCAAGCGGAGGGTACCAGCCATGAATGAACTGACTGCATGGGAGCGCATCGAGCTCATCCGCCACAAAAACCGTCCGACCGTCAACGATTATATCCCCATGATCTTTGACGAGTTTTATGAAATGCACGGCGACCGCTATTTCGGAGACGACCCCGCCATCCTCGGCGGCATCGGCAAGATAAGCGGTTTCCCTGTCACCGTCATCGGCCAGGTCAAGGGCCGCGACCTCGAGGAAAACCGCCGCACCAACTTCGCCTCCCCCCACCCGGAGGGCTACCGCAAGGCGCTGCGGCTCGCAAAGCAGGCCGAGAAGTTCCACAGGCCGGTCATCTGCTTCATCGACACCCCCGGCGCCTTCTGCGGCGTCGCAGCCGAGGAGCGGGGACAGGGCCGGGCGATCGCGGAATGCCTGCTCGAATTCAGCCGGCTCAAAACCTCGGTCATCTCCATCGTGCTGGGCGAAGGCGGTTCGGGCGGCGCGCTGGCGCTCGGCGTCTGCGACGCCCTCTATATGCTCGAAAACGCCGTTTACAGCGCCATCTCCCCCCGCGGCTGCGCCAGCATCCTCTGGAAGGACGCCTCCAAGGAAAAGGAGGCCGCCGAAAAGCTGCGCATCACCGCCGAGGATCTGACCGCTCTCGGTGTCTGCGACGGCATCATCCCGGAGCCCCCCGGAGGGGCTCACACCAACCCGCAGCTCATGGCAGAGAACATTGCTGACACAATTTTGGAAAGTCTGCGCATTTTTACGCAAAAAAGTGTTGCAAATCTGCTGGAAGCACGGTATAATAAATTCAGAAAAATCGGAGAATTTGAAGAAATTACCAATTCGGCCGATTGACTCATGGATTATAACCGTTTGTGTTATAATAAATCTCACAGTATCATTTTAGAAGGAGGCAAATCTCATGGTATTTGAGAAAGTCCGCACCATTCTGGTGGATCAGCTGGATGTTGAAGAGGAAAAGGTCACCCTGGAGGCTTCGATCACCGAAGACCTCGGCGCAGATTCCCTGGACGTCGTTGACCTTGTCATGTCCCTCGAGGATGAGTTCGGCGTTGAGATCCCCGACGACCAGGTTGAGAACATCAAGACCGTCGGCGATATCGTAAAATACATTGAAGAAAACGCATAAGCGCTCGCGCGTTTATGGCACTTCCTTCATTGGGAAGGGCGGCCGCTGTGGCTTTTTTGCCGCAACCGGGCCGCCCTTTTTGCCGCCCAAAATCGGGACATCCTGCCGCTGGAAATGGGTAACACATTCGGGGGCCTCCTCATAGTATGGGATACATCAATCAAAGGAGGTTCACCTGTATGAACAATTTCGGCTTTGGCGGCAACTGCTGCTGGATCATCATCGTCATCCTGCTCCTCATCTGCTGCTGCGGATGCGGCGCCAACAGCAACAACGGCTGCGGCTGCGGCAATAACTGCGGCTGCAACGACTGCGGCAACAACTGCGGCTGCTGCTAACCCCGCCCCAGCATATGCGGAGGCGCGTATGCTGCCCCCGCATATGCACAAAACCGCCCGGGAAAGATCCCGGGCGGTTCCTTTTTATATTGTGAGCGGCGCATTACTCGTACAGCGGGTGCTTTGCGCACAGCGCTTCGACCTCGGCGCGGACAGCGTCCTGCGTGCCCTCGAAATCGGCGGCGGTGCGGTAGATGCAGTCGGCGATGACGTCCATATCGGCGGTGTCAAAGCCGCGGGTGGTGGCGGCAGGGGTGCCGATCCGGATGCCGCTGGTGATGAAGGGGCTCTGCGGGTCGTTGGGGATGGCGTTCTTGTTGACGGTGATATAGACTTCGTCGAGCTTCTTCTCCAGCTCTTTGCCGGTGATGGCAAAGCTGCGCAGGTCGACCAGCATCAGGTGGTTGTCGGTGCCGCCCGAAACGAGCTGGAAGCCGCGTTTGCAAAGCCCCCCGGCCAGCGCCTGGGCGTTCTCGACGACCCGTTTGGCGTAATCCTTGAATTCCGGCTTGAGGGCCTCGCCCAGGCAGACGGCCTTGGCGGCGATGATGTGCATCAGCGGGCCGCCCTGGGTCCCGGGGAAGACCGCCTTGTCGATCGCCTTGGCCAGGGATTCCTTGCAGAGGATCATGCCGCCGCGGGGGCCGCGGAGGGTCTTGTGGGTGGTCGTGGTGACGACGTCGGCATAAGGGACGGGGTTCATATGCTGCCCGCCCGCGACAAGGCCGGCAATGTGGGCCATATCCACCATCAGGTAGGCGCCGCAGGCGTCGGCGATCTCGCGGAACTTCGCAAAATCAATGGCGCGGGGGTAGGCGGAGGCGCCCGCGACGATGAGCTTGGGCTTCACTTCCATCGCCTGCTCCATCAGCTTCTCATAATCGATGAAGCCCTCGTCGTTGATGCCGTAGGGGATAAAGTTGTAGTAGCTGCCCGACATATTGACCGGGGAGCCGTGGGTCAGATGGCCGCCGTGGGCGAGATTCATGCCGAGTACGGTGTCGCCGGGCTTCAAGAGGGCGAAATAGACGGCAAGGTTCGCCTGCGCGCCGGAGTGGGGTTGCACATTCGCGTGATCCGCGCCGAACAGCTCGCATGCGCGCCTGCGGGCAATCTCCTCGACGATGTCGACATCCTGGCAGCCGCCGTAGTAGCGCTTTCCGGGATAGCCCTCGGCATATTTATTGGTGAGGACCGTCCCCATCGCAGCCATGACGGCGGGAGAGACGATATTCTCGCTGGCGATCAGCTCGATATTGCGGCGCTGGCGCTTGAGCTCCAAGCCCATCGCCTCTGCAACCTCCGGGTCGCTACCCGCAACAAAGCCGATGGTGTCCATCAGATCTTGGTACATGAGAATCCTTCCTTTCGCGGCAACTTTGTCGTTATAGTAATCAGTATACCGAATTTTCACCTGTTTTGCAAGCCTTTGCCGTCACGATATTCCGGCCATTTTCTTCCTCCTTTTTGGACAGAATGTACACGTACAAAAGCAAACTGTATTTGATATAAAAACACTTACACAGTTCCTGTCCTGCCGCACCGTTTGGACAACCAGTCAAGGATGTCGGCGTAAACTTCCCGGCGGTTTATTTCGTTGAGGATTTCGTGCCGCGCGCCGGGATACAGGCGCATGGTCAGGTCGCGCACGCCCGCCTCCCGGAGGAGACTGTCCACCTCCCGCACCCCCTTGCCGAAGGAGCCGACCGGATCCTCCTCCCCCGCCGTCAGCAGGATGGGCAGTTCTTTCGGCACCCGCTGGGCCCAGCGCGGCCCCGAAACGCTCCACAGGAGGGCGAGCAGGTCCCGGAATCCGGCCGCGGTGAAGCGGAAATTGCAAAGCGGGTCAGCGTCGTACCGCCGGACGATGTTCCGGTCGCGGGACAGCCAGGCGTGCGGGCCCTCCTCGGCGGGGAACCGGCGGTTGTAGGCCCCGAAGGCCATTTTCTCGAGTAGACCGCTGCGGTAATGGCTGCCCCGGCAGGCGGCTATGAAGGCGGCGGCGCGGGAGCCCGCCTTTGCCGCGGGATTGCTCCCGGCCGTCCCGCAGATGACCGCGCCGTCCAGCTCCTCCCCGTACCGGACAAGATACCGCCGCGCAATGAACGACCCCATCGAGTGCCCGAACAGGAAATACGGCGCATCCGGGAAGCGCTCCTTGGCAAGCTTGGTCATCCGGTGGAGGTCCTCAACCAGCAGAAAATCGCCGTCCCGTTCGGCGAAAAAGCCGCGCTCGGAAGGGGCCGCCGTCCGCCCGTGGCCAAGATGGTCGTTGCCGCAGACCACAAAGCCCGCCTCGCAGAGGAATGCCGCGAACTCCTCGTACCGCTCGAGATACTCGCACATCCCGTGGGAGATCTGCACCACCCCGCAGGGACGCCCCTCCGCGGGGCGGTAAAAATAGCAGGCTGCGGCGGTTTTGCCGTCCGCGCTCAAAAAGCTCCCTTTTTCCTTGACAAATGCCATTTTTTTCACCTCTTGCAGAATTTTTTGCGGAAATCGCACCGCTCTGTCTCTATCATACCTGATTTTTGGGCAAAAGGGAAGCGTTTTGCCGGCCTTTCCGGAAATTTTCACCGTTTGCATTGCGAATGTTCAGAATCCCGTCACATTTTCCCCTTATAATGACGGCTGTGAAAATTCGGCAGGACGGCTGCTGCCGCATCTGCCCAAAGGAGAGACATTATGGATTTATTCAAGCACGGAAGGAGCAGCGCGGCGGATCCGGCATCTCCGCCGCCCGTCCCAACTGCCCCCAAACGGAAAAAGCGCTGGATCAAGTGGATTATCATCGCGCTGATCGCGGTTTTGGCCGCCGCGCTCATCCTGCGCGCCTGCCTGCCGCAGAACCAAAACCGGCAGGCGATGTCCGAGGCGGTCTATCAGTACGAGACCGTCTCCCGACGGGATATCACCGACGAGCTCTCCTATTCCGGCACGCTGGAGCCCGCCGATTCCTACAATGTCACCGCCCTGGTGAGCGGCGAGATCCTGGAGGCGCCTTTTGAGGAGGGCGACGTCCTGGAGGAGGGCGCGGCCCTTTACACCATCGACACCGACAACGCCCAGAACTCCATCGACCAGGCCGAGCTCTCCCTTGAGCAGGCGCAGATGAACTACGACAGGGCGCTGGAAAGCCTCGAAAACCTCAATGTCACCGCCCCCGCCTCCGGCACGGTCATTTCCCTGGACGTCGAGCCGGGGGACGAGGTGCAGGCCGGGCAGCAGCTCGGTTCGCTGCGGGACAGCACGACAGTCGTTCTCCGCATCCCCTTCAACGCGGCCGACGCGGCTGCGATTTCCGCGGGGGATACGGCTTCGATCACGGTAGACGGCAGCTTCGAGACCCTCTCCGGGACGGTCACCAAGGTGAGCGGCGCGGATGAAATCCTCTCCGGCGGGATGATCGTCCGCTATGTCACCATTGAGGCGGCCAATCCCGGCGCCATCGCGGCGGACACCTCCGCCACCGCCGTTGTAAACGGCATCGCCTGCAATTCCGCGGGGACCTTTTCCTACAAGGCGGAGGAGACGATCACCGCCGAAGCCTCCGGCACGGTCGTCTCGGTCACGGCGGACGAAGGCAGCTGGGTGAACGAGGGCGGGACCATCCTGACCCTGGAGAGCGACGAACTCTCCGAATCGCTGCGCAACAGCGAGATCTCCCTCGAAAACGCCCAGCTTTCGCTCGAAAACGCCCAGGAGCAGCTTGACAACTACCAGATCACCTCCCCCATCGCGGGCACCGTTATCCAGAAAAACTACAAGGCGGGCGACACGCTCGGCAGCAGCAGCGCCGGCACCCTCTGCACCATCTACGATCTCTCCTACCTGACCATGACCTTAAACGTCGACGAGCTGGACATCAGCGACATTGAGGTCGGGCAGAGGGTCACCATCACCGCCGACGCGGTCGAGGGGCAGACCTATGAGGGCGAAGTGACCGCCATCAGCGTCCAGGGCACCACCTCCGGCGGCGTGACCACCTACCCGGTCACCATCCGCATCGACGAGACGGACGGCCTCCTCCCCGGGATGAATGTCGATGCCCAGATCGTCATCGAATCGGCCGAGCAGGTGCTCACCGTCCCGGCCGGCGCCGTAGAGCGGGGCAACCGGGTCCTAGTCAGCACAGAGAGCGAAACCGGAAAGGCCGCCCTGGCCGCACAGGAGGAATCCGGCGCCGCGGCGGGTGACGCCCCTGAGGGCTACGTCTACGTCGAAGTGACCCTCGGCGTCAGCGACGGCGACTATATCGAGATCTTATCCGGCCTCTCCGAAGGGGATGAGATCGCCTATATGGGCAGCGCCGGCAGCGCGTACAGCGGCTCCTTCGATATGATGGGCGGCATGGAGATGGGCGGCTTCGGCGGCGCCGTCACCATCTCGCCCGGCGAGGGGATGCCCGCCGGCGGAGGCGGCCCGGGCGGCGGAATGGGGGGACGATGATGTCGCAGCAAGACACCCTCTCTCCCGCAGTCCCCCTCATCGAATTCCGGGACGTCTATAAGCTCTACCAGATGGGCGACGAAACGGTCCGGGCGGTCGACGGGGTCTCCTTCACCGTAAGGAAGGGGGAATTTCTCGCCATCGTCGGCCAGTCCGGCTCGGGCAAGTCGACCTGCATGAACATCATCGGCTGCCTCGACATCCCGACGAGCGGCCAGTACCTGCTGGCTGGGGAGGATGTGGGCCGGATGACCGACAACCAGCTCGCCGCCCTCCGCAACCGGACCCTCGGCTTCATCTTCCAGCAGTATAACCTCATTCCGAAGCTGAACGTCCTCGAAAACGTCGAGCTCCCCCTCCTCTACGGCGGTGTCCGCGCCGCCAAGCGGGCGGAACGGGCCAAGGCCGCCCTTGAACGGGTCGGCCTCTCCTCCAAGCTCAAAAACTACCCCTCCCAGCTCTCCGGCGGGCAGCAGCAGCGAGTCTCTATCGCCCGTGCGCTGGCGGGCGACCCCTCGGTCATCCTGGCCGACGAGCCGACCGGGGCGCTCGACTCCAAAACCGGGCGGGAGGTCCTCGCCTTTTTAGAGGAGCTCCACCGTGCGGGCAACACCATCGTCCTCATCACCCATGACAACAGCATCGCCGCCCACGCCGGGCGGATCATCCGCCTCGAGGACGGCAAGGTCGTCTATGACGGCCCCGCCGGCGGCAGGGGCGCGGTGGTCCAGGCGGAAGAAAGCGAGGGGACGGTATGAATTTTCTCCAATGCTTCCGCCTCGCCCTCAAATCCATCTGGAGCAGCAAGGTGCGCTCCCTCTTAACCATGCTCGGCATCATCATCGGCGTCTCGGCCGTCATCACCATCGTCGGCCTGGGCAACGGGATGGAGCTTTACATGGCCGACCAGTTCGCAAGCCTCGGCACCACCACCCTCACCGTCAGCATTTCCGGGCGGGGCAGCAGCCGCAGCATCTCGGACGACGAGATGTACGCGCTGGTGGAGGAAAATCCCGCCGTCCTCGACGCGGTCACCCCCACCGTCTCGGTCATGGGGGAAGCCAAGGTGGGGCGGGACAGTTTGAGCGCTTCCATCACCGGCGTCGGGGAGGACTACCTCGACATCCGGGGCTATACCGTCGCCCAGGGGCGGGGGATCCAGTACACGGATATCCTGAACCGCGAGCAGGTCTGCGTCGTCGGCAGCTATGTCGCGTGGGAATACTTTGGCGGCGCCGCCGTCGGGGAGACGGTCCGGATCTCCGGCACCCCCTACACCGTCGTCGGCGTCTTAAGCGAAATCAGCGACAGCACCGACGAGTCCGGCTCCGATAACCTCGTGCTGATCCCCTACACAAACGCCGCGAAAATGTCCTTCATGGGCAGCATCTCCAGCTACACCTTCAACGCGGCGGATGAAGACAGCGTGACCGCGGCCAAGGCCGCGATCGAGTCGGCCCTTTACGAATTCTACCAGGACGACAGCGCCTACACCGTCGTCGCAATGAGCGAAATGCTCGACACCATGAACCAGATGATCGACATCCTCGTCACCGTCCTGGCCGGCATCGCAGCCATCTCGCTTGTGGTCGGCGGCGTCGGGATCATGAACATCATGCTCGTCTCGGTCTCGGAGCGGACCCGCGAGATCGGCATCCGCAAATCCCTGGGGGCCAGGCAGCGGGACATCCTGTTCCAGTTTGTCATTGAGGCGGGGGTCACCAGCGCCATCGGCGGCATCCTGGGGATCCTGTTCGGCTACCTGCTCTCCGCCGCCGCGACCGCCGTCATCGCCACGGCGATGCAGGTCGACATGACGGTCGCCCCCACCGCGGGCTCGATCCTCATGGCGTTCGGCATCTCGGTGGCGATCGGGGTCGTCTTCGGCTACCTTCCCGCCCGCAAAGCGGCGCGCCTGAACCCCATCGACGCCCTTCACTACGACTAAATCAAGGAGGAACCTACCTATGAACCGCAAAACGATCCTCTGCCTGGCACTTGCGGCGGCCGTCTCGGTCGGCTGCGCCGCGCCGGTTTCCGCCATTGACAGCGCGGGGCTTTCCGCCCTCCAGTCGATGGGGGTCATCCAGGGAAACACCAACGCCGCCACCCGCGGGGAATTTGCCCGGATGCTGGTGGCCGTCTCGGGCCGCCTGGACACTGTTTCAGCAACCGCCTCAACCTCCCCGTTCTCCGACGTCCCCTATAGCAGCAGCTATGCGGGCTATATCAGCACCGTGGTGCAGGAAGGCGCCATGAGCGGCTATCTGGACGGCACCTTCCGCCCGGATAACGCCATCCTGCTCGAGGAGGCGGTTTCCGCCGCGCTGAACCTGCTCGGCTACAGCGGCGGGACGGCCGCTTCGAAGCTTGAGCAGGCATCCTCCCTGGGCCTGCTGGCCGGGATCTCCAAAACCCAGGGGCAGACCCTCTCGGTCGGGGAATGCGCCGATCTTTTTGACAACCTCTTAAGCGCCAAAACCTCAGACGGGCAGACCTATGCCGCCAAGCTGGGCATCGCCTCCGCTGCCGGCGGCGTCGACTACACCGCCGTCGTCTCCAATTCGCTTCAGGGGCCCTATCTCTGCACCGAAAATGTGGAAAATGTCGTCCCCTTCTCGACCGGCCCGGCAGTGGTCTACTTAAACGGCAGCCGCGCCTCCTTCTCCGACCTGGATGAAAACGACGTGATCTACTACAACGAACGGATGCAGACGGTCTGGGCTTACCGCAGCCGGGTCATCGGCACCTATACCGCGGCGTCGCCCGACGCTTCCGCGCCCACATCGGTCACAGTGGCCGGGCAGAGCTACGAGGTGACCGGAAGCGCCGCGTATGCCCTCTCCAACCTGGGCGGCATTTCGGTCGGGAGCACCGTCACCCTCCTGCTCGACCGGGACGGGAAGGCGGCCTTCGCCCTCTCCGGCAGCCACACAGCGGCCGCCTCCTCCAGCCAGGATGAAACGGCGGGCGTTGTCACCGGCGTCACCGTCTCGAGCTACACCGACGCCTCGGGCCGGGAGGTCTACTCCTATGCCGCAAACGTCGTCTGCGCGGACGGGAGCCTCCGCAGCTACCCCGTCTCCTCCGAAAACGCCTTCCGCGAAGGCGACCTCGTCCGGGTGAGCGGCGGCGTCCTGACCGAAGAGGAAAAATCCTCCCTGCGCGGGACCTTCAATGACGCCGGCACCGAGGTTGCCGGCTACACCCTCGCCGACGACGCGCAGATCCTCGACTATGCGGACAGCGGCAGCTACGGCCGGGTCTATTCGGCAAGCCTCGGCGGCGTCACCTTAAACGCCCGCAACCTCCTCTACTACCACCTGAACGCGAGCGGGCAGATCGACATCCTCATCCTGAAAGACGCGACCGGCAGCGTCGGCAGCTACGGCCTCGTCCTCTCGGTCACCCCCATCATCCAGGAGTCCCCCGAATCAGGCGGCGGCAGCGGGGAGGAAGGCGGCGAAGAAGGCGAAGAGACGGAGCAGGTCATCACCGGCCACACCGTCACCTATCTCCTGAACGGCCAGCAGTCGACCGTCACCCTCGACGCGGAGGCGTCGGTGAGCCGGGGCGGAGCCGCCTTCACCTTTGAAAACGGCCGGGTCACCGGGACCACCTCCCTCCGGCGGGTCGCGGCAACCCAGATCAACGGCCTGACCGCCTCCACTGCAAGCGGGGCGCTCTCCATTGCGGACAATGCGGCCGTCTATGTCAAGATCGGCTCCGACTATTACCAGAGCACACTCGCCACCATCTCCGGCAGTTCGGACTATGAGCTGACCTGCTATGCCGACCGCTCCTCCGGCGGCAAGGTTCGGGTCATCGTGGCGGAACAGAAATAATTCAGGCGGGCGGCTTCATGCCGCCCGTTTTTCGGAAAGCACCCGCGGAAACAAAATCCCCCTCCCCTACATATACTGAGGATAGGCGCTGCCGAATCTGATCAGGAAAGGGGGAGATGGGCATGGACAGGGCTCTCCTCGTGCTCCGCTCCATCACCTACGCCTATAAGGCGCAGCGGCTTCTGGAAAATCACGGAATTTACAGCCAGGTCATCCGGACGCCGGCCGAATATGCCCCGAGCGGCTGCAGCTACAGCCTTTCAGTCGCCAGGCAGGGCGCAAGGGCGGCGGATATCCTTCGCTACAGCGGCATCAAGCTGCTCAAAGTCGTCCGGAATGCCTGATAAAGGCCCGCAAAGCGCCGGCTTTCGGGCCTTTTTACATAAGCGGAACGCTTACTCCAATCTACATGCAAGGCAGGTGCTTTCGATGATTTATTTTGACAACGCGGCCACAAGTTTTCCCAAGCCCCTCTGCGTCCGCCGGGCCGCGCTCGATGCGATCCGCTACTACGGCGGAAACCCCGGCCGCAGCGGCCACGCGCTCTCGATGCGGGCGGCGGAGAAGGTCTTCGGCGTGCGGGAGCAGGCAGCCGCCTTTTTCGGCGCGCAGCCTGAAAACGTGATTTTCACCCTAAACTGCACAATGGCCCTCAATCTGGCGATCAAGGGGATCCTCTCGCGGGGAGGGCACGCGGTCATTTCCTCCCTGGAGCACAACTCGGTCGTCCGCCCCCTCCATGCCCTCCGGGAAGCCGGCACAGCCGACTATTCCGTAGCGGAGGTGCGCGAGCTCGACCCGGAGCAGACGGTGCGCAATTTCCGCGCGGCCCTGCGCACCGACACCAGGGCCATCATCTGCACCGCAGCCTCCAACCTGACCGGCGTCATCCTTCCGCTGCAGGAGCTTTCCGCACTCTGCCGGGAATACGGGCTCCTTTTTGTCGTCGACGCGGCGCAGGGGGCGGGGGTCCTGCCTATCCACATGCAGGAGCTCGGCATCGATATCCTCTGCACGGCCGGCCACAAGGGTCTCTACGGGACGACCGGAACCGGCCTGCTCATCCTGCGGGAAGGGGTCATGCTGGACACCGTCCTTGAGGGCGGCACCGGCAGCACCTCCCTGGAGCTCGAGCAGCCCGACTTCTACCCCGACCGGCTGGAATCCGGGACAGTGAACACCGTCGGCATCCTCTCGCTGGGGGCGGGGCTGCGGTTTGTAAACCACCTCACCCCTGCCGCGATCTACCGCCGGGAATTCCTCCTCTGCCGCTATGTGTGGCGGGAACTGAGCCTCATGCCGGGGGTCGAGCTGCTGACCCGGAGCTTCTGCCCCGGCGAAAAGGCCCCCATCGTCGGCTTCAACCTCCGCGGCGAGGATTCCGCCGCGGTCGCCTCTTATTTGAGCCGGCGCGGCTTCGCGCTGCGGGGAGGATTCCACTGCGCGGCCCTCGCCCACCGACATCTCGGCACCGCCGGACAGGGGGCGGTGCGTTTTTCCCCCTCCCATTTCAACACCGACCAGCAGGTCCTCCTCTTCCTGAATGAAATGAAAAAAATTCAAAAAAACGGCTGCAAAAGTGGTTGAAATAATCGACGGATATGATACAATAGAAGAGAGGCGTTTTGTCGCCCCAATTCATGAAAGAAAGGAAACCCGCCTGTCCTCAGGCGCGGTTTTGGACGGAATATATGCAGACCATTCAAGCCATGCTGGACTCTTTTCTCAGTGTTGCGCGCGGATTCCGCTTCCCCCTCGACCTGATCGACATCCTGCTGGTCGCCTACCTCCTCTACAAGGGGATCAAAATCATCCGGGAGACCCGCGCAGGTCAGCTGGTCAAAGGGATCATCCTGCTGCTCATCCTCTACCTCTTTGCACAGCTTCTGGAACTGAATACCATTATCTGGCTGCTCAACAAAATTTTTGAACTGGGCATTATCGCCATCATCGTCGTTTTCCAGCCGGAGCTGCGCCGGGTACTGGAAAAGGTCGGCCGCGCCAAGGTGCCGACCCTCACCCCCTGGAGCCATGCCGAGGACGCCATCCGCAGCAGCAGCATCTGGGCGCAGCCTATTGAGATCCTCTGCGAGGCGGTCCAGAAGCTTTCCAAAACCGCCACCGGCGCCCTCATCGTCATCGAGCGCCAGACCAAGCTCGGCGAGCAGATCGCGACCGGCGTCATGATCGACGCCATCCCTTCGGTCGAGCTGATCGGCAACATCTTCTTCAAAAACTCCCCCCTCCATGACGGCGCCATGATCATGCGCGACGGCAAGATCCTCGCCGCCGCCTGCTTCCTGCCAAAGCCCGACAAGGAAGAGGGGATCGACAAAAGCCTCGGATCCCGGCACCGCGCTTCGCTGGGCATCAGCGAGGTGTCCGACTCGGTCACCATCGTCGTGAGCGAGGAGACCGGCGGCATCTCCTTTGCCGTCAACGGGCGCCTCATCCGCAACCTCTCCATCGAGAAGCTCCGCCAGACCCTCCAGTTTTACCTCATCCCGGAGACCACTGAGGAAACCAAGGAGAAGAAAACCAGCTTTTGGAAGGGAAAGAAAAAATGAAGAAACTCAAAATCAGCTTTCAAAGCCTGTTCGATAACGACCAGTTCACCATGGTCTTCGCCATCCTGGCGGCGGTGATCGCCTGGTTTGCCGTCATGATGTCCCAGATGACCGACACCAACCGGACCATCTACAACGTCCCGGTCCAGATCAATTACGAGGGCTCGATCCCCCAGAGCCTCGGGCTCCAGCGGATCGGGGACACCGAAATTATGATTTCAGTCAACGTCACCGGCAAGGCGTCCAAGGTTCAGCGGCTGACAGCCGACGACTTCAACGCCTCCATTTCCTTAAACTCGGTCAACAAGGCCCAGAGCTATACCCTGGCCATCGACGTTTCCAAGAAAAGCAACGACCCCGATTACCAGATCACCGGCTACTCCGAAACAACGGCGACACTGGTCTTTGACCAGATTATCAGCAAGCAGTTTACCATCCAGATCAGCGCGCCCGGCTTGAGCGCTGCCGACGATTATATCATGCAGCAGCCCTATGCCGACGTCGAAAACATCGTGATTACCGGGCCGCAGAATGAGATCAACCGCATCGACCGCTGCGTCGTCAATATTGACACTGAAAACGAAAACCTCACCGAAAACCTGCAGGTGGCCGCTTCCCCGACCCTTTTGGACCGCAACGGAACGGCCATCACCTCGGAAAACCTCACCATCGAACCTTCGGTCATCGAGGTGACCGTCCCGGTCTATAAGACCAAGCGGATGACCCTTCGGCCGGACTTTATCAATGTCCCGCAGGGCTTCCCGATCGAGGATTTTACGTATACCCTCTCCCAGGAGACCATCCTGGTGGCCGCTTCGCCCGACATCATCGACAACCAGGACGAGATCACCCTGTCGCCCCCCATCGACTTCCGCACCGTCGACGCCGGACGCGAATTCACCCTGGAAGTCGCTCTCCCGGCCGGATACACCAATCCCGAGAGCGTGACCAGCGTCACCCTGACCATCCCGGACGACAATCTGTCGAGCCGCACCTTCTCCATCCCGCGGAGCAATTTCGTGCTGGAGAATACCCCCGCCGGCTTTGACGCCTCCATTGTCCCCCAGGCCCTAAACAATGTGAAGATCACCGGGGAGACCGAGGTCGTGGAAGCCCTCACCTCGGACGACCTGGTCGTTTCGGTCGACCTGTCGGACGTCACCGCCATCCGGGGGCAGTACACCGTCACCGCGCGGGTCTATTGCCAGAACGGCGTTCTGGCCTGGGCGGTCGGGGAATACTCCACCACCATCCTGCTCACCGAAAGATAACCGCCGCCTCCCGCCGCCGAACGTCCAGCGGCGGGAGCTTTCTGTTCAAATGTTAGGAGGAATTTTTCTGCTCATCATCAACCGCATTGTGACAAAGCCCGGCGAGCCCGAGGAAGCCGCCGTCCAAAAAGCGCTCAAAAAGCTCCGCGTCCCCCCTTCCCGCCTGCGGGAGGGGTATGTCTCCAAGACCTCCCTCGACGCCCGGCGGCAGGAGGAGATGAAGCTCGTCCACACCGTCGTCCTCCGGCTCGACGGCGGGGAGGCGGAAATTGCCGCCCGCTTCCCGGACGGGACGGTCCGCTGCGCGGAAGAATACCCGCTCTCCATCCGCCGCGGGACGGAGAAGCTGGGCGGCCCCGTCGTCATCGCCGGGTTCGGACCGGCCGGGATGTTTGCCGCCGACCTGCTCGCCGCCCACGGGGTCCCGGTCGTCGTTTTGGAGCGCGGCGGCCCGGTCGAGGAGCGGGTGCGGGCCGTCGAGGGCTTCTGGGCGGGCGGAGATCTCGACCCCGCCTGCAACGTCCAGTTCGGCGAAGGAGGGGCCGGGACCTTCTCGGACGGCAAGCTGACCACCCGCATCAACGACCCGCTCTGCGCCTATGTTCTCGAACAGTTCGCCGCCCACGGCGCGCCCGCCGAGACCCTCAAAAAGGCCAGGCCCCACATCGGCACCGACCGCCTCCGCGAGGTCGTCCGCTCGATCCGGGAGGGGATCCGTAAGAAGGGCGGGGAGGTGCGCTTTCACGCAAGACTCGACGGCATCTCGGTCAAAAACGGCAGGCTCTGCGGCATTACCGTGAACGGCGAGCCGATGCCCTGCTCCCACCTCATCCTCGCCGTCGGCCACAGCGCCCGCGACACCTTCCGGATGCTCGCCCAAAACGGGGTGCTGATGGCGGCCAAGCCCTTCTCGGTCGGGGCGCGGATCGAGCACCGGCAGGAATGGATCGACCGCGGCCTGTACGGCAAAATGGCCGGCCACCCCGCCCTTCCGCCCGGCGAGTACCAGCTTTCCCACCGGGTCGGGGAGGAGGCGGTCTACACCTTCTGCATGTGCCCGGGCGGCACCGTCGTCCCCGCGGCCTCCGCCGAGGGGCAGGTCGTCACCAACGGCATGAGCGAATATAAACGGGACGGCGAAAACGCCAACGCCGCCCTCGTCGTCTCGGTCGGGCCGGCCGATTTCGGAGACGGCGTCTTTGCCGGGATGGAGTTCCAGCAGGAGCTGGAATCCCGCGCCTTCGCCCTGAGCGGCGGGTACCGCGGCTGCGGCGCGACAGTCGGGGATTTTTTGGAGGGGAAGAAGGGCCTGCATCTCGGGCGGGTCCGGCCGAGCTATGCGCTGGGGCTTGTCCCGGTCGATTTCGACGCCCTCTACCCCTCCCGGATCACCGGCATGATGCGGGACGGCATCCGGCTTTTTGACCGCAAAATCAGGGGCTTCGCCTCTGCCGACGCCGTCCTCACCGGACCGGAGACCCGCACGTCCAGCCCCGTCCGCATCTGCCGGGGAGAGGACTTTTCCTCCCCGTCCGCCAGGGGGCTCTATCCCTGCGGCGAGGGGGCGGGTTATGCCGGCGGCATCATGAGCGCCGCCGTGGACGGTCTGCGGGTCGCGCGCTGGATCCTCGAAAATTATGCGGGAAACTGAGCAGGCGGCGGGATTCGACAGAAAATCCTGTAAAACTACTGGATTTTTCCGGGAAATCGTGCTATCATAGCCTCATGGGTATTTTTTACAGAACGGAGGATTACGGTGAATCTCAATCGGGATCATTGGATCAAAATCGCCCTGATTGCGGGCGGCACTGCGGCGCTCTACTGGGCGCTCAACAACCTGGACGAGCTCGGAGTGCTTCTGAGCACTTTCCTCGGCTTACTCTCCCCCTTCCTGGTGGGCGGGGCCATCGCCTTTATCCTGAACGTGCCGATGCGGATGCTGGAGCGCGTGCTCTTCCGCCCCTCCAAAAAAACCGGCAAGACGCCGCTGCCCCGCCTCAAGCGCCCAATCTGCATGCTGCTGAGCATGGTGCTGGTGGTCGCGGCCCTGACCTTTGTCGTCTTCAGGCTGGTCGACGTGGTGATCACCATGCGGGACGCCGCCCCAGGCTTTATCCGCGCAGTGCAGGAGTGGGGCGCCGATCTTGCGAACCGTTATCCTGAAGTCAGCGCCTTTTTCCAGAACTTCTCGACGGATTACCCCGAAGTCGTGGAGTTCCTCCAGGGGATCGACTGGAAATCCGTCCTGGAGAACGTCTTCCACTTCCTTCGCGACGGCGCGGGGAGCGTGGTCAATTCGACAGTCGGCATCATCGGCTCGGTGTTCAGCGGGGCGACTTCCTTTTTCCTCGGTTTTTTCTTCGCCTGCTACCTGCTGGCCCAGAAGGAGCGGCTCGGCGTACAGTTTAAGAAGCTCCTTTACGCCCACCTGAAATCGCAGCACGCGGATGAGGTCGTGCGGGTGGCAAAGCTCGCCAACAAGACCTTCTCGAGCTTCATCACCGGCCAGTGTGTGGAGGCGGTCATCCTGGGGCTCATGTTCTGGGTCACCATGTCCATCCTCCGGATGCCCTATACCGGCACCATCTCGGCCCTCATCGGCTTCACCGCCCTCATTCCGATCTTCGGCGCGTGGATCGGAATGGCGCTGGGGGTGCTGCTCATCCTGATCGACAACCCGATCCAGGCGCTCTGGTTTGCCATCCTCTTCCTGGTTTTGCAGCAGATCGAGGGCAACCTCATCTACCCGCGGGTGGTCGGCTCGTCGGTCGGGCTGCCCGGCATCTGGGTGCTGGCCGCCGTCACCATCGGCGGCAGCGCCTTCGGCATCGTCGGGATGCTGCTCATGGTGCCGCTCGCCTCGGTCCTCTACGCGCTTGTCCGGGAACGCACCGGCAAGCAGCTGCGCAATAAGCACATCCCGCCGGAAAAATACGAACAGGACGTCTAGAACGTGTTTGACCCCAAACTTTTCAGACACGTTCCGGAAAAGGAGTTCTCTGCATGAAAAAAATCCTCCAAATGCTTTTTCACCGCGTTGTGATCGGCGCGCTGCTGATGATTTTGCAGCTGGTCCTTCTCATCCTGATGCTCGAGCAGTTCCAGCGGTACTATATTTATTTTTACATTGCCTGCATCCTCATCAGCGTCGCAGCGGCCCTGTATATCCTGAACAACCGCAGCAACCCGGCCTATAAGATCGCCTGGCTCATCCCCATTCTGCTGGTGCCGGTCTTCGGCGGGCTTTTCTACCTGCTGTTCGGCGGGGACAAGTTAAGCCGGCGGCAGAAGCGCAAGCTTTCCGGCATTTCCGATGAGGTCCGGCAGATTTTTACGGAAAAAAGCGACGTCCTCGGGGAGATCGAGCAGCTCGACCCCGCTGCCGCCGGCCAGGCGCGCTACCTCCAGAACTATGCCCTCGCGCCGCCCTACCGGAACACGGAGGTCACATACTTCCCGCTGGGCGAGGACTTCTTTGCCCGGCTCCTCATTGAGCTGCAAAAGGCCAAGCGGTTCATCTTCCTCGAGTATTTCATCATCGAGGAAGGGAAAATGTGGAATCCCGTCCTGGAAATTCTCGAGCAGAAGGTGCAGGAAGGGATCGACGTCCGCCTCATTTACGATGACCTGGGCAGCATTTTCACCCTGCCCGGCAGCTATCACAAAATTCTGGAGCAGAAAGGAATCAAATGCTGCGTCTTCAACCCTTTTGTCCCGCTCCTGTCGCTGCGCTTTTCCACCCGCGACCACCGCAAGATCTGCGTGATTGACGGCCATACCGGCTTTACCGGCGGGATCAACCTTGCCGACGAATATATCAACGCCTATCCCAAACACGGCCACTGGAAGGACACCGCCGTTCTCCTCAAAGGAGAGGCGGTCTGGAGCCTGACCGTCATGTTTCTCTCCCTTTGGGACCACCTGCGCAAGGAGCGTTCGGAGCTGGAAGCCTTCCGCCCCACCCCCCTTCCCTGCCCGGAAGTTCGGGCGGAGGGATTTGTGCAGCCCTATTCGGACAGCCCGCTCGATGAGGAACGGGTGGGGGAAACGGTGTATTTGAACCTCATTTCCAAAGCGGAAAAATACGTCTATATCACCACCCCCTACCTCATCATCGGCAATGAAATGGTGACGGTGCTGGAAAATGCCGCCAAATCCGGCGTGGATGTGCGGATCATTACCCCGCACATCCCGGACAAGTGGTACGTCCACGCGGTCAGCCGGGCGCATTATCAGCCGCTCATTGAGGCTGGGGTGCGGATCTATGAGTACACGCCCGGCTTTATCCACGCAAAGGGCTTTCTGGTGGATGGGGAATACGCGACAGTGGGGAGCGTCAATATGGATTACCGGAGCCTCTACCTCCACTTCGAGTGCGGGGTGTGGATGTACCGAACCCCCTGCATCGCCGACATCCACCGGGATTTCATGGAAACGCTGGCTGTCAGCCAGGAGATCACCCTCGCGCAGTGCCGGGCGGTCCGCTGGCCGGTGCGGCTCGGCCGCTCGATTCTCTGCGTCTTCGGGCCGCTGATGTAGCGGCCCGCCCCGCGTTTTTCGCGAGCAAAAAAGCTCCGATGTCTCTTGACATCGGAGCTTTTCGATTTCGGATTTTTCAGAAGGCGGAAGGATTGATCTCCCGCAGCTTGGTGTCGACAAAGCAGTCGCGGCTGCGATGCTTCTTGGTAAAGGCCGCGAGGATGCGGCGGAGGATCATCTCGCCGTTTTCATAGGTCGTCATCGGCAGCATCAGGACGAGCTGATTGGCGCTGTAGGCAGAGACGACGTCGCCCTTGCGGAGGCTGTCCAGCACGACCTCCCTGAGGGTGGTCATGACCTTCTGCAAAAGCCGGGTGTCCGGGATGTCGCCCTGGAGATCGCGGACCGTCAGCAGGGCGATGTGCACCGACTGCCCTGTCCGCGCGATGGAACGGGCCTGGAGGCGGTACATCTGCTTAAACACCTCGTAGTCGCAGCTGAAGGCGTGCTTCGGCGGGGATTCCTCGCGGAGGTCGCCCTCGATCGAATCCATATCCGCCTCGATCGCCTCCATCCCGCTGGTCATCTCCTTGTAAAGGGCCCGGACGGGGTCCGACAGGGTGACGCCCAGCTTTTTGTAGAAGAAATCGGTGAGGTACTCGTAGTGCGAAATGGCCTTCCTCCTCTGCCCCGAGGCGATCAGGGCCCGCATCATCGCGTAGTGGACCGACTCGTTATAGGGGTAAAGGACGACTGCCATCTCGCAGACAGTGACCACATCCTCGTACCGGCCGCTGCGTTCGAGCATCCCCACGACCTGATCCACCGCATTGCTGTAAAGGGAAGCATAGTAGGCGGATTTGTTGATGACCCAGTCGGCATAGGAGGATTTGGGCAGAAACTCTCCCTGATACAGCTCGATCGCCTTTAAATAGGCGTCAATCCGCTCCGGCTCTGGGAGCGCCGCATCCTCGCCCATCAGGCAGTACCGTTCAAAATCCTCGATATCCACCGTACAGGGAAGATCCCGGTTCCACAGGTAGGTATTGCGGGAGAAAACGATGTAATCCGCGGCCTGCTTCGGGCAAAGCTCCCGCAGGATGGTCCGCGCGCGGTAGACCAGATTTTTGAGCGCATTGGCAGGATTGTCGCTCTCCTCCTCATCATTCCAGACCGCTTCGGTGATCTGCTCAAGCGACAGGTCCTTGAGCCGGTTGGCAACGAGAAATTCGAGCAGGAGCCAGACCTTCTTGGTCCGGCCATCGGCATCGGAAACCCGGCGCTCACCGCAGCTGATGGAGAACTCGCCGAGGGTGCGGATGACGATCCTTTCCTGTCCGTCTTTTTCCATACGATCATTCCTTTCCACAGGAATTTTCTGACAACAGCAGCCGCGCAGCCACCTTTCCAAAATGCCGCGCCCAAAAGAACTGCCATATAGTTTAAGTATATCATAAATCGGAATCGTAGGCAAGTATTTTCTGATGATTTGTGTAAATTCCCCGCACTTTTGTTTTGCAGAGGGCAAACGCCCCCGCTTGCAAAATCCCGCGGCTGTGGTATAATAACTGCAAAGGCTTCCTTTCGGAAGCTTCGGGAAGCTTTGAAAATACTGGACCGTGCCCGGTTTTGCTGGTGTCAAGCTGCGGCCGCGCAGTCACAGGCAGCCCCGCCCCCGGCAGGGCTGTCTCTTCCCTCTATCATTTATCCAAAAACAAGGTGATCCATATGTCGGCATCCAAGCCAGAAAAAACCAACGTCATGCGCATCCTCGAACAGAAAAAAATCCCCTACGTCCCCCATTATTACGCCCATGAGGACGGGGCGATCGACGCCGTTTCGGTCGCAGGGAAGCTCGGGCAGCGCCCGGAGCAGGTCTTCAAGACCCTTGTGACCCGCGGGCCGGGGGGGTATTTTGTCTTCGTCATCCCCGCCGGGGCGGAGCTCGACCTGAAGGCTGCGGCGCGGGCCGCCGGGCAGAAATCGGTCGAGATGATCCCGGTCAAGGAGATCAACGCCGTCACCGGCTACATCCGGGGCGGCTGCTCGCCGGTCGGGATGAAAAAGCTTTACCCGACCGTCCTCGACGAATCCGCCCTGCGTGAGGAGACCATCATGGTGAGCGCGGGCAAAATCGGGGCGCAGGTCGAGCTCTCTCCCGCCGACCTCATCGCGGCGGTTCGGGCGGCCACAGCCCCGATCACGGTAGCCCACACCGCATCGGAGATGAACAGATGACCGAGATTCACTTTCCCCCCGCTGTCCGGCAGACGATTTCCCTGCTGCGGGAAGCGGGCTTTGCCGCCTATGCGGCGGGCGGCTGCGTGCGGGACAGCCTGCTTTCCCGGCAGCCCGGCGACTGGGACATCGCGACCTCCGCCCGCCCCGACGAGATGCGGCGGGTCTTTGCGGGCTTTCGCCTCATCCCCACCGGGGAAAAACACGGCACCCTGACCGTCCTGGTGGAGGGGATGCCGCTGGAGATCACCGCCTTCCGGGTCGAGGAGGGCTACTCGGACGGCCGGCACCCCGACGCGGTGCGCTTCACCACGGCGCTCCGGGAGGACCTCTCCCGCCGGGATTTCACCATCAACGCGATGGCCGCAGCCCCTGGCGAGGCGCTTGCCGACCCCTTCGGCGGGCGGGAGGACTTAAAAAACCGGCTCATCCGCTGCGTCGGAGACCCGGTCCGGCGCTTTTCGGAGGACGCGCTGCGGATGCTGCGGGCGCTGCGGTTTGCGTCGGTGCTCGGATTTTCCATCCACCCGGAGACGGCCGCCGCCATCCGCCAGTGCCGGGCGGGGCTTGCCCATGTTTCCGCCGAGCGGATCACGGCGGAGCTCAAAAAGCTCCTCTGCGGGGAAAACGTCCTGTCCGTCCTGCTCGATTACAGCTGGCTCTTCGCGGAGCTCATCCCGGACCTCGCGCCCTGCATCGGCTTTTTGCAGCGCACCCCCTACCACCTCTGGGACGTCTATGAGCACACCGCCCGCGCGGTCGCGGCTGTGAAGCCGGACCCGGTTCTGCGGCTGACCATGCTGCTCCACGACATCGGCAAGCCGGGCTGCTTTTTTGCCGGCCCCGACGGGGTCGGGCATTTCAAGGGCCACCCCACCGAAAGCGCGCGGCTGGCCGCCGGCATCCTCCGCGGGATGCGGCTCCCTTCCGCCGAGACCCGCCGCATCCTCACCCTCATCCGCTACCACGACGCGACCATCCGGCCGGAGGAGGTGCAGTTTTGGCTGTCCAAGCTCGGGAAGGACGCCTTTTTCGACCTGCTGGCAGTCAAGGAGGCGGACAATGCCGCCAAAAACTGCGCCTATTCCGACCGCGCCCCCCTTTACGCCCGGCTGCGTGAGGAAGCGGAGCGGCTGCTGTCCGAAAACGCCTGCCTCTCTCTCTCGGACCTCGCCCTGAAGGGCGGGGACCTGCTCGCAGCGGGATACCGGGGCCGGGAGGTGGGGCGGCTTTTGGACGAGCTGCTCTACCAGGCCGTGACGGGGCGCTGCGCGAACAGCCGCGCGGCCCTGCTCGCCCGCATCCCTGCCCTGCGCCTTCCCGCCGAAGCCCCGCGCTGTACAGATGGCTGCGTCTTCCGCCGGGCGGAGAAGGCCGATCTCGACGCGGTCGAGACGCTCTACTTTGCCGTCACCGAGCGCCTTGCGCGGACGCCCGACAACCTCTGCCCCGGCTGGCGCACCGGCGCCTACCCGGCCCGTGATACGGCGGAGGAGGCCCTCGCGCGGGGGGAGCTCTACCTCCTCGACGCCGGGTGCGGCCCCGGCTTCCCCGCCGTCGGGACGGTCATCATCAACCGGGAGCAGCCCGCCGCCTACCGCGGTGTGGAGTGGACGATCCCGGGGGAGGTCTTTGTCCTGCACACCCTTGCCATCCACCCGGACTGCCGGGGCGGGAAGCTCGCGCGGGAGCTGCTGCGCCGCTGCGAGGAGGAGGTGCGGCGGCTGGGCGGGACGGTCATCCGCCTCGACGCCCGCGCCGGCAACCAGCCCGCCACCAACCTGTACGAGGGGGCGGGCTACCGCCATGCCGGGACAGTCGACCTGGGGCTCAACATCCCGGGCGCCCGGTGGTTCCGGGTTTATGAAAAACGGGTGTGAAGACCGGGGCGGCCAATGCCCATAGAATAAGATGATTTGAGGGGCTGCCATGCGGAATAAGAACAACAAGCATCTGGGAATTGAAGTGGACCCCGCGCTGCACTACAAGCTGCATTATATCGCGAAATATGAGGGGCGCTCCGCAAACGGGCAAATCCTCTACCTGATTCGCCGGTGCATCAAAGAATTCGAGAAAGAAAACGGGGAAATCGAGCTGCCGAAACCGGAGGAACAATAAGGTCCGCCCGCCGGTTCCGGCGATATGCGGCGCGAAACGCCGGGGTTGACTTTTCTGCAAAATCTGCTATAATAAGAAAAAGAATACCAAAAAGGCTGTGACAGGGAAAAAGTCCCGCCCAACCGCACTTCAGAGAGCTGCCGGATGCTGCAAGGCAGTGTGCCGGGCCGGACGCGCTCGCCCTTGAGCCTCCCGCTGAACAGGGATCCCCCTCATTAGGCGCGGACGGTTTTCCTCCGTTATGGGAAAAAGCGGGCGCTTTTGCGCCAACGAGAATGGTACCGCGGAAGTTTGGCTTTCGTTTCTTGCAATGCAGGGAACGGAAGCCTTTTGATTTGTTTAGAAGAAAGGAATGGAAACCATGAAATCCTACGATTTTCAGGCCATTGAGAAAAAATGGCAGAATTACTGGGAGGAACACAACACCTTCCACGCCGAAAACGACTACACCAAACCCAAATTCTACGCGCTTGTAGAATTCCCCTACCCCTCCGGGCAGGGGCTGCACGTCGGCCATCCCCGCCCCTACACCGCCCTCGACATCGTCTCCCGCAAGCGCCGGCTGGAGGGGTACAACGTCCTCTTCCCGATGGGCTGGGACGCCTTCGGCCTGCCGACCGAGAACTTCGCCATCAAGAACCATGTCCATCCCGCCGAGGTCACCAAGCGGAATGTCGCCCGGTTCAAAAGCCAGCTGAAATCCTTGGGCCTTTCCTTTGACTGGCAGCGGGAGATCAACACCACTGACCCGGATTACTACAAATGGACCCAGTGGATCTTCATCCAGCTCTTCAAGGCCGGCCTTGCCTACAAGAGCGAGATGAACGTCAACTGGTGCACTTCCTGCAAGTGCGTCCTCGCAAACGAGGAGGTCGTGGGCGGCGTCTGCGAGCGCTGCGGCGGCGAGGTCATCCACAAGGTCAAATCCCAGTGGATGTTAAAAATCACCGCCTACGCCCAGAAGCTCATCGACGGCCTGGCGGATGTGAACTACATCGAGCGGGTCAAGACCTCCCAGATCAACTGGATCGGCCGCTCCACCGGCGCGGAGGTCGACTTCGGCACCACCGCCGGCGATACCCTCCGGGTCTACACCACCCGGCCCGACACCCTGTTCGGCGCGACCTACATGGTCGTCTCCCCCGAGCACCCCTTCATCGAGAAATGGGCGGACAAGCTCAAAAACATGGACGAAATCCGCGCTTACCAGAAAGAAGCTGCCAAAAAGTCCGACTTTGAGCGCACCGAGGTCAACAAGGACAAGACCGGCGTCCGTCTCGACGGCGTCATGGGCATCAACCCGGTCAACGGCAAGGAGATCCCCATCTTCATTTCCGACTACGTCCTCGTGAGCTACGGCACCGGCGCCATCATGGCGGTGCCGGCCCACGACACCCGGGACTACGAGTTCGCCAAGAAATTTAACCTGCCCATCATCGAGGTGGTCAAGGGCGGCGACATTGAGAAGGAAGCCTTCACCGACTGCGACACCGGCGTCATGGTCAACTCCGGGTTCCTGGACGGCCTTTCCGTCGAGGAGGCCAAAGAGAAGATCAA
>DVKD01000040.1 GCA_018716285.1 Candidatus Merdivicinus faecavium
CTGAGATGGAGCAATAACCAAAGAACGACACCAATCAAACGAAAAATACAAGCTGATCCCGATACCAGGATGCTTTCCCGGTATTGGGATTTTTTATATAACTGCTGCCTGAAAATGCAGCGCGGTTCTTTAGTCGTGCAGTTTACCCGCATGGTGAAGGATAAAGAATTTCCTCTGAATCCGGACGATTTTCAAACGAGCAGCAAAGGACAGGTTGCGGGGCTTGGCGGTCCGAATTTGAAGAAGATCCTAAAAGAACACGGCATTACTCAGCAGCTTTCCTCAGAAGGAGGAAGAACCAGCCGCGGCAGCATGGGGCTGATGATTAAGTATGTGGATTTCCTGAATGCATGGAACGCGGAAGAGCCTGTTGATTTTTCCGTTGTCGAGGATTTTTGGGCCGAACAGGTACGCGAATACTTCAGAAACCAGCCGTTTATTTTAACTGCCGACACTTCCAAAACAATCGGCGCGAATCTGGACGAACTGTTCGAGCAGGCGAAGAAGCGTCAAAAACAGAATCCCGGCACCCAATATCTGGGCACGGTGCTGCAGCACCTTGTTGCGGCGAAGCTTTGCTTAAGTCAGCATCCCTCAGCATTTCTATGATTCATTCCGTTTTTTCTTCCTTTTTCGTGTCTGTTTTTTCGGGAAGGGCACAATCTAAGAGGCATCCAACAGTTTTGCCGGCAGGACCTCTGACAGGTCAAGGAAAGCGGCGTGCGGCAAATCCTGCGATGAAGGAAACTCCGAGCGGCGGTACGGCGCAGCATGGCGATTCTGCTGCTCAAATGCAGGACGGTTTGAACCTGGCCCCGCTATGAACTGCGGGCAAACACCAAATTCAGGGCCTAAACTATATGGTCTGTGCAGGTTTGCACAGGCCTTTTTCTGCTCCCCCAGATTGGAGCGCAGTATTGTAAAGAAAAGCTGAAAGATTCTGCGCATATTAAGCCTGAATCCAATCCGCAGCAGGCGGTGCGCCAAATTTCAAGGCCCGCTCCATCGACAGTTCGAAACATTTATGACATTACCAAAGAATGCATTTTGCTGCTTGAAGCAATAAGGCGACCGTGATATAATAAAATCGACAAAAATCTCATCATTCATTGCCATATTCAATGCTGTATGTATCATTTTTTTCTTTCGGCAGTTCACAGCGCATGAAGCGCTTGATAAAAACAAATGGAGCTTTCATTTCATCACGATGGCTCAGCCGTATAGGAGAACTATCATGACTTACCCTGCGCATATCCGGGCCGCCGATAACGGATCCTTTGAAGTTCAGCCCGTACAGGAACACTGCCGCAGTACCGCAGAAATCGCAAAAGGATGTTTGCAGGGAATCCATCTCGGCGAGGCCGGATACCTTGCGGGGCTGCTCCACGATATGGGAAAATTTACGGTTTCTTTCAAAACACATCTGGAAAATTCTGCGGCGGGAAAAGCGGTCCGGCCGGGCTCTGTCATTCACACCCACGGGGCGGCCCGTTTTTTTCTGGAAGAGTTCCACAATGCCGATGCGTTTTCCTCATTTGAGGACATGACCGCCGAACTGCTGGCCTATGCGTCCAGCGCCCACCACGGGTTGTACGACTGTGTGGACCAGCAGCACCATTCCGGCTTTTTGCATCGCTTACAGTGGGATGAAAAGCTGTATCGGGAAGCCAGCAAAGAATTTCTGGAACAGTGTGCGGATAAAAAGGAACTGCGCGCACGTTTTGCGCAGGCCCAGCAGGAGCTCCGCCCCGTTTATGAATGGGCAAACCGTCAGGTCAACCAAGACAACACCGAGCTTTATTTCCATTTGGGCCTGCTGGCACGATTGCTCCTTTCTTCGGTGATCCAGGGTGACCGCCAGGATACGGCGCAGTTTATGAATCACATCAGCCCGCCTGTTTTGCCGGAACCCGGGCCGGTTATCTGGGAACGGCTGCTCCAGCGGGTGGAAAAGAAACTGGACGCTTTGCCGGCCCAAACCCCTGTTCAGCGCGCCCGAAGGGAAATTTCCTGCCGGTGCCGGAAGGCCGGTGAACTGAATGGCGGTATCTGCCAGCTCCATGTCCCAACCGGCGGAGGGAAAACCCTCAGTTCTCTCCGCTATGCCCTGGCCCATGCCGCCCGGCACCAGAAATCCCGAATCGTTTTTACTTCCCCCCTTTTAACGATCCTGGAGCAAAACGCCGCGGTGCTGCGGGAATTTCTCCAGGAGAATGACCTGGTTTTAGAACACCATTCCAATGTGGTGCAGGAAAAGCGCGGGCCGGATAAACTGGACCCGCATGAGCTCATGGCGGAAAGCTGGGACGCGCCCATCATTGTCACCACCCTTGTTCAGCTTCTCGACGCCCTATTTTCCGGGAAGACCAGCTGCATCCGCCGCTTCCAGGCCCTCTGCAACTGCGTATTGGTTATAGATGAGGTGCAGACTGTCCCGCCCCGAATGATGACCCTTTTTAACCTGGCTCTCAACTTTCTTGCCAATGTCTGCGGCGCCACCATCATCCTCTGCTCCGCCACCCAGCCTTGCTTTGACCGGGCGGAGCATCCCCTCCCGGGAACGCCGGAATTGGTCCCTTACACGCCTGAACTGTGGGCGCCTTTTAAGCGGACCCGCCTGATTGACGCCGGGAGCCGGCGTCTGGAGGAGATCCCGGACTTTATCCGGGAAAAGCTGCGGGAAACGGACAGCCTGCTGACAGTCTGCAACACCAAACAGCAGGCCCGTTTCCTCTGCCAGCAGATGAAAGATTCCGGCGGCCTGTCCTGTTTCCACCTTTCCGCCGCCATGTGCCCGGGGCACCGGAGAGATACTCTGGCGCATATAGAACAGGCGCTGAACAACAGCCGCAAGGACGGCAAAAAGGTCCTCTGTATCGCCACCCAGCTCATTGAATCGGGGGTCGACATCTCCTTCGGCTGCGTCATCCGGCTGGCGGCGGGGATGGACAACGCGGTCCAGGCTGCGGGCCGCCGCAACCGGAACGGGGAATCTCCCGTCCCTTCCCCTGTTTTTCTGCTGAATTGCAGCGATGAGAACCTGGGCATGCTGCCGGAAATCCAGGCTGCCAAAACGGCTTCCCTGCAGCTGCTCTCGGCGTTTCATGAACATCCGGAAGAGTTCGGCAGTGATTTGTCCTCCCCCCAGTGCATTTCCCGCTATTACCAGAATTTATACGGGGGGATGCTGCCCGGGGCCCAGGACGATCCGACTGGCGAGGGAATGACCCTTTTCGACCTTCTGTCGGTCAACGACAAATATGCCGCCGGCCAGCCGGGCTTTGAACGCTTCGGGCTGCATCAGGCCTTTGCCCTGGCGGGCCGCCAATTCCAGGTGTTCAGCCAGGAAACCACGGATATCCTGGTCCCCTACGGAGAAGGCGAGGCCCTGATTGCGGAGCTTTGCGCCTCCCGGACGCGGTATGAGCCGGGGCTGCAAAAGGAGCTTTTGGACCGGGCAAAGCCGTTTGCGATTTCCGTTTACCGGTTCCAGAGGGAGCAGTTGGAGCGGCAGGGCGGCCTTATGTCCTTGCTTGACGGAACGATCCTGGCCTTGGACCCTGCTTTTTACGACGCGGAGACCGGGCTGACTCCCGAACCGGGCAGCGACCGCTATTTGGAGGTGTGAACATGTCAAAACCAATCCACCCGAACATCGTGGAATTTCAGGTGAGCGGGGATTACGCCCTGTTCAGCGACCCCATCACCCGGGTAGGCGGCGAAAAATGCAGCTATCAGGTCCCCACCTATGAGGCGCTGAAAGGGATCCTGGCTTCCATTTACTGGAAACCCACCCTGATTTGGTACGTTGACGCCGTGCGGGTCATGGAACCAATCCAGACGGAGGCCAAGGGCATCCGCCCCATTCAATACAGCGGGAAAAACGATCTGGCCTATTATACGTACCTAAAACACGTCCGCTACCGGGTCCGGGCTCACTTCGAGTGGAACGACAACAGACCGGAACTGGCCGCCGACCGGAACGAACACAAACATCACAACATCGCCTGCCGGATGATCCAAAAAGGCGGGCGGCGGGATATTTTCCTGGGCACCCGGGAGTGCCAGGGGTATGTGGAGCCTTGCGCATTCGACAGCGAACCCGGCGCGTACGCTTCCACCCCGCAGCTGAGCTTCGGGCTCATGTACCACGGCCTCACCTACCCCGATGAAGCCTACTCGGCGGAAACCAAAGGGAAAATGACCGCCAATTTCTGGTACCCGGTGATGAAAAACGGCGTCATCTCCTTTCTGCGGCCGGAGGAATGCCCCCTGCATAAGCCTTTGCGGGAGATGGAGATGAAACCGTTTGGTTCTGACCGGAATAATTTCTCCGGTTTATCCGAATTTGAAGGGGGCGAGTAAATGGGGCTGCTGCAAAAAGCGGTGGAAACCTACGACGCCCACAGTCAGCTCATCGGAAAGGAAATCGAAGGACACCAGATGCTTGTCCCGGTTTCCCACATCCTGACGGGTGCGGATTTGGAGATCACGCTGGAACGGGACGGCCGCTTTTCCTCCGCCAGATTGGTGGACAAAAAGGAGCCGAAAATCCCGATTCCCGCCACGGAGGAGTCCGCCGGAAGAACCAGCGGAGACTGCGCCCACCCCTTGTGCGACAAACTCTGCTACCTGGCCCCCTATAACCAGAAGAAGCACCGCCTCTATGTGGAACAGCTCACGCGCTGGGCGGAATCGGCCTGCTCCCACCCCATGCTGCTCCCGATTCTGACGTACATCGAGGGCGGGACGATCCTCGCTGATTTATCGGATTGCGGGCTGATTACCCTGAATAACAAGGGGATTCCCACCCAGGACGGATTGCTGGTGCGCTGGCGGGTTCACGGGATCGTCACGCCGAAGGATGGCTGCTGGCAGCAGCAGTCCCTGTTTGAAGCCTTTCAAAACTGGTATGCAAGCTGCCAAAGCGGGCGGGAGAAGAATCTTTGCATGGTAACCGGGGAGGATACGGTCCCCGCAAAACAGCATCCCAAGGGGATCATTCCCATTAATGGCAGCGCCAAGCTCATCTCCGCCAATGACCAATCCGGCTTTACCTTCCGCGGGCGCTTTACCGAGGAATCCCAGGCCGCCACCGTCGGCTATCTGGCCTCGCAGAAGGCCCACAGCGCCCTGCGCTGGCTGGCGGCGGAGCAGGGGGCTTCCGCCTCTTTCGGCGGGCGGGTATTCCTGTGCTGGAACCCCCAGGGAAGGCGCGTCTGCCATGCCGCCGGCCCTTTCGGGGACCCCAGCAAGGTTATCGCAAAACCCAGCGATTACCGCCAGGAATTGCGCAGCATGCTGATGGGGTACCGCAGCGAGCTCCCGGAACAGGACAGCGGCGTCGTCATCGCCGCCTTTGACGCGGCCACCACCGGCCGGCTGTCCCTCACCTATTATAACGAGCTCATGGGCAGCGATTATCTGAAACGCCTTCACCATTGGGACAACCATTGCTGCTGGTTTTTTGGGCGGGACCATAAAATCCAGTCGCCGCCTTTGTGGAAAATCATCAGCTGCGCTTACGGGACGCAGATCGGACAGGGAAG
Organism: Candidatus Merdivicinus faecavium; assembly: GCA_018716285.1. Classification (GTDB taxonomy): domain Bacteria; phylum Bacillota; class Clostridia; order Oscillospirales; family Ruminococcaceae; genus Merdivicinus; species Merdivicinus faecavium. The sequence continues at coordinate 5,550 of DVKD01000040.1, forward strand.
AGACGCCAAATTCAAGACAGACGGAAAGGTTATGGCGCAGCAGATGCAGGCTCTGATTTCCTGCCGGGTGGACGGCGCTCCCCTCCCCTTCAGCCTGATCAAAGCCCTGGTAAACCGCGCTTCTTCCCCCCAGGCCTATGAGGTATCTGTCTGGGAGTCGATTCTTTCCACCGCTTGCGCCGTAATTCAAAAATACCGGTACGACCGTTATCAGGAGGAATGTGATATGGATCTGAACCCGGAAAAGGCGGACCGCAGCTATCAGTACGGCCGCTTGCTGGCTGTATTGGAGAAAGCGGAGCGCGATACCTATTCCAATGGCGAAACCAGGGAGCCCAATGCAATTCGGATGCAGTCTGTATTCAGCCGCCGGCCCCTGTACGCCGCAAAGATCATGGAAGACCAGCTGGAGCGGGCCTATTTTCCCCGCCTGTCCCCCGGTTCCAGGAGCTATTATAAAAAGCTCATCGGGGAAATCATGGAACAGATTTACGCCTACCCCAAATCCCAGTGGAACGCCCCTTTAGGCGAAACCTATCTCATGGGCTATTATCTCCAGCGCAATGAATTGTACAAATCCAAAAAGAATCCCAAAAGTGAGGAGGAACCTTCTGATGAGCGCTTTGCAGAACAAAATTGACTTTGTGGCCCTGGTTTCTGTCACAATGGCCAACGCCAACGGCGACCCGCTGAACGGGAACCGTCCCCGCACCGACTACAACGGGTTCGGCGAAATCTCCGACATGTGCATCAAGCGCAAAATCCGCAACCGGATGCAGGATATGGGCCACCGGATTTTCGTGCAGTCGAATGACCGATGCGACGACGGCTTTCAGAGTTTGATCGAGCGGGCCTCCACCGTCATGAAGAATGTCAGGGACCGGGATGAATACGCACTGGCGGCCTGTGAAACCTGGCTGGACGTCCGCACCTTTGGCCAGCTTTTTGCCTTTAAGGACGCAAAAGGGGTGTCCTGCGGCGTAAGGGGGCCTGTTTCCATTCATCAGGCTGTCAGCCTTTCCCCGGTGGAGATCGAGTCCATGCAGATCACCAGAAGCGTCAATGGGGAAAAGAAAGAAAAAAGCGGCGACCGCGCCTCCGATACGATGGGCATGAAGCATTTCGTCCGCTTTGGCCTGTATGAAATCAAGGGCTCCATCAACGTCCAGCTGGCGGAAAAAACCGGTTTTTCTTATGAAGACGCGATGGTCATAAAAGAATGCCTGCGCACCCTCTTTGTCAACGACGCTTCGTCCGCGCGGCCGGACGGTTCGATGGAGGTGGTCAAGCTCTTCTGGTGGGAGCACAGCTACAAGGACGGCCAGTATTCCTCCGCCAAGGTCCACCGCTCCGTGAAGGCCGCCCTCAAACCGGGTGTCGAGATTCCTTCCCGGATGGAGGACTACATCATTTCAGCGGAGCCTTTGGAGGGACTGGAACCGGAAATTTTGGAGGGAGATTAGGTCTCATATAAATATTTCTGCTGTCGCTCCCCACATGGGGCGTGGATTGAAATTCATACCAGATGCGCGGGTCGATGAGCTGACTGTGTCGTTCCTCAAACGGGGCGCCTGCCGCCGCTCTTCACAATATCCGAGCATGAGGAAACCGGCGATGGCGTCCTCCGCAAGATTGCAAAAGGGTAGCCGGTGTCCCGGCAGGCATAAGCCTGCGCCAGCGCGTGTGCGGTGGAAGAGACAAAGCCGCTTTGCGATGGGAAAACCTTGCGCTGCAAAACCTCTTCCAGATTGTCTTTTGCAATTTCTTTCAGTTTTACCGGCATCATCGCGCGCCATCCTTTGCCGTTTGGGGCAAATCCGCATTTCCTATCCGGCGTTTTCCGGCGTTTCAGCGCTCGCTTCCTCTACCTGCGGCTCCTGGATGCGGCCGATGATCAGCATGGCCGTGACAAACAGCAAAAGCGCGAGGACGAAGGGCAGGCGGCGGTCCAGACTGGAGAGCAAGCCGGCAAAATACCCGAAGGGGGAGGAGAGGGCGATTGTAGAGGCCATGATCAGGGCGTTCAGGCGGGCCCGCTCCTGGGGAGCGATGTTCAGCTGGAGAAGCGCGTCTTTCCGCGGATTCACCAGCGCGGCAGCCAGGGCGGCAAAAAATACATAGAGCAGCACAAAACCCAGGCTGTTTACAGGCGCGAAGATCAGCACCAGGGCAGCAGCGCTGTACAGCCCCAACCCTATCCACAGCGGGACGCGGAATCTCGTGGCGTTCATGCGGTGCTGAACCCCCACCATAAAGACCAGCATGACGGCGGCGTTCAAAATGGGAAAGAGGGCCAGGAAATTTTCCGAAAGCCCCAGCCGCTGCGTCACATACAGCCCGAAAAAGTTCGTGCTCACCATATTGGTGACATACAGGATTACCGAGACGGCCACCGCCTTGAGGACGCTCCTGTCCTTCAGCAGGCTGGGGATCAGCTGGCGGTATTCCCCCAGCATATGGGGAATCGATACCCCCTTTGTCTCTGCCCGTCGGATTTTGCCCTGCTTTGTTTCCCGGCAGAACTTGAAGGTGATGAGCGTTTTCGCAAGCATCGTCAGCGCAAAGAGGAAATACAGCACCCGCACCACCGGCACAATTGAATACGAGCTGACAAATAACCCGGAGAGCGGCGCAAAAAATATCGCCACCAGCCCGCCGATGCTCACCCAGGTGTAGATCCCGACCAGATCCTTTGGGTGGGCATCCTCAATGAGCAGACAGTACCATGCCGTCTGGTTGATCTGCTCAAAGCAGTTGAGCAGCGCGGCGGCCAAAAACAGCCAGAAATTGCTGGAAACAGCCCACACCAGGCAAGCCATCGACCAGCCGAAGAAATCCCCCATCATGGTGGTGAATTTTCGCCCCAGCTTATCCGATAGAATGCCCCCAAAAAAGGAAAACAGCACCTGGAAGACCATTGCGATGGAGAGGATCAGGCCGATCTGCACGTCTGTGATGCCCTGTGTGTACATATAAAGGGTGGCAAACGGCGAGATCAGGTTGTAGGGGATCCCCCACAGCGGTTCGATGAGCACCAGGGTGCGCGGATTTCCCCCGTTGTTCGCCAGCACCTGAAGGAGGGGGTGTGCTTTCAGATTGCGTACTTTTTCTTTCAGACTCATATGCCATATCCCGACTTTCTCTAATATCCCACTTATTCTAACATACTTCGCAATAAATGGGAAGGGGGTTTCTGAGAATATTTCCCTGCCGGGGAGGGGAAGCTTGCGCCGCCTTCACCGGCAGGGAAGCGCCGCATTCAGCCGCACACCCAAAAATGCAGCTGCCCCGTATGATTTGTTGTGAATGCCGGCAATTTGTGCTATACTGGAAACGGTACGGGAATGCCGGATGACCCGCATTTCCAGGCAGCAGAGCCGGACACGGAAAGCTGCGTTGTCAATGACGCCGCCGCTGAAAAAGTGCATCTTGCTGCTTCTCCATAGAACTTTATGAAGAAAGGGAACCGTCTGCGTGCGGATGCAGGCGGTTGGTACGGTAATACAGCATTGAATATCATAGAAATCCACGATCTGACGCAGCCCGAGCTGGATGTTTTCGCCCGCCTTACGGAAGCGCAGCTGCGAAATCGGCTGGAACCTGAAAAAGGAGTTTTTATCGCGGAAAGCCCCAAGGTGATTGCATGCGCCCTGGACAGCGGGTATCAGCCGGTGTCCTTCCTGATGGAGCGCAGACAGATCGAAGGCCAGGCACAAAGCATTCTTTCCCGGTGCGGGGATACCCCCATCTATACGGCGGACAGATCCGTGCTTGAAAAACTGACAGGCTACGTCCTGACCCGGGGCGTGCTGTGCGCCATGCGGCGGCCTCAATTAGCCAGCGTGGAAACGGTGTGCGCAAACGCGCACCGGGTCGCTGTATTGGAAAACATCGCCGACGCGACGAATGTAGGGGCGATCATCCGCTCCGCCGCGGCGTTGAACATGGATGCGGTATTGGTCACTCCAACCTGCTGCGATCCCCTCAACCGCAGAGCCGTGCGCGTCAGTATGGGAACCGTGTTCCAGGTCCCGTGGACTCAGATCGGCTCTTCTCCCCAAGATTGGCCGCATCCGGGAATGGAGCAGCTTCATCGTCTTGGCTTTCGGACAGCAGCTATGGCTTTGCGGGAAAATTCGACCTGTATTGACGATCCGAGGCTTTTAGCGGAGGAAAAAATTGCGGTCGTCCTCGGCACGGAGGGAGACGGCCTTTCCCCTCACACCATTGCGGCGTGCGATTACACTGTCCGCATTCCGATGGCGCATGGGGTAGATTCTCTCAACGTTGCGGCAGCAAGCGCCGTCGCTTTCTGGCAGCTCAGGGTAAAATGAGTTTTGAGATAACCCCCAAATGTGTAATTAACCGCCGATGTTCTCCATACAAGACGGGAGGCCCCCAGCCGCCGGTTTGACGGTTTTCAAACACCTTCTCAACTGACTTGAAAATTCAGAAAAGGGCCGGCGGCAAACCGGCCCTTTCGCTGTTTGGCTATGTGTCTTCCCGGTGAGGCGCAGGGGGGATCCCCAGCTCCTCCAGCTTGCTTTTCAGCTTCTTCAGGTCCTCGTAGGCGTCCCGCTTTTTAGACGGGTCGCGGAGCAGCGCCGAGGGGTGGTAGGTCGCGGTGAGCCAATAGCCCTTGCGCTCGACCCACTGCCCGTGCTCCCTCGTGATGCGGAAATCCGGGCGGATGACGGCCTGCGCCGCGATCCGCCCCAGGCAGACGATGACCTGCGGCCGGATGAGCCGCACCTGCGCCCGCAGATAGGGCAGGCAGGCCGCCTGCTCCTCCGGCAGCGGGTCGCGGTTGCGGGGCGGCCGGCATTTGACGACATTCGCGATATAGACCTGCCCCCGGTCCAGGCCGATGCAGGCGAGCATCCGGTCGAGGAGCTGCCCCGCCGGCCCGACAAAGGCCCTCCCCTGCAGGTCCTCCTGCTCCCCCGGACCCTCGCCGATGAACAGGATCCGGCTCTCCCGCGCGCCGTCCCCTATGACGACATTCCGGCGGGTCTCGCAGAGCCCGCAGCGCCGGCAGGCGGCGCAGGCCCCCTCCAGCTGCTCCCAGCTTACCATCCGCTCCCCTTCTTTCCGTACACAAAAATGCAGCGGCCGGGGAATGCGCCCCGGCCGCCTTTCGCGTCTATCTCGCGGCCATAATGCTCAGGCTGATGTTCCTTCTGCCCTCCTCGATGTTTTGCGCGAAGGACATCTGCGCCCAGTTCTGCGCGCCGTCCTGCCAGCTCGTATCGTTCCCCTCTGCAATCCCGATTTCCACTGAGCGCAGGAGCTCCGCGGGCATCGCCTCCTCCGCCTGTTCGGCGAGCTTCCGGCAGGCGGCGTCAAACTCCTCCACAGGGATCCAGACGGTATATCGAAGGCTGACCAGCTTTCCGTCATAGAAGGAGTAAATCTCGGTCACCTCGTCGGACAGGCCCGGTATGCTGACCGTGTTCAAAAGGCGGTTGTAATTTTCCCCGACAGGTTCGAGGTCCTCCTCCGAAAGCCCCAGCTCCTCGAGCACCGCGCTGTCCTCCGTCCCGAAGGCGGCCCTGCGCGGGGCGATGCGGGAATCCGACGTGTCGATTGCGTAGCGGAAGAGGTTTTCCTCCCCCTCCTCCGCCGAGCAGGACGGCAGAAGGAAGCAGAGACAGCAGAGGCAGAGGAGAAGCCTCCCGGCGAAACGCCTGGCAAATGGGACAGCATTCATCCGTGTCTTCATTCCGATCGCTCCTTTCCGGTCTGTAAAGGGCTGCTGGGAATCTCCCGGCGATGTGCCGGGGATACATTCCAGCCTGTCAAATCTCTCTATTTATAGCATACCATATTTTTGAATATTTGTCAATAAAATGCGCATATTTCACAAAAAAACAAGATCAATGTTTTTTCACACATTGACATCGTTCCGCGCCGCAGCTAGCGCCTGCTCGATGACGGCGGCGGCGCGGGCGGCGGCTTCCCCGACCGGGAGCTGCTCGGTAAAGGACTTGTCCCGCGCGGCAAATTCGCAGGTCCCGTTTTTGAGCCCCCGCGGGCTGACGACGATCCGGTAGGGGACCCCCAGCAGGTCGGCGTCCGAGAACATCACCCCGGCGCTGACCGTCCGGTCGTCGCAGATGACCTCGACGCCGGCCTTCTGCAGCTCCCCGTAGAGCCGGTCGGCGCAGGCGCGGGTCTCCGGGTTATCCGCCCGCATACAGCAGAGGTGGAGCTGCCAGGGCGCGATGGAGATGGGCCAGATGGGGCCGTAATCGTCGTGCCGCGCCTCGCAGACCGAGGCGGCGAGCCGCCCGATGCCGATGCCGTAGCAGCCCATCACCGGCGTGCGGCTCTCGCCGTCCCGGTCGAGGTAGCGCATCCCCATCGGGGCGGTGTATTTGTCCCCGAGCTGGAAGATGTTCCCCACCTCGATGCCGCGGGAGATCTCGATCCCCTTCCTGCCGCAGGCCGGGCAGGCGTCGCCGGCGGCGATCTTCGCGAGGTCGCGGAAGCAGGCCCCCGGGCAGTCCCGCTCCATGTCCAGCCCGGTGAAGTGGTACTCCCCCCGGTTGCCGCCGCAGCAGAGGTTACTTTCCCCTTCGAGCGACCGGTCAAAGAGGACGGTCACCCCCTCCGGCAGGCCCACCGGGCCGATGCAGCCTGCGTGCAGGCCGCTCTCCTCGGTGACAGCCGCCGGGCGGACGCCGCAGCCGAGGAAGGCGGTGAGCTTGGCCTCGTTGACCTCCCGGTCGCCGCGCAGGAAGACGATCACGATCCCCCCGTCCTCCCGCTCGTAGACGACCGCCTTGCAGCTCTTTTCTTTGGGCATGTTTAAGAAGTTGCAGACCTCCTCGATGGTGTGGGCGTCCGGGGTATAAACGGCCTCGAGCGGCGCGGAGACCGGATCGCGCTGCGGCTCCGGACGGCATTCCGCCGCCTCGACGTTGGCGCGGCAGCCGCAGGAGGGGCAGATCGCGATGGAATCCTCCCCGACCGGGGTGAGGAGCATGAACTCGTGGGAGAGGCTGCCGCCCATCATCCCGGAGTCGGAGGCGACCGAGACGACCTCCGGCAGCCCGCAGCGGGCAAAGATCCGCTCGTAGGCTTTGTGGCAGCGGGCGTAGTATTCCTCCAGGTCTGCCTGGGAGGTGTGGAAGGAGTAGGCGTCCTTCATCGTAAACTCCCGCACCCGGATGAGTCCGCCGCGGGGGCGCGCCTCGTCCCGGAATTTGGTCTGGATCTGGTAGATCATGAAGGGGTACCGGCCGTAGCTCTGCCCGTACTCCCGCACGAGCTGGACGGCCGCCTCCTCGTGGGTCATGCCGAGGACGAGGGGCGCGCCGTTTCGGTCGGAAAAGCGCATGAGCTCGGCGCCGACCGACTGGTAGCGGCCCGACTCCTCCCAGAGGGAGGCGGGCAGCACGACCGGGAACTGCACCTCCTGCCCGTCGATGGCGTCCATCTCCTCCCGGATGATCTGCTCGATCTTGCGGGTGATCCGCCGGAGGGGCAGGTAGGACGAGTAGATGCCGTTGGCGACGTTTTTGATGTAGCCGCCCCGGACGAAGAGGGCGTGGCTGTCGATGACGCAGTCGGAGGGCCGCTCCTTGAAGCGTTCGCCGACCAGTTTTTCCAGTTTCATCTTGCATACCTCCTGATTTGTCTTCTCGAGAAAACTCCTGCGGCTTTCCGCGTTTTTCACCGGACAAAAAAACGCCCCAAGCCAGCAGGATACGCTGACTTAGGGCGAACTGTGAGCAGTCCGTGGTACCACCTAAATTCGGAATCGCTTCCGCACTTTTGCGCACAGGAAAACCGATGCGCTTCTCTGTCACGGGAGAACCCGGCGCGCCTTCCGCCCGGCGGGGGCTTGCGGCGGCAGCTCGGGGAGGGGTTCGCGCGTCTTTTCATAAAGGCTTGCACCGGCCGCCTTCTCTCTGGAAATCCCGGACGCCTACTGGTTCCCGTCATGGCTTTTCCCCAGTATAGCAGAAAGCGGGGCAGTTGTCAAGGGGCCGCTGCCGGGTCCTCAGGCTCCATTTTTTTGAAAAAATTTCCGCGTTTGCTGTAGTATCCGCCGCCAAAATCGTAGGATATAGGTGAAGCAGGAAAGGAGGTGGTTCCACAATGGAGGATGAAAAAATCGTGGACCTGTTTTTCGAGCGTTCCGAACAGGCCATACGGGAGCTGGACACAAAATACGGGAAGCTTTGCCGCAGGCTCTCCTGCAACATCGTGAACAACGCGCAGGATGCGGAGGAGTGCGTGAGCGACGCCTATCTGGGCGCATGGAATGCGATCCCTCCGGCGCGTCCAAACCCGCTGCCGGGCTATCTCTGCAAAATTGTGCGCAACATTTCGCTCAAAGCCTATTACAGCAAAGAAGCGGCCAAACGGAACAGCGCGTATACGGTTGCGATGGAGGAAATCGAAGGCTGCCTGGCTGACCCCAACACGGTGGAAGCCGAGGTGGAAGCCGGCGAACTGGCCCAAATCATTGCGCGCTTTCTGGACACGCTGACCGCCGAAAACCGCGTGATCTTCATGCGCCGCTACTGGTTTGCGGACAGCTGCAGGGAGATCGCCGGATTGGTCGGGCTTACGGAGAAAAATGTCACCGTGCGGCTGACCCGGATTCGTCAGAAGCTGAAAGAATATTTGATCAAAAGTGAGGGATCGGTATGAACACTGAGAAATTTTCCGAAGCAATGGGCAAACTTGACAGCAAATATGTGGAGGAGGCGGTTCACTACAAAGCGAAGAAGCCGAATCGCTGGGCCAGATGGGGCGCTTTGGCGGCCTGCCTGTGCATCATGGCTGCCGGCGGGGCTGTGCTCGCCCAAAACGGCAGCCCTGCCGCCCCCTCCCCTTCCCTTGTCGAAGTGACCAACCCCATCATCACCGTCCAGTCCGCCGCGGAGATGGAGGAATACCTGGACTTCCCGGTCCCGGTTCTGGACAAGGAGGCCGCGTCCTATTCTGTCTTCGTCACGGACGGCTATCCCACAATGGGACAGGTGGACTATGCCGACGGTTCGGCATTCCGGGTGCAGTACGGCAGCGGGGATATCAGCGGCATTTATGGCGGTTCGCTGGTGGAAACCAGAGACCTGGAAGGGGTTGCGGTCCATTTCTATGCATATGCCGACACCTCCTACGCCATCTGGGAGCAGGACGGTTTCTCGTTCAGCTACGAATATACCGGCGACGGCGCCGCAGAGGTGCAAACGCTGATTCAGCGCTTCCGGTAAGAGAACCCTGCCGCCGGAAAACCAGGAGAGTATTCCGGTACTGCGGATGATAAAACGCTTCCTCCGCCGCCCCTGCTGCCAGGGGATGACGGAGGAAGCGCTTTTTTGTGAGATCAGACCCGGTACAGCAGGTCGGCGTAAGTCGGGATGGGCCACTCGGAAGCGGCGACAAACTTCTCCATCCGGTCGGCGACCTCCCGCAGCTTTTCCATCAGGCGGCGGATACAGTCGCGGTGATAGCGGGCATTTTCGAGCAGGTCGGCGCTCTCCGCGCAGCGCTCGAGGGCGCGCTCCAGCTCGCCGGTCAGCCTGTCTGCCTCGGAAATGTCGTCCGAAAGCAGCTGGGCGAGGTCGCGGACGCTCCGGTTCTCGATGCCGGCTGCCTTGAGGGAGGAAAAGCTCTCCGCGAGCCCTCCCGTGAAGCGGATCGCGGCAGGCAGGATCTGGCGGCGGGACATCTCGCACATGGTCGCGGCCTCGATATTGAGGATCTTGCAGTAATTTTCCAGCATGATCTCATAGCGGGAATGGCACTCGGCGCTGGACATGACGTGATGCCGCTCCATCACCGCGATATTCTTCGGGGCGATCATGGCGGTGATGGCGTCGACGGTGTTATGAAGGTTCGGGAGCCCGCGGCGGGCGGCTTCCTCCACCCACTCGTCGGTGTAGTTGTTGCCGTTGAAGATGATGCGGCCGTGGTCGCGGACCGTTTCCTGCACGATCTTCTGGATCTCGGCGTCAAAATCCGTGCAGCGTTCGAGCCGGTCGGCGATCTTGCAGAGGGCATCGGCGACGATGGTGTTGAGGACATAGCTCGAAATGGCGACCGACGCCGAGGATCCGACCATCCGGAACTCGAACTTGTTGCCGGTGAAGGCGAAGGGGGAGGTCCGGTTGCGGTCGGAGCCGTCCCGCGGGAGCTTGGGCAGGGTCGCGACCCCGGTCTCCAGGATGCCGGACGGGGTCTGGTCGACGACGTCGCCGTGGGCGATGTGCTCCAAAACGTCGGTGAGCTGCTCGCCCAGATAGATGGAGATGATGCCGGGAGGCGCCTCATGCCCGCCCAGACGGAAGTCGTTGCCGGCGTTTGCCGCGCTCATCCGCAAAAGGTCGGCGTAGTCGTCGACCGCGCTGATGACAGCCGAGAGGAAGACGAGGAACTGCATGTTCTCATACGGCGTCTTGCCCGGATCGAGGAGGTTCTGGCCGTCGTTTGTTGAGAGGGACCAGTTGTTGTGCTTGCCCGAGCCGTTGACCCCCTGGAAGGGCTTCTCGTGGAGCAGGCAGGCCAGGCCGTTTTTCTTGGCGACCTCGCGGATGACCTCCATCGTGAGCTGGTTGTGGTCGCAGGCGACGTTGACCGCCTCAAAGACGGGGGCCAGCTCATGCTGGGCGGGGGCAGCCTCGTTGTGCTCGGTCTTGCAGGGGACGCCGAGCTCCCAGAGCGCCTCGTCGAGGTCCCGCATGAACTGCCGCACCCGCAGCCGGATGCGGCCGCAGTAATGGTCCTCCATCTCCTGCCCTTTTGCGGGACGCGCGCCGAAGAGGGTGCGCCCGCAGAGCTTTAAGTCGAGCCGCTGCTCGTACTTCTCCCTGTCGATGAGGAAATACTCCTGCTCCGCCCCGACGGTCGGGCTGACGCGGGTGGCCTGGGTGTTGCCGAAGGCGCGCAGCACCCGCAGCGCCTGTTTGTTCACCGCCTCGTTGGAGCGCAGAAGCGGGGTTTTGGTGTCCAGCGCCTCGCCGGTGTAGGCGTAAAAAGCGGTGGGGATGTAGAGGGTGCCCTCCCGCACAAAGGCCGGAGAGGTGCAGTCCCAGGAGGTGTAGCCGCGGGCTTCAAAGGTGTTGCGCAGGCCGCCGCTCGGGAAGGAGGAGGCGTCCGGCTCCCCGACGATCAGCTCCTTGCCGGAGAATTCGAGGATGCCCAGGCCCTCCTTGGTCGGGGCGATGAAGCTGTCGTGCTTGCCTGCGGTGAAGGTGGTCATCGGCTGGAACCAGTGGGTGAAATGGGTGGCGCCCTGTTCCACCGCCCAGTCCTTCATCGCCGACGCGACGACCTCGGCGACCGCCGGCTCGAGGGGATGCCCCTCGTCGATGGAACGGCGGAGGGAGAGGTAGGTCCCCTTCGAGAGCTTGTCGCGCATGACCCGGTCGTTGAAGACCCGGCTGCCGAAATGGGAAAAATCGTAGCTCATTTTATCCTCCTTCCTCAAAGCAGGGTGACGCCGTGCTCAGCGCAGAGGCGGATCATCTCTTCGTCCCAGATGGACGCCTGGACCTCGCCGATGTGGGCCTTCTGGAGCAGCAGCATGCAGAGCCGGGACTGCCCGATGCCGCCGCCGATGGTCAGGGGAAGTTCCCCGTCGAGCAGCATTTTGTGGAAGGGCAGCTCCGCCCGCTCGGGACAGCCGGCGATCTCAAGCTGCCGCTTGAGGGAAGCCGCGTCCACCCGGATGCCCATCGAGGAGATCTCGACCGCGCGGTTTAAGAGCGGGTACCAGACGAGGATGTCGCCGTTTAACTCCCAGTCGTCGTAGTCGGGAGCGCGGCCGTCGTGCGGCTTGCCGTCCGAAAGGGCGCCGCCGATCTTCATGATGAAGATGGTGCCGAACTCTTTTGCCGCCGCATCCTCCCGCTCCTTTGCGGTCATGCCGGGGTAGCGGTCGAGCAGCTCCTGGGTGGTGAGGAAGGTGACTTTCTCCTGGATAAAGGCCTCGAGCTCGGGGTTGAAGCGGTGGAGGACCTCCTCGGTCTCCCGCAGGGCGCGCATGATGCGGCGGACGGTGTGGCGGAGGGTCTCCTCGCTGCGGGTCTCGGGGGTGATGATCTTCTCCCAGTCCCACTGATCAACATAGACGGAATGGAGGTTGTCGAGCTCCTCGTCCCGGCGGATGGCGTTCATGTCGGTGTAAAGGCCGGTGTTCGGGCCGAAGCCGTAGCGCTTTAAGGCGAGACGCTTCCACTTCGCGAGGGAGTGGACGATCTCGACGTCGGCGTGGATATCCCGGATGTCAAAGGCGACCGGCCGCTCGACGCCGTTTAGATTGTCGTTTAAGCCGCTGCTCCCGCGGACAAAGAGCGGGGCTGAAACGCGGGTCAGGTGGAGCTTGTCGGCGAGCTCGCGCTCGAAGGTGTCCTTGACCAGTTTGATTGCAATTTCAGTCTGGAGAATATCCAGCGCCGGACGGTACCCCTCCGGCAGGGCAAGACGGGAAACTGCCATGTGTGACCATTCCTTTCCGTGTCGTGGATCCAAAATACCCTTTTATCATACCACGATGCAGCCGTTTTTGCAATCAAATTGCCGTTTCTCCGCAAAAAAAGTCAGAAATCACAGATTTTCCGCAGGAAGCGCGGGCGGCTTTTACAAAATTCAGCAAACTGCTTTTTCCGCGTATTCGTGCAGCAGCCGGACGTAGGCGCGGTAAAGGCCGGCGGAGACGTCGGGCGGGGTCTGGTGGTCGACGCTCGGGACGTAGCGCCCGCTCTTCATGGCGGGGAGCAGCCGCTCGAACTCGGCGCGCATCGCTTCCTCGCCCAGGTGCATGATCGTCTTGTCATAGCCGCCGATCATGATCCACTCGGGATATTCCCGGCGGATGCGGTTTACATCCACCCCGGCCTGCCGCTCAAGCGGCAGCACCCCCTCGATGCCGGCCTCCGCAAACCAGGGGATGAGCGGCTCGACGTTGCCGTCGGTGTCGATGAGGACCTTGACCCCCGCCTTTTTGAGGGCCGGGATCACCTCTTTGTAATAGGGCAGCATGAATTCGTCGAAAAGTTCCTTTGAGAGCATCGGCCCGTGGTTGTAGGACATATCCTCCGCAAAGGTCATGAATTCCGGCTGATAGATCGGGAGCAGCCGCTCGAGGACGCGGAGGTTGAAGTCGGTCAGGTCGCGGTTCATCCGGTGCATCAGCTCCGGATGGTCGTAAAAGGCATAGAGGTGCGGCTCAATGCCGAACAGCTTGCGCGGGAACCAGAAAAATCCCTCCAGCGTGAGCCAGGCGGCATAGTCCCCGCGCTCGTGGCCCTCCCGCCAGGCTTCCGCCGTCGCGGCGGCGGCGTCGACGAGGGACTGCTGGTACAGGCAGGGGAGCATCGCCTCGTACTCCTCCTCGTTTTCCAGGATCCCCGCCCCGTGATAGGCCGGCGCGGGGCAGCCCGGCCCCATCCCGCCGACCCAGATCTGCCGCAGCGGGTCTAAGCCGAAGTAATTCTGCAAAGTGTCCGGCCCCTCCTGGCGGGGGGCGCCCTCCCCTGCCCAGCGGTCCATCGTCAGGTTCCACCAGCTCGCCCACTCCACAGCGGGGAGACGGTCGGGCTTTTCTCCATGTAAAACAGCGGCAAATCGCGCGCGGTTGGTCATTGCAAAAACCTCCTTGCAAAGATGCTGACTTTAGTATACAATAGAATTGCCGGAAGAAAAACCGGCAAAATTGCTGACTTTTGGGGGGATTTTTGTGAGCCGCACCCTTCAGATGCCGGGGGATTTCTCCATCCGCACCCAGCCCGTCCGCGGGACCGGCGAGCCGCACGCCCACGACTTCCTGGAGCTCGCCTACATCCGCAGCGGCTGGGCCCAGCACACCGTAAACGGCAGGACCCGCCGCCTGGAAGCTGGCGACTTTGTCCTCATTGATTTCGGGGAGGTCCACAGCTACGACCTCGCGGGGGAGGGGCTGACCGTCGTCAACTGCCTCTTCCAGCCCGCAGCCGTCGACCCCTCCCTCAGCCGCTGCCGCAGCTTCCGCACCCTCCTCTCAAGCTGCATGATCGGGGTCGGCTACGCCTATGCGGGGATCGGCCCCTTTGAAAAGATCTTTCACGACGGCGAGGGACGGATCCTCGGCATCCTCGAACGGCTGGAGGAGGAATTCCGCTGCCGGGAGGTGGGCTATTACCCCCTCATCCGGGTGCTGCTCGTCGACCTCATCGTCCAGACCATGCGGATGATCCGGGAACGCGCCCCCGCCCCGTCGGGGATGGAGGTCTCCTGGATCCTCGACGAGCTGCGCCGCGACCCGGCCGCGCCCCACTCCCTTTCGGATTACGCGGCGCGCTTCCACATGCGCCCCGAAGCGCTCTCCCGCCTCTTCCGCAAACAGGCCGGGGAAGGCTTCGCGGCCTGCCTGCGCAAAAGCCGGGTCGAGCTGGCCTGCCGCCTCCTGCTCGAGACGGACGCGCCCGTCCCTGAGATCGCAGAGCGCTGCGGCTATCTGGACGGCAAGACCTTCCGCGAGGCCTTCAAGACGGTGACCGGCCTTTGCCCCCGCGCCTACCGCACCCGCGGCCGGACGGGGCGGTGACAAAAATCCTCCCGCAAATTTGCATATCCCCCTGTACAAATCTGGACAAATCCGCTATAATGGAGAGGAAAACGTTTCACCCAGAAACAAAAGGAGGCCTTTTTATGCTGCCGTTCCGTCAAGTTCACCTGGATTTCCACACCTCCGGCGCCATCGCCGGGATCGGCTCCCGCTTTTCCAAGGAGCAGTTCCAGGCCGCCCTCCAAGAGGGGCATGTCAACTCCATCACCGTCTTTTCGAAATGCCATCACGGCTGGTCCTACCACCCCACCGCGGTGAACCGGATGCACCCCGGCCTCTCCTTCGACCTGCTGGGCGCGCAGCTTAATGCCTGCGCCGAAATCGGCGTCCGCGCCCCGGTTTACGTCTCGGCGGGCTTTGACGAAAAGGAGGTCGCCGCTCATCCGGAGTGGCTCCACTGGTCCGGCCCCAAGGGCATTACCGAGGAGTACCTCGGCCGCGCCGGGTACCACCTCTTCTGCTACAACACCCCCTATCTCGACCTGCTCGCCGCCCAGGTGGAGGAGGTCATGCAGAAGTACAACCCCTGCGAGATCTTCCTTGACATCTCGAGCGTCCGCGTCTGCCACTGCCCCGCCTGCCGCGCCGAGATTGAGGCGCTGGGAGAGGACCCGGCGGATCCGGCCGCGCTGCTGCGCCAGGGCGAGCGCGTCTATGCCCGCTACTGCAAGCGGATGGAGGAGGTCATCCACAGGTATAACCCCGACACCGCCATCTTCCACAACGCCGGCAACATCACCCGCGGCCGCCGCGACCTCGCGGACTTCGACACCCACCTCGAGCTGGAGAGCCTGCCGACCGGCGGCTGGGGCTACGACCACTTCCCCATGTCCGCGGCCTATGTGCGGACGCTGGGCAAGGAATTTCTCGGCATGACCGGCAAGTTCCACACCACCTGGGGGGAATTCGGCGGCTTCAAGCACCCGAACGCCCTGCGGTACGAGGCCGCCCTCTCGATCGCCTGCGGCGCAAAATGTTCGATCGGCGACCAGCTCCACCCCGAAGGGGAGATGAACCTCTCGACCTACCGCCTCATCGGCAGGGCTTACGCCGAGGTCGAGGAGAAGGAGCCCTGGTGCCGGGATGCCCAAAATATCGCCGACATCGCCGTCCTCTCGAGTGAGGCGGTCAACGGTCCGCAGGACCGCGACAAGCAGTTCGCCGACGTCGGAGCCAACCGCATTCTCTTAGAGGGCAAGTATCTTTACGATATCCTCGACCTGCAGGCGGATTTCTCCCCCTACAAGCTGCTCATCCTCCCCGACGCCATCCGGCTCGACGAAGCGCTCGCTTCCCGGCTGAACAGCTACCTCGCCGCCGGCGGAAAAATCCTCGCCACCGGCGAATCGGGGCTCTGGGCGGACCGGGACGAATTCGCCCTCCCCTTCGGGGCGGATTTCCTGGGAAAATGCGAGTTTCAGCCCAACTACTACATCCCCCAGTTTGAGACGGTCAACGGCGAGACAGCCTATGTGATGTACGGGCATGGCTTCCGCATCCGCCTCCGGGAAGCAGCCTCCTGCCCGGCCCTCGAGCAGGACCCCTACTTCAACCGGACGCCGGAGCACTTCTGCTCCCACCAGCACACCCCGAACAACCCCGCAAAAACCGCCCCTGCGGCCGCCGTCACAGCGAATACGGCCTACCTGTGCTGGAACCTCTTCTCCGAATACGCCGAGATGGGTTCCTTCCATGTCAAAGAGCTGCTCTGCCATGTCATCGACGGGCTGCTCGGGGAGGAGAAAACCCTTTCGGCCGGCCTGCCCGACCGGGGCGTCACCACCCTGACCGAGCAGAAGGCGGAAAACCGGCTCATCCACCACCTCCTCTTCGCCTACACCACCAACCGCGGGACCAAGACCGAGGTCATCCAGGACGTCGTGCCGCTTTACGACATTCCCGTCTCCATCCGGCTGGACGAGTCGCCTGTCTCGGTGACCCTCGCTCCTTCCGGCGAGCCGCTGCCCTTCACCTACGAGGGCGGCGTCCTCTCCTACACGGTGCCCAAGGTGGAGATCCACCAGATGGTCTCCATCGCCCGTGCGCGTGACCGCGCCGGACAATAAATGTTATCTCGGTATATGTAGGGGCATTCATCCGCCTTTGGCGGCTGAATTCATTGGCCGCCCGCTGAATGAAGGAAAACGCCGCGATAAACGGCAAACCGGACGAACGCCCCATTCCCCACAAATTATTTATGAAAGGCAGGTTTTTCCATGCTTTCCCGAGAACTCATCGGCGACGTGCTGCAAAAGGCCGTCTCGACCGGCGCGGACTTCGCCGAAGTCTTTGCCGAGCACACCAAATCCAACGCCGTCAACATGATCGACGGCAAGGTCGAAACCATCACCGACAACTACCTCTCCGGCGTCGGCGTCCGGGTCTACAAGGGCCTGCGCAGCGCCTACGCCTCGACCAGCGACACCTCCCGCGCGGGGCTCATGCGCTGCGCGGACAACGCCGCCCAGGCCATCGCGAGCGGCTCGGCGCAGATGGACATTGTCCTGACCGAGCGCCGCTTCGGCGACATCCACCCCGTCCGCATCGTCCCCGCCTCCGTCCCGGCTTCCCGCAAGGCGGAGCTGCTCCGTTTGGGCTGCCAGGCTGCGCGGGAGTACCATGAGAGCATCTCCCAGGTGCAGGGCACCCTTTTAGACGTCGACCACAGCGTTCTCATCGCCAACACCGAGGGACTCCTCACCGAAGACCGCCAGATCCGCACCCGGATGATGGTGAGCGCCGTCGCGAGCCGCGCGGGCGAGAACCAGTCGGGCATCTGCAGCCCCGGCCGCCGGATGGGTCTCGAGATGTTCGAGGAGATCGACCCCGCCTCGGTCGGCAGGGAAGCCGCGCGGCAGGCCGTCACCATGCTGAGCGCCGGCTACTGCCCGGCGGGCAAAATGACCGTCGCCATCGAAAACGGCTTCGGCGGCGTCATCTTCCACGAAGCCTGCGGCCACTCCCTCGAAGCGACCAGCGTCGCGATGGGCAAGAGCCAGTTTGCCGGCAAGCTCGGCCAGCAGATCGCAAACCCCAAAGTCACCGCTATCGACGACGGCACCATCCCCAATGCCTGGGGCTCCATCAACATCGACGACGAGGGCAACCCCTCCCAGCGCAATGTGCTGATTGAAAACGGCGTCCTCAAGAGCTACCTCATCGACCGCTTAAACGGCAAGCGGATGGGGATGGCCCCCACCGGCTCCGCCCGGCGGCAGAGCTACCTCTACGAGCCGACCTCCCGCATGACCAACACCTATATCGCAAACGGCCCCGACAAGAACGAGGAGATCATCGCCTCCATCGAAAACGGCCTCTACTGCCGGCACATGGGCGGCGGTTCGGTCAACCCCGTCACCGGGGAATTCAACTTCGCCGTCACCGAGGGCTACCTCATCCGGGACGGCAAAATCTGCGAGCCGGTCCGGGGCGCCAGCCTCATCGGCAAGGGCAGCGAGATCCTCATGGATATCGACATGGTCGGCCAGAACCTCGACCACGGCCAGGGCATGTGCGGCTCCCTGAGCGGCTCCATCCCCACCAACGTCGGGCAGCCCCTCATCCGCGTCTCGTCCATCACCGTCGGCGGGCGCTGAGGAAAAAGGAGGAATTTTCATGAATTATGATGCATTCAAAGCCGCTGTCGCCGAAGCCGCCGCTAAGATGGGCATCGGCGAGTACGAGCTCTACTATATGTCCGAGGAGAGCATCTCGGTCAGCGCCCACCAGCACGAGGTCAACCGCTTTTCGAGCAGCGTAAACGGCGGCGCCTGCTTCCGCTGCATCGCAGACGGCAAAATGGGCTACGCCTCCACCGAGCTGCTCGACGAAGAGCAGGCATCCGCCATCGTCTCCCGCGCGGTGGACAACGCCCGCACCGTCGAATCGGAGGACGCGGTCTTTATCCACGGAGCCGGGGACTCTTACCGCGAGACTGCCGCGCAGGATATCCCCCTCCCCGCCGCCGGCGAGATGATTTCCTTCATCCTCGACTGCCAAGACAAGGCCTACGCCGCCGATCCCCGGGTCTGCGACGGCACCTCGAGCCAGTTTGTCGCAGAGCGGGTGACCACCCGCCTCACCAACTCCAAGGGGCTCGACCTCAAAAATATCAGCAGCTTCCAGGGCGGCATCGTCGGGGCGGTCCTCGAGCAGGACGGGCAGAAGTACAACTACTACGACTACCGGGCGGGTTCCGCCGGCGGGATCGACCGGGCGGAGCTGGTGCAGAGCGCCGTCTCGAAGGCCGCCGCCACCATCGGCGCGGAGGTCGCTAAAAGCGGCAAGGTCCCGGTCGTCTTTGACCCCGAGGTCATGGCCGATTTTCTGGCCATCTTCTGCCCGGTCTTTTCAGCCGACCAGGCGCAGAAGGGGCTTTCCCTCCTGAAAGGCATGGAGGGCGAGGAGATCGCCGCCCCGGTCCTCACCCTGATGGACGACCCCTTCTACCCCGGCTGCACGGTGCAGGCCGGCTTTGACGCCGAGGGCGTCGCGACCTCCACCAAGGCGGTCATCGAGGACGGCGTCCTCAAGACCCTCCTTCACAACCTCAAAACCGCCGCCAAGGACGGCCGCAGAAGCACCGGCAACGCCTGCAAGGCGAGCTACGCCGCCAGCGTTTCGGTGGCGCCCTACAGCTTTTATGTAAAGCCCGGCGCCCTCTCCCGGGAGGAGCTGTTCGCCAAGGCGGGCGACGGCATCTACCTGACCGAAGTAAGCGGCGGCCATGCCGGGGCCAACGCCATCACCGGCGACTTCTCCCTCCAGAGCAGCGGCTTCCTCATCGAGGGGGGCAAGATCACCAAAGCGCTGCGCGGCTTCACCGTCGCGGGCAATTTCTACGAGCTGCTCAAGGCGGTCAGCGCGATCGGCTCCGACCTCAAATTCGGCCTGCCCTCCGGCTCGACCGTATTCGGCGCGCCCTCGGTGCTGGTCCGGGAGCTTTCCATCGCGGGCAAGTAACGCCTTGCTTTACTCCTGCAGGTGAAAACAACAAAACTCCGCGTTCCATGATCGGGACGCGGAGTTTTTCTCTATTCAACACCCAGAATACCGGCGCTATCTGCCGGCCAACGGAATCGGCGATACAGGACTTGCCACCTTCACCGCATCCGACGTGCCGGCAGACGCTGAAGATACAAGGCCCGCTTTCGGGCCGGAAGCTTTCGACGCGGGGCCTGCCGGCGATTTCAACGCCTCCGTTTTCGGGCCGGAAGCTTTCGACGCGGGGCCTGCCGGCGATTTCAACGCCTCCGTTTTCGGGCCGGGAGCTTTCGACGCGGGGCCTGCCGGCGATTTCAACGCCTCCGCTTTCGGGCCGGGAGCTTTCGACGCGGGGCCTGCCGGCGATTTCAACGCCTCCGTTTTCGGGCCGGTTTCAGGATCTGGTTTTGCCGCTGCTGCGGGGCCTTCTTCTGAATCAGGCGCATCCGGAGTGCTCTCTGAATTGACAGTACTCACCGAAGCCACAGACTGTAGGGCCGACATGGTTCCGCTTCCTTCATCCAATGCAAAAACAATCCACAGGCATACGCCAATGGAAGCGGCCAACACAGCTATCCAAAGCAGCGTTTTAGCCAGCAGAGCTTTCTGATTCATGCTTTTTCTCCTTTCGCTTTTTGAAAAATGAAATAATGGCGGCAGCCGCCTCATAGCCTGCCAAAACAATCAAAAGAACGAGCCACAGTATCCCTTCAAAACGGGTATTGATTGGCAGAAAAGCGGATACAAATGTGGCTGCAAGCAAAAAAGCGGTCATGACGGTACTCGGGATCAGTTTTTTGTTTTTTCTGATATGCCCGAAGTGAATAAAGCCGATCAGCAGCAGCGCAGCAACCGCACAAATTGCCGCTTTCCAAAGATTGGCCAATTCCGGCTTATAAAATACAGATCAGCACAGCCATTCCCGCGCTTGCGCCATACGGAAGCATCGAACTGATCTCATCCCACAAATGACCGCTCCCCACAGCCTCATCCGTTCTGCCGGAAGGGCTGTCCGTTTCTTCCTGCAAACTGTCCAGCACCTCATAAATATCGCCGATACTGCTGATTGCGGCATAGTAGGCATCTTCGGGGGAATCCCCGCTTTTCAGCCGTTCTTCAAACTGGTCCGCCAGATTTGCGGACAGCTCCTCTTTGGCCTCCCGCACGGCCTGGGTGTCAGGGGCGTTCTCAAATGCCCGCTCAATATATTGGTAGATTCGCTGTTTATATCGTTCCATGTGAACCCCCTCCATTCTTTTCATGCAAACAGCAGGTCCAAAAGCTTTTTCATCTGCTCCCATTCCCGCATCTTTTTATGGAAATATTCCTTTCCTGCGCCAGTAATCGAATAGTAACGGCGGCGCGCGCCCATGCTTTCATCCCCCCAATAGGAGCGGATGTAACCCTGCTTCTCCAAGCGCCGGAAAGCCGTATAGAGGGTTGCTTCCTTCATTTCATATTCCTGCCTGGTTTTTTCTGAAATATAGCGGCTGATTTCATACCCATAGCAGTCCTTATCCATCAGGCAACGGAGAATAATACTCTCAACGTGCCCATACACCATATCGGAAGAGATTACCATTTTCACCACCTCACGCTAAACATTATATCATAATGCAAAGTAATATGCAAGGCATTCTTGCTGAAATTCCTGCCGGAAAATCCGCTGCCTCCCTGGAATAAATCAACAAAGCGGGACGCCTCCTCTTATTGGGAAGCGTCCCGCTGAATCTGTTCGGCTCAATTCTATTTGCTTCTGATGTATTCGTCGATGGCTTTGGCGGCCTGCTTGCCTGCGCCCATTGCGAGGATGACGGTCGCGGCGCCGGTGACGGCGTCCCCGCCGGCGTAGACGCCCTGTCGGGAGGTCAGGCCGGTCTCCTCCTCGGTGATGATGCAGCCGTGCTTGTTGGTCTCGAGGCCGGGGGTGGTGGAGCGGATGAGGGGGTTGGGACTGGTGCCGATGGCCATGATCATGGTGTCCACATCCAGCTCAAACTCGCTGCCCTCCTTGACGATGGGGCGGCGGCGGCCGGAGGCGTCGGGCTCGCCGAGGGTCATTTCGACGCATTTCATGCCGCAGACCATGCCGTCCGCGTCGCCCAGAACCTCGACGGGGTTGGTGAGGGTCTTAAAGATGATCCCCTCCTCCATCGCGTGCTCGACCTCCTCTTTCCGGGCGGGGAGCTCCTCCATGCCGCGGCGGTAGACGATGTAGACCGTCTCCGCGCCCAGCCGCTTGGCGCAGCGGGCGGCGTCCATCGCGACGTTGCCGCCGCCGACGACGGCGACCTTTTTGGAATGCTTGATGGGGGTCTTGGCATCGGGGAGATAGGCCTTCATCAGGTTGATGCGGGTGAGGTACTCGTTGGCCGAGTAAACGCCCTTGAGGCTCTCGCCGGGGATGCCCATGAACCGGGGCAGGCCCGCGCCGGAGCCGATGAAGACGGCCTCGTAGCCCATCTCGCCGAGCAGCTCGTCGATGGTGAGGACCTTACCGATGACCATATTGGTCTCGATATCGACTCCGAGGGCCTTCAAGCCGTCAATCTCCTGCTGGACGATGGCTTTGGGCAGGCGGAATTCCGGGATGCCGTAGACCAGCACGCCGCCGGCGAGGTGGAGCGCCTCGAAGACGGTGACCTTATATCCCAGCTTCGCCAGGTCGCCGGCTGCGGTCAGACCGGCAGGGCCCGCGCCGATGATGGCGACCTTGTGGCCGTTCGGCTGCGGCATTTTGGGCGCTTCGGTATTGTGCGCGCGGTGCCAGTCCGCAACGAACCGCTCGAGACGGCCGATGCCAACCGGTTCGCCCTTGATGCCGCGGACGCACTTGCCCTCGCACTGGTTTTCCTGCGGGCAGACGCGGCCGCAGACGGCGGGGAGGGAGCTCGAACGGGAGATGATTTCGAACGCGCCCTCCATATCCTCGTTCGCGACCCGCTCGATGAAGGCGGGAATGTCGATTGCGACCGGGCAGGCGGAGACGCAGGGCTTGTTTTTGCAGTTTAAGCAGCGGCGGGCTTCGTTTACCGCCATTTCATAGGTATAGCCGAGGGCGACCTCGTCAAAATTCTTGCTGCGGACCTCCGGGTCCTGGGAGGGCATGGGGCATTTCTTGGGATCCATATTGCGCTGAACGGCCATCGTTATTTGACCTCCTTCTTGAGAAGATTGCATTCGGCCTCGCGGGCATGCTGCTCAAAATCGCGGTACATGGTGCCGCGGTGCATCGCCTCGTCAAAATCGACGAGGTGGCCGTCAAAATCGGGGCCGTCGACGCAGGCAAACTTGGTCTCGCCGCCGACGGTCAGGCGGCAGCCGCCGCACATCCCGGTGCCGTCGATCATGATGGGGTTCATCGAGACGACGGTCTTGATGCCGTACTTTTTGGTGAGTTCACAGACAAATTTCATCATGATCAGCGGGCCGATGGCAATGACCTCGTCGTACTGGTTGCCTTCCTTGATGAGGGCCTCCAGGGCGGCGGTGACGACCCCCTTCTCGCCGTAGCTGCCGTCGTCGGTCATCATAGAGACCCGGTCGGAAACGGCGCGGAACTCATCCTCGAGGATGACGAGGTCCTTGCTGCGGAAGCCGACGACCGAGTGGACCTCCGCCCCCAGCGCGTGCAGCTTCTTGGCGACGGGATAGGCGATGGCGCAGCCGACGCCGCCGCCGATGACCGCAACCTTTTTAAGGCCTTCCACATGGCTCGCGGTGCCGAGGGGGCCGACGAAATCGTGAAGGGACTCCCCTTCCTCGAGGGTGTTGAGCTCCATCGTCGCGCCGCCGACGATCTGGAAGATGATGGTGACAGTCCCGGCCTCGCGGTCATAGTCCGCGATGGTCAGCGGGACGCGCTCGGAATCCTCCTTGGCGCGGAAGATGATAAACTGGCCGGGCTCGGCCTTTCTGGCGATCAAAGGGGCCTCGATCACCATCTTGGTGACGGTAGGGTTGAGGGCCTCCTTCTTGAGAATTTTATACATGGAAGCGGTCTCCTTTCCGAAAGATTCTTCAGATATACACACTTATTTATTATAATATATCCTGGAAGATTTCACAAGCCGCAGATTTTTGAAAATTTTGCAGTTCTTGCAGAGAAAAATGTCTGATAACGCCAATTTCGTGCGAACTTTGCACAAATGAGGCCCGCTGCAATAAAATGGGGCGAACCCGTTTGGCCAGGTCCGCCCAATGTGGAAAGGGATGATTAGAAAGCGACTTCTTCGTCGTAGTAGCAGGCCTTGAGCAGCTTCTCCATCTCCTCCTGGGTGGGGATGCGGGGATTGGAGCCGGTGCAGGCGTCGCCGATGGCGTTTTTCGCAATCTCGGGGAGCCGCTCCAAAAAGACCTGCTCGGGGACAAAGCCCTGTTCGGCGGGGAGGCTGTCCGCGCCGTAATGGGCGATGCAGTGCGGGATGTTGAGCGCGTCGTTCATCCCGCGCAGGTGGGCGATAAGGAGCGCGACCTTTTCGTCGTCGTTTGCGCCGCCGAGGCCCATGTAGTCGGCGATCTCGCCGTAGCGCTTCTTCGCCTCGGGGTTTTTGGCGTTGAAGGCGATGACCTTGGGCAGGTACATGGCGTTGGCCGCGCCGTGGATGATGTGCGCGCCGTAATCAGCGAAGGCGGCGCCGGTCTTGTGGGCCATCGAATGGACAATGCCGAGCAGCGCGTTGGAAAAGGCCATGCCGGCCAGGCACTGGGCGTCGTGCATCCGGTCGCGCTTTTCCATATCGCCGTTGTAGGAGCCGACCAGGTCGTTCTGGATGGACTTGATGGCGAAGATGGCGAGCGGGTCGGTATAAGCGCAGTGGGCGGTGGAAACATAAGCCTCGATGGCGTGGGTCATGGCGTCCATGCCGGTGTGGGCGACCAGCTTCTTGGGCATGGTCTCGGCGAGCTCGGGGTCGACGATCGCCACATCCGGGGTGATCTCAAAGTCGGCGATCGGGTACTTGATGCCCTTCTGATAATCGGTGATGATGGAGAATGCGGTCACCTCGGTCGCGGTGCCGGAGGTGGAGGAAATCGCGCAGAAGCGCGCCTTTTTGCGGAGCTTCGGGATGCCGAAGACCTTGCACATGTCCTCGAAGGTGATGTCCGGGTACTCGTACTTGATCCACATCGCCTTGGCCGCGTCAATGGGCGAGCCGCCGCCCATCGCGACGATCCAGTCCGGCTCAAACTTCAGCATGGCTTCGGCGCCGCGCATCACGGTTTCGACCGAGGGGTCGGACTCAATGCCCTCAAAGAGCTCCACCTCCATGCCCGCCTCCTTCAGGTAGGAGACCGCGCGGTCCAGGAAGCCGAACCGCTTCATCGAGCCGCCGCCGACGCAGACGATCGCCCTCTTGCCTTCCAGGGTCTTGAGGGCCTCGAGGGAGCCTTTTCCATGATACAAATCTCTGGGTAATGTAAACCGTGCCATAAAGCCATGCTTCCTTTCCTTTATTTCATCAAAGAACGTCTTTCGGCAATCCCGGGACGAACTTCCCGAATCTTTTGCGTCTGTCCGTCCCTTTGATATTATTGTAACATTGATTTTTGTTTTTGGGTAATGTATAATGAATATGGGGTCCATATGCGCAGGCATATGCCCGCTGAGGTGCTATTATGAATGAAAAGAACTATGAGTTTGACGCCGTCATCCGCAAGGTGGACGGCATAGACGGCGCGTATGTGGAATTTCCCTTTGACGTCCGTGCGGAATTCGGCAGGGGCCGGGTCAAGGTCCGCGCCCTTTTCGACGGGGTCCCCTACGACGGGAGCCTTGTGCGGATGGGGACCCCCGGCCACATCATCGGGCTGCGCAAGGATATCCGCGCCGCCATCGGCAAGCAGCCGGGAGATACGGTGCGGGTCGTCATCACGGAACGGGATTGAGAAAAACTGCGGCTCCTGCCGCCGCTGACCGACCAAAGACTGCCGGCCGTAAGACTGCGGCCGCGCCAGGAGACGCTTTATGAATCTGACATATCTCAAATACGTCGTCGAGGTGGCGCGGGTCCGCTCCATCACCAAGGCGGCGCAGAACCTTTATATGGGCCAGCCCAACCTGAGCAAGGCCATCCGGGAGCTGGAGCGGGAGCTCGGCATCACCATCTTCCGCCGCACCTCCAAGGGGGTCATCCCCACCCCGCAGGGGGAGGAATTTTTGGGCTACGCGCAGGGCATCCTCTCCCAGCTCGACGAGCTGGAGTCCCTCTACAAGCCCCGCACCGGCGATTCCCTCTCCCTCCGCGTTGCCGTCCCCCGCGCCGCCTACGCGGCCGAAGCGCTCGCCCGTTTTCTGCAGGCGCAGAGGACGGCCGGGCGGATCGACATCCAGTTCCAGGAAACCGAGCCCGCCGCGGCGGTCCGGCTGGTTTCCGGCGGGGAGGCCGATTTCGGGGTTGTCCGCTACCAGCAGAGCCAGCGCGGCTATTTCGAAGGGCTCATCGCGCAGGCGGGCCTCAAAAGCGAGCTGATGGGCGAATTCCGGCTGATGATCCTACTGGCCGCGGACCACCCTCTCGCCGGGAACGCCTCCATCGACTACCGCGCGCTGGCGGGCTGCCTGGAGATCGTCCACGGCGATTACCAGACCCCTTCCCTCTCCTTCCATAAGATCCGGCGCGGCGCCGAGCTCGACTCCCACCTCAAACGGATCGCCGTCTACGACCGGGGCAGCCAGTACGACCTGCTGCGCGCCGTCCCGGGCAGTTATCTCTGGACCGCCCCCGTCCCGGAGGAGGTCCTTGTCCGCAACGGGCTGGTGCAGCGCCCCTGTTCCCTTTCGGACGCCGTCAATGCCGAGGTACTCATAATGCCCGGCCAGGGGCAGCTTTCCCCGCAGGCCGAGCAGCTGGCCGATGAGTTCCGCAGGGCGGTACGGAAGTGGGAAGATGAAAAAAACGGCTCCTGACCGCTAGAAAATATCGTTTTCCCGCCATTTTCCAAATAAAAATTGATTTTTTCCGCGAAATATGCTATACTGGTAAAAAACACTCACCGCATCAACAGAAACGAGGGAACAACATGAACGAAAGCATTAAAGAAATCGGGATGCGCCTGCGCGGCCTGCGGGAGATCCTCGAATTTACCATTGAAGATATGGCGGAGGCGACCGGTGTCACGCCGGAGCAGTACGCCGCCTACGAGGCCGGAGACGAGGACTTCTCGGTGACCTTCCTCGGCAAATGCGCCGCCAAATTCAAGGTGGACATTGTCGAGCTCTTAAGCGGCAGCAACCCCAAGCTCAAATCCTACTCGGTCGTCCGCAAGGGCCAGGGCCTCTCGGTCACCCGCCGCGAGAGCTTCCAGTACCAGCACCTCGCCTACAAATTCAGCGGCAAGCTGGCCGACCCCTACCTGGTCGAGGCCCCGTACATCGAGGCGCAGCAGAACGCCCCCATCGCCCTCTCCCAGCACGAAGGGCAGGAGTTCGACTACATCCTCTCCGGCACCCTCAAGGTCGTCGTCAACGGCAAGGAAAAGATCCTCTCCGAGGGGGACGCCATCTACTACGACTCCTCCAAGCCCCACGGCATGATCGCCACCAATCCGGAAGGCTGCCGGTTTCTCGCATTTCTTGTAAAATAGCACGAACAAACCACCCGGGCGGGCTTACAGATGCCGTCCGGGTGGTTTTTCATGTGAGGAGTTTCGCTGCATTATTTGACAAAATAGTGAAGGCCGGCGTCATTTTCGCATGAAATTTCCGCTTCCGAGCTGCTGGCCGGAGGTAGCGGCTCTTCCCCGGCGCTTTCCGCGGACGCTGCCCGTCCGCAGGAGGAGAGCAGCAGCGCCGCCAGGCAGACGGCAAACCATTTTTTCATACCGTTTCACTCCTTTCCGCAGGAGGCGTTGGGCTGTCCTTCCCGGGCTCTTCTTCCCAATTTCCCCTGGTATATTCCGGGTCTACCATATCGCTGATGCCCGCCAGGAGCATCAGGATACCCTGCACACGGTGGTACTGGATGACATAACGGCCCCGCTCCTTTTTATCTTCCGCGACCAGGTCGGCAGCCAGCAGGGGCTTCAGGTGGTGGTAGACCTGGCCGGTGGAGCTGTATCCGCAGTTTTCCACCAGCTGGGCCACCGTCATGGGCTGCTTCAAAATGGTCAGCAGGAGGTTCAGCCGGTCGCTGCTGCCGATGCAGGCCAAAACCTTTTCGGCCGTGTGATTGGAAATCAGCTCCAGGAGCTGATCCGCGCTGACCCCGTTCCGGATCCAGTTGGACTGCCGGTTTCCGGAAGAGAACACCCCCAGATAGGTGATGCGCCCGGTGTCGCCGCTTTGGCCGCAGGTGGTTTCCAGACGGTCCATGATGGACTGAATCGCAGGGTCGGGGTGCATCTTCCCGACCTTTTCAATGTGCCCCACCATTTGATGCTCTTCTTCCGGCTGCGGCTGTGGGAGCACCATTTGCAGCATCTCCCTGATTTCCGCCAGCTCCTTCTTCAGTTCGTCGATTTCCACGCCGTAATTGCGTTCCATACAATCACCTCATTTAGCATTGTTGGAATATCGGAATTCCGTAATTACATGGTATCATATTTTTTACGGGATGTCAATACGTTTTTCCAAAATTCCGGAAAATAAAATTTTCAAAAACGGATTCATAAACCGGATGCAGGCGGCAATCTTTTTCCGCAAAATAGCTCTTTACAAATACGGCAGGATGTGCTATAATAGAAAAGCTGTAAGAAATATGCTGAAGTGGCTCAGTCGGTAGAGCAGCTGATTCGTAATCAGCAGGTCGTCGGTTCAAGTCCGATCTTCAGC
>DVKD01000041.1 GCA_018716285.1 Candidatus Merdivicinus faecavium
CCGGGTGCCGCCTTCAGCTCCTCCTCAAAATCGACGATCCGCTTGATCTTGTCTAAGAAAAACATATCGATCTGGGTGATGTTGCAGATGCGGGAGTAGTCGACCCCCATCCGCAGCAGCTGGGCGATGGCGTAGATGCGGTCGTCGGTCCCCTCCGCGATGTAGCGGAGCAGCTCCCCGGCCGGCATGCCGTCGAATTTCTCCATGTAGATGTGGTCCTTGCCGTCCTCGAGGGAGCGGATGGCTTTGAGAAGGCTCTCCTCCATCGTCCGGCCGACGCTCATGACCTCGCCGGTCGCCTTCATCTGGGTGGTGAGCTGGTTGGAGGCGGCGGTGAACTTGTCGAAGGGGAAGCGCGGCATCTTGGTGACGACATAGTCGAGGGCCGGCTCAAAGCAGGCCGGGGTGTTGGCGAGCTGAATCTCGTCGAGGTTCATGCCCACCGCGATCTTGGCCGAGACCCGGGCGATGGGGTAGCCGCTCGCCTTGGAGGCGAGGGCCGACGAGCGGGAGACGCGGGGGTTTACCTCGATGACGTAGTAGCGGAAGGACTGCGGGTCGAGGGCGAACTGGACGTTGCAGCCGCCCTTGACCCCGAGGGCGCGGATGATCTTGAGGGCGCTGTCGCGGAGCATCTGGTACTCCTTGTTGGTCAGGGTCTGGCTCGGGGCCACGACGATGGAGTCGCCGGTGTGGATGCCGACCGGGTCGAGGTTTTCCATGTTGCAGACGGTGATGGCGCAGTCGTTGCCGTCCCGCATGACCTCGTATTCGATCTCCTTGTAGCCCTTGATGCTCTTTTCGACCAGCACCTGGTGGACCGGGGAGAGGGAGAGGGCGTTTTTCATCATCCCCTCCATCTCCTCGGGCGTGTGGGCGAAGCCGCCGCCGGTGCCGCCTAAGGTGAAGGCAGGGCGGAGGATGACCGGGTAGCCGATCTCCTCCGCCGCGGCGAGGCCTTCCTCGACGCTGTAGGTGATCTTTGAGGGGACGACCGGCTCCCCGATTTTCTGGCAGAGCTCCTTAAAGAGCTCCCGGTCCTCGGCGCATTCGATGCTGTCGGCGCTCGTCCCCAGAAGCTCGATCTCGCACTCCTCGAGGACGCCCTTTCTGGCGAGCTGCATGGCGAGATTTAAGCCCGTCTGCCCGCCGATGCCCGGGATGATGGCGTCGGGGCGCTCATAGCGGCAGATGCGGGCGGCGTACTCGAGGGTGAGCGGCTCCATATAGACCTTGTCCGCGACCGAGGTGTCGGTCATGATGGTGGCGGGGTTGGAGTTTGCGAGCACGACCTCGTACCCCTCCTCCTTGAGGGCGAGGCAGGCCTGGGTGCCGGCGTAGTCGAATTCCGCCGCCTGGCCGATGACGATGGGGCCGGAGCCGATGACCATCACCTTGTGGATATCCGTTCTCTTAGGCATTGCCGCCCGCCTCCTTCATCATCTGGATAAACTGGTCGAAAAGATAGCCGCTGTCCTGCGGCCCGGGCGCGCTCTCCGGGTGGTACTGCACGCTGAACAGCCGCGCTTCCGGGCAGGAAAGCCCCTCGACCGTCCCGTCGAGGAGGTTTTTGTGGGTGACCGAGAGCCCCGTCCCGGCGAGGGTCTCCTCCACTACGGCGTAGCTGTGGTTCTGGGAGGTGATCTCCACCTTGCCGGTCAGGAGATTGCGGACGGGGTGGTTGCCGCCCCGGTGGCCGAATTTGAGCTTGCGGGTTTTCGCGCCGCTGGCGAGGGCGATGAGCTGGTGCCCCAGGCAGATGCCGAAGATGGGGTATTTGCCCCGCAGCGCCCGCACCAGCGCGATGACCTCCTTCACATCCTCCGGGTCCCCCGGACCATTGGAGAGGAAGACGCCGTCCGGATTCATGAAGGCGATCTCCTCGGCAGAGGTGCTGTAGGGGACGACGGTGACGTTGCAGCCGCGGCGGTTTAAGCTGCGGATGATGTTGAGCTTGATGCCGCAGTCGACGGCGACGACGTTAAAGCGGTGGTTGGAGGTGCGGGAGTACCAGCGCTTTTTACAGCTCACCCGCGAGACGGCGTCCCGGGGCGGGACGCTCTGGCGGATGCGGGCAAGCCCCTCCTCCAGCGGGGTGGAGATATCGGTGATGAGGGCGCGCTGAAGGCCCTCGTCGCGGAGGATGCGGGCAATCTTGCGGGTATCGATCCCCGCAAGGCCGGGGACGCCGTTTTCCTCCAGCAGCTCGGAGAGGGTCCTTGTGCAGCGGAAGTTGGAGGGCGTGTCATTGTAGTCCCGGACGACAAGGCCGCCGATGCTTAAGGTTTTGCTCTCGAAATCCTCGTCTGTAATGCCGTAGTTGCCGATCAGGGGGTAGGTCATCACAACCGTCTGGTCGGTGTAGGAGGGGTCGGAGACCAGCTCCTGATACCCGGTCATCGAGGTGTTGAAGACAAGCTCGCAGAGCGCGTCGTTGTCCGCGCCAAAGCCGAAGCCCGGGTATTCCCCGCCGTCCTCCAGAATTAGTTTTCGATCAAATTGTTTCACGCTGCCATCCTGTCCCTTTCTTTATTCTTTCGCGAGGAGCTTTTCGAGCCGCCGCGCCGCCTCCGCCGTTTCCGCGGGGCTGCCGAAGGTCGAGAAGCGGAAATACCCCTCGCCGCAGCTCCCGAAGCCGGCTCCCGGCGTCCCGATGATCTGCGCCTTTTCCAAAAGCAGGTCGAAAAACTCCCAGCTTCCCATCCCGCCCGGGCATCTGAGCCAGATATACGGGGCGTTCTTCCCCCCGCAGTACCAGATCCCGAGCCGGTCGAGGGTTTCCATCAGGCAGGCGGCGTTTTTCTTGTAGACCCGGATATTCTCCATGATCTGCCGCTGTCCCTCCTCGGTGAAGACGGCCGCCGCGCCGCGCTGGAGGATATAGGAGACGCCGTTTGTCTTGGTGGTCCGGTTGCGGACCCACATGGCGTTCAAATTCATCCCGCCGCAGGCCAGCTCCTTCGGGATGACGGTGTAGCCGCAGCGGGTTCCGGTGAAGCCGGCTGTTTTGGAGAGGGAGCAGATCTCGATGGCGCAGCCGCGCGCCCCCGGGATCTCGAAGATGCTGTGCGGCACCCCATCCTCCTCAATGAACGCCTCATAGGCCGCGTCAAAGAGGATGACGGCCCCCGTCTTGTTGGCAAAATCGACCCAGGCGCGCAGCTTGTCCCGGCTGAACACCGCGCCGGTGGGGTTATTGGGGGAGCAGATATAGAGAATATCCGCCCGGTGCTCCATCGAGGGGGCCGGCACGAAGCCGTTTTCCGCGCCGGAGGGCAGGTGGAGGACTTTGTGTCCGGCCAGAATGTTCGCGTCCACATAGGCCGGATAGGCCGGCTCGATGACTAGGGCGGTGTTGTCGGCGGAGAAGAGGTCGAGGATGTCGCCCAGCTCGTCGCTCGCCCCGCTCGAGACGAAGATCTCGTCCGCCTCCAGTTTCACGCCGCGCCGGGCGTAATGCCCCTGCACCGCTTCGCGGAAAAAGGGCGCGCCGCACTCGGGCATGTAGCCGTGGAAGGTCTCAGCCTTCGCCTGGTCGTCGACCGCCGCGTGCAGGGCGCGGATGACCGCGCCGCAGAGCGGCAGCGAGACGTCCCCGATGCCGAGGCGGCAGATCTGCGCGTCGGGATGGGCCGCCCGGTAGGCGTTCACCTTCTGGGCGATGTTGTAAAACAGGTAGGAATCCTTCAGTTCGCCGTAATGGCGGTTGGGCATCGTCATGCTATCGTCTCCCCTTCATAAATCATCTCTGCGGGCCCGGTCATGACGACCGTCCCGTCTTCCCCGACGGTGATGGCCAGATCGCCGCCGTCCAAACGCACCGTCACCGGCACGCCGGCGCCGCAGTACCCTTCCCGGACCGCAGCGGCAGCCGAGGCGCAGGCCCCGGTCCCGCAGGCCATCGTG
Source organism: Candidatus Merdivicinus faecavium (assembly GCA_018716285.1). Taxonomy (GTDB): domain Bacteria; phylum Bacillota; class Clostridia; order Oscillospirales; family Ruminococcaceae; genus Merdivicinus; species Merdivicinus faecavium. The sequence continues at coordinate 3,907 of DVKD01000041.1, forward strand.
ATCCCGCTGCCGCGCTCCCAGACCCGCATCCGCAGGCGGTTTTGGCCCAGCACCTGCACAAATTCGGCGTTGACCCCGCCCGGGAAGGCGGGGTGATGCTCGACAGCCGGGCCGACCGTCTCGAGCGGAAACGCCTCGGCGTCCTCAACAAAGGTGACGGCGTGCGGGTTACCGACCGAGACGGGAATGCAGCGCAGGGTCTCCCCCGCCGCATCGATTGCGATCGGCTCCGAGACCTCCGCCCTTCCCATCCCGACTGTCACCGACCGGACCTTGCCGCCCTCGACCGCGAGGTCCAGGGTGCGGATGCCCGACAGGGTCTCGATCGCGAGGCGGGTCTTGTCGGTGTAGCCTTTGTCGTACAGGAATTTGCCGACGCAGCGGATGCCGTTGCCGCACATCTTCGCCTCGCTGCCGTCCGCGTTGAAGATCCGCATCTGGTAATCGGCGGTGTTTGACGGCAGGATCCAGATCATGCCGTCCGACCCCGCCCCGAAATGCCGCTCCGACAGCCGGACGGACAGTTCCGGCGCGTCGTCCGGCAGCTTTTCGGCGTAGACGTAGAGGTAATCGTTGCCGAGGCCGTGCATCTTGGTAAAGCGCATCAGGGTCCCTCCTTTTCCGGGAAAACAGGTTGTCAGAACATCTTTACATATTCTTCCCGCTCGGCGCCGACCGATACATACTCGACCGGGCAGCCGACCGCCTCCTCGAGGAAGCGGATGTAATTGCGGGCCGCCGCGGGCAGGTCCTCCGGCTTGCGGCAGTGGGAAACGTCGCCGAAGCCCTCGAGGTATTCGATCACCGGCTTAGCGCGCAGCAGCCGCTCCCCGGTCGGGAATTCGGCCGTCCGCTCGCCGTCGATCTCATAGGCGGTGCAGACGGGGATTTTGTCAAGGTAGGAAAGGACGTCAAGCTTGGTGACCGCCAGCGAATCCGCCCCCTGCACCCGGACGCCGTACCGGGAGGCCGGCAGGTCAAAGGGCCCGACCCGGCGCGGACGGCCGGTCGCGGCGCCGTACTCGCCGCCCGCTGCGCGCAGCCGCTCCGCCTCCTCGCCGAACAGTTCGACGGTGAAGGGGCCTTCTCCGACGCAGGTCGAGTAGGCCTTCATGATGCCGATGGTGCGGTCGAGCTTCACCCCCGGGATGCCTGCGCCGATGGGTGCGAAGGAGGCGAGGGTCTGGGAGGAGGAGGTATAGGGGTAGATGCCGAAGTCGATGTCCCGCAGCGCCCCGAGCTGGGCTTCAAAGAGGATATTCTTCCCGTCCGCGGCCGCCTGCGCGAGGTAGGCGGAGACGTCGGTGACGTAGGGGGCAATTTTTTCGCCGTAGGCCGTGAGCCACTCCATCATCTCCTCAGCGTCTATGAGCTCGTGGTCGTAGCCTGCGAAGGTGAGGTTTTTCCACTCGACGATGTCGCGGACCTTCTCCCAGAGGGCGTCCCGATCGGACGAAAGGTCGCCCATGCGGATGCCCTTTTTCATATACTTGTCGGCGTAGACCGGGGCGATGCCGCGGCGGGTCGAGCCGAATTTGCGGTCGGCAAGCCGGTCCTCCTCCATGACGTCGAGCATCTTGTGGTAGGGCATGCAGATGATGGCGCGGTCGCTGATCTTTAAGTTCTCGGGCGAAACAGAGATGCCCTTTTCGGTCAGCCGGCCGATCTCTCCGTCGAGGTGCTCGAGGTCGACGACCATGCCGTTGCCCATGATGTTGACCGTCCCTTCCCGCAGGATGCCGGAGGGCAGGAGGTTTAAGATAAACTTGCCCCGTTCATTCATGACGGTGTGGCCGGCGTTGTTGCCGCCCTGATAGCGGCAGATGATCCCATAATCGGACGACAGAAGGTCGACCATCCGGCCCTTCCCCTCGTCGCCCCAGTTGATGCCAACGATTGCGGTAAGCATAAGGTTCCCCCTCTTTCTCAGACAGTGATTTCAGCCGCGGCCCCTTCGCCCAGCAGGGCGCTGTTTTCCGCGAGGACTGCGCGGACCTCGGCAATATAGGCTTCGGTCTGCTCGGCGGCGCAGCCGGTGAAATTCCCTTCGGCGAGGATCTGCTCCATCTCGGCGCGGGTGATGCCGAAGGCCGGGTCGGCGGCGATGCGGTCGAGGAGGTCGTTGTCCGCCCCCTCCTGCTTGACCGCCTTGGCGGCGGCGACGGCGTGCTGCCGGATCGCCTCGTGCAGGGTCTGACGGTCCCCGCCCTTCTTGACGCAGTACATGAGGATATTCTCGGTCGCCATAAAGGGCAGCTCTTCATTCAGGTGCTTTTCGATCATCTTGGGGTAGACCGTCATCCCGCTTACGATGTTGATATACAAAGTGAGGATGCCGTCCACCGCGAGGAACGCCTCCGGGACGCTGATGCGCTTGTTGGCCGAGTCGTCGAGGGTGCGCTCGAACCACTGCGTGCCCGCGGTGATGGCCGGGTTCACAGCATCCGCGACCACATACCGCGCGAGGGAGGCGATCCGCTCCGAGCGCATGGGGTTGCGCTTGTAGGCCATCGCCGAGGAGCCGACCTGGCCGGCCTCGAAGGGCTCGTCAAACTCCTTTAAGTGGGAAAGCAGCCGCATATCGCCCGAGAATTTCCAGGCGCTCTGGGCGATGCCCGAGAGGACCGACAGGGTGAAGTAGTCCACCTTGCGGGAATAGGTCTGGCCGCTCACGGGGTAGGCGGCGTCGAAGCCCATCTTCTCCGCGATCTTTGCCTCGAGGGCTCTCACCTTCTCCCGGTCGCCGCCGAAGAGCTCGAGGAAACTCGCGCCGGTGCCGGTGGTGCCGCGGCAGCCGAGGAGCTTGAGCCTCCCGAGGGTGAAGTCGAGGTGCTCGAGGTCCATCATCAGGTCCTGCATCCAGAGGGCGGCCCGCTTGCCGACGGTGGTGGGCTGGGCGGCCTGGAAGTGGGTGTAGGCGAGGGTGGGCTGGTCCTTGTAGCGCTCCGCGAAATCCGCCAAGCGGGACAGGGCGGTCAGCAGCAGCTTTTTGACCCGCAGAAGGGCGTCCCGCTGCAAAATGATGTCGGTGTTGTCCCCGACATAGCAGCTCGTCGCGCCCAGGTGGATAATCGGCTTTGCTTTGGGGCAGACGAGGCCGTAGGCGTAGATGTGGGCCATGACGTCGTGGCGGACCTCCGCCTCGCGCCTGGCGGCGGCGGCATAGTCGATGTCATAGAGGTGGGCGCGCATTTCGGCCACCTGTTCTTCGGTGATGGGCAGCCCCAGCTCCATCTCGCTCTCGGCGAGGGCGACCCAGAGCTTGCGCCAGGTGGAGAATTTGCGGTCGTCCGAGAAGATCTCCTGCATCTCCCGGCTCGCGTACCGCTTGCAGAGGGGGTTTTCGTAACGGTCAGCCATTCCTGCACCTCCTTACGCGTCCAGACGGGAGAGGACCTCGCGGTAACCCTCCAGCACCCCGCCCATGTCGCGGCGGAAGCGGTCCTTGTCCATCTTGTCCCCGGTCTGCATGTCCCAAAGGCGGCAGGAGTCGGGGGAGATCTCGTCGCAGAGCAGCAGCTCCCCGTCCGCGCGGCCGAATTCGAGCTTGAAGTCGACAAGGCGGATGCCGGCCTTTTCAAAGAGGGCGGTGAGCAGGCGGTTGATCTCGAGGGCGGCGGCGCGCAGCTCGGCGAGCTCCTCGGCGGTGGCGGCGCCGATGGCGGTGATCTGGCTGTCGTTGATCATCGGGTCATGCAGCTCGTCGCTTTTTAAGCTGAACTCGACGACGGTGTTGCGCAGCGCGCTCCCCTCGGGGACGCCGTACTTTTTGGAAAAGCTGCCCGCCGCGACGTTGCGGACGATGACCTCGACCGGGACGATCTCGGCCTGCTTCGCGAGGATGGTGACATCGTCGATGACCTTGATCAGATGGGTCTTGATGCCGTTTGCGGCGAGGTAGGCGTAAATTTTATTGGAAATGGCGGCGTTCAAACGCCCCTTGCCGGGGAGTTCTTCCTTCTTTGCGCCGTCGCCGGCGGTGGCGGTATCCTTGTAGCGGATGATGCAGGTGCCGGGCTCTTCGCCGGCGCAGACAATTTTGCTTTTTCCTTCGTAGAGGGTGGTCATGATAGGGGCTCCTTTCCAATGTCCATGAAAAATTTTGTGGGAATCTATGGCAAAACGCGGGGTCATTCCGTCGCGGAAGGCTCCCGGCGGTTTTTCTGGCTTTGCGAGAGCGGCAGCTCGAAGCGGTCTTTCTGGGTGTTTTCCGGCACCGGGGTGGGGTACTGCCCGTCAAAGCAGGCGGCGCAGTAACCCGGGCAGCCGGTCAGCTCGCCCAGATCCTCGGCCGGGAGGTAGCCCAGGCTGTCCGCGCCGAGCAGCTTTGCGATCTCCTCGGGCGTGTGGCGGCAGGCGATGAGGTTCTCCCGCGAGTCGATGTCGGTGCCGTAGTAGCAGGGGTTCAAAAAGGGCGGGGCGGAGATGCGCATGTGGATTTCCCGCGCGCCGGCCTCCCGCAGCAGGCTGACGATCTGCCCGCTCGTGGTGCCCCGGACGATGGAGTCGTCGATGAGGACGACCCGCTTGCCTTCCACCGTCTCCCGGACGGGGTTTAACTTGATCCGCACCTGGTTCACCCTCTCCCCCTGCCCGGGGGCGATAAAGGTGCGGCCGATATAGCGGTTTTTGACAAAGCCCATGCCGTAGGGGATCCCCGACTGGCGGGCGTAGCCGAGGGCCGCGTCCAGCCCCGAATCGGGCACCCCGACGACGACGTCCGCCTCGACGGGGTGGCGCCTTGCCAGAATCGCCCCGGCGCGGAGGCGGGCGGCGTGCACCGGCTGCCCCTCGATCACCGAATCGGGCCGCGCGAAGTAGATATACTCAAAGGCGCAGATGCGCGGCGCGGTCTTGCCGCAGTGCTCCCGGCGGGAATGCACCCCATTTTCATCAAAAACGAGGATTTCCCCCGGCAGCAGCTCCCGCTCAAGGGTCGCACCCGCTGCCTGAAGGGCGCAGCTTTCCGAGGCGACCAGGTAGCGCCCCTCCGGCGTCCTGCCGTAGCAGAGGGGGCGGAAGCCGTGCGGGTCGCGGACGGCGATGAGCTTGGCGGCCGACATGAGGACGAGGGAATACGCCCCCTCCAGCCGCCCCATCGCCCGGCTGACGGCCTCCTCGATGGAGGGGGAAGCGAGCCGCTCCCGGGTGACAATGTGGGCGATGATCTCGGTGTCGCTCGTCGTGTGGAAGATGGCGCCGGTGAGTTCGAGGGCGCTGCGCAGCTCCCAGGCGTTGCTCAGGTTGCCGTTGTGGGCGAGGGCGAGGCGGCCCTTCTGATGGTTGATCTCGATGGGCTGGCAGTTGGCGCGGTTGGTCCGGCCGGTCGTCCCGTAGCGGACATGGCCGACCGCCATCCGCCCCTCGGGCAGGCGGGCGAGCTTCTCCCGCGAGAAGACCTCGCTCACGAGCCCCAGGTCCTTGCAGGAGGAAAAGAGCCCGTCCTCGCAGATGACCATCCCGCAGCTCTCCTGCCCGCGGTGCTGCAGGGCGTAGAGCCCGTAATAAACGGTGCCGGCGATGGGGTAGGCCTCCGGCGCGTACACCCCGAACACGCCGCATTCTTCATGAAGCGCTCCTGTCATACCGTTTCCCCTCCCCTGCGGGCCGCCCGGTCCGACGAATAATTGCGGGCAGCTTCCACAAAGCCCAAAAAGAGCGGGTGCGGCCGGTTGGGGCGGCTCTTAAATTCGGGATGGAACTGCACCCCGACGTAGAATTCCCGGCCGGGCAGCTCGACAGCCTCGACCAGCCGCCCGTCGGGCGAAAGGCCGGAAAAGACCATCCCGTTTTCCTCCAGCACCGCGCGGTAGTCGTTGTTGAACTCGTAGCGGTGGCGGTGGCGCTCCCGGATGAGGGAGGAGCCGTAGCAGCGGGCCAGCGCCGTGCCCTCCCGGACGGCGCAGGGATAGCTTCCGAGCCGCAGGGTGCCGCCCTTGTCGATCTCGTCGCTCTGGCCGGGCATGAAGTCGATGACCTTGTGGGGGCAATCCGGGGCAAATTCCCCCGAATCCGCGTCCGGCAGCCCCGCCGCGTGCCGGGCGTACTCGATGACGGCGATCTGCATCCCGAGGCAGATGCCGAAGTAAGGCAGGCCGTGAACCCGCGCATACTCCGCCGCCCGGATCATCCCGTCGATGCCGCGGCTGCCGAACCCGCCGGGCACGAGGATGCCGTCTAATCCCGCGAGGCTCTCCCCGGTGAGCTCCTCCGAGTCGATCCAGCGGATCTTCACCCGCGCGCCCAGCTCGTAGCCCGCGTGGGCGAGGGCTTCGGCGACCGAGAGGTAGGCGTCGTGCAGCTGGACATATTTGCCGACCAGGCCGATCTCGACCTCATCTTTCCGGCTATGGATCCGCCGGACCAGGCCCTCCCATTCGGAGAGGTCCGGGGCGGGGGCGTCGATGCCGAGCTCGCGGCAGACGACGGCGGAAAAATTCGCCCGTTCCAGCATCAGGGGCGCCTCGTAGAGGTTCGGGAGGGTGATGTTCTCGATGACGCAGTCGGGCTTCACGTTGCAGAAAAGGGCGATTTTCTGGAAGATCGCCTCCTCGAGCGGCTCATCGCAGCGCAGGACGATGATGTTCGGGTGGATGCCCATGCCCTGCAGCTCCTTGACCGAGTGCTGGGTGGGCTTTGATTTATGCTCGTCCGACCCGCGCAGAAAGGGCACCAGGGTGACATGGATGAAGAGGCTGTTCTCCCGCCCGATCTCGAGCGAGATCTGCCGGGCCGCCTCCAGGAAGGGCTGGGACTCCATATCGCCGATGGTGCCGCCGATTTCGGTGATAACGACGTCGGCGTCGGTCTGGCGGCCGACGCGGTAGACGAATTCCTTGATTTCGTTTGTGATGTGCGGGATGACCTGCACCGTCGAGCCGAGGTACTCCCCCCGCCGCTCCTTGTTTAAGACGTTCCAGTAGACCCTGCCGGAGGTCAGGTTGGAATAGCGGTTCAAGTCCTCGTCGATGAAGCGCTCGTAGTGCCCGAGGTCGAGGTCGGCCTCGGCGCCGTCCTCGGTGACATACACCTCGCCGTGCTGGTAGGGACTCATGGTGCCGGGGTCGACGTTGATATAGGGGTCGAGCTTCTGGGCCGCAACCTTCAGCCCCCGCGCCTTGAGCAGCCGGCCTAAGGACGCCGCGGTGATCCCTTTCCCCAGCCCGGAGACGACGCCTCCTGTTACAAAAATGTACTTGGTCATAATTTTCCTCCCGTAAAACGCCGGTTACTGATAAGTCTGGATAATGCTTTCGGCGACAGCGCGGCGGGTCACGCAGCGGTCCATCGCCTGTTTTTCTATGTACCGGTGCGCGTCCGATTCGGTCATCTTGAGCTCGGAGATGAGCAGCCATTTCGCGCGGTTGACAAGCCTGATTTCCTCCATTTTCTCCGCAATCGAGGCGGTCTTCTGCTCCATCCGGCGGAGGCGCTCCCGCGTGCCGCAGAGCAGGTGGAGCGACTGGGCGACAAGCCCGCTGCTGGTCGGCTTCTGGAGGGTCAGGACGCCGTAATCCTCCACCCGGTCCGCGACCTCCGCGTAATGCTCGCTCTTGACAAACAAAAGCACCCCCGTCCCGCTGTCGCCGCACAGGTCGATGGCCAGGCGGACGCCCGACTGGTCCGGCAGCGGCGTGTTGATGAGGACGAGGTCATAGGGGCGCTCGAGCAGCTCCCTGCGCGCCGCGCCCACCCCGGAAACGGTGCGGACCGGGGAAAACCGCGACTGCGGGAGCAGCCCCGCCAGCGACTGGTTGAACTTCTCCGACGCCGACACCACTAACACGCTGTACACCTGTTCCTTCAGATCCAAGACGGCTCCCCCCTTCCCTTCCGGCGCGCCTCAGCGCCGGCAATAGCTTTCGATCACCGAGGCGGGCAGGCAGTTTTTCACAAAACCGCTGCTCAGCGCCGCCTGCGCCGCCTCCTCAAGCGTCCCGGGAAGGAGCTGATAGCCCGAAAGCGTCTCCGGCGGCGCGAGGAAAAGGTTGCGGTCGGCGGCGGTCGGCAGCTCGGCCCGTTCCCGGATGCCCTCCATCCCCGCTTCGATGAGCAGCGCAAAGGCAAGGTAGGGGTTGCAAAGCGGGTCGGGGGAGCGCAGCTCAGCCCGCCGGTACTCCCCGGTCGCGGCCGGGACCCGGATGAGCTGGGAGCGGTTTTCGCCCGACCAGGTGATGTAGCGGGGGGCTTTCCCGATCCCGAGACGGGCGTAGGAATCCGGCGACGGGTTTAGAAAGACGGTCATTTCGGAGACCCGCCCGAGAATCCCTGCGATGAGGTGCGGCAGAGGGTCGCCGCTGCCGCCTTTGGCAGAGATATTGACGTGCATCCCGTTGCCGGGGCAGTCCGGGAGGGGCTTCGGGGAGAAATCGGCGCAAAGCCCGCTCCGGGCGGCGATGGTGTTGACCACTGCGCGGAAGGTGACCGTGTTGTCGGCCGCCGAGAGGGGGTCGGAATACCGGAAGTCGATCTCGTTCTGGCCGGGCCCCTCCTCGTGGTGGGAGCTTTCGGGCAGGATGCCCATCTGCTCGAGGGTCAGGCAGATCTCCCGGCGGACGTTCTCCCCCCGGTCCTCCGGCGCGATGTCCATATAGCCGGCATGGTCGTAGGGTTCGCGGGTCGGCGCGCCGCTCTCATCGCGGTTGAAGAGGTAAAACTCGAGCTCCGAGCCGAAAAAGAAGCGGTACCCTTCCCGCTCCGCGCCGGCGGCAGCCCTTTTGAGGATGGCGCGGGTGTCCGCCTCAAAGGAGCTGCCGTCCGGGTAGGAAATATCGCAGAACATCCGCACGACCCTGCCGTGCTCAGGCCGCCAGGGGAGGACGGCGATGGTCGACGGGTCGGGGTGGAGGAAGAGGTCGGAGCGGATCTCCCCGCCGAAGCCCGCGATGGCCGAGGCGTCGAAGGCGATGCCGTGGGCAAAGGCCCGCTCTACCTCGTGGGGCATGATCGAAATGTTTTTCTGCCTGCCGTAGACGTCGCAGAAGGCAAGGCGGATGAACTTGACGTCCTCCTCCCGGATATACTGCATAATCTCAGCCGGTGAATACTGCATGATCCGTTCCTCCTTCAGTTCTGGACGTACATCTGTTTATAGGGGTTTTTGCTGTCCGGGGTGACGACGGTGAATTCCGCGTCGAGCAGCTTTGCGAGGCCGCATCCGAACAATTCACAGTAGCGCGCAAGGTAGGGCCGGATCTCTTCCAGATCCTCCTGCGAGGCGGGAGAAGCCGTCACCTGGCGGGGGAAGGAGATGCGCCCGGGGGCTGTCCGCAGGAACATCCTGCCGCCGTGCATCCCGGTGCAGGGGAAGTTGCCGACGATGGGCTTGCCGTCCTCATGCAGCCCGAGGACGATAATCAGGCCGCCCGCCTGGTACTCCCCGAGGAAGCTCCCGGCCCGGCCGCCGATGACCATGACCGGCTGTTTGTCCTGGTACGCCTTCATGTGGATGCCCGCGCGGTAGCCGGCGTTGCCCTGGACGTAGATTTCCCCGCCCCGCATGGCGTAGCCGGCGGTATCGCCGATGCTGCCGCGGACGACGATCCGCCCGGCGTTCATGGTGTCTCCGACCGCGTCCTGGGCGTTGCCGTTTACTTCAATCTCTGCGCCGTTTAAGTACGCGCCGAGGGCGTTGCCGGGGATGCCGTCGAGCACGATCTTTCTGCCCCCCATCCCGGCGGCGATGAAGCGCTGGCCGAGGCAGCCGGTGACGCGGCAGCAGTCCCCCGCCTCCCGGAGCGCCTCGTTGAGGCTTCTATAATCGAGCGCGGACGCGTCAATCTTTTCCATAGGATGCCATACCTCCTGCCGTTTATTCTCCCGCATGGGAAATTCCGAGGATCTCGAGCTCTTTGGCGGTCAGGCCGACGCCGCGCAGCATCAACCGGTTGCCCTTGAGCGCCTCGATGGAGTTGATGCCCATGCCGCCCATCATTTCCATGATCTCATGCCGCCAGGCAGTCATGAGGTTGACGAGCCGCCTGCTGCCCTCGTTCGGGTCGAGCCGGGCGACCAGCTCAGGGCGCTGGGTCGCAATCCCCCAGGCGCATCTGCCGGTCTGGCAGCTGCGGCAGAGGTGGCAGCCCATCGCGATGAGGGCGGCTGTCGCGACGTAGCAGGCGTCCGCGCCGAGGGCGACCGCCTTGACCACGTCGGCGGCGCTGCGGATGCTGCCGCCCGCGATAATCGAGACCTCGTTGCGGATGCCCTCGTCCCGCAGCCGCTGGTCGACGGCGGCGAGGGCCAGTTCGATGGGGATGCCCACGTTGTCCCGGATGCGGGTGGGGGCGGCCCCGGTGCCGCCGCGGAAGCCGTCGATGGCGATGATGTCCGCCCCGCTGCGGGCGATGCCGCTGGCGATGGCGGCGATGTTGTGGACGGCGGCGACCTTGACGATGACCGGCTTGCGGTAGCCGGTCGCCTCCTTTAAGGAGTAGACGAGCTGCCGCAGGTCCTCGATGGAGTAGATGTCGTGGTGCGGCGCGGGGGAAATCGCGTCCGACCCCTCGGGGATCATCCGGGTGCGGGAGACGTCGCCGACGATCTTGGCCCCCGGGAGGTGCCCGCCGATGCCGGGCTTGGCGCCCTGGCCCATCTTGATCTCGATGGCGGCGCCGGCGTTTAAGTAATCCTCATGGACGCCGAACCGGCCGGAAGCGACCTGGACGACGGTATTGGCGCCGTAGCAGTAGAAATCCTCGTGCAGGCCGCCCTCTCCGGTGTTGTAGCAGATCCCGAGCTCCGACGCCGCGCGGGCGAGGGATTCGTGGGCGTTGTAGCTGATCGAGCCGTAGCTCATGGCCGAAAATAAGACCGGCATCGAAAGGGAGAGCTGCGGCGGGAGGGAGCAGTCGAGCTTCCCGTCCGGCCCGCGGCGGACGCTGTGCGGCTTTTTGCCGAGGAAGACTCTGGTCTCCATCGGCTCGCGCAGCGGGTCGATGGGCGGGTTGGTCACCTGGGAGGCGTTGATGAGGATGCGGTCCCAGTAGACCGGCAGCGGCAGCGGGCTGCCCATCGAGGAGAGCAGCACCCCGCCGTTTTCCGCCTGCTTGTAGATCTCGCCGACCGTCGAGGCGGGCCAGTTGGCGTTTTCCCGGAGGGCGCAGTCGCTTTTGACGATCTTTAAGGCCCTTGTCGGGCAGAAGGCGACGCAGCGCTGGCAGTCGACGCATTTTCTCTCGTCGCTGACCATCTGTCTTGCCGCCGGGTCGAAAGAGTGGACCCCGTTCGGGCACTGCTTCTCGCAGATGCGGCAGTTTGTGCAGCGCGCCGGGTTGCGGACGACCTCAAATTCCGGGTACAGATACGCGATCTCCATCAAAAGGCACCTTCCTTCACTCTCACAATGACCGGTTCCCCGCCGGCGGGGGCGTACAGGCTGCCGGCGTCCGGCTCCATCGCCCGGATGGCCGCCTCCTCGCTCGCGATAAAGACCCGGTCGTCCTTTTCCGCCGTCACCATCGAGCGCAGCTTGAGCCGGTCGTTTAAGGCCATCAGCCCGCCCTCGAAGCCGAGGACGATGGAGAAAGGCCCGGTGACAAGGAGACTCGGGTAGACTGTCCGCAGCCAGGCCGCGCGCTCGCGGGCTTCCGGCTCCATCTTCTCAATGGTCGACCAGAAGGGGGCGGCGATGACCGCGGCGAGCTCCGTAAGGGTCAGCTTCTGCCGGCGGAGCAGGTAGTCGGCGATGTAGGTCATGACCTCGGTGTCGGTCTGGAGGGTGCACTGGTAGCCGAACATCTCGATGTAGCGGCGGTTGGCGTCGTAGGAGGAAATCTCCCCGTTGTGGACGACGGTGTAGTCGAGCAGCGCGAAGGGGTGCGCGCCGCCCCACCAGCCGGGCGTGTTGGTGGGGTAGCGGCCGTGGGCCGTCCAGGAGTAGCCCTCATATCTGTCCAGCCGGTAAAAGCGCCCCACATCCTCGGGGAAGCCGACCGCCTTGAAAACCCCCATGTTCTTGCCGCTGGAGAAGACATAGGCCCCGTCGATTGCGGTATTGATCCGGGTCACCATGCGGACGACGTACTCCTTTTCGTCGAGCTGGAGCCGCGAGAGGGTCGACCCGAAGGGGATGACAAAATAGCGCCAGATGAGCGGCAGGTCGGTGATCTCCGGGATCTTGCGGATGGGGATGTCCTCGGCCCGCACGATCTCGAACCCTTCCTTCAGGAACTCCTCGCAGTTTTTGCGGGAGAGATTGTCCCGGAAGAAGATGTGGAAAGCGTAGCACGCGCGGTACTCCGGATAGATCCCGTATCCCGCGAAGCCGCCGCCCAGCCCGTTGGACCGGTCGTGCATGGGGACCATTCCCGCGATCACTGTGTCGCCGGTCATTTTCTTTCCCTCTTTTGAGATGACAGCCGCGATCGCGCAGCCGGAGGGGATCCGTACCTGCCCTTCTAACTTCATAGTTGGCCCGTCCTTTCCAAAAAAAGAAAAAGCCTCCATTCCATTTTGGGATGCAACCACCTCCCTAATCTGGAATGAACGCCTTTGCTCACTGCGTTTCATTTTACCACAATTGTACTGCATTGTCAATAAATCCGCGAAGAAAAAACGGTTTTTACAGAAAACATAGGAAGAAAGCCAGGATTTCTGGAAAAAACAGAATTTTTCCGAATTTCATCTTGACAAACCGAAAAAAGGCGCGTATAATGGCAATCGAACACAGGCAATGGCGTCTGGGAGCTTTAGCTCTCAGACGCCTTTTTGCATTTGCAGAGCAGAAAACAGGGCAACGGGGTCCGAAAGAGGTATTTCTCAAAGACCCCGCTGCCCTGTTTTTCACAAAAAGGAGTGTAGAGAGTATGAAAACCGTATCCGACTACTTTGGCAGCCTGGTCTTTGACGACAGGGTGATGAAGGCAAACCTCTCCGCGGAGGTCTACGCTTCCCTCAAAAAGACCATCGATGAGGGCGCGCGGCTGGACACCGGCGTCGCCAATGCGGTTGCTTCCGCCATGAAGGACTGGGCAGTCAGCAAAGGCGCCACCCATTTCACCCACTGGTTCCAGCCCCTGACCGGCATCACGGCGGAAAAACACGACAGCTTCATCAGCCCTGCGCCGGACGGACGGGTCATCATGGAATTCTCCGGCAAGGAGCTCATCAAGGGCGAGCCGGACGCCTCCTCCTTCCCCTCCGGCGGCCTGCGCGCCACCTTCGAGGCGCGGGGCTACACCGCCTGGGACCCCACCTCCTACGCCTTTATCAAGGATAAGACCCTCTGCATCCCGACCGCCTTCTGTTCCTACGGCGGCGAGGCGCTCGACAAAAAGACCCCCCTGCTGCGCTCGATGCAGGCGTTAAACCGCCAGGCGATGCGCATCCTCAAGCTCTTCGGCAACGAATCGGTCAAGTGCGTCCGCACCTCGGTCGGGCCGGAGCAGGAATATTTCCTGATCGACAAGGAGATGTTCCAGAAGCGCAAGGACCTCATCTTCACCGGCCGCACCCTCTTCGGCGCCAAGCCCCCCAAGGGCCAGGAGATGGACGACCACTACTTCGGCGTCATTAAGCCCCGTGTCGCCGCCTATATGGCCGACCTAAACGAGGAGCTCTGGAAGCTCGGCATCCTCGCCAAGACCGAGCACAACGAGGTCGCCCCCGCCCAGCACGAGCTTGCGCCCATCTACACCACCACCAACATCGCCACCGACCACAACCAGCTGACGATGGAGATCATGCAGAAGGTCGCGGCGCGGCACGGGCTGGTCTGCCTGCTGCATGAAAAGCCCTTCGCCGGGGTCAACGGCAGCGGCAAGCACAACAACTGGTCCATCGCGACCGACACCGGCGTAAACCTCCTCTCCCCCGGCGAGACGCCGCATGAGAACGCGCAGTTCCTCCTCTTCCTCTGCGCCGTCATCCAGGCGGTCGACGATTACCAGGATCTGCTCCGCCTCTCGGTCGCCACGGCCGGCAACGACCACCGCCTCGGCGCCAACGAAGCGCCGCCTGCCGTCGTCTCCATCTTCCTCGGCGACGAGCTGACCGCCGTCCTCGACGCCATCGAGAAGGACGAACCGTATAACGGCGCGGAAAAGACACAGATGAAGCTCGGCGTCCACGTCCTGCCGCGGTTCCAGCGGGACACGACCGACCGCAACCGCACCTCCCCCTTCGCCTTCACCGGCAACAAGTTTGAGTTCCGGATGCTCGGCTCCTCCAACAGCATCGCCTGTGCCAACATGATGCTCAACAGCGCGGTGGCCGAGTCCCTCCGCCAGTACGCCGACAAGCTCGAAGGGGCGGAGGACCTGAACAGCGCCCTCCACGACCTCATCCAGCAGGTGCTGCGCGACCACAAGCGGATCATCTTCAACGGGAACGGCTACGACGACGCCTGGATTAAGGAAGCCACCGAAAAGCGCGGCCTGTCGAACCTCCGCACCACCCCCGACTGCATGCCGCGCCTCCTCGACGAGAAGAACGCCTCCATGCTCATCTCCCACAAGGTCTTCTCGATGCCCGAGCTGCATTCCCGCTGCGAGATCATGCTCGAAAACTACTGCAAGTCGGTCAACATCGAGGCGCTGACGATGGCGGACATGGCCAAGAAGGAAATCCTCCCCGCCATCGAAGCCTACGCCGCCGATCTCTCCTCCGCCGCCGCTGCGAAGAAGGCGGCCGTTCCCGGCGTCGCCTGCGGCTATGAGACAAGGCTCATCCAGCGTCTCTCCGCCCTGGTCGACCAGATCGACGAGGCGGCCGAAACGCTCGGGCAGAAGATCATCCAGCTGAAGATGATCGCCGGCGTCACCGAAGCGGCCAACTTCATCCGCGACGAAATCCTGCCCGCAATGGCGGCCCTCCGCGCCCCCGCCGACGAGGCCGAGACGCTGACCGCCGCGAAATACTGGCCCTTCCCGACCTACGGCGACCTCCTGTTCGGCGTCAACTGAGCAAAACCCTTCCGCCCCGGGGGCAAGATATGCGCCTCCGGGGCGTCCCCGGGGGCAGGGCATCCGCCTCCGGGGCATTTTTCCATTATCATCGGAATTGGAGGTCATCATCATGTGTTCCATTATGGGCTATTGCGGGGCCGTCGCCGACCTGGAAGCGTTCCGGGAAGGTTTTGCCCGCACCCTTTCGCGCGGCCCGGACGACAGCCGCATCCTCCCGGCCGGCGAGGGGCTTTTTGCTTTCCACCGCCTCGCCATCATGGGGCTGACCCCGGCGGGGATGCAGCCCTTTTCCCTCGGGGACAGCCTGCTTATCTGCAACGGCGAAATTTACGGCTATGAGAAATTCAAAGCCGCCCTTTCGGGCAAATACACCTTCACAAGCGGCTCCGACTGCGAGGTCCTGCTGCCGATGTACCGGGAGTACGGGGTCGGGATGTTCCCGATGCTCGACGCGGAGTTCGCCCTCGTCCTCTACGACGGCGAAACCGGGGAATATATCGCCGCCCGCGACCCGATCGGCATCCGCCCGCTCTACTACGGCTACGACCAGAACGGAACCATCGTCTTCGCGAGCGAGCCCCAGAACCTCATCGGCCTCTGCGCCGAGGTGAAGCCCTTCCCGCCCGGGCATTACTACAAAAACGGGAAATTCGTCTGCTACCGCGACATCGCGAAGGCGGACGCGGTCTGCCATGACGGCCTGGACGCCGCCTGCGCCAATATCCGGGAGAAGCTCATCCGGGGCATCGAAAAGCGGCTGGTCGCCGACGCGAAGGTGGGCTTCCTCCTGAGCGGGGGGCTCGACTCCTCGCTGGTCTGCGCGGTGGCGGCCAAACAGAGCAAAACGCCCATCCGCACCTTCGCCATCGGGATGCGGGAGGACGCCATCGACCTCAAATACGCCCGCCAGGCCGCCGGCTACATCGGCAGCGACCACACCGAGGTGTACATGACCAAAGAGGAGGTCCTCTCCTCGCTGCGGGAGGTCGTCCGGCTGCTCGGCACCTTCGACATCACCACCATCCGGGCGAGCATGGGGATGTACCTGCTCTGCAAATGGATCCATGAGAACACCGACATCCGCGTCCTCCTGACCGGCGAGATCTCCGACGAGCTGTTCGGCTACAAGTACACCGACTTCGCCCCCTCGGCGGAGGAATTCCAGAAGGAGTCCGAAAAGCGGGTGCGGGAGCTGCACATGTACGACGTCCTCCGCGCCGACCGCTGCATCTCGGTCAACTCGCTGGAAGCGCGGGTGCCCTTCGGCGACCTCGATTTCGTCCATTATATGATGAACCTCGACCCGGAGATGAAGATAAACCGCTACGGCAAGGGCAAGTACCTGCTGCGGCGCGCCTTCGAGGGGGATTACCTGCCGGAATCCATCCTCTGGCGGGAGAAGGCGGCCTTCTCCGACGCGGTGGGCCACTCGATGGTCGACTACCTCAAGGAGTACGCGGAGAGCCGCTACACCGACGCGGAATTCGAGGAAAAGCGCAAAAAGTACACCCACGCCCAGCCCTTCACAAAGGAATCCCTCCTCTACCGGGAGATTTTCGAGGAATTCTACCCCGGGCAGGGCGGGATGATCGCCGGCTTCTGGATGCCCAACCCGGAATGGGAGGGCTGCAGGGTCGACGACCCCTCCGCGCGGGTCCTCGCAAACTACGGCGACAGCGGGAAATGAGAGCAAAAACGACGGGGCGTTATACCTCGTCGTTTTGCTTCTGCATGTATTCGATAAGCTCCATCAAAATCCGCTGCTGCTCCGGCGTCAGCGCCGCCCATTTGTCCACCATCCGGCGCTGGCTCTCTGTCAGCGGGTAGCGCGTCTCCGTCTCCGGGTCGAAGAAGAACTGGGAGAGGGTGAGGTCCAGGGCGCCGCAGATCTGTTCCAGGGTGGCGATGCTCAGCGCCGAGCGGCGGCGGAAAAGGGAGGACAGGGTCGACTGCGCAATACCGGACTGTTCCGAGAGCCGGTACTGGCTCATTCTGCCGCGCTCTTCCATAAATTTCTCTATTTTGCGGATGACGTCCATCTTCTCCCCCGTTCTCTGTACAAATCCGGGCCGGCATTGCTGCCGGCCCGGCCGTTTTGCGGTGCGGTTATTTGCTGTTGTAGGTGTTGGAGGTGTCCGCGTAGACCGACGCGACGTTCTCCTTGCGGCGGGAGGTCTTGACCCGCTTCATGAGCTCGTCGTAGAAGAGGTCCTCGTCAAAGGGGAGCTCAATCGTCTTGCCCAGCCAGGCGGAGAGGTGCATGGCGTTGGAGAGGGTCAGGCCGTTGATGCCCTCGCAGCCCTCGGCGATGAGGGGGGTGCCGTGCAGGATGCGGCCGGCAAAGGCGTTCAAAACGCCGACGTGCTGCTCGTTTTTCCCGTCCGTCTCGACCTCGGTCTTCTCGGACTTGGGGCAGCCGAAGGGGATGGTGTTGGTGGCGGAGAATTCCCGTTCAAAGACGTCGTTTTTCCACATATAGAGCTTGTCGTTCTCGGCGACCAGCTTGCCGCCGTCGAGGGAGATCTCAAAGCGGTTGGTGCCGGGGGCGTCGCCGGTGGTGGTGACAAAAACGCCGGTCGCGCCGTTGGCATATTCGACGTAGGTGGTCACGTCGTCCTCCACCTCGATGTCGTGCCACTTGCCGAACTGCATCTGGGAGCTGACCTTGACGGGCATGCCGCAGATCCACTGCCACAGGTCGAGGTTGTGGGGGCACTGGTTCAAGAGGACGCCGCCGCCCTCGCCGGACCAGGTCGCGCGCCATGCGCCGGAATCATAGTAGGCCTGGGGACGGTACCAGTTGGTGATGATCCAGTTGGTGCGCTTGATCTCGCCCATCTCGCCGCTCGAGACGATCTCCTTCATCTTGCGGTAGATGTGGTTGGTGCGCTGGTTGAACATCATGCCGAAGACGACGCCGGCCTTTTTGGCGGCCTCGTTCATCTCGCGGACCTGCTTGGTGTAAACGCCGGCGGGCTTCTCGCACATGACGTGGAGGCCGCGTTCAAACGCCTTGACGGCGTAGACGGGATGGCCGTAGTGGGGGATGGCGATGAGGACGGCGTCGATGAGGCCGGAATCCATCATCTTTTCCGCATCGTCAAAGAGGGCGACGTGATCGCCGATGTTTTCCTTGACCCAGTCGAGACGGGCGGGGTTGATATCGGCGACGGCGGTGACGGTAATCTCCGGGCAGCTCTTATGCAGCTCGATGTTCGAGATATGGCCGCTGCCCATGTTGCCGACACCGATGATGCCGAGTCTTACTTTTTCCATAATCATTCTCCGTTCTTTCATAAATATGGACTTCGTCCGCGCAGATTTGCGCGACGCAGATTCGCGCGGCGCAGATTCGCGCAATGGACAGCGCGCTTATTTCAGGCCCATCGCGGTGAGGTACTCGTAGCTCTTCTTTAAGCAGAAGAAGGGGTCGCGGCCCTGGCAGTCGTCCTGCTCGACCAGGGCGTACTTGGTGCCGGATTTCTCGCAGGCGGCCAGGTAGCGGTCAAAGTTGATGTTGCCCTCGCCGATGTAGGCCATCTGCTGCCTGTCGCCGGCGAACTTCATATCCTTGAGGTGGATGCACTCGACGCGGCCGTTCAGCTTTTCGATCCAGGCCGCGGGGTCGCCGCCGCCGTACTGGACCCAGTAGCTGTCGAGGGTAAAGCCGAGCTGATCGGCCGGGAAGGCGTCCGCGATCCGCTCCAAAAGGGTGACGCCGTTTGCCTTTTCAAACTCAAAGCCGTGGTTGTGGTACATGAATTTGAGGCCGGCTTCGCTGATCTTCTTCGCAGCGGGCGCAAACATTTCGACAAAAGCATTGAGCCCCGCGGGGTTGCTGTGCAGCTCGCCGGGCATGGAGCCCAGGCCGATGTAACCGCAGCCGAAGGTCTTGTGCTCCGCGATGACCTTCTCGGTCTCGCCGCAGATGCGGCCGGGCGCGGTGTGGGTGATGGCGCAGACCAGGTCGTTTTTGTCGAGCTGCTCCTTGAGCCACTCCGCCTCAAAGGCGCAGGTTCCGGAAACCTGGACGGTGTCATAGCCGATGTCGGCGACCTTTTTGAGCGTTTCCGCAAAGTCGTCGAGCGTTTTCGTGTATTCGCGGACAGTGTAAAGCTGCGCGCCTATTTTCATCATAATCTCCTCCTGACGTGAAAATACGGGGACTTTCACCAATACTATTTTTTATCATACCGTATTTTGCGGAAATGTGCAATAGTGTTTCCTGGCAGAAAAGATTGTAAATATTGCAGCCCGGCGGCGCCGTTCAAAGAACGGACATATCCGCAATGCCCGCGCTGTGATTTTTCCGACCTTCTCCCCGCAGAGGGCACCAATCCCCCGGTCTCTTCATAAGATGAGGTATCCGAAGCTATGAAAACGGAGGGTTTGCCATGTATCCTAATAAACTATATCTGGTCGCGGGCGGCGATTCGCGGTACATCCACCTCGCCAACCTGCTGGCCGAAAGGGGGACAGTCTGCGCCATCGGCTTCGACAGCGGTTCGGAGTTTTCGGAACACGTCGAACGGCTCCACTCCTTAAGCCAGCTCAAGGACGCGCCCGACGTCCTCGTCCTCCCCATGCCGGTTACCAACAACGGCCTGACCTTAAACGCGCCGCTCACCCGGGAGAAGCTCATGCTCACCCACCTCCTCGACCTTTGCCACAAGCATTCTCTGGTTCTGGGCGGGAAGGCGGATGAACGGGTCCTGCTCGCCTGCGCGGAACGCGAGCTCGACTTTGCCGACTATCTCGAGCGGGAGGAATTCGCCGTCTTAAACGCCGTCCCCACCGCCGAAGGGGCTTTGCAGATCGTGCTCACCGAGCTGCCGGTCGCCTTGAGCGGCCAGCGCGTCCTCATCACCGGCTACGGCAAGGTGGCCCGGCTCTGCCACCGCGTTTTCGCCGGGGCCGGGGCGCAGGTGACCGTCGCCGCCCGCAGCTGCCGCGACCTCGCCTGGGCGGAAGCCTACGGCGCCCACTGCCTCCCCCTCTCCTGCATGGAGCGGATGCTCCCCAAGTACCGGGTCATCCTCAACACCGTCCCCGCCCGGCTTTTCGGGGAGCGGGAGCTCTCGATGCTCGACAGCGACACCTTGCTCATCGACCTGGCCTCCGCGCCGGGCGGGATCGACTACGCGGCCGCCGAGGAGCTCGGGCTGCGGGCGATCCAGGCCCTCTCGCTGCCCGGCAAGACCGCGCCCGTGACCGCCGCCGCCATCATCGACAAGACCATCGGCAACATCCTGGCAGAAAGGGGGCCGCGCGTATGAAAAAAAACATCCGCCTCGGCTTTGCCGTGACCGGCTCCTTCTGCACCTTTGAAAAGATGCTCCAGAGCATGGCCGCCTGCCGGGAAGCCGGCTTTGACATCCTCCCCATCCTCTCCCCCGCCGCGGCCTCGACCGACACCCGGTTCGGCCGGGCGGCCGATTTCATCCGCAGGATTGAGGAGCTGAGCGGCAGGCCGGTCATCCTCGACATCCCGGGCGCCGAGCCGATCGGCCCCAAAAACCTGACCGACATCATGCTGGTCGCGCCCTGCACCGGCAACACCATCGCCAAGCTCGCAAACGGCGTCACCGACAACTGCGTGACGATGGCGGTCAAGAGCCACCTGCGGGGCGGCAAGCCGGTCGTCCTCGCCGTCTCGACCAACGACGCCCTCTCGGGGAGCGCCGCCAACCTGGGCGCGCTGCTCAACCGGCGGCATTATTACTTCGTCCCCTTCCGGCAGGACGATCCCTTCCGCAAGCCCACTTCGCTGGTGGCGGACTTCACCCGCATCCCGGACGCCCTCGCCGCCGCCCTGCGCGGGGAACAGCTTCAGCCGCTGCTTTGTATGTAGAATGCAGACACCGGGCAGAAGTTTTCTGCCCGGTGTTGTCTGTGCCATCTGGGGGAATATTGCGGGGATTCTGTTCCGAAAATAGTGGATAGAAGATGGAACCCTGCCCGAGACGGTCCGCCTGTCGGACCGTTCCAGCGGTCGGGCAAAGGCCGTGCGGCCGCGGTGTCAATTCCAGCGGGGGTACCCCGCCCGCGGCGTCATCGTCCGCCCTGGTCACAGGTCATGCGTCGTAGTTGTGCAGGATCTCGTGGAATTTGGCTGCGTGGACGCCCTCCTCCTCGGCAAACTGCGCAAAGAGGGCAGACGCCTGGCGGTCGTCCTCGATCTCCTTGGCGTAGTTTTCGAAATCCCGGACAAGTTCCATCGAATTTTCCCACCCGCGCATCAGCCGGTCGCGGGTCGTGATTTTGATTTGATGTTTCTGGTTCATGGCCAAAATCCTCCTATCGGTTTTGGCCTTAGTATCGCCGGTTTCGGGCGATTTATGCGGGAGAATGTTCGGGAAAATCCCGCGCCCCGCCGGTTTTCCGGGCATTCCGGCGTTTCAGGCAGGCAAACACAGGATTCAGCCGTCCCAGACGGATGAATGCCCCTGCAAAATCCGGGAAAGCGGCGGATAGAAACGGAACCGCGTCCATAACGGCGCAGCCTGTCGCGCGGCGAAAAAATTTTGCCATCCAGCGGTCGGATCAGCGCTGTGCAGCCGCGGCGTCACTCTCCGGCCTGGTCACAGGCTCAGAACCGCCCGGGCAGAGGTCAAATCCTACCCAAAACGGCGCAGCCTGTCGCGCGGCGAAAAAATTTTGCCATCCAGCGGTCGGATCAGCGCTGTGCGGCCGCGGCGTCACTCTCCGGCCTGGTCACAGGCCCGCGTCGTCATTGGCGGGGTTGTTTAAGAGCTCTCCGTCCGCGCTGAAGCGGGAGCCGTGGCAGGGGCAGTCCCAGCTGTGCTCCTGCGGGTTCCAGCGGAGGGCGCAGCCCATGTGCGGGCAGCGCCTGCCCCAGGGCGGGAACATCCCCCGCACCGCCTCGGCGGCATTGAGGAAAAGCTGCGGCCGCAGCATGCTCCGCGAGGGGGAAAACGCCGCCGCGTACCGGTTTTCCCGCCCCAGCACAAGGTCGGCCAGCACCGAAGCCGCCGCCATCGACCCGGTCATCCCCCATTTCTGGAAGCCCGCCGCGACGTACAGCCCCGGCGTCCTTTTAGAATACTGCCCGACGTAGGGCATCCCATCCAGCGTCATGCAGTCCTGCGCGGCCCAGCGGGCGGCGGGCTTTGCGCCGGGGAAACGCCGGGCGGAAAACTCCTCCAGCTCCCGCCAGCCGCCGCTCTTCCGGCCGGGGCGGCGGGACGGCCCGCCCAGCAGGAGCAGCCCGCCGTAATTCCGGAAGGAATACCCCTTGCCCGATCCGTCGAGGTACATCCCCCCGAGCTGCGGCCCGCCCTCCAGCGCGAGGATATAGGCGCGCTGCTGGTGAAGCTTCAGAAAATAGCTCCCGCGCTTGTTGAGGAAGGGAAAGTGGGTCGCGACGACGATCTGCCCGGCCTTCACCCGGCCGTGATCGGTCACCGCCGTCATCCCCCGAAGCTCGGCAACCGGGCTCTCCTCGCAGATGCGCAGTCCGGCGGCGATCTGCGCCAGGAATTTCAGCGGGTGAAGCTGCCCCTGCCGCGGGAAGCAGACCGCCCCCGCCGTGGGGAAGGGCAGCGGCAGCCCCTCCGCCAGCTCCGCCCGGTATCCCAGACGCGCGAGGGCCTGAACTTCCCGCTCGAGGGCAGCTCGGTCGTGCAGGGTGTAGACAAAGGCGTCCTTTTCCTCAAAATCGCAGGGGAATTCCGCACAAAGGGAGCGGTAGCGCGCGAGGGCCTCGAGGTTCGCCTCTAGGCAGGCGCGCGCCCCCTCCTCCCCGAACCGTTGCAGGAGGGTGTCGCAGAAAAGCCCGTGCTGGGCGGTGATTTTCGCCGTCGTGCCGGCGGTCACCCCGCCGCAGATGCGCCCCGCTTCCAGGAGAAGGCAGTCCGCCCCCGCCTGTTTGAGCTGCCAGGCGCAAAGCAGCCCCGCAATCCCGCCGCCGATGACCAGAACGTCGGCCTTTTCCTCCCCGCGCAGCGGCGAAAAGCGCGGGAGGTCCGCCGTCTGCTGCCAGATCGACTGCATGGCATCCCCTCATTTCCGAATAGGTTCCCGGTTAGGATGCCCGGGGGCGGACGGGATATGCGCCCCTCCAGACGGATTTCAGCGCCTTCCCGAGAGAGTGGGCTCACATGCCCGCAGCCTCGTCGAGCGCCCTCCGCGCCTCCCGGACGGCGGCGGGGGAGGTCCGCCAGAGGCTGTACTCGCTCATCCCGGGCAGCCCCATCGGGACCCCGTCCCGCCGGAAGCGCATCCCGCTTTCCAGCACCTCCTTGCCGGAAAGGTGGAAGGCGCGCAGCGGCGTGTCGGCCGCAAGCTCGGCAATCGCCGCCGCGCTGACGCCCGCCCCCGCGAGGATGGACATTTCTCCTGCTTTCCGGCAGAGTTCGGCGAGCAGCCCCTTGCCCTCCAGACAGGAGGCCGCCTGCCCTGAGGTGAGGATGGTGTCCACCCCAAGCTCCCGCGCCGTCTCTAGGGCCGCGAAGGGGTCGGCGCAAAGGTCGAAGGCCCGATGGAGGGTGACGGGCAGGGGGCCCGCCTCCTCGATCAGGACGGCCATCCGCTCCCGGTCGAGCATCCCCTCCGCCGTCAGGCAGCCGAAGACCAGGCCGTCCGCCCGAAGTTCCCGGAACCTGCGGACCTCCCGCCGCAGCAGTTCAAATTCCTCCCCGGTGTAAAGGAAATCCCCGAACCGCGGCCGCAGAAGCACCCGGATGGGCAGCCGCACCCGCTCCCGCACAAGCGCGAAGAGGTCGGGGCCGGGCGACGTCCCGCCGATCACGAGGTTTGCGCAGAGCTCGAGCCGGTCCGCCCCGTTCTCCGCCGCGATGACCGCCGATTCCACCGAATCGACGCAGCATTCGAGCAGTTTTTTCTGCATAAAAATCCCCCATTCCGCAAAAATTCCCGGAAAGCAAAAGCAGGAGGCCGTTTGCGGTCTCCTGCTCTGTCTGAGTTCAAAAATTACGCGAGGATAAGCTTGGTCAGCTCGACGGGCTCGACAATCTCGCCGTCCTTGTAGACGCGCATATTGCCGGAAGCGATCTCGTCGATAAGGATGACCTGGCCGTCATGATAGCCGAACTCGAACTTGATGTCGTAAAGGTCGAGGCCCTTCTCCTTGAGGGTGTCGCGGACGATGCCGGAGATCTTCTGAGTCATCTCCTTCATCTCAGCGTACTGCTCGAGGGTCATGACGCCGAGGTAGGCAAGGCCGTCGGGGGTGACGAGCGGGTCGCCGAGGTCGTCGTTTTTGAAGGTGGTCTCCACATAAGCGTCGAGGGGAGCGCCCTCCTCGATGTAGTCGCTGTAGCGGCGGTAGAAGCTGCCGACCGCGCGGTAGCGGCAGATGACCTCAAGGCCGTGGCCGAAGACCTTGGCGGGCAGAACGTCCATCGTAGCCTTCTCGATGTCGGCGCCGACGTAGTGGGTCTTGATGCCGGCCTTTTTGAGGATTTCGAAGAAATAGACCGAAACCTTCAGGTTCTCACGGCCGATGCCCTCGATCTGCAGGCCGACTGTATTCGCGCCGGGGTCGAACACGCCGTCGGTTCCGGTGCAGTCATCCTTGAAAAGAAGCTGGTAATTGCCATTGTCGAGCGCAAAAACGTCTTTGGTTTTGCCGGTGTACACTTTTTTCATAGATAAATCCTCCAAAATTCAACATCCCCCGGTCGGCGGGGGCGGAGCGGGAATTCGTTACGCAAATATTATAGCACAATTCATTTCGGTTGTATAGGTGCTCATCGGGAAAAATTCGCGCTTTTCCGACCGGCTTTTTTGTTACCTTTCGGGGAAAATTTTGCCTGCGGCGGCCGCGGAGCCCAAAATTCAATCCCCCGCCGGTTGGAGGTCGGCGGGGGATTGAACGCTTGGAGGTATAATTGAGTTGGATTGAGTTGGCAAAAAGAAAATGCTGCGCGGAATCCCAAAAGGTCCGCGCAGCATGAATGACTGCATCGCAATACCGCCCTGAATCCTGCAAAAATGCGCAGGATAGAGCACGGCTGACCGTTCCTCTTGAGTCCGAAGTGAACAGCTTGGGATCATGCAGATGTATTCTGACTTGGCTCTCATCACGTGTTTTTCGCCTTCCCGGAATCGCTTCCAGTGACTGGACAGGATTTCCTGCCCGTGAAAAACCGCTCCATCCTTACAGCAGCGTTCCTGTGCGGGATTTGCACCCGGCTTCCTGTGCGTGCCGGCCCATGCCGGCGGCACAAAATCTGCATCATCGATTCAATTTGATTCTATTATAGCGGATCTCCGCGGCTTTGTCAAGGGGCGGCGCGCAGATTTTATGTTCCGGTCCGCCTTTTGTCAATGGCCCGCGGGTTTCTGCTCGACCATCTCCCGCTCCGTTTTGAGGTCCGCGTAAAGCAGGGCGCCCAAAATGACCGCAAAGGGGATGAGGGTAACCCAGATCGCTTTGCCGCCGATGAGGTTGCAGAACACGGTCCCGGCCGCGGCCCCGGCGCAGAACAGGAGCAGCATCTGGAAATGCCCCAGCAGCTTGCTCCGGTGGGACTTGTCCTTTGAGCGCCAATGCCGGATCTCTGTGGCGAGGCCGATCCCGATCTGGCGGATATGGTTGGTGGCAAAGGTGGTGGCCATCGGCACGCCCTCCGCCTGGCGGAAGGTGTTGTACTGCATCGAGGCGATGAAGTTGATTGCAATCTGGGAAATCTGCACCGGCGCGCTGTCCGGAATAAAGCCCAGCACGGCGACAAATAGCATCTCAATCGCGATCAGCAAGGTGTCCCAGCGAATCGGCAGCCGGTGCTTGACGGGGTTTGGCAGCAGCTCCGAAACAAACGCACCCAGCAGATAGGCCGAAATCGGGATGAGGTAATAGAGCGCCCGGCCCCACTTCCCTGCGCCGAGGGCCAGCCCCATCAGCACGACGTTGCTCGTCTGCGCGTTGCAGAACACATTCCCGCGGAGCAGGTAGGTGTAAGCGCCGAACACCCCGGAAATCGTCATCAGCGTGAAGTAGATCCAGCGGCGCTCGCACATCAGATAATAAACGCCGTTTTTTCCTCTGCCTTTTTGCACTGCCATCGTCCCCCATTGATACGGTAAATTTTCCGGCTGCCGCCCTCGGCCCAAAAAGTGCGGGGCGATTGCCGCGAAGGATTCCTTCCGAATTCCCTCAAGCTATTGTACCACATGCGACGGCCCGCCGCAAGGGGGCGTCAGCAGATCTGCCCGAGGATCCGGTCCCCCATCTGGGAGCAGGAGAGCCGGGTGCAGCCCTCACTCATGCAGTCGGCGGTGCGGAAGCCCGCATCGAGGACGGCGTTTACCGCCTGTTCGACGCAGTCCGCCTCATCGGGCATGTCGAAGGAATAGCGCAGCATCATGGCGGCGGAGAGGATGGTGCCGATGGGGTTCGCGAGGTCCTTGCCCGCGATGTCCGGCGCGGAGCCATGGATCGGCTCGTACATCCCCCGCGTCCCGTCGCCCATCGAGGCGGACGCCATCATCCCAATCGAGCCGGTAACCATGCTCGCCTCGTCGGAGAGGATATCGCCGAAGAGGTTTTCGGTGACGATGACGTCGAACTGGGCGGGATTTTTGACCAGCTGCATGGCCGCGTTGTCAACCAGCATGTCGGTGCAGGAGACGTCCGGGAATTCCGCGGCGACCTCGTGCACCACCTTCCGCCAGAGACGGGAGGTGTCGAGGACGTTGGCTTTGTCGACCGAGACGACCCGGGAGGAGCGCTTGCGGGCGATAGCAAAGGCGGCGCGGGCGATCCGCTCGATCTCGTGGGCGGCGTAGACCATGTCGTCGTGGGCGACCAGCTCGCCGTTTTCCAGCCCGGTGCGGTGCTCGCCGAAGTAGGCCCCGCCGATCAGCTCCCGCACCAGCATCAGGTCGATCCCCTGCCCTGCGATCTCGGGTTTTAAGGGGGAAGCCGCCGCGAGCTGGGGGAAAAGCCGGGCCGGGCGGAGGTTCGCGTAAAGCCCCATCGCGGAACGGATGCCCAGAAGGGCGGCTTCGGGGCGTATCTCCTTCGGGACGCCGTCCCATTTGGGTCCGCCCACCGCCCCCAGCAGGACGCTGTCGCAGTCGAGGCACTTTTGGAGCGATTCTTCGGGCAGGGAGGTCCCGCAGGCGTCGATCGCGGCGCCGCCGGCCAGGATTTCCTGGTAAACAAAGCGGCGCCCGTACTTCTCCGCGACCCGTGTGAGGACGCGCAGCGCCTGCTCTACGATCTCGGGGCCGATGCCGTCGCCGCGGATGACGGTGATTCTCTTTTCCATGCCGCTCCCCCTATCCGCGCAGGGAGGCGAGCAGCCCGCCCTTTTCGATGATCTCCTTGATAAAGGCGGGGAAGGGTTCGGCCTGGTAGGATTCGCCCCGGGTGCGGTTACAGATGACGCCGCTGTCGAAATCGACCTCCAGCTCGTCGCCGTCCTGAATCTTCCCGCTCGCCTCGGGGCATTCGAGGATGGCGAGGCCGATGTTGATGGCGTTGCGGTAGAAGATGCGGGCGAAGCTCCCCGCGATGACGCAGGAGACGCCGCTCGCCTTGATGGCGATGGGGGCGTGCTCCCGCGAGGAGCCGCAGCCGAAGTTCATCCCGCCGACGATGAGGTCGCCGGGGGCAATCTTTTTCCGGAAATCCGGGTCGATGTCCTCCATGCAGTGGGCGGCGAGCTCCTGCGGGTCGGAGGTGTTTAAGTATCGGGCGGGGATGATGACGTCGGTGTCGACGTTGTCCCCGTATTTGTGCGCAAAACCGTTGGCCTTCATTTGGATCCGTCCTTTCCTTCCATCAGAATTCTCGGGTCGGCGAGCCTGCCCATGACGGCGGAGGCGGCGGCTACCGCGGGGCTGGCGAGGTAGACCTCCGACTCCACATGGCCCATCCGGCCGACAAAGTTGCGGTTGGTGGTGGCGACGCAGCGTTCCCCGGCCGCCAGGATGCCCATATACCCGCCCAGGCAGGGGCCGCAGGTCGGGGTGGAGACAGCGCAGCCCGCGTCGAGGAAGGTCTCGAGGTAGCCGCGCTTCATGGCTTCCCGGTAAATGGCCTGGGTCGCGGGGATGATGATGGCCCGGACCCCTTTCGCGACATGCCGGCCCTTGAGGATCTCGGCTGCGGCCGCCATATCCGAGAGGCGTCCGTTTGTGCAGGAGCCGATGACAGCCTGGTCGATGGGGACCTCCCCGATCTCGGCGAAGGTGCGGGCGTTTTCCGGCAGGTGGGGGAAGGCGACGGTCGGCTCGATTGCGGAGAGGTCGAGATGAATCACCTGGTCGTAGGCGGCGTCCGCGTCGGCGGTGCAGACCGAGACGGTGCGGCTGACCCGCCCCCTGATGTAATCCATCGTCACCTCGTCCACCTCGAAGATGCCGTTCTTGGCCCCGGCCTCGACCGCCATATTGGCGATGCAGAGCCGGTCGTCGATGGAGAGGGAGGAAAGCCCCGGCCCGCCGAATTCCAGCGATTTATAGAGCGCGCCGTCCACCCCGATCTGCCCGATCAGGTGGAGGATGACGTCCTTGCCCGAGACGTAGGGCTGAAGCTTGCCGGTCAGCTCGACCCGGATGGCCGGGGGGACCTTGAACCAGGCTTCCCCGGTCGCCATCGCCGCGGCCATATCGGTCGAGCCGACGCCGGTCGAGAAGGCGCCCAGCGCGCCGTAGGTGCAGGTGTGGGAATCGGCGCCGATGATGCACTCGCCGGGGGCGGCCAGCCCCTTTTCGGGCAGCAGCGCGTGCTCGATGCCCATCTCGCCGACGTCGAAGTAGTTTTTGACGTCGAAGCGCTTTGCGAAGGCGCGGCACTGGGCGCACTGCTCGGCCGCCTTGATGTCCTTGTTGGGGACGAAATGGTCGAGGACGATGGCGATCTTTTCGCGGTCAAAGACGTCCGAAAAACCGGCCTTGTCAAACTCCCGGATCGCCACCGGGGAGGTGATGTCGTTGCCCAGCACCATGTCGAGCTTCGCCCGGATGAGCTGGCCCGCCCGCACCGCGGGCAGCCCCGCGTGGGCCGCGAGGATCTTCTGGGTCATTGTCATTGCCATAACAGCATCTCCTTTCTCACATCAAAGCTCACGGCGGTTGATGGCCGAAACCAGGGCGTTGACCGAAGCGGACATGATGTCCTCGTGGGTCCCCGCGCCCCAGCTGATTTTGCCGTCCCCGTAGCGGATGGCGACATAGGCGATCGCCTGCGCGTTGGAGCCGGTCTGGAGGGCGTGCTCCTTGTAGCTCACCAGCTCGTAATCGAGCCCGAGGTTTGCCTTCAGCGCGTTGCTGATGGCGTCCAGGCGGCCGTTACCGGCGGCCTTGAAGATGTGCCGCTCCTCCCCGTTCTGGACGGTGATCACAGTCGAAAGGCCGCCCACCTGGGAGAAGTGGGCCTCCACCACGTCGAGGGGGGTAAAGTAGTTGATATACCGGCTGCGGAAGATCTCGACCACTTCGTCGGGGGCGAGTTCCTTGTGCAGGTGGTCGGAGACGCTCTTGACGGTGTAGCCGACGTCCTCCCGCATCTTCGGGGGCAGGTCGTAGCCGTAATTGCGCTCGAGCAGGTAGCCGATGCCGCCCTTGCCGGAGAGGGAGTTGATGCGGATGACGTCGGTCTGGTATTCCCGCCCGACGTCGGAGGGGTCGATAGGGAGATACGGGACGTTCCAGATGCCGCCGCCCTTTTCCTCCCGCCACTTGATCCCCTTGGCGATGGCGTCCTGGTGGGAGCCGGAGAAGGCGGCGAAGACGAGGGCGCCGGAATAGGGCTGCCGCTCCCCGACCTTCATCCCGGTCACCTCCTCATAAAGGCTGGTGATGGAGGGAAGGTCGGAAAAATCGAGGCCGGGGTCGATCCCCTGGGAGTAGAGGTTCATCGCCAGGGTGATGATGTCGACGTTGCCGGTCCGCTCCCCGTTGCCGAAGAGGGTCCCCTCGACCCGCTCCGCCCCGGCCAAGAGGGCCATCTCGGTGTCGGCGACGGCGCAGCCGCGGTCGTTGTGGGGGTGGATGGAGAGGACGACGCTGTCCCGGCAATTCAGGTTCTCGGATATGTACTCGACCTGGTTTGCATAGACGTGGGGCATCGAGAGCTGGACGGTGACCGGCAGGTTGATGATCGCCTTATGCTCCGGCGTGGGCTTCCAGACGCCGAGCACCGCGTTGCAGATCTCGAGCGCGAACTCCGGCTCGGTGCCGGTAAAGCTCTCGGGGGAATATTCAAACTGCAGCTCCCCCGCAAAATCCTTCGCATATTCGAGGAACTGCCGCGCGCCGTAGAGGGCGATGTCGATGATCTCCTCTTTGGATTTGCGGAAGACCTGCTCGCGCTGGACGCGGGAGGTGGAGTTGTACAGGTGGACGACCGCCCGCTTACAGCCCTTGAGCGAGTCGAAGGTCTTGCGGATGATGTGCTCGCGGGACTGGGTCAGCACCTGGATGGTCACGTCGTCGGGGATGAGGTCCTGCTCGATTAAGGTGCGCAGGAAGTTATATTCGGTCTCAGAGGAGGCGGGAAAGCCGACCTCAATCTCCTTGAAGCCGATTTTGCACAGCAGCTTGAAAAAAGCGACCTTTTCCTCAAGGCTCATGGGGACGACGAGGGCCTGGTTGCCGTCCCGGAGGTCGACGCTGCACCAGAGGGGCGCTTTTTCGATATGGTCCCGCTTCATCCATTTGCCGAGCGGCCGCTCCGGCGTTTCGGGGGGGAGGAAGTAGCCGCGGGTGTATTTTGCAACGTTCTTCATATCCGGTTTCCTTTCTGTTTTGTGGCGATTGCTTCTAGGATACCATATATTTCACCGGATGTCAACCTTTATTCGAAATATTATAAGATAAAATCCCGTAAATTGCAAAATTTTATTCCGTATTCTTCTATGCAGACCTTTTTACGGAAAAACGGCCCCGCCTCCCGTTAGCCGGGAAAGCGGGGCCGCTCTGTCTCAATAGAAGCGTGCTGTCCGATCAATCGGAGGGAAGCTGCTGCAGGCCGCCCTGACTCTGGCTGTTCTGGTCCTCCCGCTGGGTGGTCGTGAGGGAGCCGGTATCCTCGGCCAGCTCCACCTCGACGGTGAAGGTCGAGACCTTGCCGGTCACGCTCTGGCGGACAATCTCGAGCTTGACGGTATCGCCGGGCTCCTTGCCTTCCATAATCGCCTTGACGGTATCCGAATCCCGGACGTCCTGATCGTCCATCCGGACGATGACATCTCCTGGGCGGACGCCTTTGGCGTAGACGTCAAGGTCTTCCCGGACGGTCTGGACCCAGAGGCCGGGGGTATAGCCGCTGATGGCGCCGGTGACGTCGCTGATGGCGTAGTAGGTGATGCCCAAGAGGACCCGGCCGCGGACGTAGCCGTAGCTGATGAGGTCGTCAACGATCGGCTTTGCGGTCGAGATCGGGATGGCGAAGCCGATGCCCTCAATCTGGGTCGAGGAGAGCTTGGAGGAATTGATGCCGACGACCTGCCCGTACTTGTTGATGAGGGCGCCGCCCGAGTTGCCGGGATTGATGGCGGCGTCGACCTGGATGGCCTGCATCTCGATGACGTTGCCGGTCGTTTCATCGGTCACCTGGATGCTTCTTTCCAGGCCGGAGACGATGCCCTGTGTGACCGAGCCGGCGAGGTTCATGCCGGTGGGGTTGCCGATGGCGACGATCCGCTCGCCGACGACGAGCTCGTCGGAGTTGCCGAATTCGGCGGGAGTGAGGTTATCGGCTTCAATTTTGACGACGGCGAGGTCGGTCTTCTCATCGATGCCGACCAGCTCGGCCTCATACTCCTCGTCGTTGTCGAGAACAACCGCGATGCCGGCTGCGCCGTTGACCACATGGGCGTTGGTGATGATATAGCCGTCGCTCGTCATAATGATGCCCGAGCCGGTACTGTAGGACTGCATGGGGAACGAGGTGCTCTGGTAGGAAATGATGCCGACGACCGACGGGCGGACCTTGGCGGCAATCTCCTCGGTCGAGAGGACGCCGTCGGTGTACTCCTCCTCATCAGGGGCGGGACGGTTGTTGAGGGAGAGCTGCGGGCCATCGGGATTGACCGCCTCGGCCGAGCTTTCGGTCAGCGTTTCGCTGGTGCCGCCGTCCCGGGTGGTAAAGAAAACCAGCACGCCCGCGAAGGCGACCGCAGTAATGAGGAAGACCACCGTCATGACGACTGCAAAAATCTTGAGGCCGGAGCTGTTCTTGGCGCGCGTGCCGGTCTTGTTCTGCGCGATCTGGTCGTAGTCCTCAAAGGTCCACTGGTACTCGGCATTCTGGTGCGGCTGCTGCCCGGCCTGCTGCTGGCCGTACCCGGGGCCGAAGCCCTGAAAGCTCTGCTGCCCGGCAGACTGGCTCTGGTCCTGCTGCGGCGGGGTCTGTTCCCCGCTGCTGCCGGAATAGGAGTGCCAGCTGCTCCAATTGGCGGAGCTGCCCTGCCCCGCATGATTCCCCGCGCCGGCGGTTGCGCCGGCATTGGAATTGCTGTTCTGCGCATGATCGGCGCCTGCGGCCGGTTCCTGGGCGGGCTGCTGCGCTGCGTCTGTATTTTGGGAAGGCTGGCCCGCAGGGTCTGCCTGCGGCTGCTGGCCTTCGTAGAAATCATGGTCGTTCATATCGGAACCTCCTTTATTTGTATATCTGTATTCTACCAGACGAATGTGAACAGTGTTTGATGATTGTATCAATCTGCGGCGAATTTTTGCCGCTTTTCTTCACCCAACCGACACATTGCGCGCTATTCTTTCCCCTGCTGGCTGCCCAGCTGGGCGGGGTATTCCTTTTCGCGCCCTTTGACAAGGTTCGGGTTTTTCACCTTCGCGGTCGGCACGGAGAAGATGAATTCGGTATACTCGCCCGGCGTGCTCTTGACGATGATGTCGCCGCCGTGGAGATTGATGATCGACCGGACCAGGTAGAGCCCCAGGCCGACGCCGTTTTTGTCCATGCCGCGGGAGCGGTCGGTCTTGTAAAACCGGTCGAAAACCCGGGGGATCTCGTCCTTGGCGAGGCCCTCGCCGCTGTTGCGGACGCCGACGTAGGTCATGCGGCTGTCGGAGTTAAAGGAAAATTCGAGGTAGCCGCCCTCATTGACAAACTTGACGGCGTTTTCAATGAGGTTGTAAACGACCTGATGGATGAGGTCGGGGTCGGCTTCGACCATCACCTTGTCGTTATCCAGCCCGCGGATATCGAGGCGCTTCTGGTTGATGCTCTGCTCGAAGCTGAAGACGGTCTCGCAGATGACCTCCAGGACGTCAAACTGGGTCGTCTGGACCTTGAGTTCCCCTGCCTCAATGCGGGAGAGGTTTAACATGCTGCGCACCAGGCGGGAAAGCCGCTTGACCTCGTCCGAAACGATCCGCAGGTAGTGCGCCTGCTTGTCCGGCCCGATGGTGCCGTCCAGGATCCCGTCGATGAAGCCGGCGATGGAGGTCATGGGGGTGCGCAGCTCGTGGGAGACGTTGGCCACAAAGCTGCGGCGCATTGACTCGAGATTGGAGAGGGATTTGGCCATGTTGTTGAAGGCCATCGCGAGCTGCCCGATCTCGTCGTCGGAATCGATGCTGATCCGGGTGGAGAAGTCGCCCTGGCCGAATTTCTTGGCGGCGACTGCCATCTCGCGCAGCGGCCGCACCATCTTCAGGGTGACAAAATAGGTGGCGATGAAGGTGATGAGCAGCACCAATATGGCGCAGAGCAGGAAGATCTTGATCATCTCGGTGATAAACTGGTTGAGCTCCCCGGTATCCCCGGTGACAAAGAGGTATCCTGTCGCCTGCTGGGAGCCGGTCTGAGTAATCGGAACGCAGACGGTGTACTGCGGCTGCTTATAATAACCGAAAAGCCGGCCGTTTTCAGTATAGATCCCCTCCGTTTCCGCCCTCTGGAGGACCTGCTGCGGAATGAGGTAGGTGCTGTGGGCAACACAGTTTTCCCCCTCGCTGCAAAAGATCGTTTTGCCGTCGATATCGGTGATAAAAATAGTGGTATCATTGGAGTCGGAGAGGGCGAGGAGGGTCGGCTTGAGGGCAAGGTCGCTCGAGGTAATCTGCCCGGATTCAATATCCAGCCGCTCGATGACGTAATTTTTGATGACATAGGAAGCGCTGGTCAGAAGCTTCAGTTTATCCCGCGAAAAATACTGGGCCGCAAAGGCCATAAAGAGGGTGCCGATCAGCAGGGTCGCCGACAGGACGGTCACCGCGCAGAACCGGAAATACTTGCTGAAGATGCTTTTTTGCATGGTCTCACATCCTTTTGCGGAAAAACCGCGCAGCAGGCCGCTGCGCGGTTTGGGCCGACGGTTTTACAGCAGGTCGACGACCTCGAACTTATAGCCGACGCCCCAGACAGTCTTGAGCGACCACTTGTCCGAAACGCCCTCGAGCTTTTCGCGCAGGCGCTTGACATGGACGTCGATGGTGCGGGAGTCGCCGTAATATTCGAAGCCCCAGACCTCGTCGAGCAGCTGATCGCGGGTGTAGACGCGGTTGGGATTGGAAGCGAGGTGGTAGAGCAGCTCGAGCTCCTTGGGCGGGGTGTCGATGACCTTGCCGTCCACCTTGAGCTCGTAGCGGGTCATGTTGACGACCAGCTTGTCGTAGGAGACCTCCTTGAGGTCGTTCTGCTGGGTGTTCTGGCCGACGCGGCGCAGGACCGCCTTGATCCGGGCGATGATCTCCTTGGTGTCAAAGGGTTTGACTACATAGTCGTCCGCGCCCAGCTCGAGACCGAGCACCTTGTCAAAGGTCTCGCCCTTCGCGGTCAGCATGATGATCGGCAC
Source organism: Candidatus Merdivicinus faecavium (assembly GCA_018716285.1). Lineage (GTDB taxonomy): Bacteria > Bacillota > Clostridia > Oscillospirales > Ruminococcaceae > Merdivicinus > Merdivicinus faecavium. The sequence continues at coordinate 38,567 of DVKD01000041.1, forward strand.
CTGGCTCTTTTTGCGGATCTCACGGCAGACCTGCCAGCCGTCGAGGCCGGGGAGCATGATGTCAAGCAGGATGAGGTCGGGCGGGAGCGCTTTGAATTTGCTGAGCGCCTCGTCCCCGTCGTAGGCGAGGATGACGGTGTAGCCCTCCTTCTCCAGATACAGGCGAAGCAATTCGCAGATATTCTGATCGTCGTCCACTACTAAAATTTTTCCAAGTGCCATACTGAGATGTCCTCCTTTATTTTCACGAGAAGCCGTGTTCTTTAATTGGTATTTTTATGATACCATGTTCATATTTAGAAACTATGCTTTTTTTATGAATTTTTCGACTTTATTTTCTTAATAAATTGAAAACAAATGGCCTTGGAAATTCAAAACACAGGCTGTTCACAAATCACGAACCGCCGTATTCCCCCTGCAGGCTGAAGACCGACAGGTATTCGAGGCAGAAGCTGTCGTCCGGGAGCGCCTGCTCCCACGGCATCCGGAGGAAATCGCCGTCCAGAAGCCCGCGTTTTTCCGCCTCCCGGCGGGGGAGCTCCACCTGAACCGTGACCGCCGCGTATTCCTGCCCGAGAAAGAGGCTTTCATACAGCGCGTCCCCCGTCTCCCCGCGGAAAACGGCTAAGAATTCGCCCCTTTCGGTCCTGCACCGGGCGGTCAGGAGGACCTCTCCGTCCTCACTTCTGAGCAGCTGCTTGTCGGTGAAGACGGCCGGGCTTAAGAGAATCATGGACGAGACGGGGCGGCTCCCCTGCCAGTGCCGCCAGCCGATCGCCCCGGCGATCAGCAGCACCGCGGCGGCTGCCCCGGCCAGGATCCGCCTGCGGCGGGAAGCGCGGGCGAGATTTTTGCGGGCGTTTTGGGAAAGGCGGCGCTTTTCCTCCCGGGTGAGGCCGTCCTCCCGCCCGAAATCCGGCTCGGCGTCGGCCGGCACTTTGGGGCAGCCCTGCCGCAGGACCGCCTGCGCGAGCGAAACGCCGTCCGGCCAGCCCTTCCCGGCGAGCTGCCCTAAAGCGTCCGCGTTTTCGGCGGCCTGCCCGGCCTCCTCTTTGAGCGCCGCGATGCGGGAAGCGAGGATGGCGTCCGCGTCCCCGGCGTCCAGCAGGAGGGCGATCTCCTCGAGCGAAAAGCCGCGGCCCCGGAGGGCGGCGATCTCCCGCAGGCGGGCAAGGTCAGCCTCGCTGTATTCGTAGTAGGTCCGCCCCCGCCGCCGCTCGCTTGCGGGGTGCAGAAGCCCCCGCTCCAGGTAAAGCCGCACGGCCCGTTCGGTCAGGCCGGTTTTCTCACAAATTTCCTTGATCTTCATAAGGATCCTCCCCTTTCTGCCTTCAGCGTACCATCTGACCCTGGGGAAGTGTCAAGGCTTTTTTGAAAATTTCCGCAAAATGGAAAAAATCCCCGCCCCGCTTGTAGGGGCGAACTGCGTTCGCACGCAGCAGATGCACCGATACCCGCGGGGAACGCCGTCTATAAACCGGCAGAGGCTGAAACCTGCCCATGACGGCGCAGGCACTGCGGGAAACGGTGACGCCCCGTTTCCCGCGGGGAACCCAGCCCCAGAGGCGCGCAGCCCGTCGCGCGCCAACCGAAGCCTGTCGCGTGGAAGCCTGCCGCGTCGTCAATTCCTGCGGCTGTAAGCCGCCCGCGGCGTCAATTTCCGCGGCTGTAAGCCGCCTTATTGGAACTGCGAGCGGTAGAGGGCGGCGTAATAGCCGCCTTTGGCCATCAGCTGGTCGTGGGTGCCCTGCTCCACAATATTGCCCTCGTCCACCACCAGAATGTTGTCCGCGTGCTGGATGGTGGAAAGGCGGTGGGCGAT
>DVKD01000042.1 GCA_018716285.1 Candidatus Merdivicinus faecavium
CATAGGAGAGGGAGAGGTAGACGAAGACGCCGCCCCGCCCGAGGTGCTCCATCGCCCCCTCCCGGTAGACGACGCTCCCGCCGGTCGCGATGACGGCGCCGGTGCAGCGCACCGAACGGACAGCGGCCTCCTCGGCGTCGAGGAAGGCGGAAAGCCCCCGGCTGATTATGAGCTGCTGGAGCAGCGCGCCTTCCCGCCGCTGGATGACAAGGTCGGTGTCGATGAATTCTGCCCCGAGGGTTTTGGCGAGGATGACCCCGACGGTGCTTTTCCCGCAGCCGGGCATCCCGATGAGGACGATGTTTTTCATAGGTTAACTTCCTTTGCCGTTTGATTCTGAAGGAAGGCGGCGGGACCGCGCCCGTCCGGCCTTCTTCCCCATCATAGCATACATCTCACCCGTTTGCAAGGTAATCCCCGGGGAGGATATAGTCGGAGCGGACGTAGCCTAAGATACCGCCCGCGTTGACGGTGTACCAGTCTTCCCACTGGCCGTAGAGGATGACCTCGCTGCCGCGGGGGAGCCGCGCGAGGATGGGGGCGGTGACGCTCGGACGCTGGCGGAGGTTTAAGTTGCCCCGTTCGGTGCGGACGATCCCGATCCGGTGCGGCTCGATGGGGGTCGACCAGGGCAGCCCGAAGTATTCGACCAGGCCCCGCGCCGTCGCCTCGGCCATCGGTTTGATATTTTCCCGGATCCACTGGGCGTCCTCCGGATTGTCGTGATAGGCGAACTCGACCAGCACCGCGGGCGGGATGGTCTTGACGACCTCGCCCAGCCGGGTGGACGGGAGGGTGCGCACCAGCTCGGGGTTGGGGTAGATCTCCCGCAGCTGGGCGGCGATCAGCTCCGCGGCGAGGTGGCCGCTGCGGCTGCCGCGGGCGTAGTAGACCTCCGCCCCCTGACGGGTGCCCTCCTGCCCTTCGGGGGAGGCGTTGCTGTGGAGGGAGAGGTAGAAATCGTAATGTCCCTCCTTGGACTGCTGGATGGAGGAGGCCGCGGTCATGCCGGGGGTGTTGCGGGTGTAGGAAATCGCATTGGCCTGGAGGAAGGGGATCATCGCGTCGGCGACGAGGTTCATGTAGTACTCCTCGTTCCCGCCGCCGTAATAGAGGTTGTATTCCTGGGTCGAGGGGCTCAGGTAAATGCGTGGCAAGGCGCATCATCCTTTCTCAATAGGGTTTCCCTTTATTTTATGAGAAGGGCGCCGCGAAGGTTCCTTAGAACCTGCTCGGAAACCCCGGCAGTTTGGTGAAAAGACGAAAAATGCGCTTGTTCCAGCACTTTCTTCCCATAAAGCAGGCATTTTTCGGTCAAACATGTGCTGGCGCGGGCAAAAAAGATGGACCGCTGCGAATTTTGCGCAACGGTCCGATGGAAAGGTATAAAGAGGACAGCGAAGTAAGAAAATGTTTTAGAACATATCTCTATGTTATCTTATTTTTGCAAAAAAGTCAAGGGGAATTGTGAATTACACCGAAAGTTTATCGGAATATTCAAAAAACATACTGAAATCATGTAGACATTTCCCAGAATTTATGCGATAATAAAATGAAAATAAAGTTGAAAGAGGGAGCTTTATGAAATTTACAACCTTCAATATCCGCTGTGACTACGACCAGGACGGGAAAAACAGCTTCCGGTACCGCAGGGAGCTGATCCTCAAAAAGATCGCCGCCGAGCGGCCCGACGCCATCGGGTTCCAGGAGGTGCTTCCCCATGTCCAGCGCTGGCTGCGGGAAAACCTTTCCGGCTATACGGTGATCGGCTGCGGCCGGGACGCCGATTTCGGCGGGGAGGCGATGACCATCGCCGTCCGCAATGAGACCGCCGAGCTGCTCGGGCTGTCGATCTTCTGGCTGTCGCCCGAGCCGTACCGCCCCGGCTCGCGGTACGAAAACCAGAGCGACTGCCCCCGCACCTGCGCGGCGGCCGAGCTGCTGGTGCAGGGAGCGCCCGGCCCGATCCGGCTCTACAACACCCACCTCGACCACATCGGGGCCGAGGCGCGGGCGCAGGGCCTGACCCAGGTCCTGCGGCGGATGGAGGAGGATATGGCCCGGCTGCCCATGCCCGCCCTGCTGATGGGGGATATGAACGCCCTGCCGGACTCGCCGGAGCTTGCGCCGGTCGGCGATTTCCCGGCCCTCGGCCTGACCGACCTCACCGCGGGGATCCCGGTCACCTTCCACAACTACGGCCTGCCGGGCGAGGAGCCGTGCAAGATCGACTACATCTACGCCACCCCGCAGTTTAAGGCAGAGCGGGTCGAGCGCTGGATGGACGAGGAAGACGGGGTCTTCCTCTCCGACCACTACCCCGTCTGCGCGGAAGTTTTCCTGCACTGACACTGCGGCAACAATAGGATGGCGCATACCTGCGCCCGAAAAATCAGCCGCGCCGGGATCCCATTGTACGGATCCGGCGCGGCTGTTGCCGTTTGTGTAAAAAAGCTGTGCCTGCGCCCCTACTTTACCGGCCGCACGCAGCCGATGCCCAGCGCGCCCGGGCCGGTGTGGCAGGCGATGCTCAGCGGAAGGGGGGCGTTGTAAACGGGGCCGTCGGGAAAATACTCCTGCACCAGCCGGTTCCACTCTTCACCCGTCTCCGGATCGCCCGAATAGGCGGTCAGGACGAGGGCGTCCCCGCCGAAGCTTTTTTCCCGTTCCGCGGCGAGGGATTCGAGCATCGTCTGCTTGGCGGCGCGGAGGCCGCGGACCTTTTTGAAGGCGTCCAGCTTGCCGCCCTCGATCTTCAGAACAGGCTTGATGCCCAGCGCGTCGCCCAGCATCGCGCCGGCGGCGGTGACCCGGCCGCTCTTTTTGAGGTAGCGCAGGGTGTCGACCGTGATGAGGATGCGGGCGTCAAAGGCGGTGCGGTCGAGCTCCGCGCAGATCTCCGCCGCTGTGAGCCCGCGGCTCCTGAGCAGCACCGCGTCATAGACCGCCTGGCGGAGGGTGGCTGAGATCCGCTTGTTGTCGGCGACAAAGACCCGCCCCGCGTATTCCGGCGTCTGCGCCAGCCCCTGCGCGACCGAGACAACGCTGCTCAAGCCGCTGGTCATGGGGATGTAGACGACCGCCTCCGCTTCCGCAAGGAGCTTGTCCCAGGCAGCCATCGTGTCGCCCGGCGAGGGCATTGAGGTTGAAACTTCGTCATTTGTCTGCAGACGCTGGTAAAATTCACGCTGGGAAAGGGTAACGCCCTCGTAAAACAACTCTCCATTAATATAGAAGGGCATGGCGAGCAAGTGGACGCCGATCTCGTCAGCCTCCGCCTGGGTGATACCGCTGTTGGTATCGGTAAGGATGGCAACCTGATTCATATTCTCAATCTCCATCGGTTTGATTTTCCATCTCATTTCGGCGGGCGCACCGCCGGACTGTCCGTATGGTTCCTATTATACCGCTTTTTCCGGATGGAAGCATGAAGAAACTGTGAATATGCCGGCCGTTTTTTTTAGGATGCAGGCGTCACTTTACAAAGCTTTTACAGAATACATACCTGCAGAATACGATTTAATGCTTTTGGCTTGACAGAAAAAACGGTATAATCAAGACGTAAACAAGAAAAAGGAGAGATTCCAAAATGAAAAAACTGACCTCTTTGATTCTGGCAGGCCTCCTTGCAGCAATGATGCTGACTGCCTGCGGCAACAACTCGAATACCTCCAGCGAAGCTTCTACCGCATCCACCGCCTCCTCTGCTTCTTCCGATGCAGAGCCCGCCTCCTCCGCTGAGACTGAGGAGAGCAGCGCGGACGATGAGATCACCGGCGTTGTTTCGCTCTCCGGCTCCACCTCGATGGAGGAAATGGCCCGCGCTCTCGCGGAAGGCTTCCAGGCGCTGCATGACGGCGTGACCGTCGACGTCCAGCTCGGCGGTTCCTCCACCGGCATCACCAACGTGACCGACGGCGTCTCCGACATCGGCAACGTCAGCCGTGACCTTGCCGAGGATGAGACCGGCCTGGTTCCCCACGAGGTTGCCATCGACGGCATCGCGATGGCGGTACATCCCGACAACGGGGTCGACAGCCTGACCCTTGAGCAGATCGCAGCGATCTACACCGGCGAGATCACCAACTGGTCTGAGGTCGGCGGCGAGGATATGGAAATCTACGTCGTCGGACGTGAAGCTGGTTCCGGTACCCGCGACGCCTTCGAGAGCATCAGCGGTGTCGGCGAGAACGCGGTCTATGCGTCCGAGCAGACCTCTACCGGCGCTGCCAAGACCACTGTCGCCTCTACCCCCGGCGCGATCGCCTATGTTTCCTTCGACTCCATCGACGACACCGTCAAGACCCTCGCGGTCAACGACGTCAGCATCTCGATCGATACCATCCGCGACGGCTCTTACGTTCTCCAGCGTCCCTTCCTCATGGTTACCAAAGAAGGCGCTGAGCTGAGCGCTGCCGCCCAGGCTTTCCTGGATTATGCTCTGAGCGAAGAGGGCCAGGATATCTGCGAGCAGGTCGGCCTTGTCCGGATTAACTAAAACCTCTTTCTCTGAATTGAAAGAAAGGAAATCACCATGACTGACGTAAAGTCTTCCGCCCTTTCCAAAGCGAACCGGGCGAAAAATACGATCGAAACGGTGATGAACGGCATTTTCTTCGTCTGCGGTGCGGCCTCCATCCTTTGTGTGGCCGTCATCGCAGGCTATATGATTGTGTCGGGACTGCCGGCGATTCAGGAGGTCGGGCTCTTCAACTTCCTGTTTGGAACGGAATGGGCCCCCACTGCGGAAAACCCGCAGTTCGGCATCCTGCCGATGATCCTCACCACCATCACCGGCACGCTGGGCGCTATTCTTGTCGGCACGCCGCTCGGGTTGTTCACCGCCGCGTTTATCTGCTATCTGGCTCCCAAAAAGCTTCGGACTGTCCTGACCGCCGCCGTTGAGCTGCTGGCCGGCATCCCGTCGGTCATCTACGGCCTGGTCGGCATCACGGTTATTTCCCCGCTGGTCGCGAATCTCTTTGATCTTCCCAGCGGCGCGACCCTTTTTACCGCCATCGTTGTCCTTTCGGTCATGATCCTGCCGACTATCGTCAGCGTTTCGGTGACCTCCCTCAAAGCGGTGCCGCAGGAGTATTCCGACGGCTCCCTCGCCCTGGGCGCCACCAATGTGACGACCATCTTCAAGATGAACGTCCCCGCCGCCAAATCCGGCATCATCACCGGCATCGTCCTGGGCGTCGGCCGTGCGATCGGCGAGACAATGGCCATCATCATGGTCTCCGGCAACGTCGTCAATATGCCCAACCTTTTCGGCAGCGTCCGGTTCCTGACCACCGGTATCGTCTCGGAAATGAGTTATTCGAGCGGCCTGCACCGCCAGGCGCTCTTCAGCATCGGGCTCATCCTCTTCATCTTTATCTTTGTGATCAACCTGGTGCTCACCGGAATCCTCAAGAAGGGCTCCAAACAGCAGTAATTGTGCCAGTAAATTCAGCAATCGACAGGAAAGGAAGATTTCTCCATGACCGTCAATACCGCCGCAAGGCCAGCAGTACTCTCCGAACAAAAGCCCCGGTCTTTGACCGAAACCAGGTTCCGTCCGTTTGATCTCGTTTTTAAGAGCCTCTCCGTTCTGGCGGGAAGCATTACTCTGGCGGTCACTGTCGGACTGATTGGTTACATTCTGGTGAAGGGCCTCCCGAATGTCAGCTGGCAGTTCTTAAGCGGCACAACCAGCGTACTCAATGATACCGTCGGTATCCTGCCCGGTATTGTCAACACTCTGTATATCATCGTCTTGACTCTGATTGTCGCGGCTCCTCTGGGTGTAGGCGGCGCAGTATACCTCAACGAATATGCCAAAAAAGGCCGCCTGACCAAGGTGATCGAATTCACGACCGAAGCCCTGGCCGGCATCCCCTCCATTATCTACGGCCTGTTCGGCATGATGATGTTCAATAACCTCCTGGGGCTGCGGTACTCCATTCTGTCCGGCTGCCTGACCCTTTCGATCATGGTGCTGCCCACCATCATCCGCACCACCCAGGAAGCCCTCCGCACTGTCCCCACCGGCTACCGCGAGGGCGCAGCGGGACTCGGCGCCTCCAAGTGGCACACCATCCGCACCATCCTCATTCCCTGCTGCAAGAGCGGCATCATCACCTCGCTCATCCTGAGCATCGGCCGCATCGTCGGCGAGTCGGCCGCCCTCATCTTCACCGCAGGCATCGCCGAAAACCTGCTGCAGAATGTCTTCACTCATTCGCTCCAGTCGGGCGCGAGTCTCTCGGTCCTCCTCTACAAGTACGCGGATCAGGGCGACAACACCACCGCTTTCGCGATCGCTGCGGTGCTGGTTATCCTTGTGCTCGCCATCAACCTGAGCGCCCGTTTTGTCTCGGCGCGGACCAAAAAGTAATGATTCCGGAGAGGGGCGCGCCTTGGCCGCCCCTCCCGCCATATCTGGCCCCGTACATAACGATAACCGTTTCGGAAAGGATTTTGATTTATGACAGATAAGATGACTGCTTCTCATCTTGATTTCTACTACGGCAATTCGCACGCCCTCAAGGACGTCACCCTCCCCATCCGGGAGAACCGCGTCACCGCCTTTATCGGCCCCTCCGGCTGCGGCAAATCCACCTTCCTGCGCACCCTGAACCGGATGAACGACCTCATCGAGGGCGCCCGGGCCGAAGGGGAGGTCCTCCTCGACGGCGAGAACATCTACGGCCCCGACGTCGACGTCACCACCCTGCGCAAGCGGGTCGGGATGGTCTTCCAGCGCCCCAACCCCTTCCCCATGAGCATCTACGACAACATCGCTTACGGACCCCGTCTCCACGGCATCCGCAAAAAGGCCGATCTCGACGTCATCGTCGAGAAGAGCTTACAGGGCGCCGCCCTTTTCGACGAAGTTAAGGACCGTCTCAAGCGTTCCGCACTCTCCCTCTCGGGCGGCCAGCAGCAGCGTCTCTGCATCGCCCGCGCCCTGGCCGTCGAGCCGGAGGTGCTCCTCATGGACGAGCCGACCGCGGCTCTCGACCCCATTTCGACCCAGAAGGTCGAGGAGCTGATCCTCGAGCTCAAACGGCGCTACACCGTCGCCATCGTCACCCACAACATGCAGCAGGCGGCCCGCGTTTCCGACTTTACCGCCTTCTTCCTGGTCGGCGAAATGGTCGAGTTCGACGAGACGCGCACCGTTTTTGAGAACCCCTCTGACAAGCGGACGGCAGATTATATCGGCGGACGGTTCGGTTGATTCGCCCTTGCAAATCGGGCGCGGCCGTGGTATACTGTAACTTGTTGGAACCCGCCCGCGACAGGAGGAATCTGTTTTGTCCATGATCTATATCGTAGAAGACGACGATAATATCCGCCAGCTGGTGTCGACGGCCCTGCAGGCCTTCGGCTATGAGGTCACCGCTTTTGAAAACACGACGTCCTGCCTCGACGCTTTGCAGCGGAACGCGCCGGATCTTCTTTTATTTGATATCATGCTGCCCGATATTGACGGCATTGAGGCGGTCAAGCGCATCCGCAAAAACCCCGCCTTTGCAGACCTGCCCATCATGATGCTGACCGCCAAGGATTCGGAGCTCGACAAGGTGATCGGTCTCGATGCGGGCGCAGATGATTATCTGACCAAGCCTTTCGGCATCCTCGAGCTGAAGGCGCGGGTGCAGGCGCTGCTCCGCCGCACCTCCCGCAGCCGCCGCCCCGCGGTACTGACCGGGAAGGACCTGCGCCTCAACTGCGATACGCGGGACGTCTACCGCGGCGAGGAGCGGATCGAGCTGACCTTTAAGGAATTTGAGCTGTTAAAGCTCCTGATGGAAAACACCGACCGGGTTATGAGCCGCGCCGAGCTTTTAAACCTCGTCTGGGGCATCGATTTTGAGGGCGAAACCCGCACCCTCGACATGCACATCCGTACCCTCCGGCAGAAGCTGGGGGACGATGCGGAAAATCCCCGCTACATCCACACTGTCCGCGGCGTCGGCTATCGATTCTGCGAGTGATTCCGGATCCCATCGGAAAGGACTGTCTGCCATGAGACCGAAACGGCCGGCCTGGCTCAAATATCTGCTCCCCGCCCTCCTGGGCGGAGGGCTTTCCTTTTGCTGCCAGCAGGCTTGGCAGAACAGCGGGGGGGAGGTGCGGGACTTTGTCCCCTGGTTTGGACTGGCGGCAGTCTTCCTGCTCCTCCTTGTCCTGACAGTCTTTCGATTTGCTTCCCGCGACTCCGGGCAGAAGCTGCGGGAGGACATTGAGCGGCTCGACCGCCTGCTCGACGAGGACGAGGAGGACTACGCCTTAAAGCCTGTCAGCGCCAGCCTGAGCGTCGAACTGACCGGCCTCAATCAGCACCTGCGCAATTTAAGCAATCGGCTCCGCCTCCTCCATGCGAGCTTCCAGACTCAGGAAAAGCAGTTCCGCTATATTTTTTCCAGGCTCAACGAGGGATTTATCCTCCTCGATTTAAACCAGCGCATCATCAACTGCAACCATGTGGCCGAAAAGGTCCTCTCCATCCCGCCCGACGCCGAGCACCGGCAGCTTTGGGAGGCGGTTGAGGAGAAATCTATCCTGGAAGGGGTGGAGCAGGTTCTCAAGACCGCCAAAAAGGCGGTGTTTGACCTGACGACCGAGGAGGGGAACATCTATGCCGTCCAGATCCGGATGGTCTATCCGAGCGAGGAACAGCGCCGCAGCGGGGTGCTCATCATTCTCCTGGATGTGACCGCCGAACGGAGCGCGCTGCGCCAGAGGCAGGACTTCTTTTCCAACGCCTCCCACGAGCTGCGCACCCCCATCACCTCCATCCTGGGATTTTCCGAGATGCTGGAGAACGGCCTCATCTCCGATCCGGAGCAGTCGGCCCAGAGCATCCGCATTATCCACCGGGAGGCGGAGCGGATGTCCCATGTGATCGACGACCTTCTCTTTATCACCAAGCTGGAAAACGCGGAGGAGCAGATCGACTCCCCGCCCATCAACGTCCGTGAGGTCGCGGTCGAGATCCAGGAGAGCCTGACCCCCGCCATGCAGGACAAGGGCATCCGGATGGAGATCTCAGGCGGCAATTTCTTTGTCGCCATGCCCTACAGCCACCTCCACAGCCTGCTTGCCAACCTCATGCAGAACGCGGTCAAGTATAACGTCGAGGGCGGGGAGGTCTGGGTCCGGATCGAGACGGACGGGACGCAGCTCAACATCGGGGTCCGGGATACCGGCATCGGCATCCCCCCCGAGATGAAGAGCCGGGTCTTCGAGCGGTTTTTCCGGGTGGACAAGGGACGCAGCCGCAACGTCGGCGGGACGGGGCTTGGGCTTTCGATTGTCAAGCACCTCGTCACCCTCTACCACGGGACCATTGCTTTGGACAGCACACCCGGGAAAGGCAGCTTCTTCAAACTGACGCTGCGCTGCCCCCGCGTCTCGGTCATGCCGGCAGCCCAGCCTGACGACCGGGAAGGGGCTGCGCGCCCCCGCACCAGATAACATGTGCAGAAAAATAGCCCCGGCAGGATCTCCTGCCGGGGCATTTGCTTTGTATACGTCACTTTTTCTCTTCTTCCATAGATAAAGCGAAACCGGTCTGCTCCGGGTCGCCGCTTTCGACTGCTTCGGTCATAAGACGGATCAATTCCAGCACACTGCGGAACTGCTGCGTGACTCCTTTATTGATCCATGTGATATTACCCTGCCAGGTCGCATGCTGCCGAAACTGTACATGGACCAGGAAGGATGCTTTTTCCTGCGATTTTTCCAGTTCGGAGGAGATCGGACTCATAATTTCACCACCTGTTTTCAATTGCGCTGCATATTTTTTTCGCCTTTTTGCCGCAGGACGGAAGGAGCGGTAAGCCTGTGCCGACTGCGGGAAAGAGAGTGTATCGTAAATCTGTTCCAGGATAGACGCCATTTCCACAACATCGCAAAAATAGGCGGTTCGGTTCAAGTGGGTGTTGGTAATCGAGCCCTTCAATACCTGATCCTGGTAGGAATAAATCTTGATAATGGCGCGGACAGATGTGCTTGTTATCAAACTGCGTTCAGCCATCTCCTCACCTCTTATCATATTCTTCTATTTTTATTATACAGGATTGCGGTCACACGACAGTCACAAAATGCAACAAATTTTGAAAAATCTTTAACCTAGCATACTTTTTACTTATGATTATCATTTAAAATACAAATAAATATGGACCTTTGTGTTTTCTGACGGCATCAGCGGCCCAATCCGACCCCTTTTGCGGCAGCGAGGGGGTATAATGAGGACAGGAAGGGGGGGAGGCCGATCGTTATTATCTACGCAGATGTCCTTGTAGGGCTCAACCTGTACGTCACCTGGTTTCTGCTGCTGGCCGCCGAGCATCTTTCGGGGCGCCGGTGCCGGACCTGGCGGAGGGGACTGGCGGCGCTGGCCGGCGGGCTCTCCTCGCTGCTTATCTTTCTGCCGGAGCTGCCGTTTTGGCTGCTGTTTGGCGTAAAGCTCGGCCTTGCCGCCGGAATCACGGCGATTGCGGGCGGGCGCGGGGGCTTTTTGCGGCGGGCCGCTTTTTTCTTGGGGGCCAATTTTCTGTTTGCCGGGGTGATGATCGCCCTCTGGCTGTTGGCGGCGCCGCCCCGGCTGATCATCCGCAACGGCTGCGTCTACTACCACATCCCCGCCATGACCCTCGCGGTCTCGACGCTTCTTGCCTACGGCGCGGCCAGGGGGCTCACCTGGCTCAGGGGGCGTGGGGCAACAGACCGGGAGCGGGTCACCGTGCGAGTCGGCTTAGGCGGCCGGGAGCTGCTGCTGGAGGTCTTCCGCGACAGCGGAAACCGGCTGCGCGGAATCGGCGGGACGCCGGTCGTCGTCTGCGACGGGAAGGCGCTGGAGGGGCTGCTGCCGCCCGGCCTGGCCGACGCGCTGCTGCATCCGGGAAAACCGGCGGAGGGCGAATGGGGGAAGCGGGTCCAGCTCATCCCCTGCGAGACGGTGAACGGGAGCGGGCTGCTGGCTGCCTTCACGCCGGATTTTTTCCGGGCGGAGGGGGGCGGGGCGGAGGCGCGCTGCCTGCTGGCAATCTCCCGGGGGCCCATCCGGGGGGACTTCCAGGCGGTCGCGGGGGACGAAATCTTTGCGCAGCTTGCCCTGCGCGGAAAGGAAGGAGACCATGCTGGAAAAATGGAGAATGCTCGCGGAGAGGGCGCGGCTCTGGCTGCTGCAAAGGCTCGGGCTGCTTTCCCGCTGCGACTACATAAACGGCGCGCAGACCCTCCCGCCGCCCCTGACGAGGGAGGAGGAGGCGCAGGTCCTCGCCCGGCTGCAAAGTGAGCCGGAGCGCGCGCGGGAGATCCTCATCACCCGCAACCTGCGGCTGGTCGTTTACATCGCCCGCCGGTTTGAAAATACGGGGGTGGGTCTCGAGGACCTGATTTCCATCGGGACCATCGGGCTCATCAAGGGAGTCAACACCTTCTCCACCAACAAAAACATCAAGCTTGCGACCTACGCTTCCCGGTGCATCGAAAATGAGATCCTTATGCACCTGCGCAAGGTCAGCAGGCAGAAGGAGGAGATCTCCCTCGACGAGCCGCTCAACGTCGACTGGGACGGCAACGAGCTGCTCCTTTCGGACGTGTTGGGCACCGAGGGGGACGCCATCCACCGGGAGATGGAGATTGAGGCCGAAAAAACCGCCCTCAGCCGCTGCATTGACGGGCTGAACGGGCGGGAGAAGCTCATCATGCAGCTCCGCTTCGGCCTGACCGGCAAGCCGGAGCAGACCCAGAAAGAGGTCGCCGACCGCATCGGCATCTCGCAGTCGTATATCTCCCGGCTGGAAAAACGGATCATCCGGCGGCTCCGCGGCGAGATGGAGAAGGAGTTCTGACAGCGCCGCATCCGATCTTTGCATAAAAACCCGAGCGGAATCGGTTCCGCCCGGGTTTTACTTTTTGAAGGAACTGCACGGAATTTAGAAGCGGCGTCTCGTCTTCCTGCGCCGCCGTTTGGACTTGCGGTTGTTGTAGAGGATCGCGAAGGCGATATAGGCGGCAACCAGCAGGAGCAGGAGGGCGATGATCAGCTTGAACCAGACAGAGCTGAAGAAGTTTTGGATGCTGCGGAGGATGGCAAGCCATGTGCTCCGCTCGACATCCTGGCCGGCGACCAGGTTGACGGTGGCGATGGTGGTGTCGGCGAGCTTCAGCTCCATTGTCCCCAGCACCTGCCCCGCCTGGATGGGGGCGTCGTAGGAGTCCTCGAGGTGGACGACCTTCTGGAGAGAGCTCATATCGATGTCGTTGCGCATAAGGTAGTCGACGTCCTGGTCGGGGAAGACGGTGATGGCGTCGACGTCGCTGGCGAGTTCAACCTTGACTTCATCGATATCGGTCGAGGTCTTGACCACCGAGCGGACCGACCAGTTGTCGAATGCCCAATCATAGAGCTGCTTTGCGTCGACAAAGGACATGTTGTCGGTGATCTGGTCGCCGTTATCGTAGTAAAGCTGGGCGTTCATGGTGACCAGGGTGTAGGAGTAGGCGTCCCTGGTGGCGGTTGAGGCGAGGTTGCGCCCGGTGGAGGAGGTGCCGGTCTTGCCCGCCGTCATATTGGCGTAGTAGGTGCTGCTGCTCTCGTTTAGCATGGTGTTGGTGTGGGAGATGGTGCGCTCGGAGGAGTGCATGTTGGTGGCAGGCATGGTGTAGGAGACGGTGCCTGCAATTTCAGCGAAGATGGGGTAGTTGTCCATCGCGTAATCAAAGATAAGGTACATATCCTTCGCGGTGGTGTAGGAGTTGTCGTTCGGGAGGCCGTGGGGATTTGCAAAATTGGTGTTGACCGCCCCGATTTCGGCGGCCTTGTCATTCATCATCTGGACAAATGCGCTGATGTCGCCGTTGCCGATGTAGTCGGCGATAATGCTGGCGCACTCGCAGGCGGAGCGAAGGATCATCGCGTAGATGAGGTCGATCATCCGGGCCTCCTCGCGGTGGCGCATGTCGACGTTGGCCGCGCCGAGGTTGAAGATCTCGTCAAAGATGTAAGGCTGGGCGGTGACCATTGTATTTTCCAGGTCGGGGCAGTTTTCAATGGCAATAATCGCGGTCATGATGGTCGCGAGGGAGGCGGGGTCAAATTTCTGGTCGGCGTTCTTCTCATAGACCACAATGCCGGATTCGTTGTTGACCATGTAGACGCCCTCGCTCGAGATCTCGAAGCCCAGCTCAGGGTCGGCCTCGGCATGGACGGTGGGAACAAAGACGGTGACCATCAGGAGAAACGCGGTCAGCACCGCCGTCAGTTTTTTCATGGATACATCCTCCTTGTATATGCACAGAAAACCCGGTTTTCTGTTTGATATTTGCAGCTTGCCGGACAAATTGTCTGTTCCAATCTAGTATACCATAAATTTTCCGCCAAGAAAAGGGATTTTGCGAGATTTGTCGGCAGAAAGTCTTAATTTTTTCTTTACTCCGGCAGGGTGTAGGGGGTCGAGAAGCCGGGGGTGAAATGCAGCTCGTAATTCTCGTCGATGAAGATTGCCTCCACCCCGGCGGAAACGGCGAGCTCCATCCCTTTTTCCAGCCCGAGGACAAAGCAGGCGGTACTTAAGGCGTCGCCCTCCGCCGAGCTGTCCGAGAGGATGGTGACCGAGAGCAGGCCGCTGTCGCAGGGGTATCCGGTCTCCGGGTCGAGGAGATGGTGGTAGAGGACGCCGTCCTCCTCAAAATAGCGCTCGTAGACCCCGGAGGTAACGACCGAGCGGCCGTCCACTTCCAGGATGACCATGCTGTCGGAGGCGTCCGAAAACGGCCTGCGCACCCCGATCCGGAAGGGAGTGCCGTCCGGCCTGCCGCTGATGCAGAGGACGTTGCCCCCCAGGTCGATGATGGCGCTTTCCACCCCGTTTTCCTGGAGGAATTCCTTTAAGCGGTCGGCGATGTAGCCCTTGGCGATGGCGCCGGGGTCGATCTGGGTCCCGGCGGGGAGGGAGATCCGGTCCCCATTTAGCTCCACCTTCTCCCAGCCGACGGTGGGCAGGGCGGCGGCGATAGCGGCGGGGTCGGGGACTTCCCCTTCGCCGGAGGAAAAATCCCAGAGGGAGGAGACCGCGCCGACGGTCAGGTCGAAGGCCCCGTCCGAGAGGGCGCTGTACCGCAGGCCCTCCGAGAGGAGGGCCTGCGCGTCGGGGGAGAGGGTGTCGGTCTCCCCGCGGTTCAGGCGGGAGATTTCGCTGCCTTCGAGGGTGCGGCTGAACATCTGCTCATACGCGCCGCAGAGGTCCATGCAGCGGTCGAGGAGGGACTCGTCCTGCCCGTCGTAGAGGGTGACGGTCACGACGGTGTTGAGGGACAGTTCGGTGCGGGAGACGGGCTCCTGCGGCTGCCGGTTTCGGAGAAGGGCCGCGCCGAAGAGGAGGGCGGCAACGGCCAGCATGGCGGCGGGGGGGAGGAATTTGCGGAGGATCGGCTTCATGAACATGCTCCTTTGCGCTTGTTACTGCTATTTTATCATGACACAAATCCTGGCGGATTCATTCGCCGGGATTTTGCGCAAGCAAAATCTGGCATGATACATTATTTTCAAAAGCGATTCGCAAGAATCACAGGGGGAACACAGTTTCCCCAGGGGAAACATAGTTTCCCCGTGCTTCCGTTCGGAAGCTTTTGAAAATATTGTACCACATTTTTCCGCCGGGATACAAGATGGTATTTTCGGGCGGCGGGCGGAATAGGATGGAAAGAGACGGGCAGAAGCCAGATTTTGTCAGGAAAACGGTTGAAAAGCGGCGGGTTCTATGCTATAATTATTTAGGTAATAAGATGGAGGTCTGCGCCCCGCGGCCTTTATGGAATTTTCCCCCGGCCGGCTTTTGTGTATCCGCCGGGGGTACAGGAGGATTCGGATATGGCTAAAAAACGCATTGCTGTGGTTTTCGGCGGCGCATCTTCGGAATACGAGATTTCCTGCCTTTCGGCCAGCTCTGTGATTGCGAACATTCCCGCTGAGGACTACGAGATCGTCTGCATCGGCATCACCAAAAAGGGCACCTGGCTCTTTTACCCCGGCGAGTGGGACCTCATCGCGAACGGCGACTGGGAGAAGCACCCCGACTGCTGCCCCTGCATGGTTTCCCTGGGCAGCGCCAAGAAGGGGATCTACAAGGTGCTCGACGACCAGTCGGTCTCCTTCCTCGCGATCGACTGCTTTTTCCCGGTTCTGCACGGCAAAAACGGGGAGGACGGCACCATTCAGGGCCTCTTTGAGATGAGCATGATCCCCTACGTCGGCTGCGACACCTGCTCCTCCGCCATCTGCATGGATAAGGCGTACACCCACACCGTCCTCGAAGCGGCCGGTATTCGGATGACCCCCTGGATTCTCTGCCGGCGGTCCGACAAGTTCCGCTCCGAGCAGATCGCCCAGAAGGTAGTCGACAGCTTCGGCTTCCCCGTCTTTGTCAAGCCCGCCAACGCCGGTTCGTCGGTCGGGGTCTCCAAGGCGAAGGATGAAAACGAGCTCGAGCAGGCCGTCAAGCTCGCCTTTGTCCATGACGACAAGGTGCTGATCGAAAAGGCGGTCTCCGGCCTCGAGGTGGAGTGCGCCGTTTTGGGAAACACCGAACCGGAGGCCTCCATCCTGGGCGAGATCACCCCCGCCAACGAGTTTTATGACTATGAGGCCAAGTACGAAAACGAAAACTCCGAGCTGCACATCCCCGCGCGGATCAGCCAGGAGCTTTCCTACCAGGTCCGCGCCGTCGCGGTCGAAGCCTTCAAGGCGATGGGCTGCACAGGCCTTGCGCGGGTCGATTTCTTTGTAAACCCTGCCACCGGGGAAATTACCCTAAACGAGCTTAACACCATGCCCGGCTTTACGAGCATCAGCATGTACCCGAAGCTGTGGGAGGCGACCGGCCTCTCCTACAGCGCGCTGCTCGACCGCCTCATCACCCTCGCAATGGAAAGGGCTGAAATGAATGGATAACCGTCCCATCGGCGTCCTCGACTCCGGCATGGGGGGCTTAACCGCCGTGCGGGAACTGCTCCGGGTGCTGCCGCATGAGGATATCGTCTACTTCGGCGACACCGGGCGGGTCCCCTACGGCACCCGGAGCGCCGAGATCGTCACCCATTACGCCCTGCAGGACATCAACTTCCTGCTCGGGCGGCAGGTGAAGATGGTCATCGCCGCCTGCGGCACCGTCACGACCACCCTCCCCGACAGCCTGGTGAGGCGGTTCCAGTTCCCCTACACCGGCGTCCTTTCCCCGACGGTGGAGGCGGCGCTCGCCGCCAGCCGCAGCCGGAAGATCGGGGTCATCGCCACCGCCACCACCATCCGCACCGGGGCCTATGAGCGGGAGCTCAAAAAACGCGACCCGGAAGCAGAGGTCATTTCGGCGGCCTGCCCGCTCTTTGTCCCGCTTGTCGAAAACGGCTTTGTGGAGCGGGACAACAAGGTGACCCGCCTGGTCGCCGAGCAGTACCTCGCCCCCCTCAAAGAGGCGGGGGTCGACACCCTCATCCTCGGCTGCACCCATTACCCGGTCATCGCGCCGCTCATCGGCGACGTCATGGGGGGGAAAGTCGCCCTCATCGATTCGGGCAGGGCTGCGGCAGACCATGCGCGCAGGCTGCTTGCGGAGGAAAACCTCCTTACAGACCGCAAAACGGCGGGGAAATGCAGCTATTTTGTCAGCGACGCGCCGGAGGACTTTGCGCGCAACGCCTCCATCTTCCTCGGGGAGGGCTTCTGCGGCGAGGTCGCGCGGATCGAGATCACCAATTATCCCGACACGATATGAGAAAGGACGCGCCATGAAACAGGATGTCAACATCTCCATCCGCGGCGTCTACACCGCGGAGGAGGAAAGCACGACGACCGAGCTTTTCACCCTCGGGAGCATGTGCAAAAAAAACGGGCACTACTATATCACCTACCAGGAGACCGAAACGACCGGCTTTGAGGGCTGCGTCACCACCATGAAGGTGGAGGACGGCCGCGTGACCGTTATCCGCAGAGGGCCGACCAGCTCCCACCTCGTTTTGCAGAAGGGAGTCCGCAACGTCGGGCGGTACGACATGATGGGCGGCGCGATGGAGATCGGCGTCTACACAAACGGCCTGGAAACGGACCTGCACGACGACGGCGGCAGCCTCAAGCTCCGCTACACGATGGATATGAATTCCAGCTTTTTAAGCGAAAACGAGCTGGAAATATCGGTGACAAAGGCGTGACCTGCGCCGAATACAAGGAATGGATTGAAAAGAAAGGAATGGAACAATGGCGAACCCAGTTTTAGACGCGAAAAATGAGTGCCGGGCGCTGCTTCATGCGGCGCTGGCGGCCTGCATTGAGAAAGGGTTGCTCCCGGAAGGAGATTTCCCGGAGTATGTGGTGGAGATCCCGGGTGACGCGGCCCACGGCGATTTTGCAGCCAACGCCGCGATGGTGTCGGCCCGCGCCTTCCGCAAGGCGCCGAAGATGATCGCCGACGCGCTGGTTTCCGAGATGGCGCTGGACGGCAGCTCCTTTGCCAAGGTCGAGGTCGCCGGCCCCGGCTTCATCAACTTTACCCTCGCCCCCGGCTGGTTTGCCCGCGCGGTGAAAAGCGTGCTGGAAGAGGGGGAAAACTACGGCCGCACCGATTTCGGCGCAGGGAAGAAGGTGCTCGTCGAATTCGTCTCGGCCAACCCCACCGGCCCGATGCACATCGGCAACGCGCGGGGCGGCGCCCTGGGCGACGGCATCGCCTCTGTCCTCGACTGGGCAGGCTACAAAGCGGACCGGGAGTTTTACGTCAACGACGCCGGCAACCAGATCAACAAGTTCGCCCTCTCCCTCGACCTGCGCTACCAGCAGATTTATAAAGAAGGCGTCGAGATGCCCGAGGACAGCTACCACGGGCAGGATATCATCGACCACGCAAACAATTTCGCCGCCATCCACGGGGACAAGTACATGCACGCCTCCGAGGAGGAGCGCCGTCAGGCGCTGGTCGCATACGCTCTGCCTTTGAACATTGAGGGGCTGGAGCGCGACCTCGCCAAGTACCGCATCCGCTACGACCGGTGGTTCCGGGAATCCGCCCTCCACGCCGACGGCTCTGTCATGAAGGTGGTGGAGCTTCTCAAAGAGAAGGGCCACACCTACGAGCAGGAGGGCGCTGTCTGGTTCAAGGCGACCGACTTCGGCGCGGACAAGGATTTTGTGCTGGTGCGCTCGAACGGCGTGCCGACCTATGTGGTGCCGGACATCGCCTACCACTACGGCAAGCTGGTCACCCGCGGCTACGACAAGGCGATCGACGTGCTGGGCGCCGACCATCACGGCTATGTGCCCCGCCTGAAGGCGGCGCTGCAGGCTTTGGGCGTCGACCCGAACCGGCTGGACGTGGTGCTGATGCAGATGGTGCGGCTCATCCGGGACGGCGAGGTCGTCAAGGCGAGCAAGCGCTCCGGCAAGGCGATCACCCTGGTCACCCTCCTCGACGAGGTGCCGATCGACGCGGCGCGGTTCTACTTTAACCTGCGGGAAGCCAACTCCCAGTTTGACTTTGACCTGGATCTGGCGGTCGAGCAGTCGAGCCAGAACCCGGTCTACTACGTGCAGTACGCCCACGCCCGGATCTGCTCCATCCTCAAAAAGATGGACGCGGAGAAGGTCGCGATGCGGGAAGCGTCCGAGGCGGAGCTCTGCGCCTTAAACACCCCCGAGGAGCTGGCCCTCATCCGGCACATCGCCCGGTTCCCCTCTGAGATCATTGAGGCAGCCAAGGCTTACGATCCGGCCAAGATGACCCGCTACGCCCTCGATCTGGCCACCCTTTTCCACAAGTTCTACACCGCCTGCAAGGTGTTCGGTGAGGAGGAGGCGCTGATGCAGGCGCGGCTCTCCCTCTGTGTGGCGGCCAAGACGGTTCTCGAGAACGTCCTCTCCATTCTCAAGATCGACGCCCCCGAAACCATGTAGCGCGTGACCGCGCGGGACAGGTCGCCGCGGGCGCGTGACCGCGCGGGGCTTCGGCTGGCACGCGCCAGCCTGCGTCGGCGCAATTGCAGGGGCATTCATCCGTTTTTGGCGGCTGAATCCTGTGTTCGCCCGCGAATCTGTCTCCCCACAGGAATTTCATCATCAAAATAAGGAGCGATCCCTCATGAAATTAGGCATGGTGGGTCTGCCGAACGTCGGCAAGAGCACCCTTTTCAACGCGCTGACCAACGCCGGCGCGGAATCCGCCAACTACCCCTTCTGCACCATCGAGCCCAACGTCGGCGTCGTTTCGGTGCCGGATGAGCGGCTCGACAAGCTCGCTGAAATGTACCACCCGAAAAAATTCACCCCCGCTGTCCTCGAATTCATGGATATCGCGGGCCTGGTCAAGGGCGCCTCCAAGGGCGAGGGCCTCGGCAACAAGTTCCTCGCCGACATTCGGGAGGCCGACGCCATCGTCCACGTCGTCCGCTGCTTTGAGGATCCCGACGTCATCCACGTCGACGGGAGCATCGGCGCGGCGCGGGACATCGAGACCATCAATCTCGAGCTCATCTTCGCCGATATGGAGATGCTCGAGCGCCGCATTGCCAAGACCCAGAAGATGGTTCGGGCGGACAAGAAATATGCCGCCGAGCTCGCCTGCCTCGAGCGGCTGATGGCCCACCTCGAGGAGGGCAAATCGGCCCGCAGCTTTGACTGCACCGACGAGGAGAAGGAGATGCTCTCCTCCTCGCCCTTCCTGTCCAACAAGCCGGTCATCTACGCCGCCAACCTCTGCGAGGAGGACTTCACCGGCGGGTATGAGAACAACCCCCACTTCCAGGCGGTGCAGAAGATCGCCGCCGAGGAGCACGCGGCGGTGCTGCCCATCTGCGCCAAGATCGAGGAGGAGATCGCCGACATGCCCGACGAGGACAAGCAGATGTTCCTCGCCGACCTGGGACTCCAGGAGAGCGGCCTCAACCGCATCATAAAGGAAGGCTACGCCCTTCTGGGCTACATCTCCTTCCTGACCGCCGGCGAGCCGGAGGTGCGGGCCTGGACCATCACAAAGGGGACGAAAGCCCCCCAGGCCGCCGGCAAGATCCACACCGACTTCGAGCGCGGCTTTATCCGGGCGGAAGTTGTGGCCTTCGACGACCTGATGGCCTGCGGCTCGATGGCGGCCGCCAAGGAAAAGGGCCTGGTCCGGCTGGAAGGCAAGGACTATGTGATGCAGGACGGCGACATCGTGCTGTTCCGCTTCAACGTCTGATCGCGATATGCAGCAGGCACAGAGGAAAAACCTCTGTGCCTTTTCTTTATCAAATCTCTTGACATTTTTGCCGGAATATTGTAACCTGAAATCAGGAAAAGGAGGCGAGCGTATGAAAAAATTGTCTGTTTCACCCAAAAGCAGATCCCTGCTCCTGTCCGGCGTCGCCCTGCTGGCGGTTGCTGTGGCCGGCGGCTTCTTCCTTGGGATCCCGGCTGTGCAGGGGCTGCTCATGAGCTTTAAAGACTACCTTAGATATCCGGATGCGGACAGCCTGTGGACCAACCTGCGGGAAAGCCCGTGGGTGGGGCTTGCAAACTACCGGACGCTGTTTGCCACCCAGGATGTCGGGCTGCTGGCCGGGAACAGCCTGCTTTTCGGGCTTTTGAGCGGCATCCCGGCGGTGCTGGCGGGCGGCGCGCTCGGCTTTGCGCTGGGGAAGGTCTCGCCGGCGGGGAAGCGCTCCGCGGCGCTGCTCGGGTGCTGCCTGCTGCCGCTCTTTTTGCCGGAACAGCTGTACGCCTTCGCGCTGCAGTCCGGGTCGGAGCTGGAAATGGCGGTGGGCCCGGAGGCAGCCCGGCTGCTCACGATCGCCTTCTCCGGCATCCGGCGGTTCTGCTTTACCGTCTTTTTGAGCGGCGCCTGCGCCCTTGCCGACAGGAGCCGGGGGATTGCGCCGGGGCGGGCGTCCCTGATGGGGACGGGGGCGGTTTTCGCCATGCTGCTCTCCCGGGCGTTTACCCCGCCCGCCCTCAATCTCCTGCTCCAGGAGAGCTATCAGCAGCAGGAGTATCATGAGCTCTTCGCCACGCTGGACCTTTACCATTTCCGGATGCTCTTTGCTCCTTTCACGTTTCTGGACGGGGTCGGTCCCGGCGTCGCCGGGGTGGAGCTCAAATGGCTGCTGCAGCTGCCGGGCCTGCTGCTCGGCGTTATCCTCCTGCTTTTGCTGTTCAAAAAACAGGCGGCAGCGCCCCGGCAGGCGGCGGGGAAGGGCAGCCCGGTCCCCGCTTTGGCGGTGGGCGCGCTTTGCTGCGCGGCGGCGCTGGCGGGACTGGGGTATGTGATGACGCTGGATCCCGGCTTTCTGGAGCCGAAGGAGCGGCTGTTCGAGTCCTTCGGGGCTTCGCTGCTCGCTTTGGCGGTTTCCGGCGCGCTGTTCGGGGCGCTGCTGGCGCTCTTCCTGCTGGTGTGTTACCGGCTCCCCGCCGCGGGGGGATGTTTGGCGCTGGTGCTGTTCTCCCTGCCGCAGAATCTGGCGGAGCTCATCTTTTTCTACCCGTATCTTTTTGGCGAGAACGATCTGCTCGCGGCGGGGGTGTGGAGCTGCTGGGACGGGCTGGCGCTCCTTGTGCCGCTGGCGGTTGTGGGCGGGCTGCTGCGCGGGGAAAAGGGCGGGCTTGCGGGGTGGCTGAAGCGGATGCTGCCCTTTGCGCTGCTGTTTTTCGGGCTGTTCCTCGCTGCGAGCTGGGGCGGCGTGCTGGATAAGTGGATGACCAATTTGGACAATTATCCCCTGCCCCTTTTGCTGCGGAAATGGCAGAATCAAAGCAGATGGCTTGCTGCCTCCCCGAACGCGCTCATGCTGTCGTCCTGGGAGCCGCTCACCGGCGGGATTACGGATTTCCTGCTGCTCTACGGCGGCGCCCCGCTCCTCATCGGGGCGGCGTGCATCGCGCTGTTTGCCCTGCTCTTCCCGAAGGGGGAGACGGATTCGTAAAGGAGCCGCCCCTGCCGGATAAGCCGGCGGGGGCGGTTTTTTGGGACTCAACGATGCGTTTGTTGCTTTTTTGCAGCGTTTGCGGTATGATCGAGGTAGATCGAGAGCGAAAGAAGGGCTCATATGGATTTGCAAAAAAGCGGCAGACTGATTGCGGCCCTCCGCAAGGAGCGCGGCGCGGGATTCCCGGACATCAGCCTGTTGGTGAAGCTGAGCGGGCTGCTCGGCGTGAGCGTCGAGGAGTTGATCCAGGGGGAACGTGCGCCGGCGCGGACGGAAGCTCCGGCGGAGGACCGGGCCCCGGCGGCCCTTCTGGAGCAGACGGTCAACGGATACCGGGATATCCAGAAACGGCGCTGGCGGAAGTGGCTGTTTGGCGTTTTGGCCGGAATGGCCGTTCTGGCGCTGGGGTTTTTGACGGCCGGGGAGCTGCTGCACTGGAACACTGTGACCTTCTCCGGTTTGGCGACCCGGTATCAGGCGGCGCGGCTGCTGAGCGCCGTTGCGGACGGCGACCTCGCCGGAGCGAACGCCCTGTTATACCCAAACCCAAGCAGCCCGACCCCGCTCGAGGAGGGCTGCCGGGCGCTGGAGGAGGCGGGGGTGCAGATCGCGGCGCGCCATTTTGGCGGATACTATTTTAACGGCGCGGATTTCGCGGTCGACTACCGGCTGGAGATCCGGTGCGGCGGGGAGGAGTATCTCTTTTGGGTCAGCTTTATCGAGCAGAACGGGAAAATTTCCGGGATGTCGCCCAGCTATTCGCTGGAAAATCCTCCGCCCGCCGGGGCGCTCGCAGCCCTGAAAGCCGTGTTCCGGCATCCTCAGTAGATTTCCATGCTCCCCGCCATCGAGCTGTCGATGATGGCGATGAAGGTCGGGCCGACGTTGCCCTGGGCGGGGGAGCCGTCCTTTTTCACAAAGGCAAACTGGTTTCCGCAGCCGCCCTTGCTCCAGCTGATCTGCTCGTACCCGCCGCCGGTGAAGAGCCAGCCGCTGCCGCTGCCCAGCGCCACCTCGCGCAGGTCGCCGCCGTTGTAGCTTGTGATGCTGGTCGTGAGGACGAGGACGTTTGCAAAGGAGAGCGTCTCCCCGTTGTTTTCGTCGATGTGCGGCTCGCCGTTGCGGGATTTCTCATAGAGCCCGGTGTCCGGGTTCCAGGTGAAGGCGCTGTTCGTGTAGCCGGTAAATTTCACATAGACCCCGCCGGACTGCTGCTCCGGCGTAATTTTCTGCTGGGAAATGGAGAGCGGGGCGACGGGCTCCCCGGTGAGGGAATAGCCGCGCTGTTCCGCCACCGATTTGATGGCTGCGCCGTCGATGAAATAGCTGTGCTCGACGCCGCGGTTCTGGGCGCGCCAGCTGTCCTTGGAGAAGGCGGTGGTGCCGTAGATCAGGCCGTCGACATTGTCGATGCCGTTGTTCTGGATGGCGGCCTTGCCGGGCGCGCTGCCGCCGAAATGGACGTAGACCGGGTCATAGGGCGCGGCGAGGTCGATGTAGTAGTGCCGTGCGCTGCGTACCGGGCCGACCGAGGGGATGGCGTCGATGTCGGCGAAGACGGCGAGCATCCGGGTGATACCGCCCTCGACCGCGACCTCATAGAGGACATCCGCCTGCGAGAGACCGCGATGGGGGAGGGCGGCGTTGATGTTGTTGACCATGACGGCGACGGGGCGCTTTCCCACCGCGGATTCCGGGTAGCCGGCTTCGCCGGTGAGGGGATTGAGCGGCCCTGCGGGGACGGGATCCGGCTCCGGGACGTCGGCCGGGTCGGGGGCGTCGAAGTGCTGCGCGACGGCGGCCCGGGCGGCCGTCGCGGCGGAGCCGACGGGCTCCTCCCCGCAGCCGGAGAGCGGGAGGGCGAGGAGGAGCGCCGCGGCAAGGGCGGCTGTCTGTCTTGGCTTCACAAAATCCCCTCCTCAAAACGGATGCCGGCCTGGCGGCGGATCTCCTCCATGACGGAGGAAACCGCATGGGCCAGAGCGGTGCAGCGGGCGTATTCCTCCCGCGATTCCTCCGGGCGGGTGATATAGCGGTAAAAGTCGGCCGCCTCGCCGCTCATGAGGACGTTTTTTTCCACCTCGCCGGCCAGCTCGGTGCGGGAGCCGTCTTTCGCCGCGAGGGAAATGCCGGTCAGCTTGGAGATCGAGTCGATGACGAGGGTCCCCTCATCCCCGATGATCTCGGTGCCCAGCCGGCTCTGGCCGGTCTTGGAGCAGGTCAGGGTCACCAGCTTGTCCGGGTAGGTGAGGACGGCGGCGCAGCTTTCGTCCGCCCCGGTGGGGAGGAAGGCGGCTGAGGCGGCGATCCGCTCCGGCTTTCCGAACCAGGTCAGGGCGGGGTAGACGCAGTAGACGCCGAGGTCCATCAGGCTGCCGGTCGCCATTTTGGGGTTGAAGATGTTGGGCAGCTCGCCGCGGAGATAGGCCGGATACTTGGACGAGAGCTGGCTGAAGTCGATGCGGGCGCTGGTGATCCGCCCGATTTTGCCGAGCGCCTCCTCAATGACCCGGCGCTGGGGGAGGTGGAGCATCATGATCGCCTCGAGCAGGACGACCCCCTGCTTTGCGGCAAGCTCCTGCAATTGGGCGCAGCCGGCCGCGGTGGCGGTCAGCGGCTTTTCGCAGAGGACGTGCTTGCCGGCTTCGAGCAGCAGCTTCACCTGTGGGAAGTGGAGGGCGTTGGGGGAGGCGACATAGACGGCGGGGATGTCCGAGGCGGCGAGCTCCTCGACGCTCGTGAAGACCTTTTCCACCCCGTATTTCTGTCCAAAGGCGAGGCCGGTCTCCCGGCGGCGGGAGCAGACGGCGGCAAGCTCCCAATTTCCGGCGATGTCCGCCCCTTCGATATAAGAACCGGCGATCCAGCCGGTCCCGATGACTGCGTAGCGCATGAAAGTTCCTCCAATCGGGATAAAATGCTTTTCGTTATCCATTATAGCAAAAAAATGCGTGGAAAACAAGGAGATTTCGTGCGTTTTTGGAAGAACCTGCGGATTTTCCGCCTCCTCTTGACCCCGTACGGCTTTCGCCGTATAATAAGGTCAGAAGATGTCGAAAGGGGGCGCACGGGATGCGGCGTTTTGAGGAGGGATTCCGCCGGAGGGCGCTGTTCGCGGCGGCAGTGGGACTGCTGACCGTCGTGCTGCCCCGGCTTTTGCGGGCGGCGCTGCGGCTCCAGGCGGGGAGGACCCGCTTCGCGGGGCAGGAGGCGGGCTTCCTCGCCTGGGAGGGCCGGCGGGGGAAGGCGCTCTTCTGCTCGACCGGCTACGACCCGGACTGGGACCTCAAGGCGGGGCTTCCCGCGGGGCAGCGGGCGGTCCTTGCGGGGATCGCCGGGCTCTGGCGGGACGCACGGCGGCGCAGATCCGCAAAAGATTGTAAAAAGTGACGATATTTTCGCAAGATTCGCATTGACCCGCCGCCTTCCCCTGCGGTATAATGTTACTGAAACAAACCCTGATAAATTCAGGAAAATGGGAGAGGATTTTTATGAAATATGCCTTGATCGGCTGCGGGCGGATTTCCCCCAACCATATCGGCTCGGCGATTGACCACAAGCTGGACATCCGGGCGGTCTGTGATGTCAAACGGGAGAAAGCGGAGGCGCTCCTCGCGCGTTTTCAGCTTGAGAATGTGAAGATCTACACCGACTACCGCGCGATGCTCGACGAGGTGCAGCCCGAGCTGGTCGCCGTCGCGACCGAGAGCGGCTATCACCCCGATATTGCCATTGACTGCATCCGGCACGGCTGCAACGTCATCATCGAGAAGCCGCTCGCCCTCTCGATGGCGGACGCCCGCCGGGTGATTGCGGCGCGGGACGAGATGGGGGTCGTCGCCTGCATCAACCAGCAGAACCGCTTCAACGCCCCCATCCAGCTGCTCCGCCGGGACATTGATACGGGGCGGATGGGCAGGCTCTTCCACGGCACCCTGCAGATGCACTGGAACCGCGACGCCGGCTATTACAACAAGCCCTCCTGGCGCGGCACATACGAACTCGACGGCGGCGCGCTGATGAACCAGTGCATCCACGGCATCGACCTGCTCCGCTGGATGATGGGCGGCGACCCGGTCGAGGTCATGGCGATCACCGACAACCTGAACCACCCTTACATCGAGGCGGAGGATATCGGTCTCGCCCTCTTCAAATTCCGCAACGGCAGCTACGGCGTTTTGGAGGGGACGGTCAACACCTACCCCGAGAACCTCGACGAGACCCTCTCGGTTTACGGAGAGAAGGGGTCGGTGCGGATCGGCGGCATCGCCACCAACAGGCTGGTCGAGTACCATGTGGAGGGGGAGACGCGCTCCTTTGACGAGCTGAGCGCCGAAGTCAACACCGAGCCCAAGAATGTCTACGGGTTCGGGCACAGCTTCCTTTACGCCGACGTCATCGACGCAATCCAAAACCACCGGCAGCCCTATGTGCCGCTGGAGGAGGGGCTCAAGGCCCTCGAAATGGTGCTGGCTGTCTACAAGTCCGGCGCGACCGGCAAGCCGGTCCGCTTCCCGCTGGGGGATTACAGCACCCTCGACGTCCTGAAGGACAGGCAGTAAACTCCATACGCAAAACCGCCGGCAGGCAGAAAAATCTGCTTACCGGCGGTTGTTTTTTTGATTTTTATACAGGATGTATGAGGTGCGGGCGGTTGGCGGCTGCCGTTTATCGCACCGTTTCCCGTTGTCACGGGCGAACACAGTTCGCCCCTACAAACGGAATGCGCGCGATTCATAAACGACCTAAACAACGATAAAAAACAGTGTGGACAGGCGCCCCTACCCATAACGGCGCAGCCATTCCGCCATCCAGCGGTTGGAAAGGGGATACCCCGCTACTTGGCGCGGCTCTGGGCCTTCATGCGCTGGGCCTTGTCGAGGATGGATTTGCGCAGACGGAGGTTCTTCGGGGTGACCTCAATGAGCTCGTCCTCGCCGATGAACTCGATGCACTGCTCAAGGCTCATGTCCTTGGGCGGGATGAGGCGCAGCGCGTCGTCCGAGCCGGAGGCGCGGGTGTTGGTCATCTGCTTTTTCTTGCAGACGTTGACGACCAGGTCCTCGCCCTTGGGCGACTGGCCGACGATCATGCCCTCGTAGACCTCGGTGCCCGCCCCGATGAAGAGCTGGCCGCGCTCCTGCGCGTTGTAAAGGCCGTAGGTGACGGCGGTGCCGGTCTCAAAGGCAATGAGAGAGCCGACCGCGCGGCGGGGGATCTCCCCCTTGTAGGGCTCGTAGCCCTCGAAGACGGAGGCCATGATGCCCTCGCCCTTGGTGTCGGTGAGGAACTCATTTTTGTAGCCGAAGAGGCCGCGGGCCGGGATGAGGAACTCGAGCTTCATCCGGCTGCCCTGGGGGGTCATGTGCTGGAGTTCGCCCTTGCGGGGACCCATCTTCTCCATGACCGCGCCGACCGATTCCTCCGGCACGTCGACGACCAGCCGCTCAATCGGCTCGCAGCGGACGCCGTCGATCTCCTTGAAGAGGACGTGCGGGGTGGAAACCTGGAACTCGTACCCCTCGCGGCGCATTGTCTCGATGAGGATGGACAGGTGCATCTCGCCGCGCCCCGCGACGAGAAAGCTGTCCGACGAGTCGGTGTCGCTCACCTTGAGGGAGACGTCCTTCAGGAGCTCCTTGTAAAGCCGGTCGCGGATTTGACGGGAGGTGACGAATTTGCCCTCGCGGCCCGCGAAGGGGGAGTTGTTGACCGAGAAGGTCATCTCGACGGTGGGCTGGGAAATCTTGGAGAAGGCGAGCGGCTCCTCGCAGCCGGGGGCGCAGAGGGTCTCGCCGATGGTGGCCTGCTCGATGCCGGAGATGCAGACGATATCCCCGACCGTCGCGGTCTCGCAGGGGGTGCGCTTGAGGCCGGTGATTTCGTTTAGGGAGACGACCTTGCCCTTGTAGTGGGTCTCGGGGTTGTGGAAGTCGCAGACCGCGACCTCCTGGCCCTGTCTGACGGTGCCGCGGGTGATGCGGCCGATAACGATGCGGCCGACATAGTCGTTGTAGTCGATGGCCGAGACCATCATCTGGAAGGGGCCGTCGGGATCGCCCTCCGGCGGGTCAATGTGCTCGAGAATCTTGTCAAAGAGGGGGCGCAGGTCGGTGCCGGGGATATCGGGGCTGTAGGAGGCGGTGCCGTCCCGGCCGGAGCAGAAGATGACCGGGCTGTCGAGCTGCTCGTCGCTCGCGTTCAGGTCGAGCAGCAGCTCGAGGACCTCCTCCTGCACCTCGTAGCAGCGGGCGTCGGGGCGGTCGATCTTGTTGACGACGACGATGATCTTGTGGCCGAGCTCCATCGCCTTCTGCAGAACAAAGCGGGTCTGGGGCATGGGGCCCTCAAATGCGTCGACCAGCAGCAGGATGCCGTCCACCATCTTGAGGACGCGCTCCACCTCGCCGCCGAAGTCGGCGTGGCCGGGGGTGTCGATGATGTTGATCTTGACCCCCTCGTAGGTGCAGGAGGTGTTCTTTGCCAGGATGGTGATGCCGCGCTCCCGCTCCAAATCGTTGGAGTCCATGACGCGCTCCTCGACGACCTGGTTCTGGCGGAAGGCGCCGCCCTGCTTGAGCATCTCGTCGACGAGGGTGGTCTTGCCGTGGTCGACGTGGGCGACGATGGCAATGTTTCTCAAATCGTTGCGAATCAAAAAGTATTCCTCCTAGTTGATATGGGTTGCAGTATAACGCAGCGTTATTTATGGTACTTCCCGCCGGCGTTGATGGAAAAGGCGCGGTAGAGCTGCTCGAGCAGCATCACCCGGGCAAGCTGGTGGGGGAAGGTCATCCGGGACATGGAGAGCCGGAGCTTCCCCGCCCGCTTGACCGCGGGGCTTAAGCCCCAGGAGCCGCCGATGATGAAACAGGCCGTGCTGGTCCCGCGCACCGCGGCGTCGGAGAGGGCAGCCGCCAGCCCCTCGGAGCTCAGCTGCTCCCCCTCGATGCACAGCGGAATGGCCAGCGCGTCCTTTGGGATCTTCGCGAGGATCTCCGCCCCCTCCCGTTCCAGGCAGGCCTCGATCTCGGCGGGGGAGGGATTGTCGGGCAGCCGCGATTCCGGCAGCTCGACGATCTCGGGGCGGCAGTAGGCCCCGAGGCGCTTGATGTACTCGGCGCAGGCGTCGGAGAGGTAGCGCTCCTTGAGCTTGCCGACGCAGAGGATGCGGACATTCCTCATGAGAGGTCAAACCTCCTCCCCTCGGTCGTCCGCGGGAGGACGTCGATGCGGTAGTCGCTGCCCTCCTGTATTCCGCAGCGGGCGAGGTAGTCGACCGAATGGGCGCGCGCGAGTTCGGGACGGTTGTTTTCCTCACTTAAATGGGCCAGCACGGCCTGGGTCGTGCCGCTCAGGACAAGCTGCTCAAGCACCTGGGCGCACTGGTCGTTGGAGAGGTGGCCGCTCCGGGAATTGACCCGCTGCTTCAAAAAGGGCGGGTAGGAGCCGGTGAGGAGCATCTTCCGGTCGTAGTTGGATTCGAGCATGACAAAGTCGCAGCCGAGAATCCCCTGCATCACCGTCTCGCTCGGGTGGCCGAGGTCGGTGCAGACCGCCACCGAGCGGCCGTTCGGGCAGTCGGCGTGGAAGCCGATGCTCTGGACCGCGTCGTGCGGGGTGGCGAAGGGGGTGACCAGGAAGCCGCCCGCCTCGACCGGGCCGTCCATTTCAAAGATGGGCTGCCTGCCGGAGAGCAGACGGCGGCTCAATAGGGCTTCGAGGGTGCCCCGGGAGCCGTAAACAGGGATCCCGTACCGGCTGGAGAAGGCGTCGAGCCCCTGGATGTGGTCGCTGTGCTCGTGGCTGACAAAGATGGCGCGGACAGTTTCGGGGCGCAGACCAACAAGGCCCAGCGCCTTGGCGAGGCTGCGGGGCCCGATCCCTGCATCGAACAGGATCCCGCCGGTCAAATCCCCGAGGAAGCTGGAATTCCCCCGGCTGGAGCTGCATAAATTATAGAAAAACACGCTGTCCGCACCTTCCTTGCTGCCGGTCAGAGCGCCTGTGCGAGGACCCGCTCGGGCACGCCGACCTTCTTGATGTCAGCCCCGATCGCGCGCAGCTTCTTCTCGATGTCCTCGTAGCCGCGCTCAATGTGGTGGATGTCCTCGATCTCGGTTGTGCCGGTCGCGGCGAGGCCGGCGATGATGAGGGCCGCCCCCGCGCGCAGGTCGGTCGCCCGCACCGGCGCGCCCATCAGGCGGCCGACGCCCTCGACGACAGCGACCTTGCCGTCGACCGAGATATCCGCGCCCATCCGGCGCAGCTCGTCAACGTACTTGAAGCGGCTGTCGTAAATGCTCTCGGTGATGATGCTCGTCCCCTCCGCGAGGGTCAGCAGGGTGGTGATCTGCGGCTGCATGTCGGTCGGGAAGCCCGGGTGGGGCATGGTTTTGACGTTGGCCCGTTCGAGATGCCCGGTGCCGACGACCCGGATGGAGTCGTCGAACTCCTCGATGTGGACGCCGATCTTCTGGAGCTTGACGGTGATCGATTCCAGGTGCTTGGGGATGACGTTTTTGATGAGGATATCCCCGCCGGTGGCGGCGGCCGCTACCATGAAGGTCCCGGCCTCGATCTGGTCGGGGATGATGGAATACTGGGCGCCGTGGAGGGACTTGACGCCGCGGATCTTGATGACGTCGGTGCCCGCGCCCATGATTTCGGCCCCCATCGAGTTTAAGAAGTTGGCGAGGTCGACGATGTGCGGCTCCTTGGCGGCATTTTCGATGACGGTCATCCCGTCGGCCTTGACGGCGGCGAGCATGACGTTGATGGTGGCGCCTACCGTGACGATGTCAAAGTAGATGTGCGCGCCGACGAGGCGCTCCGCGCTGACCTGGATCATGCCGTGCTCGACCGAGCATTCGGCCCCGAGGGAGTTGAATCCTTTGAGGTGCTGGTCGATGGAGCGGGTGCCCAGGTCGCAGCCGCCGGGCATGGAAACGCGGGCCGAGCCCATTTTGCCGAGCAGCGCGCCCAGAAAGTAGTAGGAGGCGCGCATTTTTTTGGCAAGCTCATACTCGACCTCCGGCGTGTGGATGCGCCTGGGGTCGATGCGGAGGGTGGATTTGTTCAACATGGTGACCTCGGCGCCGATGGCGAGGAGGATTTTAATAATATAATCAATATCGCTGATATTGGGAACATTCTCTATAATACACGGTTCGTCGGAAAGAACAGCGGCGGGCAGGATGGCGACCGCAGCGTTTTTCGCGCCGCTGATGCTCACTTCGCCATGCAGCTTATTGCCGCCATTGATGATATACTTTTCCAAAGCGACACCCCTTTTTCATTTTTAACATTACTAGTATATCACAATACCTTTGAAAATAAAAGGGGTATCTCCGATATTCTTGAGAAAATATGCCGCGCAATCTCCCCGATAAACTGGCGAAAAAGCTTAAGCACGGCCCTTCCGTCCCATCAATGTCCGGCAATATTCCGAAAACAGCGGCACGTCTCGGACAGCCGGGGACAAGCGTTTCCCGCGCCGTTTCTGCAAGAGACTGCGCGGAAACCCGCATTTTCATCTTGCCACCCGGGGCAAAATGCGGTATAATGGGAATACCAAACGACATGGAGGGAAATTTATGCGAGCAGTAATCTCAGTAATCGGGAAAGATACCGTCGGAATCTTAGCGAAGGTCAGCACAAAATGCGCTTCGATGGGCGCCAATATCGTCGACGTCACCCAGACGATTTTGCAGGATATGTTTGTCATGATCATGATGGTGGACATCAGCGCCATCAACTGTGAATTCGCCGAAATGGCGTCCGCCGTCGAACAGCTGGGCAGCGAGATGGGGCTGTCGATCCACATCATGCACGAAGACATCTTCAACTCGATGCACCGCATCTGAACCGGGGAAAGGACTGGAAGACTTGATCAACAATTTATCAGACATCATGGAAACCATTACCATGATCCAGCAGGAGAACCTGGACATCCGCACCACGACGATGGGCATCTCCCTCCTCGACTGTGCGGACAGCGACATTGCCCGCTCCTGCCAGAAGGTTTATGACAAAATCTGCCGCAAGGCGGAGCGCCTTGTGAAGACCGGCGAGGAGATCGAGCGGATGTACGGCATCCCGATCGTCAACAAGCGGGTTTCGGTCACCCCGATCGCCCTGCTCCTCGCGGCGAGCGGCGGAAATCCGGTGGAATACGCAAAGACCCTCGAGCGCGCCTCCCAGACCATCGGGGTCAACTTCATCGGCGGCTACTCCGCGCTGGTGCAGAAGGGCTTTGCCGCCGGGGACGAGGCGCTCATCCGCTCCATCCCCGAGGCGCTTTCGGTGACCGAGCACATGTGTTCCTCGGTAAACATCGGCTCCACCAAGACCGGCATCAACATGGACGCGGTCGGGATGATGGGCCGGATCGTCCGGGAGACGGCCGAGCTGACCGCCGACCGCAGCTGCATTGGCGCGGCCAAGCTGGTCGTCTTCTGCAACGCGCCGGAGGACAACCCCTTCATGGCGGGCGCCTTCCACGGGCCCGGCGAGCCGGACTGCGTCATCAACGTCGGCGTTTCCGGACCCGGCGTCGTCCGGG
Organism: Candidatus Merdivicinus faecavium; assembly: GCA_018716285.1. Classification (GTDB taxonomy): domain Bacteria; phylum Bacillota; class Clostridia; order Oscillospirales; family Ruminococcaceae; genus Merdivicinus; species Merdivicinus faecavium. Next base: position 32,510 of record DVKD01000042.1, read on the forward strand.
CGGCCCTCGCGAAGCTCGATAAGGGGGCCAACCTGACCGAGGTGGCCGACCTCATCAAAAAGACCGCCTTCAAGATCACCCGGATGGGGCAGCTCGTCGGCACCGAGGCGTCCAGGCGGCTCGGCGTGCCCTTCGGCATCGTCGACCTCTCCCTCGCCCCCACTCCGGCGGTCGGGGATTCGGTCGCCCACATCCTTGAGGAGATGGGCTTGGAAACCTGCGGCTGCGCCGGCACGACGGCCGCCCTCGCCCTCCTAAACGACGCGGTCAAGAAGGGCGGCGTCATGGCCTCCTCCCACGTCGGCGGGCTTTCGGGCGCCTTCATCCCGGTCTCCGAGGACGCGGGCATGATCGCGGCGGCTGAGAAGGGCGTTCTGCGGATCGAGAAGCTCGAGGCGATGACCGCCGTCTGCTCGGTCGGCCTGGATATGATCGTCATCCCGGGCGAGACGACCGCCGAGGTCATCTCGGCCATTATCGCCGACGAGGCGGCCATCGGCATGGTCAACTCCAAAACCACCGCCGTCCGGGTCATCCCGGCCATCGGCAAACAGGTCGGGGAGACCCTCGAGTTCGGCGGGCTTCTGGGCAGCGGCCCGGTCATGGCTGTCAACCAGGTCAGCCCTGCGACCTTTATCCACCGCGGCGGGCGGATCCCCGCTCCGCTTCAGAGCCTCAAAAACTGAGCCCGGATGACGTGAGGAGGAGCTGCGATGCGTTTATTTCTCGTCCGCCACGCGGAAAGCTACAGCAACACGCAGGGCCGGATGATGTCCTCCACCGACCTTGACCTGACCGAGAAAGGGCTTGCCCAGGCGCGCGCCGCGGGGGCGGCGCTGTTTTCCCAGCTGGATGGCAGGCGCTTTGACGCCGTTTTCTCCAGCACCCTGCTGCGGGCCCGCCGGACTGCCGAGATGATTCTCTCCGCCTGGCAGGGGGAAAGCCCGCCCGTCCGGGCGCTCGCCTGCCTGCGGGAGATGGAGCTCGGGCGGCTGGAGGGCCTGACCTGGGAGGAGCGCGCCGAGCGCTTTCCGGATATTGAGACGGACCGCGGCCTTTCGGCCCTGCGCGCGCCGGGCGGCGAGTCCTACGAAGATTTGCTGCGCCGGTGCGCGGAATTCTGCGAAGAGCTGGCTGCCCTGCCGGAGAATGCCCGCGTCCTGACGGTTTCCCACGGGATCACGCTGCGGGCGCTGGTCAATTTCCTGCTTATGCGGCCGGATGGGGACGTCAACTTCCTCAACTGGCCGGAGAACACGGCAATCACCGAGCTGGAGTGGCTGCCGGGAAAGCCCGGGCGTTTGCTGCGGCTCTTTGACGACAGTCATCTGCGGGAGACGGGTTTGGCTTCCCCCGATTACGAGGAGTGGGGGCTGTTTGCGGAGCGGGACTACCTCTCCCTTCGGCAGCAGCCGGATGAAAATCTGTAAAAATGGAGGGACTTCCCATGTCACGCCGCCTGTTCTGCGAGCTGGGCCCCTGGGCCTACCGCATCTCCACCCGCAAGGAGATTTTTTTGCGGGACTGCCGCGATCTGTTTTCAGGGGCGCATTTTTCGCGGGAGCGGGCGGACACCCTCCTGCCGACTGTGGTCTACCGCCACAGTTCCCTTATCCGGCGCAAGCTCGGGGAGGTCGACACGGTTTTGCAGGAAAATAAGGCGGAAAACCTCCGCCTCGCCATCCCGCATGTGAGCGGCATCCTGATTAAGCCGGGGGAGACCTTTTCTTTCTGGAAGCTGGTGGGCGACTGCACCGCGAAAAAAGGCTACCGGGAGGGGCTGGTCATCAAAGGCGGGATGCCGGACCGGGGCGTCGGCGGGGGGATGTGCCAGTTTACCAACCTCCTGCACTGGATGGCCCTTCATTCGCCGCTGCAAATTGCCGAGCACCATCACCACAACGGCGTCGACCTCTTCCCCGACTATGGGCGGAAGCTGCCCTTCGGCTGCGGGACCTCCATCCTCTATAATTACCGGGATTACCGCCTTTATAACCCCACCGGCCAGCCTTTCCAGTTTGTGGTCTGGCTGGATGAAACCGACCTAAACGGCGAGCTGCGCACCACCCGTCCCCTCGCGCAGCGCTGGCACATCCGCGAGGATGAGGCCTGGTTCGAGGAAGGGGCGGACGGCGCCCTTTACCGCCACAACAAGATTTACCGCCGGACCATCGACGCAAAGACCGGCGCGCAGCTCTGCGAGGAGCTGCTCCTCGAGAACCGCGCGCGGGTGATGTACGGGCGGGAATTTGTGCCGGAGGAGAAGATTCGGCGCGCGGATTGCCCCGCAGACGCATAAAAACGCCTTCCCAGAAAAGGGAAGGCATCAGCCTGTCGGAAAAGAGAATATGGTCTGGCAAATTGTACAAAGGGGTGTGGTTTGCTGACGCAAATGAGCCGTGGATAAAGTTTGGAAAATTCTAACCCGTCATTTTGCAACCAAAATGACGGCGCGGGGTCATCCGCGGCGGGTCTGCACGTCATGAATTGATACATCAATTCATGACTCCGCTTTTTTCTTTTTGTTCGCGCCCCGGACGCGAAAAGTAAGGTTCCGCCCATTGCGATGGGCGGCCAAAGGCTCTGCCTTTGGAATCTGCCGCCGGTCGTGAACTTGTTCACGACATGAAACAAGGCGGGCGAAAACTTTCCGTTCTCTTTTTTGCACAGTTTTACTTTTAAAAGAGGTTTTTCGACACTCTGAAGCAGGGGCTTTAGCCCCTGCTTTTTTATGAAAGGTATTTGGAGAATGGCGCCGTTAAGCCGGCGTGACGACAAATGGCCGCCTTATTTGTTATTCAGCTCCGCACAGTTTAAAATGTCCTTGCAGGCAAAGCCGATGACGGCCGCTGCCAGCAGGTTCCACAGGAAGGTGACCAAAAGCCCCGCTGCCGTCCCGGTGAATATCCCGGCAACAATGCCCAGAATAATGCCCGGCGCGGCGACAACCAGAAGAATCAGGAAATACAGGGTAAACAACAGGATTTTGTTGACCATGCCCCCCAATACCCGTTCCGCCAGGATATTCCCGGCAATGTACAGAAGCCCGTAGCCAATCCGGGCGACAACCATGGCGGCAATGACCCAAGGCTCCGCCCCAACGATAAGCCCCACCAGCACCATGAGAACCACCGCTTCGGCGGCAATGGTCCGCACCTGTTCCCGGCAGATGGCCAAAAGCTTCCGGAAAGCCGGCTGAGGCGCCATGTACACATAAGGGAGGGTCAGTTCCTTGACCCACCGGCCGGTCATCATGGTGAAAAACTGGAAATAGGTGGCCAAAGCAAAGAGAATGGCCGCCCCTGCCTCCCGTATAAACAGGCTCATCAGCAGCAGGCACCCGCCCATAATCAGGCTCATGCCGTCAAAGAGGAAAATTTTCGCCCGGCGGTTTTCCAGCTTGTGCTTGTAGTAGAAGGCATCCGCGCCCTTGCCCCGGCCCAGGCCGGTTTTCCCCACCTTGATGTTTTTGGGCAGGACGTCCTGCATTTTCCCCTCTTTTTTGGCGGTAATGGCGGAATGGGACGCCTCCGTGGCCTGGAGCACATCCTCGTAAAAATCCGCGTCCGTTTTAATAATCAGCAGAAGCAGCGCGGCTATAAATAAAAGGAGCAAAATAAGCCCGCCAGCCGCCGTCGGAAGGTTCTGCCCCACAAATCCGCCTACGGCGTTGGCTGCCCAGCCTCCGGCAGGAATCAGCAGGGTCAAGGGGGAATTGGCGGCGTCAATCAGCCGTTCCAGCCAGCTGCCCTCTGAGAGGAGCAGAGGGGCCGCCACAGCCAGGACCGACAAAGCGACGCAGCCCCAGTAAATTTTTTTCGCCAAGGCTTTCCGGCCGTCATCCCCGGCGGACAGGGAATAGAGAGCCATAGAGGTGAGCTGGGCGCAGAAGATAATTAAGGCGTACCCCAGCAGAATCACCAGCAGGCCCCCGATGCTCAGGCCGAACAGGTTGTGGAGCCAGCTGTACTGGAAAATCAGGAAAAATCCCAGCAGAACGGAAGTGCCCATCTGGCGCACCAGGCCGTAAAGCAGCACCCGCCGGTTGGAAATGGGGGAGGAAAAGAGCAAGCTCACATCCGCCATGGTGTAAAAGCTGGCCCCGGAGGCCAGGCCGTTGTGGGCCACCATGAAAAACATCAGGGCGTAAAAGGCCAAAACCATGGCCGACAGGTAGGAGGGCGGCAGGAGTTCTTCGGCATTGACCGGCGCGCTGCCCCCCAGCAGCATGAATCCCAGCAGCGCCACCACCAAAATGGCGCTTACCAGCTGGGAGGGCCGGTGCAGCAGTTCCTTCACCTGGTTTTTTAACTGGGTGAAAAAGAGATAGCGCAGGCTGCTCATGCTTCCACCGCCTTCCCCTCGGTAATATCAAAGAACAGCTTTTCCAGGGAGTCCCCGTCCTCGCCGTTTTGCTTAGTGGCGGCAAAGGAACCGTTCATCATAATGTGGGCCGTATCCCAGAAATCCTCCACGCTGTCCAGCATGTGGGTGCTGATGAGGACGCTGCATCCGTCCGCCCGCAGTTCCTGAAACACTTCCTTCAGTTCCTTGATGGCGTGAGGGTCCAGGCCCACCATGGGCTCGTCAAAGATAATGGCTCGGGGCTTCGGCAATAATGCGCAGCAGATGCTCACCTTTTGCTGCATCCCCTTGGAAAGCTCTTTGCCCAGTTTGTCCGCCTTGTCGGCCAGCTCAAACCGTTCCAGGAGCTTCTGGGCGCCGGCCTCCCAGTCCGGCAGCTCGTAAGCCCGGGCGATAAATTCCAGGTGCTCGGACACTGTCAGCAGGTCATAAAGGGCCGGCATTTCCGGGACGTATCCCAGCCGCCGTTTGGCGTCCAGGGTTTTATTGCCGAAGTGGTCGATGGCAATTTCCCCCTGAAAGCGCAGAAGGCCGGTGATGCACTTGATGATGGTGGATTTCCCCGCGCCGTTTGGCCCCAGCAGTACGGCGATGCGCCCATCGCCTACGGTAAAGCTGATGTCGTTATTGGCGGTGACCTTTCCATAGCGTTTGGTGACATGAGATACGGTAATCATACGGAAACTCCTTTTCGTTTTGTTGGCTTTTTCATTATAGCGGATAAAGGAATCCCCGTCAATCAAAATCCCGTCAAATGTCGCTTTTCCAGGCCGAAACCATCATTTTCCTTGCTTTTCTGACAGGAATCCGGTATAATGAGGAAAAAGGCTTTGAAAACTTAGAAAGGACAGGAATATGAAAATTTGGAAGGAATTTAAGGAATTTGCCTTTAAAGGGAATGTCATCAGCCTGGCTGTCGGCGTTGTTATCGGTAACGCCTTCGGCAAAATCACCACATCCCTGGTCAACGACATCATTATGCCTATTTTCGGCTGGATGACGGCCGGGATGGAGTTTAAGTCCTTAAAATGGGTGCTGTCCCCGGCGGTATTGGACGAAAGCGGCAATGTTGTTACCGCAGAAGCCGCCATTACTTATGGAAATTTTATCCAGAACGTAGTGGATTTCCTAATTATTGCGTTCTGTATCTTCATGGCGGTGCGGCTCATGAACAAAGCCGCCGCGGCCGCTACCAGCGCCGCCGAAAAGCTGCATCTGAAAAAGGCGGAGGAAGCATCGGCAGAGGAGGAGAAGCCCGCCCCGCCGCCTGCTCCCACGGAAACGGAGCTTTTGGCGGAAATCCGGGACCTGCTGAAGGGTAAGGAGGAATCCTCCGGTGAATGATTTTTATCAGAACCTAAATCAGCAGCTGGAGGCGCTGACGGAGGGCTGTACCGTACTCACTTCCAACCTGGCCAACAGCGCGGCATTGCTTTTTGAAGAGCTGGAGGGCGTCAATTGGGCGGGATTTTACCTTCTGCGGGAAAATACGCTGCTTCTGGGGCCTTTCTGCGGACGGCCCGCCTGCCTGGCAATCCCCCTGGGCAAGGGCGTTTGCGGGACAGCCGCTAAGGAAGGGCGCGTCCTGTTGGTTCCGGACGTTCACAAGTTTCCGGGGCACATTGCCTGCGACAGCCGCAGCCGTTCGGAAATCGTCCTGCCTCTCATCCGGGATGGACGGCTTTTGGGGGTGCTGGATATTGACAGCCCTGCGGAAAACCGCTTTTCGGAGGAGGACCGGGAAGGGCTGTCCCGTTTTGC
>DVKD01000043.1 GCA_018716285.1 Candidatus Merdivicinus faecavium
AAGCCCCGTCGCCGCCGCCAGCGCGGCTAAAAAGGCGGGCTGCCGCTTCATCCCCGCGGTCAGGCAGAGGCAGACGCAGTCGAGGATGTAGAGGATGGAGAGGAAGATCGCGTAGGCGCTCGTCTCCCCTGTCCCGCCCATCGGGACGGGGCGGGCGCCCTTGGCGGCAAAGAGGGCCGCGACCCCCGCCAGCAGGAGCATGGAGAGGACAAGCCAGATGAAAAAGCGCTTTCCCTTACCTGCCATAGCCCCACTTCTCCGTTTCTTCCACGTCCGCGAGGGTGATGACCGGCTTCCCCTCCGCGTCCAGCAGCGGGGTCAGCCCGCCGACCGTACCGGTCTGGGCCAGCAGGTAGTGGACGCCGGTCCGGGTGTCCACCAGGATATAGGCGGCGCCCATCAGGCCGACGCTCTCTTCATAGAGTTTGACAAAGCGTTTTTCTTTTGCCATCTAAAAACACTCCTTTGCGGAAATTTTTTGAAATGAAGCGACGCAGCGTTCGTGCCGTAGGGGAGAACTGTGTTCGCCCGAGAGACGTCAGGTATTCCCAAGCAATGCCTTGAGCTCATACAGCGCGTCCAGCGCCTCGCGGGGGGACATGCTGTCGACGTCCATTTTGCGGAGGGCGGAGACGGCGCGGGCGTCCGCCTGGTCGGAGAAGGAGATCTGCGCCTCCTCCTTGGGCGGCTCGGCGATGCGCGGGCGCTGCATGTTTTTCTCCAGCTCGGCCATGACGCTCCTGGCCCGCCGGATGACCTTGTCGGGGACCCCGGCCAGGCGGGCGACCTCGATGCCGTAGCTCTCGTCGGCGCCGCCGCGGAGGATCTTGCGCAGGAAAATAATCTCCTCCCCCCGCTTTTTGACGGCGATGTTGTAGTTGACCACCCCGTGATACTGGTTTTCGAGCTCGGTCAGCTCGTGGTAGTGGGTGGCAAAGAGAGTTTTGGCGCGGATATTCTTCTCTTTGATGATATACTCGACCACCGCCTTGGCGATGCTCATGCCGTCAAAGGTGGAGGTGCCGCGCCCGATCTCGTCGAGGATGACAAGGCTTCTGGGGGTGGCGTTCTGGAGGATGTAGGCGACCTCGCTCATCTCCACCATGAAGGTGGACTGCCCCGCCGTCAGGTCGTCCGACGCGCCGACCCGGGTGAAGACCTTGTCGAGGATGGGCAGCGTCGCCGCCTTGGCCGGGACAAAGGAGCCCATCTGGGCCATGATGCAGATGAGGGCGACCTGCCGCATGTAGGTCGATTTTCCGGCCATATTGGGGCCGGTGATGACCGCGACAAGGTTCGCGTCGTTGTCCAAGAGGGTGTCGTTTGGGACAAAGGGGGTCTGGGGGAACATCGCCTCGACGACCGGGTGCCGCCCCTCGAGGATGCGGATCTCCCCGTTTGCCGAGAATTCCGGCCGGACGTAGCCGTTTTCGACCGCGGCCTGGGCCAGCGAGGCCAGCACGTCGAGCTGGGCGACGGCGGCGGCCGTCTGCTCGATGACCGGCAGCTCGGCGGCGACCTCCTTGCAGATCTGGTCGTAGATCTCGGCCTCCAGCGCGATCATCCGGTCGGAGGCGTAGAGCACCTTGCTCTCGAGCTCCTTTAATTCCTCGGTGATGAACCGCTCCGAACCGGTGAGGGTCTGCTTGCGGATGTAATCGTCCGGCACCTGGCTCAGGAAAGAACGGGTGACCTCGATATAATAGCCGAAGACCCGGTTGTAGCTGACCCGCAGGTTTTTGATGCCGGTCCGCTCCCGTTCCCGCTCCTCGATTTTTGCGAGGTAGTCCTTGGCGTTTTTCTGCAGATCCTTATATTCGTCGAGGTCGGCGCGGTAGCCGTGCCGGATGTAGCCGCCGTCCTTGCGGTTGACGGGGGCGTCCTCGTCGATGGCGGCTTCGATGAGGGCGCGCATCTCCTGGAGCGGGTCGAGCTTCTCGTAGAGGGCGGCAAGCAGCGTCGCCTCAAAGTGGGAGGCGGCCTCCCGCACCCGCGGGAGGTTGGCGGCGGTGTAGGCCAGGGAGAGCAGCTCCCTGGGGGTGACCGTCCCGTAGACGACCTTGGTCATCAGCCGCTCGAGGTCGTGGACGCCCTGCAGCGCCTCGATGAGGGCGGCCCGCTCAAGGGTCTTGTCCGCAAGTTCCGCGACAGCGGAATGGCGGCGGGTGATCTGCGGCAGGGAAGCGAGGGGCTGCTCGAGGTATTTGCGCATCAGCCGCTTGCCCATCGCGGTGCAGGTGCGGTCGAGAACCCAGAGGAGGGAGCCGCGCTTTTCGTGGGAGCGGAGCGTCTCGGTGAGTTCCAGGTTGCGGCGGGCGGTAATGTCGATGGAGAGGAACTGCTCGTCGCTGTAGCGGGTGAGGGTCCGCAGCCGGCGCGCGCCGGTCTTCTGGGTCTCCCGCAGGTAGTTGACCATCGCCGCGACTGCGTAGAGGGCGCAGACGCTGTTTTTGAGCTGTAATTCCTCGAGATTCTGGGCGGAAAACTGGTCGAGGACCACCCGGACCGCCTGGCGCTGGTCGTACTGCGACTCCTCGACCGGGTCGACGACGCACCGCAGCCGGCTCTGGATGAAATCCCGCGCCCCGGTGCAGTCAAAAAAGCCGGGGTTTACGAGCAGCTCCTTGGGGGCGTATTTGGACAGCTCCCCGATGACGCCGCGCTCGGGGTCGGGCCCGTCGTACTGGGTAAAACGCGCCTCGCCGGTCGAGACGTCGGCAAAGCAGGCGCCGTATCCGTCGGGGGTGTAGTAGATGCTGGCGAGGTAGTTGTTCTCCCCCTCGGGCAGCATGCTCCCTTCGACAATGGTGCCGGGGGTGGTGATGCGGATGACCTCCCGCTTGACCACCCCTTTGGCGGCGTAGGGGGACTCCATCTGCTCGCAGATGGCGACCTTATACCCCTTTTCGACAAGCTTTTTGAGATAGACCTCGCAGGCGTGGTAGGGCACGCCGCACATCGGCGCGCGGTCCTCCATCCCGCAGTCCCGCCCGGTCAAGGTGAGCTCAAGCTCCCGCGAGGCGGTGAGGGCGTCCTCAAAAAACATCTCGTAAAAATCGCCGATCCGATAAAACAGGATGTAGTCCGGATACTGCGCCTTAATCTCCTTATACTGCTGCATCATCGGAGAAAGCTTACCCAAAATTGCAACCTCCCTGTGGCTTGTCAAGTGGAAAAGGGCTGCGGCGATTCCGGGCGGGCGGGGAAAGCCGTCCGTCCGGGCCGCTGCAGCCCTCGCTTACAAAAAATCAGTGGCATCCTCCGCAGGTCGCGCAGGAACCGGTGCAGCCCCCTTCGGGGATCTCGCAGGTGTCGGGGTCCTCGCCGTTTAGGCACATGCCGAGGATGGCGTTGACCTTCTGCACGACCTCGTCAAGCTCCTGCTTGGCGATGTTGTATTCCATCATGTTCGGGTTGCCCATCACGTCGGTGTAGACCTGCTGGAGTTCCTCATTGAGGCTCTGCAGCTTTTTCTCGTCCTTATTTTCCTTCTGCATCTCCTGGTTCATCTCGAGACGCAGCAGGTTGAAGCGGCCGATGCCGTCCTGGAGGGACGCATCCTCGTCGTTTGCCCGGCGGGCGGCGTCCACCCGCTGGTATTCGGGGGAAGCCTGGAGGGCTTTGCCCATTTCTCTTGCCATCTGAATCAGATCCATTGTATGATTCCAGCCTTTCTTCATAAATCTCTATCGCATCGGGCGGGTGCAGATTGCCCGGGTGCTGCTTTTGGGTTCAGAGGACGCGCCGGATTTCGCCGGTCAGGTCGTGCTTCTCGGCGCGGACCACCTCGACCTCGAGGAAGCGGCCGATGAGCGACTCCTCGCCGGGGAAGTCGACCACTGCGTTGAATTCGGTCCGGCCGGTCAGGCCGAGCGGGCTTCTGCCGTCGGCGAGCACCTTGAAAGTTTTCCCCACATACTCCCGGTAATGCGCCGCACCGATTTCCCGCTGGGCATCCAGAAGCATCGAAAACCAGCGGGACTTCTCCTCTTTCGGGACAGGGTCGTCCATCTCGGCTGCGCGGGTGCCGACCCGTTTGGAGTAGAGGAAGGTGAAGAGGGAGGCGAATTTCACCTCTTTGACCAGCTTCAAGGTATCGAGGAAATCCTCCTCCGTCTCGCCGGGGAAGCCGACGATAAGGTCGGTGGTGAACATGACGCCGGGGATGCGCTCCCTCGCGTAGGCGACGAGCTCCTTGTACCACTCGACGGTGTAATGCCGGTTCATCAGCCGCAGCACGCGGTTGCTGCCGCTCTGGACGGGGAGGTAGATGTGCTTGCAGACCTTCGGCGTATCGGCGATGACGTCGATGAGCTCCTTCGTGCAGTCCTTCGGGTGGGAGCTCATGAACCGCACCCAGAAGTCGCCGGGGATTTCCGCCACCTCCCGCAGAAGCCGCGGGAAGGACGCCTCCGCCCCCAGGTCGTTGCCGTAGGAGTTGACGTTCTGCCCAAGGAGGGTGATCTCCCGGAATCCTGCCGCGGCGATCTCCCGCGCTTCCTGTAAGACGGCCTCCGGCTGCCTGCTCCGTTCCCGCCCGCGGACGAGGGGGACGACGCAGTAGGTGCAGAAGTTGTTGCAGCCGTACATGATCGGCAGGCTCGCCTTGACGCCGGGGGTGCGGCGGACCGGCAGCCCCTCGGCGATCACCCCGTCCGACTCCTCGACCCGGAAGACGCGGCGGCCTTTCTCCAGGCAGCCCGCGAGGATCTCGGGGAACTGGTGCAGGCTGTGGGTGCCGAAGACGAAGTCGACCTGCGGGTAGCTTTTCCTGATTTTTTCGGCGATGTGGGGCTGCTGCATCATGCAGCCGCAGAGGCCGATGAGCAGCTCCGGCCGGCGTTTTTTCAGGTGGGAGAGCTCGCCGACGTTGCCGAAGACCTTGACCTCGGCGTTTTCCCGCACCGCGCAGGTGTTGTAGAGGATGAGGTCGGCGTCGGCGGGGGTCTCGGTGAAGCCGAAGCCCATTTCGGCGAGCATCCCCATCAGCCGTTCGCCGTCTGATGTGTTCTGCTGGCAGCCGTAGCTGTGGACCAGGGCGAGGAGGGTGTGTTCCCCGCCGAAGCGTTCTTTCAAAAGGCCCTGGCATGCCTGGGCGAATTGCTGTTGTCTGTCGAGCTCCCCGGGCGGAAGGGTCCGCCCGGAGGGGGTAGTGTTTACGGCCAAATCGGCACCTCCGCTTTGCGTTTCTGATGGGCGTATATTGTTATTTTACCATGCTTTCCGGCGAAAAGCAAGGGATTTTTCACGGCCGGGAAAGCGCTGGCCCGAGGGCGGCGAGGAGCCCCGCGCAGCCCTCGCGGATGTCCCGCCAGGCCGTCTCGAAGCCGCCCGTGTACCAGGGGTCGTCCACCTCGCCCGGGCGGTGAAGTCTAAAAGGAGCCGCAGCTTGCCCTCCGGGTCCCCGCCGCAGATGCGGCGCATGTTGCGCAGGTTCGCCCGGTCCATCCCGACAAGGAGGTCGAAGCGGCCGTAATCCTCCCGGGTAAGCTGCCGCGCCGTCTTGCCCTTGCAGGAAATGCCGCGCGCGGCAAGGAGGCGCTGCACCGGCGGGTAGACGGGGTTGCCGAGCTCCTCTGCGCTGGTCGCGGCCGAGGCGATGAACAGTTCGCCGGACAGCCCCGCCTTTTCCGCCAGGTCCTTCATCACAAACTCCGCCATCGGGCTGCGGCAGATATTGCCGTGGCAGATGAAGAGAATTTTGAGCATCCTGCCCTCTCCTTTTGCAAACCGTTTCGGGGATAACAACAAATCCGAACCCGCCGCCCGTGCAGCAGGTTCGGATCTGTCCGCCTTGGTGAGCCATCGGAGGCTCGAACTCCGGACCCTTTGATTAAAAGTCAAATGCTCTGCCAACTGAGCTAATGGCTCGTGTGCCCGCTCCGCCCCAAAAGACGCAGCGATAACAAAACAACCCGGCTGCATGCGCAAGCCGGGGTTGAGGCAAAATGGTGAGCCATCGGAGGCTCGAACTCCGGACCCTTTGATTAAAAGTCAAATGCTCTGCCAACTGAGCTAATGGCTCATAGACACCGAAATCCTCAACAGGTATTCATTATAACAAATCCTGACAGGCTTGTCAACCGGTATTTTGATTTTTGACCAAAAAAATAATTCCATACCGCAGAGCGGCGGCATTTTTTGGCAATTTCCACGCGAAAATGCCCGGACAGGGCAGAAAAAGGGCGGAAACCCCGCCCTTTTCCCCATCTGCTCACAGATCGTTTTGCACGAGATCCTCGAGCGACTCCCCGCGGACGATGAGCCGGGACGCTCCGTCTTTGACCATCACCACCGGCGGCACGCCGCGGCGGTTGTAGCGGGAGGCCATCGAGTAGTTGTAGGCGCCGGTCGAGAGGACGGCGAGCAGCTCGCCCTCCTTCATCTCGGGCAGCGGGACGTTCTCGCCCAGCAGGTCGCCGCTCTCGCAGCATTTGCCCGCCACCGTGTAGACCCGGTCGGCCGGCTCGTCCGCCCGGCAGGCGGGGAGCATGTCGTATTTTGCCTGGTAGAGAATGTAGCGCGGGTTGTCCCCCATCCCGCCGTCGACCGCGAGGTAGCTGCGGACGCCGGGGATCTCCTTGACGGGGCCGGTGGTGTAGAGGGTGGTGCCGGCCTCTCCCACGATGGAGCGGCCCGGCTCGATGAGGACGAAAGGCATCGAAAGCCCCCGTTTTTCCGCCGTCTCCCGCACCGCGCGGGAGACCGGGCCCATGTAGTCGCCGAAGGGGACCGGCTCGTCCGCGTCGGTGTAGCGGATGCCGAAGCCGCCGCCGAGGTTCAGGTCAGCAAGCTCCGCCCCGGTCTCCTCCTTGACGTCGCCCAAAAACTCCATCATCACCCGGGCCGCCTCGACAAAGGGCTCCACCTGGAAAATCTGGGAGCCGATGTGGCAGTGGACCCCCCGCAGGGAGAGGTTCGGCAGGGCGAGGGCCTCCCTGACCCCCTCCATCGCCTCCCCGGTCTCGAGGGCAAGGCCGAATTTGGAGTCGATCTGGCCGGTGCGGATAAAATCATGGGTGTGGGCGTCGATGCCGGGCTTGATGCGCAGCAAAACCGGGGCCTTTCTGCCCATCTCCCCCGCCAGGCGGCTCAGGCGGGCAAGCTCGGAGAGGCTGTCGGCGACGATCCGGCCGACCCCGTACTCCAGCGCGGCGCGCAGCTCCTCCTCCGACTTGTTGTTGCCGTGGAAGCAGACCTTCTCCATCGGGAAGCCGGCGCATTTGGCGGTGTAGAGCTCGCCGAGCGAGACGACGTCCGCGCCCAGCCCCTCCTGGTCCGCGATGCGGTAGATTTCCTTGCAGCAGAAGGCCTTAGAGGCGTAGCAGACCAGGCCCTCCCCGTAAAACTCCTCCATCGAGGAGCGGAAGGCCCGCATGTTGCGGCGGACGGTTTCCTCCTCCATGACGTAGAGGGGGGTGCCGTACTCGGCCGCGAGGGCGGAAGCCGGCACGCCGCCGAGCTGGAGCTCCCCATTTTTGATCGTTACGTTTCGTTTCATCAAGCATCATGCCTTTCTGGAATGGATTGCGGAGAGGCGGAGAAGCGGGCGCAGCAACCGGTCACTCCCCGACTTCATCAGACGCCGCGCCTTCCTCAGGCGCGGAAATTTCCTCGATGATGCCGCGCAGGACGTCGACGCCCTCCCCCGTCTGGGCGGAAAAGGGGACGATGGTCAGCTCTTCCCCGCAGGGGAGCTCGTCCGCGATGGCGGCGAGGCGCTTCTCCCGCTCGGTTTTGTTCAATTTATCCGCCTTGGTGAGGACGACGACAAAGGGGCGCTCGGTCTCGATGAGGTAGTTTGCCATGTCGCAGTCGAGGCGGGTCGCCGGGTGGCGCATATCGACGAGGAGGAAGACGAGCCCGAGGTCCCGCTCATCGTCATTCAGATACCCCTCGATGAGCTCGGCCCAGCGGTATTTCTCCGACTTCGCGACCTTCGCGTAGCCGTAGCCGGGCAGGTCGACCAGGTGGACTGTCCGGTCGAGGTCGTAAAAGTTGATGGTCGCCGTCTTGCCGGGGACGGCGCTGACCCTGGCCAGCGCCTTTCTCCCCAGGAGCTTGTTGATGAGGGAGGATTTCCCGACGTTCGACCGCCCCGCAAAGGCGATCTCCAGCCGCTTGGAGGGCGGGAGCTGCTTAAAAAGCCCGTAGGAGGCGAGGAAGGAGACGTTCTGGTAATTCATGTCCCTCCCCCTTTACTGCACCGCGACGCTTTTGGGCTCCACCGGCTTGTCGGGAATGATGGCGGCCTTGTCGGGCTCAGGCTGGCGGGAAGGCTCGGGGCGGCGGGCGAGAGCGCCGCGCAGCACCTCGCTCACGTGGGAGACCGGCACGAAGGCGACGTTCTCCTTGACCGCCTCGTCGACCTCCTCGAGGTCCTTGCGGTTTTCATTGGGGATGAAGACGGTGCGCACCCCCATCCGGTAGGCGGCCATCGACTTCTCCCGCAGGCCGCCGATGGGCAGCACCCGCCCGCGGAGGGTGACCTCCCCGGTCATGGCGACGTCCCGCTTAACCGGGATGCCGCTTAAGGCGCTGACGATGGCGGTGACCATCGTCACACCCGCCGAGGGGCCGTCCTTCGGGACCGCGCCCTCCGGCGCGTGAATGTGGATGTCCTTATTTTTATAGAAATCCTGGTCAATGCCGTACTCGGACGCGACGCTGCGGACGTAGCTCACCGCGATCTGGGCCGATTCGGTCATGACCGAGCCGAGCTGGCCGGTGACCTGCACCTTGCCGCTGCCGGGCAGGACGATGGTCTCGATATCCATCGTCTCCCCGCCGACCGAGGTCCAGGCGAGGCCGGTGACGATGCCGACCTCGTCGGCCGGGCGCATCCCCTCGTCGAGGTAGCGGCGGGCGCCGAGCATCTCCTCGAGGGAGGCGGGGGTGACGCTGACCGAGGCCGCCTCCTCCGAAACGACCGCCTTGGCCGTCTTGCGGCAGACCGAGCCGATCTCCCGCTCGAGGCTGCGGACGCCGGCCTCCCGGGTATAGCCGTCGATCAGGGCGTAGATGCCGTCCTTGGTGAACTTGAGCTGTTTGGCGGTGAGGCCGTGGCGCTTCATCTGCTTGGGGATGAGGTGCTTTTTGGCGATGTTCCACTTCTCCTCGCGGGTATAGCTGCCCATCTCGATGATCTCCATCCGGTCGTAGAGGGGGGCGGGGATGTTCGCGACGTTGTTGGCGGTGGTGATGAAGAGGACCTCGCTCAAATCGAACGGCACCTCAAGGTAATGGTCGCGGAAGGCGCTGTTCTGCTCGCTGTCGAGGACCTCGAGCATGGCCGAGGAGGGGTCGCCCTTGAAGTCGGCGCCCATCTTGTCGATCTCGTCGAGGAGCACAAGTGGGTTGCGGGAACCGGCCTGGCGCATGGCGTCCATGATCCGGCCGGGCATCGAGCCGAGATAGGTCTTGCGGTGGCCGCGGATATCCGCCTCGTCCCGGACGCCGCCGAGCGAAATGCGGACGTACTTGCGCCCGAGCGCCTTCGCGATGGACTTGGCGACCGAGGTCTTGCCGACGCCGGGAGGGCCGGCGAGGCAGATGATCTGCCCCTTGATGTCGGGGGCGAGCTTGCGGACGGCCAGCAGCTCGAGGATGCGCTCCTTTACTTTCTTCATGCCGTAATGGTCGTGGTCGAGGACCCGGGCGGCGCGGGCGACATCGGCGTGGTCCTTTGTCACGGTGTCCCACGGCAGGGCGAGGACGGCCTCGAGGTAGCTGCGGACGACCTGCGCCTCCTGGGACTGCGGCGGCATCCGGTAGAGCCGGTCGCACTCCTTTAAGAGCTTCTCGCGGGATTCCTCCGAGATATGCCGGATGGCGCGGATGCTCTCCTGGTAGTCGAGGGCCTCTTCCTGGGGGTTGTCCCCCTCGCCGAGCTCCTCGTTGATGACCCGCAGCTGCTCGCGGAGAAAGTAATCCCGCTGGTTTTTGTCCATCGACTCTTTGACCTGGCTGTAGATATCCTGCTCGATGCTTAAGATATTGGTCTCCCGCTCGAGGACGGAGACGAGTAGCTTGAGGCGGTTTACAAGGTTGCGCTCCTCGAGCATGGCCTGTTTGTCCTCCACCTGGAAAAAGAGGTTCTGGACGATCTTGTCAAAGAGCCCGGAAAGACTCTTCTGGGAATAGACGCTCGCGATGATCTCCCGCGGCATCTTGGGGACCATCTCGCAGTAATCGCCGAAGCTGGTCAGCACGGCGCGGAAGAGCGCCTGCCGCTCCTCCTCGGTGAGGGGAGGGATCCGCTGGTCGCCCACCGTCTTGACCTCGCAGGTCATGTACGGGCCGCTCAAGTCGGCCTTGACGATGGAGGCGCGGTAAAGCCCCTCGACCATGATGCGGACCGAATTTTTGTCGGTGTGCAGCAGCTGGACGATCTTGGCGACGACGCCGACCCGGTAGAGGTCGTCCAGCTGGGGGTCCTCCACGGTATAGTCCTTCTGCGCGACCAGGAAGATCTCCTTTTCGCGCTCCATTGCCTGTTTGACGGCCAGTACCGATTTTTCCCGGCCCACATCGAAGTGCAGCAGCATCGACGGGAACATCACGATGCCCCGCATGGAGACTGCCGGCAAAGTTACGGTGGTTCCGGGCCGATTTCCTGTACCCATCCTGACACGCTCCTTTTCAGTAGATTTATAAATTTTCACGACTTTTTTATCCATCATATCCAGCCCATCGCGTAAAATGCGCCCTTTTGGGGGCGGGAGAAACTATACCGCCCAAGGCTATTCTCCATTATACGTTGCTTCCGCAGATTATGCAAGAGGAAATTTGTGAATTTCCCCGCCGGCACCAAACCGCCTTCTCCCGCATAGGATAGAGGGAAGCCGCGACGCGGGGGATCCCCCGCCCGCTTCATATAGAGGAAGCCCGCCGGGGCCAATGTACGCCGGCGGGCTTTCATGATGCGTTTCGTTACAGGACCTTGACGCTCCAGCCGAAGGGATCCTCGGCGCGGCCCCACTGGATGCCGGTCAGGGCGTCGTAGAGCTTCTGGGACAGCTCCCCGATCTTGCCGCCGGAAAGCTCCATATCCACATCGCCGTAGCGGAGCAGGCCGACCGGCGAGATGACCGCGGCGGTGCCGCTGCCGAACATCTCGGTGAAGCGGCCCTCCTTGTAGGCCTCGACCAGCTCTTCGGCTGCGACGCGGCGCTCGGTGACCTTCACTCCCCAGCTGCGGAGCAGCTCGATGACCGACTTGCGGGTGATGCCGGGGAGAATGCTGCCCTGGAGGGCGGGGGTGACGACTTCGCCGTCGATGACGAAGAAGACGTTCATTGCGCCGACCTCTTCGACATACTTGCGCTCAACGCCGTCGAGCCAGAGGACCTGCGAGAAGCCTTCGGCCTCCGCGATGTCCTGCGCTTTCATGGAAGCCGCGTAGTTGCCGCCGCACTTGGCAAAGCCGGTGCCGCCGCGGACCGCGCGGACGTAATCGTGTTCTACATAAATTTTGACAGGGCTTAAGCCGGTCGCGTAATAGGCGCCGACGGGGCTCAAGATGATGAGGAATTTGTACTTGCTCGAGGTGTGCGCGCCAAGCGACGGCTCGGTGCCGATCATGAAGGGGCGGATATAGAGGGAGGTGTCCTTCTTGTGGGGGACCCAGTCAGCGTCGATCTCGATGAGCTTTTTGAGGGCCTTCAGGCAGAAGTCGACGTCGAGCTGCGGCATCGAGAGGCGGTCGTTGGAGTTGTTCATCCGCTTGAAGTTCTCCTCCGGGCGGAAAAGGCGGATGCTGCCGTCCTCGCAGCGGTAGGCTTTCAGCCCCTCGAAGGTCTCCTGCCCGTAATGGAAGCAGTTGCTGGCGGGGCTTAAGGTCAGCGGGCCGTAGGGGACGATGCGGGCGTCGTGCCAGCCCTGCTCCGCATCCCAATCCATTTCAAACATGTGATCGGTGAAGGTGTGGCCGAAGACGAGATGGTCCTCGTCCGGCTTCTGCTTGGGGCAGTCGGTCAGCGTCACTTTGATTTCTTCACACATGAAAATCATCTTCCTTCTCACAAAATGATTTATTGTGTAACAGTATAGCACACAGCCTCCCCGCTTGTCAACTCTCTTTTCATGACACATCCGACAAACTTCGCCGGATTTTCATGTTATTTTCCGTTTATTATTTTGTTAAAATCAAATCATGCGGAATAAAATGCGATTTTGCGGGCAGGAATACCGGTCCCTTCCGCCCCGCGCCGCGCAGGCTGCGGAAATGGGCCGCCTCTTTCCTCTTTATGGCAAAATCGTGAACAGTTGTTGACCGGTTTTTATCCGCAGCGCTCAGAACGGCGAAAGCCGGCTTCCAAAATTGTGCAAGGTGACAAAGTTTTGGAAATTTGCGAAAAACCCCTTGATTTTTCTGAAATTCCGGGTAAAATAGGTATTGTTAGCACTCGAGAATAATGAGTGCTAAGAAATTGTGAACAACAGCCCATCATATAAGGAGGAAACAACTATGAACATCAAACCTTTGGCAGACCGTGTTGTGGTCAAAATGACCGAGGCTGAGGAAGTCAGCAAGGGCGGCATCATCCTCGCCGCTTCGGCGCAGGAGAAGCCCTCTGTCGCGGAAGTCGTCGCGGTAGGCAGCGGCGGCGTCGTGGACGGCCATGAGGTCAAGATGGAGCTCAAGGTCGGCGACAAGGTCCTGATCGGCAAATACGCCGGCACCGAGGTCAAGCTCGACGGCCAGGAGTACACCATCGTCCGCCAGAGCGACGTCCTCGCAGTCGTCGAATAAGGCAAATCCCGATACATTGCAAAGTTATTAGAGGAGGAAATCCATTATGGCAAAGCAGATTATTTACGGCGAAGAAGCCAGAAAGGCGCTTCAGACCGGCATTGACAAACTCGCGGACACGGTAAAGATCACCCTCGGGCCGAAGGGCCGCAACGTCGTCCTCGACAAGAAGTTCGGCTCCCCGCTCATCACCAACGACGGCGTCACCATCGCCAAGGAAATCGAGCTCGAGGATGCTTTTGAAAACATGGGCGCCCAGCTCGTCAAAGAGGTCGCCACCAAGACCAACGACGCGGCCGGCGACGGCACCACCACCGCCACCCTGCTCGCCCAGGCTCTGGTCCGCGAAGGCATGAAGAACGTCGCGGCCGGCGCAAACCCCATGATCATCAAGCGCGGCATCCAGAAGGCGGTCGACGAGGCGGTCAAGGCCATCGTCGCCAACTCCAAGAAGGTCGACGGCTCTGACGACATCGCCCGCGTCGCCACCGTTTCCTCCGGCAGCGAAGAGGTCGGCAAGCTGATCGCCGAGGCGATGGAGAAGGTCACCGCCGACGGCGTCATCACCCTCGAGGAGTCCAAGACCGCCGAGACCTACAGCGAGGTCGTCGAAGGCATGCAGTTCGACCGCGGCTATATCTCCCCCTATATGTGCACCGACACCGACAAGATGGAAGCCGTCATGGACGACGCCCTCATCCTCATCACCGACAAGAAGATCTCCAACATCCAGGAACTGCTCCCCCTCCTCGAGCAGATCGTCCAGAGCGGCAAGAAGCTCGTCATCATCGCTGAGGACGTCGAGGGCGAGGCCCTGACCACCCTGATCCTCAACAAGCTGCGCGGCACCTTCAACTGCGTCGCCGTCAAGGCTCCCGGCTTCGGCGACCGCCGCAAAGAGATGCTCCGCGACATCGCCATCCTCACCGGCGGCCAGGTCATCACTTCCGAGCTCGGCCTCGAGCTCAAGGACGCCACCATCGACCAGCTCGGCCGCGCCCGCCAGGTCGTCGTCCAGAAGGAGAACACCATCATCGTCAACGGCTACGGCGACACCGACGAGATCAAGTCCCGCATCCATCAGATCAAGTCCCAGATCGAGACCACCACTTCCGACTTTGACCGCGAGAAGCTCCAGGAGCGCCTGGCGAAGCTGTCCGGCGGCGTAGCTGTCATCAAGGTCGGCGCGGCCACCGAGATCGAGATGAAGGAGAAGAAGCTCCGCATCGAGGACGCCCTCTCCGCCACCAAGGCTGCCGTTGAGGAGGGCATCGTCGCCGGCGGCGGCACCGCTCAGCTCAACGCCATCCCCGCCGTCAAGGCGCTGATGGAGACCGCTTCCGGGGACGAAAAGACCGGTATGTCCATCGTCCTCAAGGCCCTCGAGGAGCCCGTCCGCCAGATCGCTTCCAACAGCGGCCTGGAAGGCTCTGTCATCATCGACAAGATCCTCACCTCCGGCAAGGTCGGCTACGGCTTTGACGCTTATAAGGAAGAGTACTGCGACATGATCTCCGCCGGCATCGTCGACCCGACCAAGGTCACCCGCAGCGCCCTGGAGAACGCCGCTTCCGTCGCCGCGATGGTCCTGACCACCGAGTCCCTCGTCGCCGACATCAAGGAAGAGACCCCCGCGGCTCCCGCCGCTCCCGCTGGCGGCATGTATTAAGAGAAAGGCCGCGTAAAGCCCTAAACAACTGCCCCCGGCATCCGTTTAATGGGATGCCGGGGGTTTTGTTTGCCTGTTTTCGGGACAAAAAATGCGGGCGGCCAATGGCCGCCCCTACAATGAATATGCCGGGGAAACCGGCAGGCGGGCAGATGCCCCTCCTTACGCCCTGAGCACCTTTTTGAGCTCGGCTAAGGTCTCGGCGAACTCGGCGACGGTGTCGAGGATGGGCTGCGGCGTGGCCATATCGACCCCCGCGATGCGGAGCAGGTCGATGGGGTGCGCGCTCGAGCCGCTCGCGAGGAAGCGGCGGTAGTCGGCGACCGCCTCCTGCCCCATCTCCCGGATCCGGCGGGAGATGGCGACGGCCGCCGAAAGCCCGGTCGAATACTGGTAAACGTAGTAGCAGCGGTAGAAGTGCGGGATGCGCGCCCATTCATAAGAAATGATCTCGTCGGCCGCAAAATCGGGGCCGTAGTAGTCCGCGACCAGCTTGCGGTAGATCTCGCAGAGGGTGGAGGGCAGAAGCGGCGTCCCCTCCTCGACCAGCTTGTGCGCCTGATACTCAAAATCGGCGAAGATGGTCTGCCGGAAGACGGTCGAGCGGATGTCGTCGAGGTGTTTGGAGAGGAGCAGCGCCTTCTCCTCGTCGGTCTGCGCCTTGTAGAGCAGGTCGTGGTAGAGGAGCATCTCGTTGGTGGTCGAGGCGACCTCGGCGCAGAAGATGCTGTAGTCGGCGTAGATGAGGGGCTGCTCCTTCTGGCTGTAATAGGTGTGCATCGAGTGCCCCAGCTCGTGCGCGAGGGTGAAGACGTCGTCGAGGGTGTCGGTGTAGTTTAAGAGCATATAGGGGTGGACGCCGGGCGCGCCGGTCGAGTAAGCGCCGGTCATCTTGTTCTCGCCGGGGTAGACGTCGATCCAGCGGTCGTCGACGGCGTGGCGCATCACCTCGTTGTAATCCTCTCCCAGGACGGCGGTCGCTTTGAGGACGATCTCCTTGCCCTCCTCGTAGGGGTATTTTTTCTCGGTATCCCTGACGATGGGGACGAAAAAGTCGTAGTGGTGGACCTTGTCGACGCCCAGGAGCTGCTTGCGGAGGGAGACGTACTCCTGGAGCGGCCCGGTATTGGCGCGGAGAGTCTCGATGAGGTTGTCATAGACCTCCTCGGGGACATGGTTGGCGGCGAGGGCGGCCTCCCGGGCGGTGCCGTAGTTGCGGCTTCTCGCGGTGTAGACGTCGAGCTTGACCGCGCCGGCATAGTTGCTCGAAATGGTGCGGATGTGCCTGCCGTAGGTGCCGAGCAGGGACTCGAAATAATCGCGGCGGTAGCGGCGGTCGGTGCTCTGGAGGGCGGCGCCCAGTCCGGAGTCGCTGACCCGGGCCGGCTTGCCGTCGGGGCCTTCCACATCGGGGAAGGCCATGTCGTTGATGGTAAGGTCGTCGTAGACCTTGGAGAAGCTCTCGCCCATATCCTGCATCCGGACGAGCATCTCCTCGCCCTTCTGGTCGAGGACGTGGGCCTTCTTCGCGAAGAAATCCTCGGCGTAATGGCGGTAGACGGCGAGCTCGGGAAGCTCCTTAACAAATTCCTCGAATTTCTCGAGGCTCTGCTCCATCAGCTCGGGGGCGAGGAAGGCGGTCTTCTCGCCGAAGCGGCTGTACTCGGTCATGACCCGCTCGACCATGCCTTTGGCGGCGTCGACCGACAGGTCGGGGTGATACTTGCAGGAGGCGTAGAGGTGGAGCTGGGAGAGGTCGATCAGGCACTGCTCGTAAAGCTTCGCCGTCTCGAGGAGATCGGCGGCGGTGGCGGCGGCGCGTCCCCTGCGGGCGGCCAGCCGGTCGATGAGGGCGGAAAACTCGCGCAGCCGCGCCTCCCAGTCGGCGTCGGACGCGAAAATATCCCGGATATTCCAGGTCGGATCAAAGGTTGCCATAAAAACTCCTTCTTTCTGCGATACTGCTTCTATTATACCCAGTTTCCGGGGGAATGTAAATACATTTTCCGGAATTTGCGGGGCACCCCCTTCCCTTTTCCGGCCGAATCTGCTATAATAGGCATGATTCCGATCAAATGCACAGAAAGGACTGCTGTTATGGCAAAGCGAATCGATCTCTTAAGCGGGAGCATCATCAGCCCCCTGACCCGGCTGGCGCTGCCGATCATGGGCACCTCCCTCATCCAGATGGCGTACAACATGGTGGATATGATCTGGGTCGGCCGGACGGGCGCCGGCGGCGTCGCGGCGGTCGGGGCGGCCGGGATGTTCATGTGGCTGTCCGGCTGCCTGATGGTCCTCGCCCGGATGGGCGGCCAGGTCTACACCGCCCAGCGCCTCGGCGCCGGGGATGTCGAAGGCGCCGCCCGCTACACGGCAGCCGCCCTCCAGATGGGGACCGCCTTTTCCCTTTTGTATATGATCGCGCTGGTTGCCGGCGCGCGGCCGCTGATCGCCTTTTTCAACCTCAACAGCCCGCAGGTCGTGGAGGACGCGGTCATATACCTGCGGATCGTCGGGCTGGGGATGTTCTCCTCTTATATCAACCAGATCCTCTCGGCCATCATCACAACGACCGGAAACAGCCGGACCCCCTTCCTCGCGATGGCAGTGGGCCTGGGGATCAACTTCTTCCTTGACCCCGTCCTCATCTTCGGCCTCGGCCCGATCCCCGGGATGGGGGTCGCAGGCGCCGCAATCGCGACTGTCCTCGCGCAGGTCATCGTCACCGTCATCTTCTGGCTGTATATCCGCAAAGACGACCACCTTTTTGCCCATGTGCGGCTCCTTGCCCGGCCGGATTTTAAGGTCTGGGGCGAGATCATGAAGCTCAGCCTCCCCTCCGCCCTGCAAAACGCCATTTTCCCGCTCATCTCGATGGTCATCGCCCGGCTGATCGCAGGCTGGGGGGATGACGCCGTCGCCGTCCAGAAGGTCGGCAGCCAGATCGAATCGGTCGCCTGGATGATGGCGGACGGCTTCTCGGTAGCGGTCAACAGCTTCATTGCTCAGAACGTCGGGGCGGGCAACTACCAGCGCGCCAAAAAGGGATACCGTGTCTCGATGGGGATCGCCTCTGTCTGGGGGGTCTTCACCACCCTTCTGCTCGTCTTTGCAGGCGGCCCGATCTTTGGCATCTTCATCCCCGACCCGGCGATTGCGCCGATGGGGGTCGGCTACCTGACCATCATTGGTTACTGCCAGCTCTTTGTCTGCTGGGAGTATGTGACGACAGGGGCTTATTCCGGATTCGGCCACACCCTGACCCCTTCGCTGGTCAGCATCATCCTGACCGCCCTGCGCATCCCGGGCGCCCTGCTGCTGTCCAGAACGCCGCTCGGGCTGGACGGCATCTGGTGGAGCCTCTCCATCTCGGCAATGTGCAAGGGCGTGCTGGTCGTCATCCTCTTTTTCTTCTTCCTGCGCAGGAAGGAAGCCGCCCGGCGCAGAGAGGGGCTGCCCGTATAGGGGTTCCGCCCGCGGCTGCGGCGCAAAACGGCGTCTTGCAAAATCCCCATTTCCGCCCCAAAAACCGGAAATGGGGATTTTTTCAAAAAAAGCTTGAAAAATTTGAAAAAAACGCTTGACAAATCGCGGAAAGTATGCGATAATATCTATCGTTGACTTCACCGGTCAGCACGGATACGGGGGCGTAGCTCAGTTGGGAGAGTGCTTGCTTCGCATGCAAGAAGTCGAGGGTTCGAATCCCTTCGTCTCCACCATTTTCTATGAAGGTGTAGCTCAGTTGGTTAGAGTACCTGCTTGACATGCAGGGGGTCGATGGTTCAAGTCCATTCATCTTCACCATTTATGGAGGCATAGCTCAGTTGGTTAGAGCGTTCGCTTCACATGCGAGAGGTCGCGGGTTCGAGCCCCTCTGTCTCCACCATTTTTACAATTTCATTTGAAGGTGTAGCTCAGTTGGTTAGAGTACCTGCTTGACATGCAGGGGGTCGATGGTTCAAGTCCATTCATCTTCACCAGCGTCTGGATCCGGAGCAGTATGTGCTCCGGATCCTTGTTTTTATCCGCGGATGCGCGGCATTTGCAGGGGCATCCATCCGTTTTTGGCGGCTCAATCCTGGGTTTGACCGCCGGCTTACTCCCGCCCGTCCAAAATTGGCTGCTCCTTCGCGATGTCCTCGAGCACCGTCCAGCGCACCCGCAGCTCCATCACGCCGTCGTTCAGGGCGGCTTCCTCCTCTTTCCCCAGCACCTCCATCCGCTCCGCGAGCTCCTCCTCATAGGCGGCGGCCGTCTCCTGCAGGAGGGCGAGCGCCTCCTCCTCGGTGACGGTCACCTGCGTCTCGCGGTAAAAGCGCATCTCCTCCTTCTCCACCCCGAAGGGGAGGCGGAAGGGCCCGAGGTCGGGCGCGCTTAAGGTGAAGCTGCTCTCATACGGTTCCTCCTCCGGGATGGCCAGAAAAAGCGGCCACTTTCTGCCGAAGAGATCGGCCCGCCAGCGGGTTTTGACCTCCCCGGTGTACTCCCGCTCGGTCCGGGTGAGGGGGAAGGTGAAGGTCCGGGTCTCAAGGGTCTCGGCCATGACCTTGCCGTCGGCGTGGACGTAGAGCATGTTGCCGTCGCGGTTCTCGATGATCCCGCTGATGAGCAGCTGCCCTTCTGCGACGCTCTCCCCGACCCGGACCGCCTGCTCCCCCGCGTAATCCTCGACAGTACGGACGATGCCGGGCTTGCTGGCGACGATGTTGCATAAGCCGCTCCCCTCCTGCGGCACCGGCGGCTGGACGGCGTCGGCCATCTCGACCTCCAGCCGGCTTCCCACCCGATTTAAGGCGAAAAAGGCGAGGCCCGGCAGCTCGGTGCGGGCGTAAAAGGCGACCCGGGTGAGGTCGGCGGCCGGGAGGAAGGTCCCGATGCGGACGCCGTGGCTTTTGAGAACGTCGAGCACCTGCTGCTCGGACACCATCGCGGTCGGCTCGACGTCGATAGCCCAGAGGAAGGACTGGGAGAATAAAAGCCCCGAGAAAAACATCGTCACCCCCGCCAGGATCCCCAGCCGTCTGCGGTAGCGGGCAAACAGGTAGTACCCGCCGCGCTTCCCCGTGTGGCGGAGGAGCACCCCGCGTTCTTTGGCGAGCCTTGCGAGCCGCGGGTAGAGCCTGGCCGGGATCTCGCCGCAGCGGCCGGTAAACCGCCGCAGGGGCAGCCCCTCCCGCCGGACGGCTGTGAGGAAATCGGGGAGGTTCTCCTCCCCTTTTCGGATGCAGAATGTCACAATGGGCGCAAATCCCATGCCATCACCCCCGTCGCTCATGTATATGCGGCGGCGGCGCGGAATATAAATGAAAGGAACGCGCAAGGGGGGATTTTTGTGAAGAAGCGACCGCGCGCCCGCAACCGCTGCCCGGACGGCACCCGCTACGAGCCGCTCCGGCAAAAGCGGGCGGGGCTTTTCGACGCCTTCCGGGAGGTCCGGGAGGAATTCACCGGCCCGGCCTTCCAGTTCCACGGCGGGGACACGCTGGATATCGACGACTGCACCGCCGTCCTCGCCTGCGACGGGGACATGGTGCGGCTGCTCCTGCCCGGCACCGCCCTGACCATCCTGGGCAGCGGGCTCTCGGCCTCGGATTTTTCCGCCCACACCCTCACCGTCCGGGGGAACATCCGCTCCATCGAGCTGGAGCCCATCGCCAGGCGGCAGAAAAAGGAGGGCGGGCGATGAGGCGCAGCGCTTCCCGGCGCGCCCATTGGCGGGACGCCATGCTGCTTCTGGCCGGGGCGGCGGCGGGCGTTCTGCTCCTCGCCAAGAGCCGGGAGGCGGCCGAGGGGGTGCGGGCCGGGATCGGCATCTGCCTGAGCCAGGCGGTCCCCTCCCTCTTTCTCTTCCTCGTCCTGGCGGAATGGATCCGGCTGAGCGGCGCAGCCGGGGCGCTCGCAAAGCCGTTCGGCTTGCTGGCAAAGCTGCTGGGCATCCCGCGGCAGGGGGCGCCGGTCTTTCCCCTCTCCCTCATCGGCGGCTACCCGGTCGGGCCGCGGATGCTCGGGGAGATGGCGCGGAAGGGGGAAATTTCCCCCAAAACCGCCGGAAAGCTCCTCTGCTGCACCGTCAACGCCTCCCCCGCCTTCCTCATCGCGGGAGTGGCTCTCCCCTGCTTCGGGAGCGTCAAAATCGGGGCGGTGATGTTCCTTTGCCAGGCGCTCTCGGCCCTCCTCACCGGGATGCTGGCCCGGCTGTTCTGGGGCGGCAGCCGGGAAGAGGGGGCGTCACAGGAGGAGGAGCGCCTCCCGCCGGGGGACGCTTTTGTCGGGGCTGTGACCGGCGGGGGGAGGAGCATGCTGACCATCTGCGCCTTTGTCATCGTCTTCACCGTCCTCATCCGGGCGGCGGGGTCCGTCCCGGGGATGGCGGAGTGGGCGGGGCTTTTGGAGGTGACGGCCGGCTGCGCGGGGCTGCCGGGCGGGCCGTTTTGGGAGACGCTGGTGCTGGCGACCGTCTACACTTCCTTCGGCGGGCTCTGCGTCTGGATGCAGGCCGCCGCGATGCTGCGCGGGAGCGGCGTCGGGATGGGGAAATTCATCCTGATGCGGGGGATCCATGTCTTTTTGAGTCTCTTCCTCACCATCTTCTGCGCCAAGCGGATGGCGCTGCCGGAGGCGGTCTTCTCGAGCTTTTCCGAGGCGGCGCCGGCGGCGGGCGGGGCGACCGGCGGGGCGGCAGTCCTCCTCATTCTCATCTGCCTGATGCTCTTGCTATGCGGGGGAAAATGTGCTAAAATGGAAAGAGTGAAATCAGACAAGGGAGAGACCTGATTGAAAACGATATTTTTCGGGCGGCGGATCGAGCCCGCCTGTTCCTACTGCGAGCTCGGCCGGCCAACCCGGGACGGGCAGATGATCCTCTGCAAGAAAAACGGGGTGGTCGCGCCCTGTTTTTCCTGCCGGCGGTTTGTCTACGCCCCGCTCAAGCGCCGGCCCAGCCGCATCCAGACACTGCCGGAATTCAGCAAGGAGGATTTCGAGCTGTAGAACATGGCGAGATTTGCAGGGGGATTCCCCTGTCATTTACTAAGGAGGGACCTTTATCCGCAGCTTTCTCATCAACCAGAACGACGCGGGGCAGCGGCTGGACAAGTACCTGTCCAAGGCGGTGCCGCTGCTGCCGCAGAGCCTGCTCTACAAATACCTCCGCCTGAAGCGGATCAAGCTGAACGGCAAGCGCGCGGAGATCCGCTGCCGGCTCCAGCCCGGCGACCGGGTCGATCTCTACATCGGCGACGAATTTTTCGCCGAAGCGGACGCCCCCGCCTTCCTCGCGGCGAGGCCGGAGGTGCGGGTGGTGTACGAGGATCAGAACATCCTCCTCGCGGACAAGCCCCAGGGGCTCATCGTCCACGAGGACGAGGGCGAGGGGGTTGACACCCTCATCAACCGGGTCAAGCGCTACCTCTACGAAAAGGGGGAATACGACCCCGCCGCCGAGCGCTCCTTCGCGCCGGCCCTCTGCAACCGCATTGACCGCAACACCGGGGGCCTGGTCATCGTCGCCAAGACGGCGGAGGCGCTGCGCATCCTCAACGAGGTAATCCGCGCGCGGGAAGTCGACAAGACCTACCTCTGCCTCGTCCACGGCTGCCCGAAGCCGCGGGAGGGCACCCTCACCCACTACCACCGGAAGGACGAGGCGAAAAACCGCGCCATCGTCTACGATTCCCCCCGCCCGGGCGCGCGGACGATGGTGACGCGGTACCGGGTGCTCGAGACAAACGGCCGCTGCTCCCTGCTCGAGGTCGAGCTGGAGACCGGGCGGACCCACCAGATCCGGGCGCAGATGGCGCACATCGGCTGCCCGCTGGTCGGCGACGGCAAATACGGGGTCAACGCCGAGGATAAGAAAAAAGGCTTCCCCTTCCAGGCGCTTTACTCCTACAAGCTGCGGTTCCACTTCCCGCCGGACAGCCCGCTCGGCTACCTGGACGGCAGGGTTTTCACCGCAAAAGAGGTCTGGTTTGCCAAAAACGGCATACCGGACGCCCTTTCCGAATAGGATATAGGGAGAAAGCGGGGGATGCGCATGCAGACAAGGCTTTGCGAGATGCAGCACAAGGAGATCGTCAACCTGAAGGACGGGGCGGTGCTCGGCTTTGTGGACGATATTCTGATCTCTACCGGGACGGCCCAGGTGGAGTCGCTCATCGTCTGCGGGCGGCCGCGGCTGTTCGGGCTGCTGGGCAAGCAGGCCGACCTGGTCATCCCCTGGCAGAGCATCCAGACCATCGGGGAGGACACCATCCTCGTCTCGGTCGACTCCCTCCCCGCCCAGGCGGCCCCCAGGCGGTCCTTTTCCTGGAAAAAGTGGCGGGATTTCTGGGGCGCGTGACCGGCGCGGTGCCCGCGCTGTCAATGTCGCCGCGGCGTTTCTGCCCCGCGCTGAATCCGCGAACGTTTTGACGGGCAAAACGTTTTCGATTGAGGTTCCCCGCCCGTTTTTTGCGCAGTGTTGCGGAATGCCCCTACAAATATAGGACGCGGTCTCTCCTGTCAGGTTTACACACAGAACCCCCGGAACAGCTCCAATGCCGTTCCGGGGGGTTTTTACAGCCGTTTGGCCATCAAAAGGCAGGGGTTCTGCACATCCCAGTAGGTCGGGAAGACCTCCAGCGGGGCGAAGCCCATGCTGCGGTAAAAGGCGCGGGTACGGGCGTAGGGCTCGTACTCCGCCGAGCTGTCGAGCGTCTTGACGGTGAGGAAGCTCCGCCCGGTCGCGCGGCAGAATTCCTCCGCCCGGGCGATGAGCGCCCGCCCGAAGCCGCAGCGGTGATATTCCTCCAGAATGCCCATCACACAGACCTCGGCGGCGGCTTCGGTCTGCGGCTTGACGGCTAGAAACCCCGCCGGGCGGCCGTCCTCCCAGGCTGTGTAGAAAGGCAGGCTGCGCACCTCCTCCACATACTCGGCGATCGACTGCTCGATGCCGAACCAGAGCGGCAGCGCGTGCAGGATCCGGCCGCAGATGCGGGACTTCTCCTCCGGGTCGGTGATTTCGCGGATTTCCATTCAGATTCCTTCCTTTCTGTTGTACAGCTGCTTACACTTCGAGCAGGAACTCCCCTGCCCCGGCTCCCATCTTCCCGCCGGCGAGCAGCCGCTCGCGGACCGCGCGGCGTAGGCTTGTATCCTGCGGGTAGGAGGCAAAGTCGTCGGTCACCTTGCCGAAGCCGAAGACCCGCTCCTCACATTGGCGGTCGTCGGGGTCAAAGCGGACTTCGCCGTAATCCAGCCCGAAGCGGACGATGTTGGCGCTCTCCGGCAGGATTTCCCGCAAAACGGGGCTGAGCAGCCAGGAGTGGCAGGTGAAGCGCCGGGTCATCCCGCGGTAGAAGCGGTAGGCCTCCCGGTAGGACGCCTGCACCGCGTCGTAGGCAAGCGGCTCCCCCTGCGGGACGTGGACGTTTAAAGCGAGCCGCCCTTCCGGCGCCCAGGGCTCAAACTGCAGCCGCCCGAGCCGATAGAGCCGCAAGTCGAGGTGGTTTTGCAGCCACTGCCAGTTGTGCAGCCCGTCTTCGCCGAACTCCGCCCGGCAGTTTTCCCGCCAGATCTCGAGGTCGGAGCGGGTGTCCTCATAAATGCGGTCGCCGATGCCGAGGGCGCGGTACTTCTCCCGCAGCCCGTCAAAGAGGCGGGAGAAGAGGGCGTAGCAGAGGGCGTGCCGGTCCTCCCGCGCGAAAACGGCGGCCATGCAGCCTTCCCGGTCGCGGCGGTAAAATTCCAGCCATTCAGAAAGATCCCAGCTCACTTCCATTCCTCCATCCGGTCGATTTCAATCCGGCCGCGCACCGGCCGGACAAAGGGTTTGCCTTCCTTCACCCCGGCCAGGCCGTAGCCGCCGTCCCAGGCGAGCAGAATGGAGATGTCCCGCCCGCCGCGGTAATAGAGCGTCTTCTCCACCGCGTCGTACCGGACGCCGGAATATGCCTCGAGGAGGGCGTAGGAGGCCATCGCGCGGGCGTACCAGTGGCCGCACTCATATTCGTCGAAGGGGTTGCGCACCTCTCCGTTGTAGCGGGCGCGGCAGGCGCGGACGATTTTGCTCCCCATTTCCTCCTCGCCCAGCAGGATGAGGTGGGAGGCCGCCTGGTACTCGATGCCGGTCCAGACCTCGTCGCTGTAGACGAAGGGCAGCGCCGGCTTGCCGCCGCGCGGCCAGGAGCAGAGCAGCAGCCCGCCCTCATCCCCGAGCGCGTAGCCCGAGCGCTGGGGGTTTGCATGCTCCCGGAGGGAGGGGCGGAAGTTGTAGCGGAAGACGCTCTTCAGGTGGCTTTTCACCTTTTCGCGGTCGAGGATGTCGCCCAGCCCGCAGACCGCGGCCATCCAGGCGCCCAGCATCCCGTCGGAGAGACAGCCGGAGCCGTACTGGTACTTCGGGCCCTCCTTCTCGAGAAGGGCGGCCGTCTCGGGATAGGGGTTCTCGGGGTTCAAGACGGCGTGCATCCCGCCGCCCATGACCTTTTGTTCAAAATATTCGCCGTTGAAGAGCTCTTCCTCCATATAGGCGCGGCCTTTGGCGGCAAGCTGTTCATAACGGGACGGGTCCTCCCCCATCGCGGCGGCCATCCGCCCCGCGGCCTTGAGGGCGCCCAGGTAGAAGGAAGTGCACATGGGGTCGGGGCCCCAGAACTCGATGTCGTAGGTGTTGTGGTGCGGCTCCTTGACGATGCCCTGCCCGTCCGGGTCCCAAGTGCGGATGCAGTACTCCATGCTCCGCTTGACAAGGGGCCAGTATTCCCGCAGGAACTCCCCGTCCCCGGAGATCTTCCAGTCGCGGTAAAATTTCATGATGCCGCCGAGCTGGCCGTCCGCCGCGGCGTAAAACTCGTGGAGGACCGGCCGGATGGGGAGGTAGGCGCGGAACTGCTGGTGCCCTTCCGCGTCCTGATTCTCGTGAAATTCCGTCTGCCGCAGGCTCCGCTCCAGCCGCGGGAAGAGGTGGGAGAAGGCCTGGGCGTAGTTCCAGACGTGGGTGCAGGAGCCGTTGCAGCTCCCAACCGTCTCGCAGCAGCCTTCCCATCCCCAGAGGCGGCCGTCATCCTGGCGCAGGACGGTCGGGGATTTGAGGATGGTGAGGTTTGCCTCGACCGCCTCGGCCAGCTCATCGGGCAGGGTGACGGCGGCGAGGGCGTCGCGGAAGGCCGCGCTTTCCGCCCGGAGGGCGTCATATTGGGCGGCAGCTTCATCGCGGACCGCCTCGATGGAGGGGAATTTCACGCTGTACCAGGGGCGGTAGCAGGCGGGGTCCGGATCGGCGTCCGGGTGATCCCAGCTGCCGATGCGGAGGTTGGTGCGCGGGACGTACCAGCAGAATTTGAGGGGGATGGTTACAGTCTCCCCCGGTTCGACGGCAAAATGGACGGCGAGGGAGCCGCCGGCGCTCTTCCCGTCCCCGTCAAAGGCGCGGTCGGGCGTCTCGCCCTGCTCGAGCTGGTTCCAGAGCATGGTCTGCGCGTCGTACCAGCCGCCGCGGAACCAGGCCGCGTCGACCTGGGCGCGGGAATCGACAAAGGCGCAGAACGCGCCCTCCTTCCAGGGCTCCTCCGCGCTGCCGGGCTGGCGGAGGATGAAGCCGCCGTCAATCTTTTCGACAAAGGAGCTGTCGTCAAGCTTCATAAAATTGACGGTCTGGAAAGAAAAGACCGCCTCGACCCGCTCCGCTGTGGGATTTAAAAAGGCGTACTCGACCGCCGCGAAAGGCAGCGAGGAGCGGTCCTCGTCCCCGGGGATGAAGGGGCTCCAACCGGTGACGGACACCTTGAGCGGGCAGTTTTCGTCCTCGAGGGAGACCTCCGCAAAGGGGAACTCCGACCGGAATTCCGATTTCCCCGCAAACCGCGGGAAGCCGAAGTTGCGGAAGGGCAGCCCGAGCCCCGAGCCGTTATACCCGGCCTCCCGGCGGGCGAAGACCTTGAAGGGCGGGACAGGCGCCTCGAGCACCCGGGCATTGGGGCCGCACCCCTTAATGTGGAGGGCGGCGAACATGTTCGGCTCGTTCAAAAGGTCGGGCGCGTGGCGGAGCGAGACGCTGCCGAACGCGCCGGTACCCTGGATGCAGAGCATCCCCGCGCCGGTCCCGCCGAGGGGAAAGGCCACCTGGGCGGCAGTCCGCCCCGCATATGTTTTCTTCATAAAAACACCTCCAAAAGTGTCAGCATCCCCGGCCGCTGTACAGAAAAGCCGTACAGCCGAAGCGCGCGGCCCGTTCAAAGCCGAGACTCTGATAGAATTTCACGGTATCTTCCCGGTCGTCGGTGAGCAGCACCTTCTGATACACCTGCGGGTAGCGCGCGAGCATTGCGCGCAGGAGCGCCCCGCCGATCCCCTGCCGCCGGCAGTCGGGACGGACGAGCAGGTCCTGGATGTACAGGATGGACGCCCCGTCCCCCACCGCGCGGACAGCGCCGGCGAGCGCGCCGTCCCGGTAAGCGGCCAGAGCGCAGAGCGAGTTTGCGTAAGCCTCCCGCAGCATGGCGGGGTTTTGGGTGTAATTGACCCAGCCGGCCGACCGGTAAAGGGAGAGCAGCTCCTCAAAAGAGGCAGGGTCATACGAACGGATGTCAAATTGCATGGGAATCCCTCCAAAATTGCGCATAAAATCTGTGGAGGCGCTCCGCAGCGCGAGTGGAATCGTTTTCAATATACCATGCCCTTCCGCCCGCTGTCAATCGGGTAAACTGTACAAAAATCGACAATTTTGCTGTACAATTCCGCGGAATTATGGTATGCTGGGAAAAAACTTTCAGGAGGAGATTGCATGGATATTCGGGAACAGATGGAAGCAGGGCTGCTCTACACCGACGAAGACAGGGGCCTGACCGCCGAGCGCGGCCGCTGCCAGGAGCTGCTCTACGACTACAACCACACCCGTCCCTCGGAGGGGGCGCGGCGCAGGGAGCTGCTAAACCAGCTGCTCGGCAGCTGCGGGGAGCATATCTGGATTGAACCGCCCTTTAAGATGGCGTACGGCTACCGCACCCATATCGGGGACTACTTTTACGCCAACTTCAACCTCGTCATCGTCGACGACATCGACGTCTATATCGGGGACCACGTCATGATCGCCCCCAACGTCGTCATCACCGCGACCGGGCACCCCATCCACCCGGATGTGCGCCGGGACGGCAGGCAGTTCTCCCTCCCCGTCCATATCGAGGACGACGTCTGGATCGGGGCGGGCGCCATCATCCTGCCCGGCGTGACCATCGGGAGGAATTCGGTCATCGGCGCGGGCAGCGTCGTCACCCGCGACATCCCCCCGAACGTCGTCGCAGTCGGGACGCCCTGCCGCGTCCTGCGGGAAATCACCGACCGGGACCGGGAATTTTACTGCGGAGACCGGCCGGTCAGCCCGTTTTAACAGGATTTGCCGGATAGCAAAGCGGACGGAAGAAAATTCCGCCCGCTTTTTTTGGTGTGAAACTGCGGCTTTATGGCCGCAATCAGTCCTTTTTGGCCTTATCCGCCTCGGAAGCGTTGCGGGTCGCGGCGGCGCGGTCTTTCTGCATCTCCTCGACCGTCTTGGTGTGGAGCCGGGCTGCGCCGCGGTAGCCGTCCCGGGTGGGGAGCAGGGTGCCGTTTTTCCGCCCTTCCTCCAGCCGGGCCTTGGCCCGCGCGATCTCGCCGGTGTACTGCGGGAGCCACTTCTCCCCCGCCACGAGCATCTCATCGGTCATCTGCCAGATCTGGGGCGGGGTGCAGACCGCGCCGGTCAGGGGGTCGAGCATCATCGCCTGCTTTAAGAGCTGGGCGTCGCCGCGGTAGGCGGCCTCGACGGCGAGCTTCTGGACGTTGATGTTGGTCATGCAGCAGGCGGCGGGGCCGAGCGGCAGGTCGCCGACCCGGGGGATGTTCACCCCATTCGCGTCGACATAGCCGGGAACCTCGACGACGCACTCGTCGGGGAGGTTCGAAATGGTCCCGTTGTTCATCACATTGAAATGCCCGCGGTAGATGCGGCCGGTCTCCAGCGACTCGATGATGTAGGAGCCGTGCTCCTGGCTGCGCTCTTCGGGGACGAAGCGCTTCGGGGGCTCCTTCATCCAGTTGGGGAAGTCGGTCTCAAACCAGCTCCGGCCCTCCTGGCAGACCCGGAGATAGCCGCCGGTCTCGCCCAGGTGCCAGTCGGAGAGGTCGATCCAGTTTAGGAGCTCCGCTTCATTCTTGCGGTACCAGGGGACGTACTCGGAGAGGTGGCCGTTGGACTCGGTGGAGTAGTAGCCGAACCGGCGGAGCATATCGATGCGCACCTTTTCGCAGCGGCTCAGCTCGGGGTCGTTCTCGTAGGCCTCGAGGATCCTGCCGGTCAGGTCCTCGCCGTTATGCTTCACGCTGATGTACCAGGTCATGTGGTTGATGCCGGCGCAGATGATGTCGATCTCCTCCTGCCTGTAGCCGAGCGCGTGGGCGATCTGGGCATGGCCGCCCTGGACGCCGTGGCAGAGGCCGATGGTGGGGACCTTGCTGTACTTGTTGCACATCCAGGTGACCATCGCGTTGGGGTTGGAGTAATTGAGCAGGATGCAGCCGGGGGCCGCGACCTCCTCGATGTCGCGGCAGAATTCGAGGGCGGCGTAGGCGCTGCGCTGCCCGTACATGATGCCGCCCGCGCAGAGGGTGTCGCCGACGCACTGGTCGACGCCGTATTTGAGGGGGATGTTCACGTCGGTCTCAAAGGCCTCGAGCATGCCGATGCGGACCGAATTGATGACATATTTCGCGTCCTTGAAGGCCTCGCGGCGGTCGAGGGTGGCGTGGATCCGGATATTCAGGCCGTTGGCGTCGATATCCCGCTGGCAGAGGGCGGTGACCATGCGCAGGTTGTCGGGGTTGATGTCGGTGAAGGCGATTTCCACATCCCGGAACTCCGGGACGGTCAGCAGATCCGAAAGCAGGCGGCGGGTGAAGCCGATGCTGCCCGCGCCGATAAAGGCGACCTTAAAGCTCATAAAAATTCCTCCTGTATTCCGCAGATTTTGTACTTTCAGTATAGCAAAAAATGGAGCGGCGGGGGAAAATTTTCGCCGGAATTTCTTTACAAATGCAATAAATTGTCCTATAATTATTGCAAGAGGAGCGATGGCTCCCAAAGAATGCGGAAAGGAGCGCGCCTCCCTTGAGCCTTTATGACGAGACAGCCCGCTGCCTTCAGCCGGAGGCCTATTACGCGATGCAGGTGCAGCAGTATTCCATGCCGCAGCAGCACGTCCATCCGCGCTGCGAGGTGATGTACGTCCTCTCCGGCACAGCCGCCGTCGAGGTCGCCGAGCAGCGGTACGAGCTTTCCCACGGGCAATATATTTTCCTCGACGAGGGCGTCCCCCACAGCCTCCGGATCGACAGCCCGCGCGGCTGCGGCATCATGAACATCGAGTTCTCCTGCCGGGAAGCCGGCGGGGCCTGCCGCCTGGAGCCTGCCCGGGAGGGCTGCCCCGCCGTCCGGGATTTCTTAAAGGCGAAACGCCCTTTTTTCGTCGCGTCGGGGCGGGAGCGCTTCGGCTATGTGATGCGGGACCTCGTTTCCCAGCTCGAACGCAGGCAGACGGACGACACCCGCTTTCTCATCGGCAACCTGCTGACCCGGCTGCTCTGCGAGCTCGCGGAGGGGGCGGCCCAGCGGGAAGCGGGCGGACTGCGCTATGTCCGCCGGGCGGTCGCCTTTATGGAGGAGCATTACGCCGGGGAGATCGGCGTGCCGGAAATCGCCGCCGCGGCCGGGGTCGGGCGCAGCTACCTGCACGCCCTGTTCCAGAAGGAATTTGGCTGCGGGGTGGCCGCCTACCTTGCCCGGATGCGGGTAAACCGGGCGAAATTCCTGCTCGCGAATACCGGGATGCGGCTCATTGACATCGCCTGCGAGGTAGGCTACAACAGCCGCCAGAACTTCGCCCTCGCCTTCCAGAAGCAGGCCGGGATGTCCCCTTCCGCATTCCGCAGGCGCAGCGCCGCGAGCCCGCCGGTCCGGACGGGGAGCTTCATGCGGTTTCCGGATGAATTTTGAAAAATAGTACCGGAAATCCGAGAATCGTCCCTTGTTTTTCGGGGGGCGGGGTGCTATAATATTTCACTGGAAAACAGAAGACCGAATCCCAAGAAAACAGAATGGAGAATCAGTATGACCCACAGAGAACGCTTTATCAAAACCCTCAAGCGCGAAAAAATCGGCGGCCAGGTCCCGACCTTTGAGCTTGTCTTTTTCCTCACGATGGAGGCCTTCGGCAAGGTCCATCCCTCCCACCGCCAGTACAGCCAGTGGAACCAGATGAGCCAGAATGAGCGCAACCTCCACATGAACGAGATCGCCGACATCTACATCGACACCGCCAAACGTTACGACCACAGCGCCATCTTCGTCCACCCCAACCCTGGCGACCTCGAGAACACCCAGTGGCTGCTCGAGACCATCCGCGAAAAGACCGGCGACGAGTACTACATCATGATGCACGGCGACCCCACCTGGTCCATCCCCGACGGCGACAGCATGTTCGAGTTCTCCAGCCGGATGTACGAGGAGCCCGAAGCCCTCAATGAGGAATCGGAGCGCCGCCTTGACCACGCCCTCGAATTTGCCCAGAAGTTAAACGCCCGCGGCCATCTGCACGACGGCTTCACCCTCTGCTCCGACTACTGCTTCAACACCAACCCCTTCTTCAGCCCCGAAAAGTTCGACGAGCTCATCGTCCCCTACCTCAAGCGGGTCATCGACGGCTACCGCGAGATGGGCTACTACACCATCAAGCACACCGACGGCAACATCATGCCCATCGCCAAGCAGATGGCTTCCTGCGGCCCCGACGCCTTCCACTCCCTCGACCCGCAGGGCGGCGTCAGCATCCCTGAGCTGCGCAAGCTCATCGGCGACGACATCACCCTGGTCGGCAACGTCAACTGCGGCCTTCTGCAGACCGGCACCGACGAAGAGTGCCGCGCCGACGTCATGCGTTCCCTCCGCGAGGGCATGGAGCGCGGATACGGCTACATCTTCTCCACCTCCAACTGCGCCTACACCGGCCTGCCGCTCGAGCGCTACGAGATGATGATCGACCTCTGGCGCCAGTACGGCAACTACGACCTCGCCAAATAACATTTTCCCGCAGCAAAAGCGCCTGGAATTGTCTTCCGGGCGCTTTTTTCGGCCTGCTGAAAAAATTGGCAGCAAAAACGCCCGGAAAGCAGGTTCCGGGCGTCTTGCGCAGCTGTTTGTATTGAATTTCAGAATGCCGCACGGTCGCCGCGCCACTCGCGGACGGCGTTGACCATCGCAAGATACCCCTCGGTGGGGACATAGTCGGGGATGGAGTTGCCCGAGCTGAAGGCGATGCCGCCGTGGCCCTTGACCTTCTCGAGGCAGTCGAAGATATAGTCGCGGATGTAATCGGGCGAGTACCGGCAGAGGACGTCGGTATCGATGCCGCCGAAGTTGCCGATCCGGTCGCCGTATTTTTCCACCCAGACGCTGAAGTGAGCGATCTGGTCCTCGTTGGAGTGCTTGGCGTCGATGCCGGCCGTCTCGATGAGGTCGTCCATCACGTCGAAGATGCAGCCGCAGGAGTGGAGGAGGAAGGGCTTGCCCGCCTCATGCACCCGGCTGATGATCTTTTTGTAGACCGGGATGATGTGGGCGCGGATGTCGTCGGGCGCGATGAGGGTCTGGGATTTGAAGCCCAGGTCGTCGCCGAACCGCATGACACAGTAGGTGTCGCCGTATTCGCGGAGGAAGCGGTCCCAGATCTGGTACTCGACCTCGCCCATCTTGCGGAAAATATCGGCGTACAGCTCCTCGTCGTCCGCCTTGATGTAGCAGAGGTCCATGTAGCCGACCAGGTCCTGCACCGCCTCAAAGACGCCGTTGCCGACCCCGCCGACCGCCTTCATGCCGGGCGGGCAGGTCGCGGCGAAATTCTCGATGTAAGGGCGGTTCATCTCGAAAAAGCGGACAGGGATCTCGTCCCAGGGATAGCGCTCGAAGTCGGCGCGGTCCTTGATGCAGCCTTCCTGATGGGAACCGAGCGCGCCGCCGCCGATGAGGGCGCCGGTGACGCAGAACTCCATCGAGGCGGTGTCGTAGCCCATCGTCCTCCAGAAGTCCCAGTACTGGCGGAAGCCCTCCCGGCTTTCGGCCATATCCTTGGAAAAGAGCAGGTCGTGCGGGCGGTTGCCGGTGATCTCCTCCACCACCTTGGGGCCGATCAGGTGCTCGTAAAGCGGAACATGGGCGACCCACTCGTTGCGGGCGGCCCGGACCATGCTGCGGTAATCGGGGGAATTTTCCTGATATTTGAGAATCTGCATCTGAACCATCCTTTCAGCGCTTGCGCGGAGCGCATACTTTTGTTATAATTAGGATAACACAGGCCGCCTCACGGCGGTTAGGACGGAATGTGCGAAAACTTGGACGATTCTACTGCAAGGAGGGAACGGATATGGAAGAAGCCCGCTTTGAGCGCTGGGAGGAGCGCCGCCCCCTGCCCGGCCTTGCGGCCGAATGCTTTGAGCTCCACGAAAACCGGCCCGGCATCTTCGCCTCCTCCCACTGGCACAACGAGTCCGAGCTCATCCTGGTCCAGAGAGGCTGCTACCGCATCCTCGCGGGGGCGGAGGGGCGGCTGCTCGCGGCGGGCGAGGCGGTCTTCATCCCGCAGCGGCTGCGCCACACCACCATCTGCCCCGACCAGCCGGAGGTCTCGCTCATTGTCTTGAAATTCGAGCCCTCCTTCCTCCTTGCGGCCGATCCGGCGGAGGGGGAAGCCGAACTGCTTTCCGGCGCGGGGATGGACGGGGCCGCCCTCTGGCTCTCCCCGATGGAGACGGCCTGCTGCGGGCTCCCCTCCCGCCTGGGGCTGATGCTCAGGGAAATCGCGGCGGAGCGCACCGGCTGGCGGCTGGCCGTCCGAGCGGGAATTTGCACGATCCTTTTGGAGCTTCTGCGCCTGGCGGAAGCGCGGCGGCAGACGCCCGGCCCGGCGCGCTCCGAGGCGGGCGCGGACCTCGGGCCGGTTTTTGACTACCTGGAGCGGCACTATCGGGAGCCGGTGCGGGCGGCCGACCTGCTCCCCCTCTGCCACTTAAGCTACAGCCGGTTCTCGGTGCGCTTCAAAGAGCTGACCGGCTTTTGCCTGACCGAATACCTCAACCGCCTGCGGATCAGCCGGGCCAGACGGCTCATCGAAGCGGGGGAAATGCCCCTCGGGGAGGTCGCCGCGGCCTGCGGCTTCCTCGACCCGTGCTACTTTGACCGTCTCTTCCGCCGCTACACCGGGATGACGCCCTCCCGCTGCCGGCGGGAATACGCCGCCGCAAAGGCCGCCGGAAAGGAGCTGCGCGCATGATCCTCCCCACCCAGTTTTTAAACCCCGTCCTGCTGCGGTGCAGCCACTTTGACGGCTACCACACGCCGCCTGCGGCTCCTTACGCCAGCCGGACGGTCTATGACTACGAGCTCGAGTACTACCTCCGCTGCGACGGC
The DNA here is from genome assembly GCA_018716285.1 of Candidatus Merdivicinus faecavium. Taxonomy (GTDB): domain Bacteria; phylum Bacillota; class Clostridia; order Oscillospirales; family Ruminococcaceae; genus Merdivicinus; species Merdivicinus faecavium. Next base: position 33,901 of record DVKD01000043.1, read on the forward strand.
GGCATCCGGATCGACGGGCGGTTCACCCCTTTCCGGGCGGGCGAGCTCAACATCCGCAAGCCGGGACAGACGGTGCAGGGGATCCCGCCCTACGAATGCTACATCCTCTGCGTCGACTTTTTAGGCAACGGGGCCCGGGACGGGAGCTACTCCTTCGGCTCGCCGGAGGAGGCGCAGGAGCGCTACGACAATCCCCTCCTCTCCTCCATGCCGGACAAACTCGCCGTCAGCAAGCGGGACCTGATCGCCGGGCTGTTTGAGGACCTCCTCCAGAACCAGGACAGGAAGACCGATCTCGCCTTTTTCCAGGTCAAATCGAGCCTCTACTTCCTCTTTTCTGAAATTTTCCGGGAAATATCCGACCAAAGCAACGCCGGCAGCACCGCGGCGGTGCGGAGCGTCATCCGGAAAATCCGGGAAAATTACTGCGAGCCGCTCCGCATCGAGGAGCTCATCGCCTCGACGGGCTTAAGCCGCGGCTTTTTCCACCGCCGCTTCCGCGCCGAAACCGGGATGACGCCGGGGCAGTTTATCGCCTCGCTGCGGATCGAGCGGGCCAAGAACCTCCTAAGCTTCACAAACACCCCGGTCGGCGAGGTCGGGGCCCTCTGCGGCTACCCGGACAGCGTCTATTTCTCCCGCATCTTCCGCAGCCACACCGGCATGACCCCCACCGCCTACCGCCGCCGCATCGAGTCCGCGCTGGCCCCGCGGCCGTAGCAGAAGTTACTTTTGTCCTATTTCCACTACAAAATTCCTAACGCCCCGGCGGCGGGTATGCTATACTGTGGATAAAGAATTTTGCCGGAAGAAGGGACTTTTTATGACAGGGAAAGAGCGGATGCAGCGCATCCTCAAGCACCAGCCGGTCGACCGGATCGGGCTCTTTGAACACTTTTGGAACGATACCTACAAAACCTGGTACGAACAGGGGCATGTCCCGGGCGGGCAGTCCTTTGAGGACCATTTCCAGTTTGACATGCAGGAATGCTGGGCCTTCAACCTGGTCGCCGACCTGGACTTCAAACAGCAGGTCGTTGCAGAGGATGAAGACACGATCACCTTTCTGGATGGCAACGGCGCCATCCTGCGCCGCCACAAATTCCATGACACCACCCCGGAGCACGTCGATTTCACCGTCAAGGAGCGGGAGGATTGGGAAAAAATAAAGCCCCTTCTCCTGAATCCGGACCCCCGCCGCATCAACTTCGAGGGCTACCGCAAGGTCAAAAAGGCGGCCGCCGACGCCGGGCGCTTCTTTGTCTGGAGCGGCGTCAACGTCTTCGAATGCATCCATCCCGTCTGCGGGCATGAGAACATGCTCGTCGGCATGGCGCTCGACCCCGACTGGGTCCGCGATATGGCCGAGACTTATGCGAAGCTCACCGTCGAGCTGCAGAAGATCCTCTTCGAGCAGGAGGGCTACCCGGACGGCATCTGGTACTACGAGGATATGGGCTACAAGGGAAGCCCCTTCATGTCCCCCCAGATGTACCGCGACATCATCAAGCCCTCCCACATCTACACCATCCATTACGCCAAGGAGCACAATCTGCCGGTCATCATGCACTCCTGCGGCTTTGTCGAGCCGCTGCTGCCCGACATGATCGACGCCGGCATCGACTGCCTCCAGGTCATCGAAATCAAGGCGGGCATGGACCTTCTGAAGCTGCACAAGCTCTACGGCGACAGGATCAGCTTCATGGGCGGCATCGACGTCCGCACCCTTTACACCAACGACAGGCAGGTCGTCCTCGAGGAGCTCGAGAAAAAGATTCCGCTCGTCAAGCAGGGCTACAACTATGTCCTGCACAGCGACCACTCCATCCCCAAGACGGTCGACTACGAAGTCTACCGCTACTTTATCGACAAAGGGCTGGAACTCGGGCGCTACGAGGAGTTTTCCGAGTAAATAAAGCCGTTACATAGTTTACCCCGCCGGGAGCTTTCCCGGCGGGGCGTTTTTGTCATAGTTGCAGATAAGGCGGCTTCTCAGCTCAGCTGCTTGTCAATCGCGCGGTCGAGCGGGCCGAAGGAGATGGTTTTCTGCTTGAAGGCCAGCAGCGCGAGGATGAGGAAGAGGACTCCCCGGACAAAGTACACAAGGTCGCTCAGCAGGCCGGTCAGGCTGAAGGAGAACAGGCTGCCCGAGTAGCCCGTGACAAAGGAAGTCACCCACCTGATGAAGTCGAAGACCACGCCGAACACATCCCCAATGAGACCCAGCACAAGGCCGATGACCGCAAAGGCGAGATACAGGATGACCGCCTTGACCGCCGATTTGCGCAGCCACTCATTCTGCTCGCAGAACAGGACATAAAAGGCGGCGACCAGCAGCAGGACGAAGCCGTCCAGCAGGCCAGCCAGGTAGACGACTGCGGCCACAATGCCGACCGAGATTCCCAAACGTGATTTTTCCATGATACATTCCTCCCATTTTACTTGTCATATTGGTTGCTTTTGTGCGGAAAGGAGCGGCAGCTCGGTCATCCGCAGGCTGGTGCAGCCGTAGGGGATGAGCTTTTTCCACTCCGGCGCGCTGTTTTGGACGCCAACCGGGCATTCCTCCAGAAGGCCGTCCTCCATCCCCCACTCGATGCCGGCGAGCTTGCCGCGCATCGCGATGCCGGCCGATTCCGGCGAGAAGGGATAGGCCCCGATCTCCCCGAACTCCGGCTCCCACTCCCGGCTGGCGAAAGCGTAGGCCCAGCGGGTGGTCGGGAAGAGCTCGTAGTCGCACCAGGGGAAGCGGCGCTCCACCCCGCCGCGGGTGTATTCCCGCTTTTCCCAGCGCTCCCCGACCGGCAGGCTGAAGAGCAGCGGGCCGCGGTCAAGGACGTACATGCCGCTCGGGCGGCGGCGGAGGGTGGATTCCATCGCGAAGCTGACCGGGATGCTCTCCTCCCCCTCCCACCGGCGGAAGATGCGGCATTCCTCACCGGGGACAAGCTCCCGCTCCCCTGCCAGCGCGCCCGAGACAAAGCCCGGCGCCCGCAGGTAGAGGGCGAACTCAACCGGCCGCTCCGCCTTGACCTTCACCCGGTAGCCGTCCCGGAAGGGGTAGTCCGTCTCCAGCTCGATCCGCACCGGGACGCCGCCCACCTCCGTCTCGAGGACTGCCGGGGCGATGGCCGTGACCGCCACCCCGTCCTCCGCCCGCATGAAGACCGAGAGGGCGAATTTCGGCCAGCCCTGGCTGAAGTTCGCGGTGCAGCAGCCAAAGTTCGGCTCCAGCCCGAAGAGGTGGGACTCCCCGGAATTGGTGCGGAAGGGGGTCTTTTCCGGGCTCAGCCGGCTGCACTGGGGCTGGTTGGTCATCTGGTCGTACTGGTGGGTCCACATATCCGGGCTCGTCGCCGCGGGCAGGGCGTTGAAGGCGAGCCGCTCAAGGAGGTCGCCCCAGAAGCTGTCGCCTGTGACGGACAGCAGCTGCTCGCAGGAATACATCGCCTCGACCACCGAGCAGAGCTCGCTCCCCTGGATGGGGCTGGTCCCCGACAGGCACTCGTCGCCGGTGAAATGCCCGGTCGGCATCCCGTGATCCCGCTGCAGAAGGCCGATCGCCCGCCTGCACAAGGCGTTCGCCTCCTCGACGGTCGTTCCGCAGCCGGTGATCCGGCTGTAGAGGGCTTCCGCCTTGAGGGCCATCGCGAGGTTGACGACGTGGGTCAGGTAGGTCCAGCGCCCCTTCTCATCCGGCTTTTCAAACTGCCAGTCGGAAAAGAGGGCGCGGTAATCGACGCCCTGCAGCCGCAGCTTGTGGGCAAACTTCCGCATCCAGTCCTCCGGGCGGCGTTCCCAGAGCCAGAAGAGGGGGATGAGACACTCGAACCACCGCGACTGCCCCCAGCTGAACAGGGTGTGGGCGTCGACGTGCCGGTCGAGGCTGCGCAGGAGGCCGCAGACCGCGTCCTCGATGCGCGGGTCGGCGGTGCAGTCGTGATAGACGGTCAGCACCTTGCCGATGAGGAAGGCGGCCCAGACGTCGTACTGGGCGCGCTCCTCGTCCGCACAGGGGCAGATCCACCCGTCCGGCTTCTGCCGCGCGAGAATGGCGTCGATATAGCGGGCGGCGCGGGCCTTCAGGTCGTCCCGGTCCAGCAGCCACGCCAGCGGGATGAAGCCGTCGAGCCAGTACGGGACCCGCTCCCAGCCCTCCTTGTCGCCGCCGATCCAGCGGCTGTCGCGGATATCGGGCCAGATCTCGTCGAGGTGGCCGGACAGGCCCTCCGCCTGGATCTCGAGCTGTCGCCTGAGCCATCCGGCGGGACGCAGTTCCTTCGCGGTATAAGGGACGTATTTCAGCGGTTGCAGCATGTGATCACACTTCTTTCCTCAGCCATCAATGCCAGTATACCAGAAATTGTGTGGATTTTCAAGAAAAATATGCAAAAAATACAAAAAAACGCCGTAAAAAACGGACGGGGAAATCCCCCGCCCGCTGTAAAAAATGTGGAATGCTATCGGATCCTGCCGATATCCCTGCGGTAATGCGCATCCGCGAAGGAGATCTTCTCAACCGCCGCGTAGCTTTTGGCGAGCGCCTCGGCGCGGTCCTTCCCGACCGCGGTCACGCCGAGGACCCGTCCGCCGGAGGTGAAGAACTTTCCGCCCTCCAGCTTTGTCCCCGCGTGATAGACGGTGACGCCCTCGGCCTGTCCCATCCCGTCGAGGCCGCTGATCTCATACCCGGTCCGGTATTTCTGCGGGTAACCGCCCGAGGCCATGATGACGCAGGCGGCGGATTCGTCCGAAAATTCCACCGGAACCTCGGAAAGCCGCCCGTCCCGGACCGCCTGGAAGATGGTCAGAAGGTCGCTCTTCAGAAGCGGCAGCACCACCTGGGTCTCGGGGTCGCCGAAGCGGCAGTTGTATTCGATGACCTTGGGGCCGTCCCTGGTGATCATCAGGCCGAAGTAGAGGCAGCCCTTGAAGGTGCGGCCTTCGGCGTTCATGGCGGCCATGGTGGGGAGGAAGATCTCCTCCATGCACCGCTTGGCAATTTCGGGGGTGTAGTAGGGGTTGGGGGCGATGGTGCCCATGCCGCCGGTGTTGAGGCCCTCGTCGTTGTCGAGGGCGCGCTTGTGGTCCTTGGAGGAGATCATGGGGACGAGCGTCTGTCCATCGGTGAAGGACAGGACCGAAACCTCGGGGCCCTCGAGGTACTCCTCGATGACGACGTGGCTGCCCGACTCGCCGAAGACCCGGTCGCTCATCATCGAGTGGACGGCGTCGACGGCCTCCTGCTCGTTTTTGGCGATGATGACCCCCTTGCCCAGCGCCAGGCCGTCGGCCTTGACGACGGCGGGGTAGACGTTCTGGGCCTTGAGGTAGGCGACGGCGGCGGCTTCGTCGTCAAAGGTCTCGTATTTCGCGGTGGGGATGCCGTATTTCTTCATGAGGTTTTTGGAAAAGACCTTGCTGCCCTCGATGACGGCGGCGGCCTTGCTGGGGCCGAAGGCGGGGATGCCGGCCGCCTCCATCGCGTCGGCCATGCCGAGGACCAGCGGGTCGTCGGGGGTGACGACGGCGAAGTCGACGCCCGCCTCCTTCGCAAAGGCGACCATGCCCTCCACGTCGGTGGCTTTGACGCCTACATTTGTGCAGAACGCGGCCATGCCGCCGTTGCCGGGCGCGGCGAAGATCTCCTCGACCGCGGGGTTTTCCTTGAGTTTCAGGGCAATGGCGTGCTCCCGCCCGCCAGAGCCGACTACTAAAATCTTCATAATATTCTCCTTTTTTGTCGACGACGCGGCCGCACAGCCGCGCGCCAAATCGGCGAACATCACGACAGGCGCGATGTTTTCAGGGGTGATTCCCCGAAATTGCATTCTGGCCGTTGGCGAACCGCCTTGGAAGCCTTATTCCTGAGCATCCCCCGCGTCTTTCGGCGTATCCTGCAGGCCGAGAAGGTAATCTGTCGATACGTCGAAAAACTGCGCCAACGCCACCAATTTTGCAATACTGGTGGAACGGCTGCCGCTTTCGATCGTGCTGATTGCTTTGTGGGACAGGCCAATCGCTTCGCCAAGCTGTTTTTGGCTGATTCCCTTATTCAAGCGCAGTTCCCGTACACGGGCAGCAAAAGTTTCTTCAAAATCCATAGCAATACCAGTTGACATTTACCTTTAAGTGGAATATAATCTACTTAAAGGTAAAATTGAATGGAGTTGATTGTATGCAAACCGCCTTAGAAACCCTATTCCTGAGCATCCCCCGCGTTCTTCGGCGTGTCCTGCAGGCCGAGAAGGTAATCTGTTGATACGGCATAGAATTCAGCAATTTGAACCAACACCGGTAAACTGGGATAACGAATTCCTGTCTCCCAATGGCTGGCTCCCTGTTTGCTAACATCAAATAGCTTTCCAAACTGCTCCAGCGTTAATCCTTTTTCCAATCGCAGAGCTTTTAATCGAGCACAAAAAATTTCTTTTTGAAACATACGAAATACCTCTTGACAATATACATTTTGGATACTATACTAAATATCAAGAAGTATCCAAAATGTTTACAAGGAGGAATTGTTATGCAAACCGCCTTAGAAACCCTATTCCTGAGCATCCCCCGCGACCGCCGGGTGTTCCCCGAGAACGACCCGCAGGCGCACGACCTGATCGAAAAGCTGCGCCGGGGCATGAACGAGGAGCAAAAGGACCTGTTCTTCGACCTCCTAAACCGCACAACCTACCTCATCGACGAGCAGGCGTTCCAGTGTTTCGCCGAGGGGGTGCGCTGCGGCCTGTCCATCGGGGTCGCCTGGTGGGACCCGGGCGATTACCCTGTCAAAACCGGGATTCCATGCCGGTAAATGCACATTCGCCGGTTTCCTCACCATTTTACATAATCCGCGAATGCAGGGGCGAACTGTGTTCGCCCGCCGATTTCGCAACGTTTTGCCATCATTGCGGACGTCACATCCCGAATTACAGATGCGGGGCGTCCGACCCCAGAGGCGTGACTCGTTCACGCCAGCCGAAGCCCATCGCGTGGCACCCTGCCGCGGCGTCTTGTCCGGCCCGGTCACGGGTGTCCAGCCCGGTCACAGGCCCGCGGGACATCCGGCCCCAGAGGCGTGACCTGTTCACGTCAGCCGAACCCCAACGCGGGGCTCCCCGCCGCGGCGTCTTGTCCAGCCCGGTCACAGGTATCCAGCCCGGTCACAGGCCCGCGGGGCGTCCGGCCCCAGAGGCGTGACTCGTTCACGCCAGCCGAAGCCCATCGCGGGGCACCCTGCCGCGGCGTCTTGTCCAGCCCGGTCACAGGTATCCAGCCCGGTCACAGGCCCGCGGGGCGTCCGACCCCAGAGGCGTGACTTGTTCACGCCAGCCGAAGCCCATCGCGGGGCACCCTGCCGCGGCGTCTTGTCCGGCCCGGTCACGGGCTTAGTGGTGGAAGAGGCGGATGCCGGTGAAGGCCATCGCGATGCCGTACTTGTCGCAGGTCTCGATGACGTTGTCGTCCCGGATGGAGCCGCCGGGCTGGGCGATGTAGGCAACGCCGCTCTTGTGCGCGCGCTCAATGTTGTCGCCGAAGGGGAAGAAGGCGTCGGATCCGAGGGAGACGCCGGTCAGGGTGTCCAGCCACTCCCGCTTCTCCTCGCGGGAAAGGGGCGCGGGACACTCGGTGAAGAACTGCTGCCACATCCCGTCGGCCAGCACATCCATGTAGTCGTCGGAAATGTACACATCGATGGTGTTGTCCCGGTCGGGGCGGCGGATGTCCTTTTTAAAGGGCAGGGCGAGGACCTTCGGGTGCTGGCGGAGGTACCAGATGTCCGCCTTGTTGCCCGCCAGGCGGGTGCAGTGGATGCGGGACTGCTGCCCCGCGCCGATGCCGATGGCCTGGCCGTCCTTGGCGTAGCAGACCGAGTTGGACTGGGTGTACTTGAGGGCAATCAGGGCGATGACCAGGTCGCGCTTGGCCTCCTCGGGGAGGTTTTTGTTCTGGGTGGGGAGATTGTTCAGCATCTCCGCGTTGATCTTCAGCTCGTTGCGGCCCTGCTCAAAGGTGATGCCGAACACGTCCTTGTGCTCCACAGGGGCGGGCATGTAATCGGGGTCGATTTTCACCACGTTGTAGCCGCCTTTGCGCTTGGATTTGAGAATCTCGAGCGCCTTTTCGGTGTAATCCGGGGCGATGATGCCGTCGGAGACCTCGCGGGCGAGCAGGGTGGCGGTGGCCTCGTCGCAGGTGTCGGAAAGGGCCACCCAGTCGCCGTAGGAGCTCATGCGGTCGGCGCCGCGGGCTCTGGCGTAGGCGGTGGCGATGGGGGAAAGCTCCAGGTCGTCCACAAAGTAAATTTTCTTCAGGGTGTCGCTCATGGGCACGGCGACTGCCGCGCCGGCGGGAGAAACGTGCTTGAAGGAAGCGGCGGCGGGCAGGCCGGTGGCGGCCTTCAGCTCCTTGACCAGCTGCCAGCTGTTGAAGGCGTCGAGGAAGTTGATGTAGCCGGGCTTGCCGTTCAAGACCTCGATGGGCAGGTCCTTGCCGTCCTGCATAAAAATGCGGGACGGCTTCTGGTTGGGGTTGCAGCCGTATTTGAGTTCGAGTTCGTTCATCACAATCATCCTTTCAAAAAATCACTGATTTTTGTTGACGATCTTTTCGGTAAATTCGCCGGTTTCCAGGTCGATCCAGCAGGTGTAGAGGGAAACTCTGTTGTCGGCGTTCAGATTGTCCCAAAGGGCGTTGGTGAAGCAGTTGATGCAGGCGTAATCCTCGAGGGAAACAGCGGTCGGCTCCCCTTCAAAGGAGGGGATGGGATTGCCGTCATGGGCGTAGGTGTGGAGGAAGTGGCCGGTCCCCTTGATGCCGGGGTATTCGAAGGTGTAGCGCGCGCAGGCGGAGCCCTGGGCGTCAGCGCTCTTTAAGATGGAGAGCTTATAGCTGCCGTCGGGGGAAAGCAGGCCGGAGATGCGGGGGGTCCAGTTGGGGCCGTCCGGCTCGAATTCGCGGGTGCGCAGCGCCTGCTCAAAGGGGAGGCCCTTTTCCAGAAAGTCGCGGACGGTGTCGGTCTGGTCGCCGTTGGTGACGATGAAGCCGCGGCCCAGGCGGCGTACAGGATGGTAGATGATGAGGCTGGGGTCGGTGAGCTTTGCGGGGTCAAACGCCTCGGTGCGGATGCCGTCGGGCTCCTTGACGAAGACGCGGTTGCGGGAATTCTCGCTGCGGCCCATGATGAAATAGCCGATGACGGCGTGCTTGCCGTCCCGGCTGCGGCCGATGACGATGCCGCGGCCGGGGTAGGTGTTTCCTTGCAGTTCCTTTTCGAGAGATACCATAAAAAATCCTCCTCAATTTCAATCCTCATATAAAAAAGGGCAACCTTAACAAAGGCTGCCCAGACGGCCGGCATTTTTCGCCCCGCGCTCCAATGTGGTGCTCCACAGATCCGTCAGTCACGCGGAAAAATCCATTATCAGTATAGCAAACCATCCAAGGCTTGTCAAGACCACCCGGCGCGTGACCGCGCTGGACAATTTGACGCGGCAGCACAGCCGCCATCCGAGCGCATAAGACGCCGCGACAGGCTGCGGCGTCACGGTTCTGCTGCCTCCTGCGAAAACGCATTTGTAGGGGGCGGCGTTCCCAATGTCCCATTGTTTCTGCAAAACCAATCGAACAATGTGTCGTAGGGGCGGCCATTGGCCGCCCGCCGTATCACATTCCGTTTTCCAAAAACCGCGGGCGCGCAATGCGCCCCTACAATTCCAACGCTATACCCCCGCCGTTACTCTTCCACCCGTGCAATCCCGTTTTCCACGGTGATCCTGTCCTGGCAGAACAGGGCCGCCGCCTTGGGGAGGAGCTTCCACTCGGCCTCCTCCATGACCCGCTTCTGCAAAATTTCCGGGGTGTCGCCGTTTTTCACCGGCACCGCCGCCTGCAGGATGATGGGCCCGCCGTCGCAGACCTCGCTGACGAAATGGACGGTGGCGCCGGTGAGCTTGACCCCCGCCGCCAGCGCCGCCTCGTGGACCTTCAGGCCGTAGAAGCCGGGGCCGCAGAAGGAGGGGATGAGGGCCGGGTGGACGTTCATCATCCGGTTTTGGTAGGCTTTGGGCACCCGCTCGTCGAGGATGATCATAAAGCCCGCCAGGATGACCAGGTCGGCTTTTTCCTCGTTTAAGGCGTCCAGGATGGCCTGGGAGTATCTCTCCCGGTCGGGGTAGGCTTTGCGCTCGACCACCCGGTGGGGGATGCCGGCCCGCTCGGCCCGCTCCAGTGCGAAGACGCCGGGCTTGGAGGAGATGACGCAGGAGATTTTCCCGCCGGGGATCTCCCCCCGTTTTTCCGCGTCGATGAGGGCCTGCAGGTTGGTGCCGCCGCCGGACACCAGGACTACGATATTTTTCATAGGACTCCCCTCCCCGGATTACTCGAGGATGACGCCCTCGCCGCTCTCGGCCAGCTCGCCGAGGAGGTAGGCGTCCGGCTCGCCGTTTGCTCTCAGCACTTCCAGCGCCTTTTCGGCGTCCTCCTTCGCGACGCAGACCATCATGCCGACGCCCATGTTGAAGGTGTTGTACATATCCCGCTCCGGGATCTTGCCCATCTGCTGGATGAGCTCGAAGATGGGCAGGACGCGGACGTCGGATTTTTTGATCTTGGCCGAGAGGCCGTCCTTGATGGCGCGGGGCATATTTTCGTAGAAGCCGCCGCCGGTGATGTGGGCGACCGACTTGACGGTGACTTCCTCAAAGAGGGCGCACATGGGCTTGACATAGATCTTGGTGGGGGTGAGGAGGGTCTCGCCGAGGGTGCCGCCGAGCTTCTCGACGTAGGTGGAGAGGTCGGCCTTTTCGACGTTAAAGATCTTGCGCACCAGCGAGAAGCCGTTGGAGTGGACGCCGGAGGAAGGCAGGGCGATCAGTACGTCGCCGGGGACCTGGGTTTCCCGGTCGAGGATCTTCGCCTTGTCCACCAGCCCGACCGCGAAGCCGGCGAGGTCGTATTCCTCGGCGGGGTAGAAGCCGGGCATCTCGGCGGTCTCGCCGCCGACCAGGGCGCAGCCCGCCTGGACACAGCCCTCTGCGACGCCGGAGACGATCTGGGCGACCTTCTCGGGGTAATTCTTGCCCACCGCGACGTAATCGAGGAAGAACTGGGGCTTCGCGCCGCAGCAGATGATGTCGTTGACGCACATGGCGACGCAGTCGATGCCGACGGTGTCGTGCTTGTCCATAAGGAAGGCGATCTTCAGCTTGGTGCCGACGCCGTCGGTGCCGGAAACCAGCACCGGGTGGGTCATGCCGGCCGTATCCAGCTCATAAAGGCCGCCGAAGCCGCCAAGGCCCGTCAAAACGGAGGAGGTCATGGTGCGGGCGACGTGTTCCTTCATCAGTTCGACCGCCTTGTAGCCCGCGGTGACGTCTACGCCCGCCTGTTTGTAGGTGTCGCTGTAGCTTTTCATAATGATTCTCCTTTTTCCTGTCTTTATTCTTTGCCGGTCCAGCAGTAGGTGCAGACCTGGTCGTGCGGGATCCCGATGGCGTCGAGCATCCCGTCCAAAGTCTGATAGCCGAGGGTGGTGAAGTCGAGCTTTTTGGCGATGGCCCTGACCATCTTCTGGTAGCGCTCGGTCTTGTCGTCGGCGTACTCGTCGAGGTGGTCAAAGCCGCCCTCGCCCTCAATCTCCGCGATGGTGCGGCGGGTGATGAGCTCCATCTCCGAGCTCGAGCGGGAGAAGTTCAAATACTTGCAGCCGAAGAGGATGGGCGGGCAGGCCGACCGGATGTGGATCTCCTTTGCGCCGGAATCCCAGAGGAATTTGGCGGTGCCGCCCATCTGGGTGCCGCGGACGATGGAATCGTCGATGAAGAGCAGCCGCTTGTCCCGGATGAGCGCCTCGACCGGGATGAGCTTCATGTGGGCGACCAGGTCGCGCATCTGCTGGTTGGTGGGCATGAAGCTGCGGGGCCAGGTGGGGGTGTATTTGATGAAGGGGCGGGCGAAGGGGTAGCCCGACCGGTTGGCGTAGCCGACGGCGTGCGGGGTGCCGGAATCGGGGATGCCGGCCACATAGTCGACCTCGACGTGGTCGTGCTCGGCTAAAATCTCGCCGCAGCGGTTGCGCATCGCCTCGACGTTCACCCCCTCGTAGCTCGAGGTGGGGTAGCCGTAATAGGTCCAGAGGAAGGCGCAGATCTTCATCTTTTCCCGCGGGGGGGATTTGACCTCGACCGCGAGGTCGCGGCTTACAAAGACGATCTCCCCTGCTCCCAGCTCCCGCAGCGGGGAGTAGCCGAGGTTTAGGTAGGAGAAGGATTCAAAGGAAGCGCAGACGGCGTCCTCCTTGGAGCCGAGGATGATCGGGGTGCGGCCGTACCGGTCCCGCATGGCGTAAAGCCCGTCCTCGGTGAGGATGAGGATGCTCATCGACCCGTCGATGACCTCCTGGACGTGCAGAAGCCCCGAGACCAGGTCCTCCTTCTCGTTGATGATGGACGCCACGAGCTCGGTCGCGTTGACCCTGCCGCCGCTCATCTCCAGAAAATGCAGGCCGCCGCGGGCAAGCGCCCGGTCGACGAGCTCCTGCTCGTTGTTGATCCGCCCGACCGTCGTAATGGCGTAATTGCCCAGGTGGGAGCGGACGATCAAAGGCTGTGGCTCATAGTCGCTGATGCAGCCGATGCCCATGCAGCCGTGCATCTCCTCGACGTCCCGCTCAAATTTGGTCCGGAACGGGGAATTCTCGATGTTGTGGATCGCGCGTTCAAACCCTTTGTCCGAGCAGACCGCCATGCCGCCGCGGCGGGTGCCGAGGTGGGAGTGGTAGTCCACCCCGAAGAAAAGGTCCATCACACAGTCGTTCTTCGAAACGACGCCAAAAAAACCGCCCAAATTGGTTCCTCCTTCAAGTTAAACCGGCAATCAGCCGTTGATTTCCGCCTGCAATTTCGCGTCCTTCTCGAGGACCTCCTGCTCCATCTGCTTTTTGGCGAGCGCGAGCTTGTCCGCGAGCGCGCCGTCCGAGAGGGCGAGGATCTGCACGGCGAGGTAAGCCGCGTTGGCCGCGCCGTCGACTGCGACGGTGGCGACCGGGACGCCCTTGGGCATCATGACGGTGGCCAGCAGCGCGTCCATGCCGTCAAAAGCCGCCGACTTGATCGGGATGCCAATGACGGGAAGGGTGGTGTGGGCCGCCAGGACCCCGCCCAGGTGGGCCGCCATGCCGGCTGCGGCGATGATGACGCCGAAGCCGTTTTCCCGCGCCGAGGAGGCAAATTCGGCCGCCTGCGCCGGGGTGCGGTGGGCGCTCATCACATGCACCTCCGTCTCAACGCCGTACTCCCTGAGGACCGCGACGCCCTTTTTGACAGTGCCCCAGTCGCTGTCGCTGCCCATGATGACTGCTACTTTCTTTGCCATGTTCATTCCTCCGCTTGATCTATATCGTAAAAATGAAAAAGCTGCGACCTTGTGAAAAATCGCAGCGCGTTTCCCTGTCAGCCGGAAATCCCCGCAGAAACCCCGCGGAATCCTCCGAAAGTGTGCAAAATCCCCCCGAGAAGGCTTGTCGGTCTTGCTGCGCTGCATGTAAACAAAGCAGACGGCCTCCCTTCCTCTCCCGGACGGCCCGTTTTCTGCCCCCGCCGGACAAATGCGGGGCCAAAACGGAAATACGATACTTCTATTTTAATGCAAAACCGCCGTTTTGACAAGACCCAATTCCTCACAAATCGCCCATCCTTCCCCGCCGCCTTTTGTGCAGACCGCTGTCGCAAAAAGGGGGCCGGGAGCGATTTTTCTGATTGCAAAAGGGCGCGGGATGTGCTATCATGAATAAAGAAGGCGAATCCGCAAAACACTAGAAGAGGAGAGAGTATCATGCAGGATTACCAGGAAATCAAGGATCAGATCTGCGACGTCTGCCACAAGATGTGGCAGCTCGGCTGGGTCGCGGCCAACGACGGCAACGTCTCGGTGCGGCTGGGCGACGGCACCTTCCTCGCCACCCCCACCGGCATCTCCAAGAGCTTCATCACCCCCGAAAAGCTGGTCCGCATCGACGGCGAAGGCAAGGTGCTCGAGGGCGCGGAGGGCTACCGCCCCTCCTCCGAAATCAAGATGCACCTGCGCTGCTACCGCGAGCGCCCGGACGTAAACGGCGTCGTCCACGCCCATCCGCCCACCGCCACCGGCTACGCCGTCGCGGGCTTGAGCCTCGACGAATATTCAATGATCGAGACGGTCATCGCCATCGGCTCCATCCCCCTCACCCCCTACGGCACCCCCTCGACCGACGAGGTCCCCGAGGCCATTGCCCCCTACCTCGCCGAGCACGACGTGCTGCTTTTGCAGAACCACGGCGCGCTGACCGTCGGCGCCGACCTTCTGACCGCCTACTACCGGATGGAAACCCTCGAGCTGTACGCCAAGATCAGCCTGACCGCCCACCTGCTCGGCGGCGCGAAGGAGATCCCGCGCGACCAGATCGACAAGCTGCTGGTCCTGCGCAAAAACTACTACAAGGTGACCGGCCGGCACCCGGGCTACAAAAAATACCCGCAGAAATGAGCCGCCGGACAGGAGGAATTTCCCATGCAGCTGACCTTTGAACAGATCCGCCACAACGACGAGGTGAACACCTATATCCGTCAGGCGGACGCCTCCCTCGAATCGATGGGCTTCACCGAGCACAGCTTCGCCCACGTCGGACGGTGCGCCCATGAGGCCGCTTCCATCCTCGAGACGCTCGGCTATCCGGAGCGCACCATCGAGCTCGCCCGCATCGCGGGGTACCTGCACGACATCGGCAACGTCGTCAACCGGGTCGACCACGCCCAGAGCGGCGCGATCATGGCCTTCCGCATCCTCGACAAGCTCGGGATGGAGCCGGCCGAGACAGCCGCCGTCATCACCGCCATCGGCAACCACGACGAGGACACCGCCTGCCCGGTCAACGAGCTGGCCGCGGCCCTCATTTTGGCTGACAAATCGGACGTCCGCCGCACCCGGGTCCGCAGCAAGGAGACCATCGCCTTTGACATCCACGACCGGGTCAACTACGCCGTCGAGCAGAGCAGCCTCTCGGTCGACCGGGAGGCAAGAGTGCTGACCCTGCGCCTCACCATCGACTCGTCCATCTGCCCCATCCTCGAGTACTTCGAGATCTTCATGAACCGGATGCTGCTCTGCCGCAGGGCCGCCGCATTTTTCGGCCTGCGGTTCGGCATTGTCATCAACGGGCAGGTCATGATGTAGCGCCGTCCTGCCCCCCGCTCTCCCGCAGAAACTGCTCCGGCGAACGGCCGGTAAACTGCTTGAAGACCCGGCTGAAATAATAAAGGTCGGAAAACCCGCATTCCAGCGCCACGTCGGTCACCCGCGCGCCGCCGTACTCGAGCAGCGAGGCCGCGCGGTTTATCCGCAGAAGGTTGACCGTCTGGAGGATGGTCCGCCCCGTCTCCTGCTTGAAAAGCGCCCCGCAATAGGTCGGATGCAGCCCGATATGCGCCGCCACAGACGCGACCGTTACCCGTTCGAGGTAGTGCTCCTCGAGGTAGCGGCGGATCTCGGCGACGTGGGGGCTGCTTTTTTTCGGCCCGGTCAGCGCGAGCATCCGGTGGAGGATGAGGAGGAAAAGCCCCATGCAGCGCATCGCCTTGTTTTCGTCCAAGCTGTTCCAGGCCCGCTCAAATTCCGCAAGCCGGTGGAGAATGAGCTCGTCTTTTTCAAAATCCAGCGGCCCCGCCGCCCAGGGGAGCGCCCCCTCGAGCTGAAAATTGAAGGCGGCGCACTCCATCCCCGCCGTCTGGGCGCAGCGGAAGCTCCCCTTCGGGAGAAAGACGGCCTGCCCGGCTTCCAGGATGTGGGCGCCGTTTTGGGAGTAATAGACCGCGCGGCCCTCCAGGATAAAGGTGAGGTCATAAAAGGCGATTTCCTGCGGCAGCAGCTCCCACTGCGGGGTGCAGCGCTTGTGGACGAAATAGTGGACGCGCGGGATGCAGTCCGGCATATGGAAATCCTCACTTTCTTTGATTTGTGCAAACGGAAGGTAGTTCCTGCATTGGATTTTCAGGAAAGCTGTGGTACAATGGGGGCATAACCTTAAGATACGAGGAGGCTTCCCCATGAAACCGGTGGATCTGGAAAAATTCTGGGCCGACGACGCGCTGGCCCACGAGAACAACTGCTTTTCGGAAAAAGCGCCGCAGGTGGCGCTCGGCATCCGCATGAGCGACGAGTGTGTATTTGCCGAGTTAAACGAGCCCGGCAACCCCTGGGGGCACACCCCCCGCGAACGGCGCATCGACTTAAACCGCCGCTACAACGACCTTGCCGAGCAAATTGTCGGGCGGCGGCTGCTGCGGGAGGATTACCCGCCCGAGGACGCCGTCCTGCCCGCCTATAAGGGCATCGGCGAGGTCTTCGAGGGGGAATACCGCTTCGACGGCAACGTCACCTGGCTCGAGGGGCACTGCAAAACCCCCAAAGAGCTGGAGGCGATGCTCGACCGGGTCGATAAGCTCGACGTCCGCGACTTCATCCTTCCGGACAACTGGTACGCCGAGAAAAAGCGGATCTGCGAGCAGTACGGCACAAAGCCCGCCCTCTGGCGGAATGTCCGGGGGCCGGTCACCCTCGCCACCTCCATTTTCGGGGTGGAGAACCTGATTTTCCTCTACTATGACGCGCCCGAGCTTTTTGCGCGCTTCTCCCAGACCATTTTGAAGGTCATCAAGGACTACATCGCCGTCTCGACCGAGGAGGCGGGGCTGACGATGGAGGAGGCGCCGCGCGGCTTTTCCTTTGCGGACGACGACTGCAACCTCCTCACCCCCGAGATGTACGAGGTCTTCGGCTACCCGGTCCTCAAGGAAGTATTCGAGCTTTGCAGCCCGGACCCTGGCGACCCCCGCTACCAGCATTCCGACTCGGCGATGGGGCACCTGCTGCCCATCCTCAGCCGCCTGAACCTCACCGGCTGCAACTTCGGGCCGACCGTCACCGTCGAGGAGATCCGCCGCCACATGCCGCGCACCCGCATCGACGGGCAGCTCGCCCCCTTCACCTTCATGCGCAACGACGAGGACGCCATCGTCGCCGAGGTCAGGCGCGACTGCGAGATGATCAAAGCGAGCGGCGCCCGGGGGTTAAACCTCAGCACCGCCGGGTCGATCAACAACGGCTCGCTGCTCACCAGCATGCGGGCGGTCATGTACGCCATTCAGACCTACGGGCGCTATTAAAATGCCGTTTGGGCGGCCGCGCGGAGCAATTCCGGCGCGGCCGCCCTTTTTGCATCAGGATGCGGTTACCAGCTTCTGACCATCTCCATGACCGTCTTTTCCCAGCGGACGAGGTTGTCCAGCTTGTAGCCGGCGGAGCTGATGTCCTTGAGGACGATATCACAGCTGCACCCGTTGCGCTTACAGGCGGCGAGGGTGCGGGAAATCTCTTTGCGGAGCGCGTCCTCATCCAGGACGGCGGCGACCGCGGCGGGGTTCGGCTTATTGGCGAGGACGTACTTGCCCCCGATCGCTTCGGCGGCGACGTCGACGTCCGCCCAAGGGGAGACGCCGATCTTGCGCAGGTGGGGCAGCTGCTCGAGAATGTCGATCTTGCGGTCGAGCGGCTCGCAGCAGCCGTAGTAGGTCAGGCCGAAGGGCGCGAAGACCTCCTTCATATAGGCGATATCGAACTCTTCGTGCATCGCCTTGGAGACCGAGCCGAAGATCTGGGCCATCCCCCTCCCCCAGACCTGGCTGCGCCTGGTCGGGCCGCCGTCCGATTCGCCGGGGAGCCCACTGCACAGCGCCGCGGTACAGTGGATGCCGATGGGGTTCGGCTCGTAGAGCCCGAGGCGCTCCATCTGCTCCGAGACGCTCAGCTCGATGTCGGTGAACTTGCGGATGATGGCGTGGCTGAATTCCGGCCGCTCGGCGAGGTCGATGAGCAGCGGGGTGACGCCGCGGTAAAACGAAATCTCGTCCCACATGCTGCTGTAGGCGTTGTGGCCGGTAATCCGGACCGGGATGAGGTCCCCCACCGCATTGGCGATTTTGTCAAAAACCGCGCGGGTGGCCGCCTCGTCGTAGCCGATCTCCGGGATGCGGATTTTGGCCAAATCTTCGGGGGTAGCGAGCCGGTCGTGATATTCGTGGGAGACGATGTAGTTGTTTTCGTCGGTGGCGAGGGTCTTCTCCTCCACCTCAAGGCCGATGCCGGTGCTGGTCATGACCTTGTACACCGGGTAATAGGGGGTCAGGATCATGTCGGCGGGGAAATATTTCCACTGGAAGAGCTTTTTGCGGAAGAAGTCCTCGGCCCCGCGGAAGACGGGGTCGGTGCAGCGGAGGGTCAGCGACCCGTCGAAATCCAGCTCGTGGAAGGGGATCTCGTCGATCAGGACGACAGGGCGGATCATTTTCAGGTCGTTGACGGCGCGGTGGAGGAGGCGGCGCTCGTCGTTGGCGGCGGACTGGGCGGCCTGCGCGTAAGCATAAGCCAGAGGGCGGAGGATTTGGGTATCGGTCATGGGGTCTCATCCTTTCATGTCAAATCGGTTCAAAATGCCGGAGGGAAGCTGCGCTGTCCGGCTGTGCCTTCCCTTCTATTTTGACTTTTTATACATAAAAAGTCAAGGCGTCCCAAAACAATTCCAAAAATATTGCAAAATTTTGGAACCAGGTACTTTTTCCGCATTGCAGATGCCCGCAAAATCTCACTGGTTTGCCATTTTTTCCAGATTTTCCCCGTCCAGGCGGAAGATGGTCCAGCCCTCCATCGGCCGGGCGCCGATTTCCTTATAAAAATGGACGCTCGATTTCTTCCAGTCCAGGCAGCACCATTCCAGCCGCCTGCATCCCCGCTCGAGGGTGAGCTGGGCGATGCGGCGCAGGAAGAGACGGCCGTACCCGCGCCCGCGGTAGGCGGGGTGGATATAGAGGTCCTCGAGGTACAGCCCTGCCCTGCCCATGCAGGTAGAGAAGTTGTGGAAATAGAGGGCGTACCCGACCGGCTGGCCGTCCGCCTCCCCGATCACCGCCTCGGCGGTTTTGCGCCGGAAAAGGAATTCCCGCAGGGTCTCCTCGTCGGCCGAGACCGGCTGGCCGAGCTTTTCGTAGTTCGCGTATTCCTTTACATAATAAAGGAGGAGGGGGATATCCTCCTCGACGGCGGGGCGGAAGGAAAGCTCCCGCTCGGCGGGGCCTTCGGTTTCCAGGCTGGTCGCGAATCCGGCGGAGTGGTTCTGCATCCGCTCGTAGCAGTACTGGATGATGGCTTTCCGCTTGACCAGGCCGATAAAATAGCCGCGGTCGTCGATGACTGGGACAAAATTCTGGTTGAGGGCCTTTTCGATGAGCTCCTCCATCGTGGTATCCACCCGGACCGGCTCGTTGCGGGTGGAGAGAGGAATCTCCGCGACGGGAATCGACTCAGCCTTGCGCATACTGAGGCTCCCCTTGCGCTTGACCTCCCAGAGGAGGTCCCCTTCGGTGATGGTGCCGACATAGCGGCCGGTGCGGTCGAGGATGGGAATGGCCGAATAGCGGTGGAACTCCATTTTTTCCAGCGCCTGGCGCATAGTAAAATCGTCGTATAGATACGCCACATCGTGTTTGGGCGTTAAAAACAGCAGTATGTTCATCGGGTTGTCTCCTTAGCGGCCGCGGCGCTTTGACCGGGCGTAATTCCTAAGAATATTATAGCATGAACGGAAATTTTTGTGGTGAAAATTCTATGAACCCCGCCCGGCGATTTCCGCCTGCACGCAGACCCGGCCGAAGGTTTATTGTGCAGATTTGTTCCATTTTATGGAATATTTCTGTGAGTTTTTCCTTTTTTCAAAAAAACCTGGTTTTTTTGAAAAAAACGCTTGCAATTTCCGCCGGGCTGTGCTATACTAATAAAGCACTCAAGAGAGCGCACAAAACAAACGGGGGCGTAGCTCACCTGGGAGAGCGCTTGAATGGCATTCAAGAGGTAGTCGGTTCGATCCCGATCGTCTCCACCAAATCAATATAATCCGAACCTTTATCCAGTCGGAAATGGGTTCGGATTTATTGTATATATCGAGGAAATTGCAGATTGGTAAACGCAAAAATGGGAGGACTGCCGAGTATGGCAATCCTCCCATTTGTTTTATGTAGCGCTTTTCTCCGCGACTTCTTTTTTCTCTTTCCATTCGGAAAATGCCCGCTTACCCTCATCACTTTCATAATACTTCTGAATTACCGGCAGCAGGCTCCTTGCCAGAGATTCATATACAAACTCCGGAATCTCGGCGGAGTTGACATCATTCACATCATAGCCGCTCTTTTTCTTCATTCCGTTCCTCCCTTCACAGCGCACAGGCGAGTTTTATGGCGCGGATGAGTAAAGATATGCCCCACAGCGTTTGTGTCGCTTGTGGTGCATAAATTATCCGATTTTCTACCTTTATCCTGACAAATTTTCGCCCGTCTCCTTTGGCTGGATCAGCTTTGCATTGGACGGATAATTAAGCGTAATCAGTGCGGGCTTCCCAAGCCCCTGTTTCTTGCGGCAGATCAATCCGCTGGACTCCAACTGCTGAAATATCCGTGTCACGCTTTGGCGGCTGCGGTGCAGCTTCTTCTGTGCCTGTTCCACTGTGAAGTAGAGACGGATCGTGCCGTCTGCCTCGACAAAACCGTTGACCTTTGAAATGCTGGCTCTATCCAGCATAAGCGCGTACAGTACCTTTGCATCGTTGGTGAGCTCTGCAAAGCAATCCTCAATGAGAAAACGAGGAAAAGGTATGTACGATGCCGATAGGCTCTCTACTGTAAATTTACAAAACTCTTGCTTCAACTCTTGCTTCATAGGACCTCCTATCCCATCCATCCTATCAGGTGTATTGATTGGATCGATGGATGACTTTCTTGAAAGTTAATTTATTTCTTATTGATTAGAGTATGAATTTCATGCTCGATAACCATTCGGAAATCCACTGTCCGGAAATCCGGTTACGGTACGGTCTTGAACGTCAGGCTATCCGTGATCTGAAAAACCGTGTACGGTAACTCCACATACGGATAATCCCGATGTGGTCATAATTCAGCCCGTTGCGACTGTTTGAATAGTTCCCAAATTTCACGCTGCTTCGCTTTTAACTCGACGATATCATCCTCATAAAAATGCCCGGTCTGATTGATACGGCGGCAAATATGGTTGATGTTCGCAGCGGCTCGGCTGACAGCAGCAGCGAGTTTCTTTTGCTCGGTGTAATCCACTTTGATGATATATCCGTCGATCGCCATCTTTCGGAGATATGCGCCCATGTTGCGTGTACCAAGCTGCGCCATCTTGCTTTCTATGAGTTCCTTTTCCTGTTCGGTGACGCAGAATTCAATTCGTATTGGTCTTGTTCGGTCTGCCATAAAAACACTCCCTTCAATTTACAACGGACATTTCAGATGGAAAACTTGGCACCCTTTCACTTTACAACGGACAATTTTTGGCTGAAACGCAGGTATCAGCGAAAATAAACCTCTCACTTTACAACGTACATTTGAGCAGAGAATATCAAGGCTGAATGTAAAAATATCTCCCACTTTTCAACGGACATTTTTTCGTCGTTTGTCCACCGATATGCGAAAAATTTCTATAAAAATGCGCCCTCGGCTTTTTCAAGAACGAGAGCGCAGTATATCTGCGGATATGAGATTTTAGAGAATAGCAAGCACAGCCGGTGTCCGTACACATCGGCAAAATGGGCGTTTTGGGCTTACAGCCCCTACGCTCATTTTTCTTGTTGGGAGTACCCAAACCCCTATCTGTGCGATTTGAAAATGCTTTTTGAACTTTTCGGAAACCCTCTTGATTTTATTCGCTAATCGGATTATAATGTATAGTGATTTATTGTAACTAGGATCAGGCGAACAAGCCGAGAGGACAGACCGGGAGGGCTGCAACTATGAAGTATCTTTCTGTCCCGCAGACCGCCGAGAGGTGGGGTATCTCATCACGGCGCATACAGATATTGTGCAACGAAGAACGCATACCGGGTGCGGTGAAAATCGGCAACAGATGGGCAATCCCCGATGATGAGCCGAAGCCCGCAGACGCGAGGATCAAAAGCGGAAAGTACGTTAAGAAGCCCGCCGAAAATGAAAATTGAGCCGCAGACAATAGCGACTCTAACTCGAAATCGTGGGGCGGATTCCACCTTGCGGGTGCGAATTGACGCAGCAGGATCAGCGGGCAAATTTAGTCCTTCCGATATGGGAAAGGTCATTTACGATAATAGCTGCTGGAGGTTTATCATGCCTACACTGAATAAAATATTTGATAAGTGCGGCGTTGCACTGTATCAAAATGAAAGCCTTGATCTTGATCATTATTATCAAGAACCGTATCAGGACGAAGGCGATGAAATCAAAGTAATTGGGGAACCGTTTGAAACAGATAAGTCTAAGAAAATACGGAAATATGACCTCTATGTGGAAGATCGCACCTTTTCAAATTTTTCGTTCTTCATGGATGGGTCTAGGCGAACTTATAAGATTGGCGATATTGTAATTGACGGCAAAAAAATATATCCGGTAGTCGTTGCTCAAATTAGGGCTGGCTGTACTGAAAGAGACGGTGAGAAAAAGCTCCGCTCGCATCAGACAATACAGCGAAAGAATCTTTTGCTATTGAGCGATAAGGTCAACACGGTAGATTTCAAGGAAATCCAACAACGTATCACCCGAACAAAGGTCGCACAAGAGATGTTTCTGGAAGTAGTTGATTATCGTTTTGAGCCGGAAAAGCACAACATCCCTGTTAATGCGGCAATCGCAAAAGCTAACACTATGATGCACGACATGGAAATAGGAATCCTGTCGGATATGGTTAAATCCGGAGCGTTGGACACCGACCGTATGAATGTCTCCTATTAGGAACACTGTAATATCAAGGCTTTTCGGAGCCTACACCCACAAAAAAATTTAATCAGAGCTATCACATTACGCAAAAAGCCGTCCGGCATGAAAAAACGGGCGGCTTTTTTGCGTGGATAGCCGGGAGGGAGGCGAAAAAATAGTAACAAACTTTTAGCGCAAGATTTGTGCAACATTCACGAAATTAAAAAAGGAGGTAACGAATGGCAGACGAAAAACTGAACACAGGCCAGGAAGAAAATCCCCAGCCCAGCTTGTTCGATGCTGGCCCCGAGGGTGCTCCTGCCCAGGACGCTCCCGCGCCGGAGCCCCCGGCCCCGGAGAACACTCCCGAGCAGGCCGCCGGGGACGCGCCCGCCCAGGATGCCCCCGCCGGGGCCCCCGGCGAGGTGAATGTCTCCGCTGACCAGATCGAAAAGCTGATGGCGGAGCGCCGGGCGGCGGAACGTGCGGAGGTGGAAAAGAACGAGCCGCCCGAACCGGAACAGCCGCCCACCCCGGCCCCGGAGGAAAAGGCTGCTGAGAAAAAGGGGCCCGCCAAAGAGGGCAAGACCGCCGGGGAAAAAGCGCCCGAGCCGGAAAAGCCCAAAGTCAAGCGGGGCCGCAAGCCCAAGGAAGAAAAGGCGGGGCCCGGCGAACCGGGAGGGACGGGGGCCCGCCGTGGCCGCCCGGCCAAGGCTGACAAGGCGGCCACGGACAAGCCCCCGTCCCCACCTCGAGACAAAATGTCCCAAGGCAAGGGCGGAAAGGCCGCAACGGTAAAGGGCACGGAAGAGGCCCCCGCCGCTCCCCCGCCTGCGCCGGAAGTGCCGCCCCAGCCCCGTGACGCGACCCGCGCCGAAAAGGAAGAGATTGTATATCTCAACCTTTCGGAGCTGTTCCCGTTCAAAGACCATCCCTTTGGGGTGCGGGACGATGCGGAAATGAAAGGGCTCGTGGAGTCCGTCAAGGACAACGGCGTGCACCAGCCCGCGCTGGTACGTCCCCGCGAGGGCGGCGGCTATGAAATCATCGCGGGCCACCGCCGCCAGCGGGCCAGTGAGCTGGCCGGGTTCGCAAATATGCCCTGTATCATCCGCAACATGACGGATGACGAGGCCATCCTCGCTATGACGGACGACAACCTGCGCCACCGGGAAAAGATTTTGCCGATGGAAAAGGCGCAGTCGCTGAAGATGCAGGTGGAGGCCATCAGCCACCAGGGGTCAAAGCTGGAGGGCGTGGCCGCCGGGGACGTGGGGAAACGCTCCACGGAAATCGTGGGGGAGCGCAACGGCATGAACTACAAGCAGGTGCAGCGGTATATCCGGCTGACCGAACTCGTGCCGGAGCTCCAGTCTATGGTGAACGAGAAAAAGCTGTCTTTCACCCCCGCCGTGGAAATCTCGTTCATCAAGCCCAAGAACCAGAGGTTCATCGCCGTTTCCATTGAGGGCGAGCAGGCGTCCCCCTCGCTCTCACAGGCCCAGGAGCTCCGCAAGCTGGACAAGGACGGGAAACTGAACGGCGATGTGATTGACGGCATTTTGAGCCGTGAGAAAAAGGAGGTAGACAAGGTGATTATTTCCGCCGCTGAACTGGGGAAGTATTTCGGCAAGGACGCCACGCCCCGGGAGATGAAAGACCAGATTATGTCCCTGCTGGACGCATGGAAAGAGAAACAGCCCCCGGAGCGCACCGCCCCGGAGAAAAAGACCGACCGGGAAAAGTAAGCCTTGAGACATTTTGTCCCAAGGCTTTTCTCTTTCCCGCGCCCTTCCCCCGCGCCTTGCATGGCGTTCTTTTAGAGAGGGGCTCTGGTGGTATATCCCCCGTCGCCGCCTACTACTGAGTACAGCCGGGAGTGGGCAGTCAAGGGGCGGAACGCCCGCCGCCTGCGGCGGCTTGCCCTTGACGGCCCGCCCCGGCTGTGCCACCCCTCCCGGCGCGGCGGGGGATATATCCTCCAGAGCCGCCCCCTTTCCCATGATTGGGAAAGGGCGGGGGGATAGGGTTGAACGACAACTATCAAAATATCGGAGGTAAACGACTATGAAACGACCCCTTGCTTACATCACCGCCGCTTGGTATGGCGGCGACACGGAAAATGCGGAGCTGGCCGCGCAGTACTGCCGGGCGGTTTATGATGCGGGCTTTGCCCCTATCTGCCCGGCGCTGTTCCTGCCCCTTTTCCTCAATGACGCGGTTCCCGAGGAGCACAAGAGCAGCATCGACATTGGCCGCGACCTGCTCCGCCGCTCCCGGGTGCTGGTGGTGTGCGGGCATACCGTCACCGAGTCCATGAAGAACGACATCGCCGTGGCCCAGCGGCTGGGCATCACCGCCACCACCCTTGAGGGCATCCTGACCGTCAAGGGCCAGGGCCGCCGCTGACGTGGCCGCGCTGTTCGAGGCGCACGTTGCCAACCTCGGGAAATACAACGAGGGAGTGCTGGCCGGGGAGCCGCTTTCGTTCCCCGCCAGCCCCCAGGCGGTGCAGGCGCTCCTAAAGGAGATCGGCGTGGACGGCATACGCTATGATGAGATTTTTATTGCCAGCTATGACTTTGGCGGCATCCTGCCGGAGCTCTCGGGCTCCCTCGGGGAATATGAAAGTCTGGACGAGCTGAACCATTTGGCCTGCCTGCTCTCGGAAATGGCCCCGGACGATTTTGAGAAATTCGGCGCGGCCCTCAGCATGGGGACGCATACCTCCGGCTTGGCGGACGTTATCAACCTTGCGGAAAATCTGGACAGCTTTGAATTTTACCCGGAGATTGAGGGCGAGGACGATTTGGGCCGCTACTATACGGAGGACTTGGCGATACCCGCCGAGCTGAAAGACTATTTTGACTATGAGGCATACGGGCGGGACGTATCCACCAACGAAAACGGCCACTTTGCCCCCGGCGGCTATATCGTCCAGACTGGCGACCTCAAAGAGATTTACCACGGGATAGAGGATATTCCCAAAGAGCACCGTGTTTTTTCCTATCCCCAGCTCAATATCCGGGAGCAGATGGCGGCCTATAAGGAAGTGATTGACCGCTTTCCCTCTGCGGCTGACCGGGGCCGCCCGGAGCCGGGCCGGGAGGGGCGGTGACTTCGAGACATTTTGTCCCAAAGGCCGGAGGGCTTATCCACCATGAAAGGAGGCGGTTTTGATTGATTGACGAGGATGTTTCCCGGCGCACCATCGCGCTGTCCATACGGACGGGAAAGCTGACGGCCCGGGGGCTGGCCTATGCGCTCCGGGCGGCTGGCCGGAAGATACAAAAGGAATACCGGGCCCACCAGACGCCCCACGGCAGGCAATCCGTGAAAAAGCTGATGGCCCACGGCGCGGCGACCAACAGCATCGAGCTCACCGGGGCCCCAAAGGAATTTGACCGGGTGGCCCGGAAGTGGAATGTGGATTATGCCTTTTACAAGACCGGGCCGGACAAGTACCTGCTGTTCTTCAAGAGCGGGCAGGCGGACGCTATCACCGCTTGTTTCGGGGAGTATTCCCGCCGGGTGCTGGATAAAGCAAAGACAGACCGCGTACCCATCCGGGAACAGCTCAGACGGGCCGCCGCCGAGATACTGCATAACCCCGCCCACAAGAAAGAACGTATAAAGGAGGCCGCCCATGAGGACAGATAAAATCAAGAAATTCCTGCTCCCCAACCTCCCCTATCTGTTCATCGGCTGGGCCTGCCTAAAGGTGGGGACGGCCTACCGTCTGGCGGCGGGGGCGGATATGGCCCACAAGCTGGTGGGGATGGTGGCAGCCCTCGGCCCGGCCTTTGCCGACTTCGCGCCGGGGCTCAATCCCTTTGACTGGCTGGCGGGCATCGTGGGGGCCGTTGCAATCCGGCTGGTTATCTACCAGAAAAGCAAAAAAGCCCAAAAGTACCGCCGGGACGAGGAGTACGGTTCCGCCCGCTGGGGGACGGAAAAGGACATCAAGCCTTTCACCGACCCCAAGTTTGAGAACAACATCATCCTCACCGGGACGGAATTTCTCACCACCAACACCCGGCCCGCTGTCCCCGCCAACGCCCGGAATTTGAATTGCTGTGTGGTCGGTTCCTCCGGCTCCGGCAAGACCCGGTTCTGGCTCACGCCCCAGCTTTTGCAGGCCCATAGCTCCTATGTGGTGGTAGACCCCAATGGTAATTTACAATAAGGATAAAGGGAGCGCGCACCCTCAAGAAAGGAGGTTACACCCCATGAAGAAACAACCGGACAAGGGAAAAATCACAGCCCTGTACGAGCGTCTTTCCCATGACGATGAACGAGCCGGGGAAAGCGTGTCGATAGAAAACCAAAAGCGCATTTTGGAGGACTACGCCCAAAAGAACGGCTTTACGA